>NZ_JBVTQX010000002.1:0-665488 GCF_055755235.1 Alteromonas sp. R7 | reverse complement strand
GCAACGGTATTGATCTTGAAATAGTGGTCAAAGGACTATCTTTTTTCATTGACAGCCCGGAGGCTCATATGTGTTATGTGTCACGTTTAGACAACCTCTGAATTGCTTTTGGATCTCTAGCTATTTGTCGCTCAATTATGTTTAAGAGATCTTGGTGTGAAACGCCTTTATAGCCACCCCAAATACCGACAAAAACAAAAACAGCAAGTCCAGGAACAAAATAAATCAAATGCTGTGAAATACCTAGAGAATGAGAAAATGGCAAAAACACACTGACTAAAAGCAAGACAAATGAAGAAAGCTTTAGACCAACTAAGCCTCTTTTAGCGTCTTGAAACTTTTTAATATCTGACTCTTCCATAACGATAGATTCCTAAGTATCTGATGACACATAACTTTTAGATAAGGGGCGCAAGCATGTGGGGCATAATGGCGAAGCCGGCCCGCATGTATGCGTCCCAGCCCGCGCAGCGGGCGAACTTAATTTTTTTGTTAGGTGCCATGCTAGGGAATACCTATGTCCCACAATTGCTGTTCACTTAAAAGCAAAATGTCTTGTGTTTCGGAGTATCGAATGCCTAAACAGGTACTCGTAGAGACTAGCCACCCTTTTTCCTTTAGCTCAAAAACAACAACGCTATCTTTGCCATGAAAATCCTTCCAGCAATTCAACCGATAAATAGTGCTACCAAGAGCACATTCTTTGTTGGTGAAAAGCAAGTCGTCATCTTCAGTAGCAATATACTGTTCGCGAAGCTTTTCTAAAAAAGAGACTGGATTCATAACTGTCCACTTGGCACTTAACTTTTAAATAAGGGGCGCAGACGTGTGGGCTAAAATCCGAACGAAGTGAGCAGCCCACATGTTTGTGTCCCAGCCCGCGCAGCGGGCGAACTTAATTTTTTTGTTATATTTTGCCGTTTCTTACATCGCGTACTTCTTGCATTCTTAAATGCTCCTCTATTGAGACAAGCACAGCAATAATGCCAGCAAACAAAAAGATTAAAATTGACCAAACAATTATAGGCATGAATGTAATTGCATTTGGAAGTGATTCGGTGAAGGACGTCCACAGCGTTACGCCTACTCCTAAAATAAGTAATAAAAACGAAAAAGTAGCAGCTATTCTGGAAACTAAAAGCAATGTATTAAAATTGCGAGATTCAACTGAGGAAAATGGTTTCAATTTAAACTTCCTTGGTTAATGTACCTTTAAATATAACATTAAGCTAAGCGGCGCATTTGCGTGGGGCATAATGGCGAAGCCGCCCCGCGTAAATGCGTCCGAGCGACCGAAGGGAGTGGTCTTAAGCGCCTTGTTATAAGCAGAGCCATTTCCTTTGGTCTGTTTAAAAACTAATGAAGCCAGCATACGATTGATTGTTAACACAAACAAGCAAAACGACGGTGCAATAAAGGTTTTGATTTGACAGAAGCTAGCCGCCAGTAGGACTATCGAGTGTAATGGCGCTTGCGAGGTTCAACTAATACCTTGGCGATAAAGCGTCTATTACACCACCTTGGAGTTGAAAGCGACGGATTAACCTACCACAAGCCAGAGCGATGCTAATGAAAACAGGTGAGGGTAGTTCTACTGGAATTTTTATAGAGCCAAACGCAGTTTAGGCTGACGCCTTATAACTTTTAAATATGGGGCACAAACAGGCAGGCTACAATGGCGAAGCCGCCTGCCTGTTTGTGTCCCAGCCCGCCTGCGGGCGACATGATTTTTTTGTTATACGCCAAGTCAGAACAACCTTTCATAGCTTTTTTGTGCTAATAACATTTGGATATGGTGTAAAACCCCATAGCCAATGACCGCATAGAAAATAAGAAATAATGACACCAAGTGTAACGAAGAAAGTTATCCAAGAGCCGTCGGAAACAACAAACAATGTTATGAAAGTGACAATGCCAACTAAACCTGACAAAGACATCCACTTTTCATGAGCTTTACTATCAAATTCCACTTTTTTCTTGCCACCACTAAGAAACAATTCTGTTAAGTTCGCTTTGCAGGAGGGGCACAAAAAACCTTTATTAAAGCCCAGCTTGTATCCATCTACAGCACCTTTGCAAGGAAACTTAATATGGCAGTTGCAGCAACAGTATTTCATCATGGCGTATAACTTTTCAATAACGGGCGCAGACATGTGGGGCATAATGGCGAAGCCGCCCCGCGTGTATGCGTCCCAGCGAACGAAGTGAGTGCGTTTATTGGCTTGTTAGGTGCGCTCACGCCAAGACCCCATTTAGCAGCATACTAGGCATAAAAAAGTAAAAAGCCAATAAGCCCGAACTTGTAAATAGAAGTGCGGCTGCACAAAAAGAAGCTTGTACGAAGAAAACGGAAGGTTTAGCAGATGCACTATGTCTCAAAGCCACTATTGAGGTTTGTAAACATTCTTTAATTGCTTGGTATTTTGTTGAGAACCAAGAAATGATGGGAGCTAGGCTAGCAAAAACGAGAGCAAATGCGACTTCCATACCACCTAATTGAACTAAGAAGGCTATCTCTGGCAAAACTGCCGCCGCAACAACCATTGCGATACCGATAACTGCGCGTTGTAGATTAGTTAATTCATTCCATGATTTCATAATTTTTCCTTTTAGCACCTAACGCTAAGCTTTGGGGCGCTAGCACGTGGGCTAAAATCCGAACGAAGTGAGTCAGCCCACGTGTTAGCGTCCCAGCGACCGAAGGGAGTGCCAACAGCGTTTTGTTAGCTGCGTTTTTGCCACGTTCTTGGTGCCCTGCTTGTATGCATAACAGCAAATACCAGAACTTTAGTGTCAAACATTTTGTAAAAAATACCAAATGGAAAGTGCTCGATGAGTACGCGACGAAAATCCCGGTACACTTTCTGGTAAATCTCTGGGTTTTCTGTGATGTTAATCAATGCTGATTCTACAGAGGCAATAAAATCATTTCCTAGCCCAGCTTGGCATTGTTGATAATAAGAATATGCCTCTTTAATATCTTCTTCTGCTTCCGGTCTGATAGATAAAATAAATTTCATTAGCCAGTGATTCTGCTCTTAACGTCGCTCCAACTTGAACCAAAGTTTTGGTCAGCTTCAAAGGACTTTAGCCTATCGTTAAGAAGCTGAATTTGCTCTTTTGATAATTCAATAGATTCTTGTTCAGCAGCTACTGAGTCCCAAATTCTCTGGGCGAGTTCAACTTTTTCTATAGCTGAGAGGTTCTCTATTTTCATAGCGGGTCTCCTTATATATCTAGTACTACAAGTATAATTGTTTATTAGACAAAAGGCATTTCGATTTCATTGAAGCAGCTAACAATTTAGTGTAAGGAAAAAATCCTTTATGCAAAGTGGATAGTTTCCATATATCACATTTATAGTTTTGCCACTTTCGCACGTAAATACACTTCCATCAATAACCTACACTTAGTATCTGAAAATACTGTACTTAAGTACGGAATCTTTCCTTTTTATTTTACGGACGAGTCAAAAACCGCAATTCTGTATTTATTTACAGTAATTAAAATCAAAAAAATGAAATCAATGTTCATGCAAATGGTGATTGAGCATATGCGCAACCGTCGCTATGCGAAGCGTTCGATTGAACTCTATAGTAAATGGATAATTAGCTTTATTCGCTTCAATAATAATAAGCACCCATCTGAAATGGGAGACAAAGAAGTTGAAGTGTTTCTGTCTCACCTAGTTAACGCTAAAAATGTGGCGCCGGCCACTCAGGCGAGTGCGTTAAATGCATTGGCGTTCTTATATCGCGATATATTAGAGCGCCCACTTTCATGCGAACTCAACTTTGTTTCAAGTCGTAGGCAAGCCAAGCTTCCAGTTGTATTAACGCAGGAAGAGGTCGTTTCTCTTTTTGAGCAAATTCCTGCCAACCTAAAGTTACCAATATCTTTATTGTACGGAAGTGGTTTGCGGTTAATGGAAGCGGTTAGGCTACGAGTTAAAGACATTGATTTTGACTACAACGCTATTCGCATTTGGGATGGGAAAGGCGGTAAACATCGCATTGTAACGTTGGCTGCGGAATTAAAACCGGGTCTTACACGGCAAATCGCTATGGTAGAAAACTTCTTGGCGGCTGATTTAGAAAATCCAAAATACGCAGGCGTTTATCTACCTCACCGATTACGTTTGAAATACAAAAACGCGCCCAGAGAGTTAGGCTGGCATTATTTATTTCCTTCTTCTCGATTATCTGTCGATCCTGAAAGCAAAAGAGTGCGACGACATCATATTGATGAATCGAGTATACAAAAAGCAATACGGAACACGGCAAAAACTTGTGACATTAAAAAGAAAGTTACGCCTCATACGCTGCGCCACTCTTTTGCAACGCATTTGCTGCAATCGGGCGCTGATATTAGAACGGTGCAAACACAGTTAGGTCATTCAGACGTAAAGACCACGCAAATTTATACTCACGTGCTTCAGCAAGGTGCGCAGGGGGTGATAAGTCCTTTATCTCGTATTTTGAAGTAATCTGAAAAGTAATTAGAATCAACAAAAAAGGGCCCGAAGGCCCTTTTCAATATTTAGCTTTAAAAGCGCTTATTTAAACGCTTATACACGCTCAAATACAGTAGCAATACCTTGGCCTAAACCAATACACATAGTCGCTAAGCCTAGGCTTACGTCTTGTGATTCCATTAGGTTGATAAGCGTACCCGAGATACGCGAACCAGAACAACCTAGTGGGTGACCAAGTGCAATCGCACCACCGTTAAGGTTAATCTTAGTATCTAGGTGGTCCATCCAACCAAGCTGCTTAATACAAGATAGCGCCTGTGCTGCGAACGCTTCGTTAAACTCAGCAAGTTCAATATCGTCCATAGTAAGGCCAGCGCGCTTAAGCGCTTTTTGTGTTGCTGGCACTGGGCCGTAACCCATAATTGCCGCATCACAACCCGCCACAGCCATCGAGCGAATTTTCGCACGAGGCGTTAGGCCAAGCTCTTTCGCACGGTCTGCTGACATAAGTAGCATACCTGATGCACCGTCAGACAGCGCAGAAGATGTACCCGCAGTAACAGTACCGTTTACTGGGTCGAACACTGGGCGAAGTGCCGCCATGCTCTCAGCAGTGCTCTCTGGGCGAACTACTTCATCGTAGTCAATTAGCTTTAATACGCCGTTTGCATCGTGACCTTCAACAGGCACAATCTCGTTAGCCCAGCGGCCTTCAAGGTGTGCTTTGTGCGCTAGCTGGTGCGAACGCGCACCGAATGCGTCTTGTTGCTCACGAGTAATACCGTTTTGACGGCCAAGTAGCTCGGCTGTCATACCCATCATGCCCGACGCTTTCGCGGTGTACTTAGCAAGACCAGGGTGGAAGTCGATGTTGTAGTTCATCGGTACGTGACCCATGTGCTCAACACCACCAATCATGTAAATGTCACCACGACCGCTCATGATGCCGCTTGTTGCATCGTGAAGGGCTTGCATTGATGAACCACATAAACGGTTAACCGTTACCGCGCCTGTTGTGCGTGGAATTTTTGTGAGTAGTTGCGCGTTACGTGCAACGTTGAAGCCTTGTTCTTTAGTTTGCTGAACACAGCCCCAAATGATGTCTTCAATTTCCGCTGGGTTTACGCCAGGGTTACGCTCTAGTAGCGCGGTCATTAGCGCAGCAGATAAGTCTTCTGCACGCACATTTCTGAAAACACCGTTTTTTGAACGACCCATAGGGGTACGTACGCAATCGATTACGACCACTTCTTTCATTAGTTTTTCCTCCGGGTCTTATGCGAAATAGGATTTACCAGAAGCGGCCATTTCACGAACGCCGTCTGAGATCTGATAAATAGGACCAAGTTCAGCGTACTTGTCTGCCATAGCAACAAAGTTCGCCAAGCCAATGGTTTCAATCCAACGGAAAATACCACCGCGGAATGGAGGGAAACCTAAGCCGTAAAGTAGCGCCATATCTGCTTCAGCTGCGCTGTCTACAATTCCTTCTTCTAGGCAGCGAATTGCCTCGTTTGCCATAGGGATCATAAGGCGTGCAATAATGTCGTCAGCTTCAAAGTCTGTCTTCTCAGCTACGTGTGGCGCCATTAGTGCATATGCTTCTTCAGCAGGTGTTTTCTTAGGCTTACCGCGCTTATCAACACCGTAGTTGTAGAAACCTTTACCGTTTTTCTGACCTAAACGCTCTTCTTTGTAGAACAGGGTTACTGGGTCGTTGTCTAGGCGAGCCATACGCTCTGGAATACCTGCTGCCATTACGTCTGCTGCATGATCGCCTGTGTCGATACCTACAACGTCCATTAGGTAAGCCGGGCCCATTGGCCAGCCGAAGATTTTTTCCATTACTTTATCAACAGCAACAAAGTCAGCGCCGTCGATAAGAAGCTTACTGAAGCCCGCAAAATACGGGAACAATACGCGGTTTACCAAGAACCCTGGGCAGTCGTTAACCACAATTGGGGTTTTGCCCATTTTAAGGGTAGCGGCTACTACTGCGTTGATGGTTTCTTCTGACGTTTTTTCGCCACGAATAATTTCAACAAGCGGCATGCGGTGCACTGGGTTGAAGAAGTGCATACCACAGAAGCGCTCTGGCTTGTCTAAGCTTTTAGCTAGCTGATTGATAGAGATAGTAGAAGTGTTTGAAGTGATGATAGCGTCGTCCGCTACATTGTCTTCTACTTCTTTAAGTACAATACCTTTTACTTTCGGGTTTTCTACAACCGCTTCAATAACAAGGTCTGCATCTTTAAGCGTGCTGTACTCAAGGGTAGGTGTAATTGCGTTAAGCGTTTGCGCCATTTTAGTCGCATCAACTTTACCGCGCTTCATACCTTTACCAAGAATTTTGGCCGCTTCTGAAAGACCAAGGTCTAGTGCACCTTGATTAATGTCTTTCATGATTACCGGTGTGCCTTTCACTGCGCTTTGGTATGCAATACCGCCGCCCATGATGCCTGCACCTAGAACAGCGTTAAGCTTAGACTGCTTAGTGGCTGCTTTTGCTTGCTTCTTGCCTTTGCTCTTAACTAGCTGGTCGGCAAGGAAAATACCAATTTGCGCTTTCGCAGCGTCTGTTTTCGCTAACGCTACAAAGCCTTCATTTTCAAGCTTAAGTGCACCTTCACGGTCTAGGCCCGCTGCTTTTTGAACAGTCTCAACCATTTTGTGCGGTGCTGGGTAGTGTTTGCCAGCTTGCGCAAATACCATAGCTTGAGCAGTACTGAAGCTCATCATGGCTTCGTTTTTGTTTAGCTGTAGTGGGGCTTTCTTAACCGCACGACGCGCTTGCCAGTCAAATTTACCGTCAGCGGCGTCTTTCACCATTGAAAGCGCACCTTCAACAAGTGCTTCTGGTGCAACAACGGCATCAACTGCGCCTTCAGCAAGGGCTTTCGCGCCTTTTCTGTCGCGGCCAGTGGTCATCCACTCAAGGGCGTTGTCTGAACCAATAAGGCGAGGTAGACGAACCGTACCACCAAAACCAGGCATTAGGCCTAGTTTAACTTCTGGCAAACCAATTGAAGCAGTAGTGTCTGCAATACGCATGTCACACGCCAATGCCATTTCACAGCCGCCACCTAGAGCGAAGCCGTTAACTGCAGCGATGGTAGGGAAAGGTAGGTCTTCGAAGCGGTCGAATACTTGTGATGTATTGGCAACCCACTGTAGTACTTCTGCATCGTCCATGGCGAATAGGCCAGTGAACTCGGTGATATCAGCACCCACGATAAATGCAGGTTTTGCACTGCGTACCACTAAGCCTTTAACATCGCCTTTAGCAATTAGGGCTTGAGTTGCTTCGTCAAGTTCACTCACCGTTTGGCGGTCGAACTTGTTTACTGAACCTTGGGCGTCGAATACCAGCTCAGCAAAGCCGTCTTCTAACAGGCTGACGGAAAGACTTTTGCCTGTGTATATCATTATCATCTCCTTCGGCATTGGCCAGGATGTTAGTGAAGTAATCCAACTAATTTGTAGGGTCGTATGCATTCACTAACGCGTTAGGGTGGCTAGATTCTTTACAAAGCCACACAAAATTTCAACAAAAAATCAAACAAGCGTTTCAATTTGTCTAAGGTAGTGGTCGGATGACTTAAATTCAAGTGTAAATATCGAATTCAAGCTTCATTTCGCCATTGGTGGTTGTATAATGAGCGTTATTGACGCAAAGCGCCAATCCAGCAAAAGAATAATCTACAATCATGTCAACTATGTGTGTAAAGCATAGCTAACGACAGCTGGCACAACATCTTCTTTGGCAAGGAGCCAGGCTGAAATTTTCCCTTCGTTTATCAAACGAACGTAGTGGATCAGTCGCAATGCTGCTTTTTCAGCAACATTTTACAATCAGCTCGATTCGGCAAATTTGCCAGCGCTCATAAGCGTTCGAGTGTAGAGCAGGGTAGGAGTTCTATTGTGTCTGGTTTTTATTTTAGTTCGTGGTTAGGTCAGCGCTCGCTGACAAAAAACAATAAATTGTTCGCCACCGTTGTGGGGGCATTTGTTTGCTCGCTCTCTTCATTTTTCTCTATCGGCGCATGGGCTACACAGCCTTTAACACTACCCGAAGATATTTTCGAAAAGGATCGCGCTCGTTATCTAGAAGTTGAAAAAAAGCTGTTAACGTATTCGAAGCGAAGCGTTCAGCGCCTCGATAACGACATTTATGAACTGGCGCATTATCCGCTTTATCCTTATCTACTTAGACTCAAGCTAGAGCGCACGATGTCAATAAGAACAAAGCGCGAGGTTAAGCAGTTTCTGGAAGATTTCAATGGTCAGCCGGTAAGCTACGGTGTGCGTTATAAATGGCTTAATTACCTTGCTAAGAACGATTATCGCAGCACTTTTTTAGACAATTATCGCCCAGGTATGGGCGCAAGGCTAACCTGTATTGCGCTTAATTACCGTTTAAAAGAAGGTGAAAGCGAACAAGCTATTTTGTCCGAAGTCGACGCTTTATGGCTTCACGGGCAGTCGCAACCGGATGAATGCGATCCGCTTTTTGCTAAGTGGAAAAAAGCGGGCATGATGACACCCGAAATGGTGATCAAGCGCATAGAGATTGCCGCGAAAGAAGATAACCGAAGCATTATCTCTTATCTTAAGCGCCAACTTCCCGGTGATAAGCAATACCTGGCTGACGCGTGGCTATCGGTAACCCGAGACACCGGCCGAGTAAATAGAACGGCGCTCTTTCCACTAAAAAATGCATCGCATGAAGCTGAGGTAATTGTATGGGCGGTCGAGAAACTTGCTTGGCGAAACCCTGACTTAGCCGGCACGGTATTTAACCGCTACAACGACAAAAACGTGTTCTCGCCAGCGCAGCAGCACGTTATGCGAAGAGCAATAGCGCTTAGCTACACGCTAGACCGCCTTCCTCAAGCGCATCATTGGCTTGAACTTGCTGATGTGCAGGGTGCCAGTGAAGATGTAAAGCTTTGGCATATTTCCCATTTGCTTCGCACGAAAAAGTGGCAGGAAGTGGTTAATGTTATTGATAGCGCTCCTGTCAGTTTGCAGCGAGAAGAAAACTATCGCTATTGGAAAGCCCGAGCTTTAGAAGCGCTTGGTCAAACTATGCAGGCTACCGTGCTTTATAAAGAGCTTTCTCAAGAACGCCATTATTATGGCTTTATGGCAAGTGCGCACATAGGCGAAATTCCGTCGCTTGCACACACGCCAGCACCAAGAGACACGGCAGCTATTGCCAGTGTGGCGAAAACCCCTGCCACCATACGCTCTGTTGAATTTTTCAGGTTAGACAGAACCACAGAAGCGCGCCGTGAGTGGTTTTATTTACTGTCACATTTACCCGAATCGAAAGTGACCGATGCGGGCATTTTGGCGTATGAGTGGGGCTTGTACGATCAAGCTATTACCAGTTTTGCGCGAAGTGGCTATTGGGATGATGTCGAGCGCCGATTCCCACTGGCCTTTAACGATGTATTCAGCGAAAAGTCGCAGGCATACAGCATTTCAAAGTCGCTGGCTATGGCTATTGCACGCCGCGAAAGTTCGTTTAGAAGCGATGCTATCTCTTCGGTGGGAGCGGCAGGACTCATGCAGCTTATGCCGGGAACAGCGCGTTATGTAGCAAAAGAGAAAGTAAGTCGTAACACACTTTTTCAGGTAGACGATAACGTTGAATACGGCGTGCAGTACCTGCGTTATTTAATGGACAAGTTAAACAATAACCCTGTGCTGGTGTCCGCATCTTATAACGCTGGTTGGCGCAAAGTGTTGGAATGGTTACCTGCTAATGAAGCGCTGCCCGTGGATATTTGGATTGAGAATATTCCCTACAAAGAAACCCGTGCTTACGTGAAGGCGGTGATGGCGTATCAGCATATTTACGACCAGCAGTTAGGTGGAAACGAGAATATCTTCCCTCAACTTACCCGCGATATGATCCCATCGGCAGATGCAGTAAGTACACATCCGGTAACAGGTACACTGCAACTAGCACCGCGATAGCAATCAAAGGTTATGCGTATACGGGTACGCCTTTCATTACGTTATTATTTTACCAGTATGGGAAACTTAACGTATACAACAGCACAGCGGTCTGAGCCAGTATGCATGTCATGCTGGCCTCGTGATACACTAGTAGCTAACTAACGACTAAAAAGATAAGAGGGGCTATGTCGCAACATAAAGCAACCTACCAACAGCATATCGAAGAGCTTCAAGCTAGAACTCGCGAAGCACTACAGCGAGAAGGGCTAGACGGACTAGTTATTCACTCAGGGCAGGGCAAACGTCTTTTCTTGGACGATAATCACTACCCATTTAAGGTAAACCCGCAGTTCAAAGCATGGGTGCCTGTTATTGATAACCCTAACTGTTGGCTGGTGGTAAACGGTGTAGACAAGCCTACGCTTATTTTCTATCGCCCTGAAGATTTCTGGCACAAAGTGCCACCAGAGCCAAATGACTTTTGGACTGACAGCTTCGACATTAAACTACTTCAACAGGCCGATGCGGTAGAGAAATTTCTGCCTTACGATAAAAGCCGTTTTGCCTATGTAGGCGAATATATTGAAGTGGCAAAAGCGTTGGGTTTTGACAATGTAAATCCAGACCGCGTGTTGCACTATTTGCACTATCAACGTGCTTATAAAACCGACTATGAACTTGACTGCATGCGTGAAGCTAACAAGCTGGCGGTGGCAGGCCATAAGGCCGCTGAGCAAGCCTTCCGTGAAGGCAAAAGCGAATTTGATATCAATCTTGCCTATGCCGCAGCAAGCCGACAAGGTGACAACGACGTACCATATACCAGTATTGTGGCACTTAACGAGCATGCTTCAATTCTGCATTACATGCAGTGTGATACCGTAGCGCCAAAAGAATCACGTTCGTTTCTGATTGATGCGGGTGCAAATTATCATGGCTATGCGGCAGATATTACGCGTACTTACGCTCAAGAAGGTGTTCATAATTCAGCGATGTTCCGCGACCTCATTCAAGCGGTAGATAAGGTAACGCTGACCTTAGTCGATTCGTTAAAGCCGGGTGTAGCCTACACAGACATTCACTTGTTAGCCCACGATGGTATTGCGCAAATTCTTCACGATACCGGCATGGTGAATTTAACGCCACCTGAGATTGTGGAAATGGGCATTACACGCACGTTCTTCCCACATGGCATTGGCCATTTCTTGGGGCTGCAGGTACACGATGTGGGCGGATTGGTTAATGATGACAGAGGCACGCCTAAGCCTGCTCCTGATGATCACCCGTTCTTACGCTGCACGCGTATGGTAGAAGCGCGTCAAGTGTTCACTATTGAGCCGGGCCTGTACTTCATCGATAGTCTACTGCGCGACCTTAAAGCGACGCCTGCGTCTAAGTACATCAACTGGGATACCATTGATGTATACAAACCGTTTGGCGGCATTCGCATTGAAGACAACATTATTGTGCATCGCGATAAGAACGAGAACATGACCCGAGATTTGGACTTAAATTAATCGACTTTTTGTGTATAGCCAACACAACCCATCGTTATAAATGCAAAGAGCAGCCTTAAGCTGCTCTTTTTCATTACGCGCTTTTAAAATGTTCGTACTCCTTGTTGTGTCACCTTGATGTAGAACCACTATACCTGCGATAACACGTCGCGATTACGAACATTTTAACTCTCGCTGAGTGGGTAATTATCTATGCGGACTGGTATTATTTGTAAACCAATGGTGCTGTGTGTAGTAATCAATAGGAAGATGTACAAGCAATGATTAGAAAGGAGTCGTTATGCCACAAGGCGATATTGTAGGTTTATTAATAATGGCAACAGTAGCAGGCTTAGCGATGCCTGCTGGCGCTATTTTAGCGACTTACCAAGGCATTCAGCCTAAGTGGCTAGAAAAAGAATTACGCCATGGTATTTTAGCGTTAGGAGCAGGAGCGCTAATTTCGGCGGTGGGTCTTGTACTTGTACCTGAAGGCATAAAAGACGTATCGGTATTTGCGGCCATAATGTGCTTCGTAGGCGGTGCTTTAGCTTTTATGGCCCTTGATATTTACTTGGCGAAAAAGAAAACCGCAGGCAGCCAGTTAGCCGCCATGCTCAGTGATTTTGTGCCTGAGTCTATCGCACTTGGTACTACGGCAGCGTTAGGCGGAGGTACCATGTTATTAGGCCTACTGATTGCAGTTCAAAACTTACCAGAAGGGTTTAATGCATATAGGGAAATGTTGCCAAAGAACAAGCAGCGCAGCACCAAACTCATTATTATCTTTGTATTAATGGCGCTACTTGGCCCCTTGTTTAGCTTGTTAGGCTTTTATTATCTAGCGCAGTTCCCCGTTGTAATGAGCGGTATAATGCTGTTTGCCGCAGGTGGAATACTTTATTCGGTGTTTCAGGATATTGCACCGCAAATTCGTATGGAAAACCATTGGCTTCCTCCGCTTGGCGGTATTCTTGGTTTTTTAGTGGGGATGATAGGTTTCATGCTCGAAGGCTAGCTTTTTAATAATTAGCTAGTTTTCGTAATTGGTAATTGCCAATAAAAAAAGCGTGTTGCTTACAACACGCCTTTTCATATCACTTATCGACAATTAGTTATCTATTGCTAGTTAGCTTGTACGCTCAATTGAAATATGTGCCAGCGCGATTAACGCCTCTTTATATTCAGAATCTTCAATAGCGTTTAAGCTGTTAATGGCCATTTGTACTTCTTTTTGCGCACATTCACGTGTGTAGTCCAAAGCACCGGTTTCTTCCATAATGCCTTGAATCCGCGTCAAGTGTGGTAGGCCATTGCTTTGTTCAATAGCTTCTTGAATAAGCGCTTTGTCGTCGTCATTTCTTGCGTGCCACATAGCGTAAAGTAATGGCAGAGTTGGCTTACCTTCAGCTAAGTCGTCGCCCGCATTCTTGCCCATTTCTTCACTGTCAGCCATGTAGTCAAGTATATCGTCAGCTAGCTGAAAGGCTGTGCCTAGGTGCTTGCCGTATTCTTGCATAGCGTGTTCAATGTGCTTATTTTGGTCGGTCAGCACAGCCGCTAACTGCGTAGCAGCTTCAAACAAACGCGCCGTTTTACCATAAATAACATCAAAGTAACGTGCTTCTGTAGTGCTGGGATCGTTACAGTTCATCAGCTGTAACACTTCACCTTCAGCAATTTGGTTTGTGGCTTCAGACAGTATTTCCATAACGCGCATGCGTTTAAGGCTCACCATCATTTGGAAAGAACGGGTGTAAAGAAAGTCACCCACTAACACTGATGCCTGATTGCCAAAAATGGCATTGGCCGTTTCTCGCCCTCTGCGCATGGTCGATTCGTCAACCACATCGTCGTGCAATAGGGTAGCGGTATGAATAAATTCAACAATCGCCGCAAGGGTATGGTGATCGTTGTTGTCTATTCCCATAGCCCGCGCACTTAACACGGTAAGAAGTGGGCGTAATCGCTTGCCGCCACTGTTTACAATGTAAAAACCAAGCTGATTAATTAGGGCAACATCAGAGTCGACTTGTTGTTGAATCAGCTGGTTGACCGCCTGCATATCATCATTAGACAGGGCGCGGATTTGATCTATATCCATAGGCATGGCAATAAATACTTACTCTTACGTCTTGGGCAATTATTGGTGGCGATTGTACCTTAATCATCTGTACTATCCACCAAATTGTCTTAAAAAATGACGGCTTAACGCATTTACGTGTAATTCCTCAAATACGGTTAAACCAGATGTGAAAAAGGTGGGGCTGCATTCTTCATATAAATTCTGTTCCGTGTTTAGCGGTTTGCCGCATGTACGCCCCCTTAATCATGCGATCACATGCAATTATAGGTGCTCTCGATAATTTTTCCTGTTAAGTCGCTATTTTTTGACGTTTGTACGAAGAAAACGAAGTGTTTAAGAGCAACTTTGTTTCTCAATTAGGGGAGTAGCATTGCCCCCAAGTCACAGATACAAAGTGGGGGAGTAGTAATCGTAAAAACGATCTAATTCGTGGGATCCAACAACTCGATCGCAGTCTGATCGCAATGCATATTTGGGGATCGTTTGCCGATCTCACTCGCGTGATCTTGCGCTGTTTGGATCGCATTTCTATGTAATTTGACCTATCAATATTTCCATTTTGATTTAATACGACCTAAAAATTTTTACTGTTTTTTCAAAAAAATTTGTGAATTTTTAACGGTTTTTGGGCATTTGAAGCTGCATCAAATACGCAATTGGGGCATAATTCGCCCCATGTTGGAAAAATAATCTATTTTTCTGCGAATCGGGGTTGTGATTTACTGATGTTTCACGTACAATTCGCGCCCTGTTTTTTGAATTGAAGCGTCAGTGGACGCAGAGCGGAGTTAACTATGTACGCGGTTTTCCAAAGTGGCGGTAAACAACACCGTGTGGCCGAAGGCCAAACCGTTCGTCTTGAAAAAATCGAAGTAGCCCCAGGCGAAACGGTTGAATTTGACAAAGTTTTAATGGTAAGCAACGGTGACGACGTAAAAATCGGCACACCAATCGTTGCTGGTGGTAAGGTGACTGCTGAGGTTGTTACACACGGTCGTGGCGATAAAGTAAAAATCGTTAAGTTCCGTCGTCGTAAGCACTCTCGTAAGCAAGCGGGTCACCGTCAGTGGTTCACAGAAGTGAAAATCACTGGTATCAACGCATAATAGGAGCACGAACACATGGCACACAAAAAAGCTGGTGGTAGTACCAAAAACGGTCGTGATTCAGAAAGTAAACGCCTAGGTGTTAAGCGCTTTGGTGGTGAATCTGTTCTTGCTGGTAACATCATTGTTCGTCAACGTGGTACTCGTTTCCACGCTGGTGACAACATGGGTATCGGTAAAGACCACACGTTGTTTGCACTAAAAGACGGTAAAGTTCAGTTCGACGTTAAAGGACCGAAGAACCGTAAATTTGTAAGCATCGTAGCTGAGTAAGCGCGTAAGCTTCTCGCCGAACAGGCTTAGAAAAACCCCGCGCTTGCGGGGTTTTTTGTTTTGTGAAACCTTTCTTTCTTTTTCTGTTCTTAATTAATAGCGATTATATTCTGAAAATGAATTAGCGCTGAGCAAGGTTTTACTTCTCAATTTTTTAGAATGCTGAGTAGACTCAAAAGCGCCGATGCGCAATTTGGTGTAAACTTAGTATTCGCATTAAATAAGTTAATAACCCACGGCATTACAGCCCGGAGTGATAAATGAAATTTGTAGATGAAGCTGAAATTCGCGTTGAAGCCGGTGACGGCGGCAACGGTACAATTGGCTTTAGAAGGGAAAAATACGTACCTAAAGGTGGCCCAGACGGTGGCGACGGTGGTGACGGCGGCAGTGTATTTTTACAGGCCGATGAAAACCTAAATACATTGATCGATTTTCGCTTTGAGCGCTTTCACCGTGCTGAGCGTGGCCAAAATGGTCAAGGCGGCAACTGTATTGGTAAGAAAGGTAAAGACCTCACCGTAATGGTGCCTGTTGGCACGCGTGCTACTGATAGTGATACTGGCGAAGTATTAGGTGACCTGACTCGTCATGGTCAAAAGCTTAAAGTAGCACAAGGTGGTTTTCACGGTTTAGGTAATGCCCGCTTTAAAAGCAGTACGAACCGTGCCCCACGTCAAAAAACCAACGGTACACCAGGTGAAATTCGCAACCTTAAGCTAGAGCTTATGCTTCTCGCCGATGTTGGCTTACTTGGTATGCCTAACGCAGGTAAATCAACCTTTATCCGCTCTGTATCGGCAGCTAAGCCTAAAGTGGCTGATTATCCGTTTACCACCCTTGTGCCTAATTTAGGTGTAGTTCGTCAAGACTCACAGCGCAGCTTCGTTGTTGCTGATATTCCCGGTTTGATTGAAGGTGCTGCAGATGGTGCTGGATTAGGCATACGCTTCTTAAAGCACTTAGAGCGCTGCCGTATCTTGCTTCACGTGGTCGATATTTTCCCTGTTGATGAAACCGATCCTGCCGAACACGCAAAAGCGATCATTGAAGAGCTTGAAAAATACAGCCCTAAGTTGGCAGAAAAGCCTCGTTGGTTGGTATTTAATAAAGTCGATTTGCTACTTGAAGAAGAAGCCGAAGAGCGCTGTCAGCATGTTATTGACGCATTAGAGTGGGAAGGTCCAGTTTATCAAATATCTGCGTTCCAAAAGATGAATCTAGATCCTTTATGCAACGACATTATGGACTTCATCGAAACCCTTCCAGCAGAACTGGAAGAGGAAGAAGAGAAGAAAGAAGTGGAATTCAAGTGGGACACTTATCACAAGAATACACTAGAAGCCCATGATGAATTCGAAGACGGCTTAGGTGACGATCTCGATGATGACGACTGGGACGAAGACGATTACGACGTGGAAGTTGAGTATCGTCGCTGAGAAACAGTCGTTGAGAAACAATCGCTGAGTGACAGTCGATTTCGAAACAATTACTGGTAACCAGTGCTATAAAGCAAATTAGAACAAAAAAAGCTCGCATCGTTGCAAAGACAACGTGCGAGCTTTTTTGTAAGTAACGCGGTTAGGCTAATGCACCCTCATCGTGCTGGCTTACTCACTGGTATGATAGATAACCTTTCCCAGCAATTGAGCGCGAGTAAACTTACCCATGGCCCCTTGGCTTACAGAGTGGGCCTTGTTATCGCCCGTTAAGGTAAACGTTCCGTCGGTGTTAACATGGTCTACCCTTTTGATAATTACGCCGTAAGTGCTGCTTTTAACAACCACGATTTGCCCACTACGCAGCCACCTAAGAGGCCATCTCATTGCACAGACAAAGTCACCGTCGTTTAGAGAAGGCAACATGCTGCTCCCCGTGACCCGCATAATTTTAAACATTTATAGGTCGGGATAAACCACTTCTTCAGAAGGTGGATAGGGGCACGTTGCTTTTTTGGTTGCGACATCCTTGGTTGCCCAGAAACGCTCTGCAAATTCATTCACTAACGAAAGCAGCTCTTCAGCTTTTTCTCTGCTGACGTGTTGCTTACACCCGGAACCGGCCAGCATGATTTTATGTACCAGCTCGTTAGTATCTGGAAACTTCTCAAACTGAGGGGCTTTAAAGTAATCGCCCCATATTACCCTGACTTCTTGCTTTACTTTCTCTGCATGGGTTTCCTTTTCTGCTACTAGGCGGCTCATTTGCGCTTGATCTGCGAACGTAAGTGTTTCTTTTTCGGCAAGTTCGTTAAGTAGGTCTACGAAGCGAATAACACTCAACGCAGCCAACTGCGCCGAAAATGGATCGTAAATTTTGCAAGGAATGTCGCAATGTGCGCTAGCCGCAGGGAAGGGATTAACGGCATGAATTTTTGAGAGTAATTGATGAATCATAATTCGTACCCCTTACTTTGCTGAGCGCTTTTTAGCGTTGAAGTATTTATAAGCCGCAAAGCCACACGCAGCTGCACAGCCTACAAGAGAGGCGTAAAACAGAGCATGCATAACACCGCTAGTCCAGTGTTCATGATCGTGTCCTGCATGAGCGAATGCGCCTGAACTAAATACAGCGGCGTATAGCATTAGAGCTGAGCGTTTAAGGTTAACTTTCATGAATTCTCCTAAAGCGTTAGTAAAAGTAAGGTGAAGTACTTAGGCGCATAAGTATCGTTGCAACTACACGGCGAAGCGCAGTGGTACATTGCTGTTCACGATGTTGTTCGAGGCGCTGATGACAGTATGAGCTCTGTCGACAATTGCGTTTCGGTGGTGAGGCAGTTTCAGATGAAAGTATGTCTCTTCAAGCAAGCTTGTTAAGCCCATAATCTTAGCTGTCATTGCGCTGTTTTCTCCACCGTCTACCTCAAGCAGAATAACGGCGATATCAAACGCGCAGCCAAGGTATGGAATTGCGTCACTGAACTGACCGCTTTGCATAAGCATTGTGCCTTGCATTTCATCGCGCGCCATTACGTGTAGGGCCTGTTCTGGGTTGTTGTAAACCCAATCTGCGTGTTTAGGGCATAGATAGTTTATTTGCATTGTCGCGACCTCCTGTATACACACTAGAACAGTTAAAATAATAATGCAAATGATAACTGTTTCTATTTGTTGGGTGTTAAAGCTATACCCTTTGAGCCAATACACATTTGGTCGCTGATATTGATATACTGCCGCGGTTCAACAATAAAAACGGCTTTATAGGTAATGAAATGAAGATAGCGATGATTGCTGCTATGGCGAAAAACAGAATTATAGGCGCAGATAATGATATGCCGTGGCACTTACCGGCTGATTTAAAACACTTTAAAGCGATCACCTTAGGCAAAGCCGTCATAATGGGCCGCAAAACCTATGAGTCAATCGGAAGGGCATTACCTGGCAGGCCAAACATTGTTATAACGAGTAATACTGACTACAGCTTATCTGACGCGACGGTAGTAGATTCACCAGAGTCAGCGATTGAGGTAGCCAAAGCGCTAAGCGCAGAGAACAGCGACAACGATGAAATAATGATTATCGGTGGCGGTACTATTTACCAAACGTTCTTAGATAGCGCTGACACTTTGTATCTCACACATATTGATTTGACTGTTGACGGAGATACACAGTTCCCAGACTATGAGGCGGCAGCAAGTTGGACGGAAGTATCACGTGATGAACATGACGCCGATGAGAAAAATCCTCACCCTTACATATTCGTTACCCTCGTTCGAAACTAACGGAGAGATTGGAACTAGGTCCAATTTAATATAAAAAAATGCCAGTGTTGTGAAACTCAAAAATTGAGAGCTTCACAACACTGGCACTTTTATTTTTGCGTTGCGCGTAGATGCTACTTCATTTGGTCGAACAGGTTCTCTAATGAAAGACCCTGATGACCCAACATATCGCGAAGACGGCGAAGTGCTTCTACTTGAATTTGACGAACACGTTCACGTGTTAAGCCAATTTCAGCACCCACATCCTCAAGTGTTGAAGGTTCATATCCCATAAGACCGAAACGACGAGCAAGTACTTCGCGTTGCTTAGGGTTTAGTTCTTCAAGCCAGGTTACAATATTACTTTTGATATCTGAGTCTTGTAAGCTCTCCTCAGGGCTAAACTCTTTCTCGTCAGCAATAATGTCGAGGAGTGCTTTATCATTTTCTCCACCAATAGGTGTATCGACAGAGGTAATGCGCTCGTTTAAACGCAACATCTTAGTGACATCTTCCACAGGCTTATCAAGCGCTAGTGCAATTTCTTCTGCAGTTGGCTCATGATCAAGCTTTTGTGAAAGTTCACGAGAAGCACGTAAATAAACGTTTAGTTCTTTCACTACATGAATAGGCAAACGAATAGTGCGCGTTTGGTTCATGATAGCGCGTTCGATGGTTTGGCGTATCCACCATGTGGCGTATGTTGAAAAGCGGAATCCGCGTTCAGGATCAAACTTCTCTACGGCACGAATTAGTCCTAAATTGCCTTCTTCGATTAAATCTAGAAGTGCCAACCCACGGTTGTTATAACGGCGAGCAATCTTAACAACAAGGCGAAGGTTGCTTACAATCATACGTTTACGAGAGGCTTCGCAGCCTTTCAGTGAGCGGCGCGCAAAATAAACTTCTTCTTCTGCGGTTAGCAGTGGTGAAAAACCAATCTCTCCTAGATAAAGCTGTGTGGCATCCAGGTTTTTAGGTTGGTCATCCTGACTGAAAATGGCGTCGTCATTTTCTAGTTCAGCGTCGTTAACTAAGGTTTCGTCAGCTTTCATATCAGCTGGCATATCGATGACTTCTACATCATCTTGAGGTGTTGATTCTAAGGCTTTATTTGACTTACCCATCATGAATCTCCTGCTACAAGGTTTACCTTATGACGTTTCTCCTTTATCTTTTTTTATTGTTATTTATTTTTATTATTTTAATGCTGGCAGGTATTTCATAGGGTCTAATGATTTCCCTCTATACCTAACTTCAAAATGAAGTTTTACCGAATTTGTTCCGCTGTCACCCATGGTTGCAATTTGCTGCCCTGCCGACACCCATTCTCGTTCTTTGACTAAAATAGTGTCGTTGTAGGCATAGGCACTTAGAAAGGTATCTGTATGCTTAATGATAACCAGATTACCGTAACCTCTTAGTGCGCTACCTGAGTAAACAACTTTTCCATCTGCTGCCGCTACGACTTTACTGCCTTTAGCACCAGCGATATCAATACCTTTGTTGCCTGACTCTGACTTACTGAAGGTTCCAACTACCTTACCTTCTGCAGGCCACACCCACTCTTGTACTTTGTCTGGGAAACTCGTCGGTGTTTGTTTTTTGACGCTTTGTGACGGCTTCTTGACAGTTGTAACATTTTGTGGATTAACAACTTTTTCACTTTCACGATACGCCTGTGGTTGTGGGCGGTCAACCAAACTTTTGTCTACATTTGATGTGGTCGGAGCTGTTGACTGATTGGTCTTAGACTTACGTATAACGGGGGCTGTAGCCACATTCGAAGGTGGTGTGACGATTAAAACTTGACCAGGGAAAATGGTGTAAGGGGCTGATAATTGGTTGTATTTTGCTAAGTCGCGATAGTCATTTCCCGTGTACCATGCCACCGCATAGAGGGTGTCTCCCCGTTGAACTTTATAGGTTTTTTTTGTGTATTCTTCGCTTCCATCTGAAACTTGGCTATTTAATAAAACGACGGGAGCGGGTGCACTCCTTCCTGCGCAGCCCCCGATGAGTACACAAATATATAACAAAATTCCTATGTGAAGGTGGGGCCTACGCATGTCATCGCAATAGTAAATAAGCGAATATTGCGAGGATGACCACTCCCCATCCAAGCACTTCTACATACTGCCTTAGCTTTTGCTCCATGGCTGCGCCCCCCCAGCGCATAAGTGCTGCGACCAAAAAGAAGCGTGCGCCTCGACCAATAGCTGATGCCAGTACAAATGGCAAGAAGGCCATTTGCAAGAAGCCAGCACTCACGGTGAAAATTTTATAAGGGATAGGTGAGAAACCAGCAAGAAAAACTACCCATACGCCGTAGTCTTTAAACCACTGCATTGCCGTGTCTATTTTGTGGGTATACCCCCAGCTCTCGATAAGCGGAGCCAGCCAAGCATCGAAAGCAAAGTAACCAAGCCAATAGCCAGCAATACCGCCCAAAATCGACGCGATGGTCGTAATAAAAGCGAACTGCCATGCTCTAGCAGGCTGAGACAGTGCCATTGGCGCAAGCATAACATCAGGTGGAATAGGGAAGAAAACCGACTCTGAGAAGCTTAACCCGCCCAAATATTTGGTTGCGTGACGATGTCTCGCCCAGCGTAACGCCATGTCATAACATGGCTCAAAAAGCTTCACATTAGCTCTCCTGCTACAAGGGGAACAAATCGGACCGATTCAATGGTCGATGTTTTTAGTTCACCTTCAATCCTATCAATACACAGTAACGATTGTTGCTCGTTACCTACGGGAATAATCAACCGTCCGCCTTCTTTAAGCTGATCGCACAAATCCTGTGGAAGACTTGCAGCGGCGGCGGTGACAATAATGGCATCGTAAGGGCCCTTGGACGCCCAACCTTTCCAACCATCGCCGTGTTTCATTGCAATATTGTGAAGGTCGAGCTGATTCATTCGACGTTTCGCTTGGAACTGCAATGATTTAATACGTTCAACACTGAATACTTTGGCAAAAAGCTGCGCAAGAATAGCGGTCTGATAACCTGAACCCGTGCCTATTTCTAACACTTTTTCGGGTTTATTAGGGCTATCTAGCAGCAGCTCTGTCATTTTCGCAACAATATAAGGCTGCGAAATGGTTTGGCCTTGACCTATTGGCAATGCCGTATTTTGATAGGCCTTATGTTTCAGCGCGTCGGGTAAAAAGCTTTCCCGCGGCGTACCAGCAATGGCGTTCAATACTGCTTGCGAACGTATTCCCTCGTTATAAAGCAGTTGTGCTAACGCGTCTCCTTTTCTAGAAGCTCTCATGATGTTGCGTACTTTCCTTTATTCTTATCTACAGCCACGCGAGGTTTAGTCTGTTGCGCGCCACGCTTTCTCAATACTCTTTACACCCTGTTAATTGGGGACAAGGTTTCCACGCACTCTCTAAGGACTGAGGTTGCAAAGCAGCCACTTGGAAGCGCAAAAGAGATAGTAAATGTATCACCCTTACTCTGCCATTCAAGCTGTGAAGGCCAAATTTTTATCGCACGACGCTCTTGTTCGAACCCGCACTGGCTTAAAAAGTCGATAACTTCACTATTTTGCTCTGCAACAGATTGCTCAAGCGCGAGTGTGTCAGCTTGCGTAACAAGTGCTCCTTTACCCCACAGCGGTGCTGAAGGGCATACGTCCTTGGCATTAAAACGACGTTGTGCGTCTTGCTGCTGCTCAGAGCCGTCGGAACCTTCGTTGATGAAAAAGCTGTTAGAACCTGAAAGCACTAGCGCGTCGCCGTGAGTGACCTTGTCGAATACGTCTTTTTCTAAGCGTGCAGAAAGCATTTCATTAAATAACCAGCTGCGCAGTGCAGAAAGCGCCATGGAACGTTTGTTGCGGTGTCTGATGGTTTCACCGTTTACCATTCGCTCGGCCATTACTAGGTTTCCACCGCGCTGCACTTCACCCATGTCATTTAAGCGCATTACGCCAAAGCGTTGTTCGCCGTAATAGTTTGGTACACCGTGTTTTTCAATTTCTTGAAGACGCTCTTCAATGGCCTCAGGATGCAGTACCTGACGCAAAGTAATTGTAAAGTGATTGCCTTTAAGCTGACCCGTTCGCAACTTTTTATTGTGACGCATTTGCTTAAGCACTTTAACGCCTTCCAGTTCAAAGTTGCTGAAGTCGAAGTCAGGCTTACCCGGCGCGTGAATACCAAACCACTGTTGCGTTACCGCGTATTTATCTTTGCGACCAGCATAGGTAATTTGGCGTAATGGAAGGTTAACAAAACGGGCTAGCTGCTCAGCGACAAACGCGGTATTGGTATTGGTTTTTTCAATAAATACAAACTGGTGCTCGCCTTCACCACAAGGGGTATAACCCAAATCCTCTACAACTTGAAAATCGTCGGCTTGGAATTTAAAAATACCGGTGGATACAGGTTTTGCGAAATAGTACTGCCAGTGGTCAGTGTGTAAAGGCTTCATAATTTTTCCAGTAGAACAACGGCGTGAGAGGCAATGCCTTCTTTACGGCCTGTATAGCCTAGCTTTTCAGTGGTCGTTGCTTTTACGTTGATATCGTCAAGCGATACGTTGCAGTCTTGGGCAATAATCTCACGCATAGCAGTAATATGCGGCGCCATCTTAGGTGCTTGCGCCACAATGGTCATATCTGCATTACTTAAGCGGTAACCTTTCTCCCTTACTACATTGACAACGTGACGCAGCAGCACGCGGCTGTCTGCACCCGCGTATGCGTCGTCTGTGTCAGGGAAGTGCTTGCCAATATCACCGAGTGCTGCTGCACCTAGCATTGCATCACACAGTGCGTGTAGTAATACATCGCCATCTGAGTGAGCTAACAGTCCTTGCTCATAGTCGATACTGACGCCACCTATTGTGATGGGGCCTTCACCGCCAAACTTGTGTACATCAAATCCGTGTCCAATTCGCATTATGATTGTGCCTTTTGATTTTTTGCGCTGTGGCTTTGAACTCTGTAGTTTTGAGCGTTCTGGCCTTGCGCGCTTAATTTTTGCTTAAGATAAAATTCTGCCAAAGGAAGATCGGCCGGATGCGTTATTTTTATATTTGCCGGACTTCCGCTTACCATGGCAACTTTGTAGCCTTCAAGCTCCATGGCAGAGGCTTCGTCTGTGATATTCGCGCCCTGTGATAAACCATTTTGAAGCGCGCGTTTTAGCAATGTTGCTGGAAAAAGTTGAGGCGTTAACGCGTGCCACAAACCCTCTCTATCTTCGGTGTGTGAAATCACATTCGACGAAGACTTGACCCGTTTCATGGTGTCACGAACAGGGGTAGCTAGAATACCGCCAGAAACCTCATCACTGTTTATTAGTTCGAGCAGCGCGGAAATATCGCTCTCCTCGATACAAGGTCTGGCCGCATCGTGGACCAGTGCCCAATCGTTCTCGCCAAGTGACATAAGCCCGTTCAATACACTATCAGCGCGTTCCTTTCCGCCATCTACAACGCGAATGGGTTTTTCACGTAACCGATATTGATCAAAATACGCGTCACCTGGGCTTATCGCTACGATCACGTCATCGATTAACGGATGCTGTAGCAGCGCGTCAATAGTGTGTTCAAGAATGGTTTTACCATTTAAGGTGAGGTATTGCTTTGGGCGGTCAGCCTGCATTCGGCTGCCAACTCCGGCTGCGGGGATAACCGCAACAACGCGGGGCGATGTCATTTTCTTCACTTAGAATCTGCGGGCAAAATACGGTAGAAGGTTTCTCCCTTTTTGATCAGACCGAGTTCATTTCGGGCTCTTTCTTCAATGGCTTCTAAACCAATTTTTAAATCGCTAATATCAGCTTTAAGTAGGGCATTGCGCTGAGCGAGGTTGGCATTTTGAAGGGCTTGAGAGTGAACTTCTTGTTTTCGGTTGAAGTAATCGGGAATACTATTTTTTCCAAACCATAGCCTGTATTGCAATAGACCAAGCAGTACTATCAATACAATGGGAAGCCATTTACCTTGCAACACAGATTCACCTGACAATGTGGTTAAGCGGAAAAAAGCAGAGGCTCTTCGCCTCTGCTGTGTCTTATTATGCCGCGAAGCAGCGTCGAGTCAAAGGCGCATTATTCACCTTGGCCCAATTTTCCCTTCAATTTATCAAACAGCTTACTTTTTTGCTGCTCAACAACGTTGTTAAGTTGAGCTTGAAGCAGCTCCTGAAGGGCGGCACTGTCGCCTTGGGCTGCGCTAAGCATACTGTTTACGTCAACAAGCTCGCCTGATAGCAATGATTGTTCGTTACTTATCATGCTGTTGAGTTTGTTGTTTAATTCATCCAGCTTGTCTTTTTGGCTGGCAGTAAGCTGTGAAAGCGCCGCTTTAGCCAGCTTATTATCCAGATCAGACTTAATGTTAAAGCCAGGGTCTGAAAGCGTGCCGTCTAGCAGCATCGTCATGTTTAGGCTGGTTAACGTTTGCAGTGCCTGCGCAATAGCACTGGTGATATCACTGGTGCCAGTTGCTTCCATAACGAGCTGCTGAAGGTCAACTTCGCCCGTACCGGTAAGCATGTTATCAGTGACTTTCATCGATCCATTGGTTTTCATCAGCGCTGATTTAAGCACCGCATTTAGTGTTTCATTACCGCTAAATGAAATGTTAGACATATTTACGCCGGCTAGCTGCCAGACTTGGCTGGCATCAACACCGTCGCCGTCAATCCAGAATTCACCGCTGGAAGTAAACGACTTTAGTAACTCGCCCGCTGCTTCAATAGTAAAGGTGGTGGGGTTACCGAATACTTCGTGAACATTTGTAATGTTGTTCCATTTGCTAGTGATAGATTCATTTTGCCAAAGCACTGATACATTGGCTTCTTTCACCAAAATCGACGGCACTTCAGTCGGTGCTTCACTTTTTTCTTCACCTTGAATGAGCGGCATAACAATTTGCATTGCTGCCATAAGGTACTCAGTGTATTCCGCCGCTTTGTCGCCAAACACAAAGTAAGTGACTTGAGAAAGTGCCGCTTGGTCACCTGCAATTACCCCTTTCAGCAACGCGTAATCTTCTTGTGGCGCTTTCTTAAGTGCTTCAACACTTTCACTAAGGGCTTGTTTGGCATCACTCGCTTTTTCCGTGAAATTGCTAATAAGCGCGCGGTCTGCCTGCATTTCTTCTTTCAACTTATCAAATGAAGACTTTGCCTGTACCAAGGCTTGAGGGTCTTTGTAGTTCGTTTCTTTTAGCTGGGCTACCTGCGTTTTGTAGTACTCAATGCGCGACTTATCAGGTAAAGATTCATAGTCGTCTTTCAAACCTTTTCCATAGGTTTCGTAGGCAGACTTTGCATTTTCAATGGCAGCAGTGGTTTTTAGTGGATTGCGGGCGAGAAGTTCGTCAACCGTAGGCACCGCTTCTTTGGCTTTTGCTTTAATTTCGTCAAATGACAGTGAACGTTCTGGAACGCGATACACTTCACCTTCAGACTCGCGCTGTGTATCGAACTGCACTTTCAGTAAATCAAGATTGTTTACGATAACTTGATCATCTAACAGTGGCTTTAGCTCAACGTCTGCGTGAGCTTCGCCTACAAAAACTTGGTTGTGAGTAGGCTTTGTGGGGTTGGTGAGTGCAATACCTTTCAGCGTAACAGTTGTTGGAAAAAGAGAGTGGTCGAACTCGTCGATATTCACTTCTGCTCCATAGGATTCGCCCAGCTTGGACTCAAGAATAGATTTGATGATGGTATTGGCGAACAGGAAATACACCAAAAATAGCAACACGAAAAAACCGACAACCCATAATATAATAGGCTTACCCTTTGAACCACTGCTCATATTCAACTCCTTGATTTTTTGCGCGTCTGGCTTTTATTGCGCATAAGTCACTACTTTGGTGGCTAGTATATCGCTCAATAAAAAGTAATCGATTAACCGCCACTTATGGTGCCTCTGAGTGTAATGCACTCAGGTCTTTTCTTCCATACGCAGAAGGTAGGTGTATTGATTAAACCATGTGAGCTTTTAAACAACTTGACGTAAGAGAAGCAAAATTCGGCAAAGTTTACTTTTTTTAAAAGAAAATTACCGTGAGCTATGGAGTGGTAGCAGCAGTAAACGGAGCCTGCTTCTCAATGCTTTGCAGCAAAGCGCAGCAGGCTCGTTGAAATGTAAAATGCTTTAAAGCTTAAAGCGGTTCGCAATGTCCATTATTGCTATACAGCTTGCGCGTAACGCTTGGCTCGCAGCTGCTAATTCATCTGCCGTTCTCAAGCTACTATCAGCAGCACCCGAAAGCGCATTGATGCGCATATTCGCTTCGGTAGCGGCTTCCGCTTGCTGCTCGGTAGCCCGCGCTATTTCGCTACTCATATCTGCAATTTCAGTCATTAAGCGATCAGCTTCTTGCAGATTTTGATTCGCCTGTATAGCGTTGTCTACCGTTTTGGTTGACGCTGACTGGCTTACTTTTACTGCATCTACTGCGCTTTTGGCATTACTTTGCAGCTTTTCTATCATCGCTTGGATTTCATCGGTACTTTGTCCGGTTCGACTTGCCAGTGTACGCACTTCATCAGCTACGACGGCGAAACCTCGTCCTTGCTCGCCAGCTCGCGCTGCTTCTATAGCAGCGTTAAGCGCCAGTAAGTTAGTTTGTTCGGCAATGCCGCGAATTACATCAAGCACTGCACCAATGCTTTCAGTCTGCGCAGCAAGTTCGGTAACAGCGCTACTTACGCTTTCAATATCAGAGGTAAGAGAGCGTATATCGTTTACGGTACTATCCACAACCGAGGCGCCGTTTTGCACGTTACCCCGCGCGCTGCTGGTACTTTTTTCTGCAGAATCTGCGTTATTGCTAACCTCATTTATCTGCGTTGTCATCTCTTCCATGGCAGCGGCAACTTGAAGCATATTTTCATTTTGCGTCTGTGCCTGAGCGTTACTATTTTTACTTGATGTTTCTACAAGTTCTGCTTGCTGGGTCAGTGAATTAATATTCTCACGGATCCCCAACAGAGAATGGCGCATTTTTTCGGTATATTCATTAAAGTAGCGTGCCAAACGCGTTACTTCATCTTGGCCAGTTTCAGGCAACGAGCGGGTAAGATCACCTTCTCCTTGTGAGATATCCTTCATTCGCTCACTTACTTCTTGAACCGGTTTCACTATGCTGCCGCCAATCACATAAACAAGCACCACAACTAGCACTATGCTAACCAGACAAAACACCGCAATCACATTGCGAAGATGAGCAAATTCTTTTTCAAGATTGGTAAGGTAGATACCAGAGCCCACTGTCCATCCCCACGGCTTGAACTCTTTAACGTAGGAAATTTTGTCGGTAGGTGACTCTTCACCGGGAAGCGGCCATACATAATCGACAAAACCTTCACCTTTCGATTTCACTTTTTGCGCCATTTCTATAAAGAAGGCTTTGCCGTTCCCGTCTTTAAAGGTTCGTAAATCTTGACCGTCAAGGGCGGGCTTGATGGGGTGCATAACCATAGATGGCGTTTGGTCTTGGATCCAAAAGTAGTTGCTGCCGTCGTATCGTAGCGCTTTGACGGCCTCTAACGCCTGTTGCTTAGCGGTTGCCTCGTCTACGTCGGCGCGCGCCGCGAAGCTACTGAGCATGGTATGAACCACCTCGACCAGGTGCTGATTTTCATCATAAGACTTTTGCTTTAATGCTTCGTAGTGCCTGTTTAAAACAACGGCAGTAAGAAGTACAAATAACAGCGTAATTAGGGCAACGATAATGCCCAAACGTTGAATTAAACTGAATTTTCTTAACCACATCGGCAAATACCTATCTATTTGTATTTTTGTTTTTTTAAAGTGTAGACGGTTTTTATACTTCTACTTATTACTCCAGAGTTAAATTAGACAAATGTACCAAAATTTAAGTATGGCACTTTTTGTGGTGTTTATTCAGCAATCTAAAGGCAGTCGAACTGTTGATTTAAGCTCTTTAAGGGAAATACTTGATGATATATCTGATATGCCGGGGAGTTTTCGCAGTACTGTATCTACAAAGTGGCCGTAATCATCCAAGTCTCTGGCCACCACTTGTAGTAAGAAATCAGCGCCACCTGTGATGTTGTGGCAGCTTAAAACGTTGTCGCAGCGTTGAATAATATCAATAAAGTCACTCGTTGTTTTTGTGTCATGGGCTGTGTAAGTGAGCTGTACAAACGCCAGCACGCCATACCCTAGCTTTCGTTTGTTCAGGTTCGCTTGGTAACTCTCAATGTATCCTTCGCTCTCTAATCGTCTTACGCGTCTCCAGCAGGGTGTTTCACTCATATTGAGCTTTTCAGCCAGCTTGGCGTTCGACAATTTTCCGTCCTTTTGAAGTAAGGCTAAAATTTTCTTATCAACATTATCCATGCTCTTCTTTATGTCCTATTTGATGGATTCTTTCCTCAATTAAATATCAATTAAAAGCTTCTTTCAATTTGGGCTATTTAAGCTAAATAGAAAGCAAGGTTATTTCGCGAGCACTCTTTTAGACTTAGTCACAATGGTGTGAACACTTATTAGTCTTATTTTGGAGGGCTGTAATCATGAAAGCTGTGGTATTTGAATCGTTTGGTGGAAAATTAAATATTCAGGACGTAAAGAAGCCCATGCCAAAATCTCACGGGGTAGTGATACGGGTAAAAGCCACAGGCGTGTGCCGCAGCGATTGGCATGGCTGGATGGGACATGATGATGGAATAAACTTACCTCATGTACCGGGTCATGAATTTGCTGGTGTTGTCGAGTCCGTTGGAAGCGATGTAAAGCGATTCAAAGCGGGCGATAAAGTTACGGTTCCTTTTATTAGTGCGTGTGGAAGATGTTCAGAATGCTCTTCGGGTAATCACCAGGTGTGTGGTAACCAAACACAGCCGGGCTTTACTCACTGGGGCTCGTTTGCAGAATATGTAGAAATCGATTTTGGAGACGTTAATCTGGTTCATCTCCCTGAAGAAATAGACTACGTGACTGCGGCTAGCTTGGGTTGCCGTTTTGCTACATCATTTCGCGCAGTGGTTGACCAAGGTAAGGTGAGCGCTGGGCAATGGGTCGCTGTTCACGGCTGTGGTGGCGTTGGGCTATCTGCTGTGATGATTGCATCGAGTATTGGCGCAAACGTTATTGCTGTTGATATATCAGATGAAGCATTGGCATTGGCGAAAAAGTTAGGCGCTGATGTAGTGATTAATGCTAAGAATGAAAAGGATGTGTCTGCGACAATCAAGCGCGTTTCCTTAGGCGGTGCGCACGTGTCAATTGACGCCCTAGGAAATCCTATTACCTGTGTAAATTCAGTAAACAGCCTGAGAAAGCGTGGTAAACATGTTCAAGTTGGTCTGCTGTTAGCTGAGCAATCGACGCCACCTATTCCCATGGATACGGTCGTTGCACATGAGCTTGAAGTAATAGGTAGTCACGGTATGCAGGCGTATCGTTACGAGGCCATGTTTGGCATGATCGCCACAAAAAAGCTGAATCCCCAAGCCCTGATTGGAAAGATAATTTCACTTCAAGAAGCGCCTAATGCGTTGACTGAAATGGACAAATATTCACAACCTGGCGTGACCGTTATTTCTTTTGATGAAAAGTGAAAAACAGGGCTTGTTGAGCTGCGTGTGAAATGTCATCTAACGCACTGAATACGTAGCTTGACAGAGAATCAAAAAAACTTTGCTGGTAGGGGCTTGGCAGGGCGATTTTGTGTGCTACCATCCGCGCAAATTTGGCACTGTCGTGATCTTCATCCAAAAGTATAAAGTTAAAAGAAGAACGACAGGTCAACGCAGGGTTTCGACTTTGCTTGTTTTTTAGCCGCTTCCATGTAACCGTGAGCAGTCTTACACGGCGGGAACGCTTTTTGTTACAGCTATTTCTATGAAAGGGTTGCAATGCTCATTAACGACACACTTCATACAACTTCACCCCTACGCCAGCGTATAAGAGACTACTATCGCATTAGTGAGTCGGTGGCTGTGGATCAAATCCTTCCCATTGCCGAGGTAAACCCACGTGCACGAAGCCGTGCATGGGAACGCGCACGAAAGATGGTGCTTCAAATTCGCCGAGAGCAAGAAGGGCACGGTGGTGTTGACGCATTATTAAATGAATACTCGCTATCTACAGCAGAAGGTGTGGTATTGATGTGCTTGGCTGAAGCCTTGCTGCGTGTTCCAGACAAAGCCACTCAAGATGAGCTTATTCGTGACAAACTGTCTCAGGGACAGTGGACACCTCACTTGGGGAATTCAGAGTCGTTATTTGTTAACGCATCGGCGTGGGGCTTGTTGTTTACGGGCAACATGGTGAACTATGCCGACAAGCGCAAGAAAGAACAGTTTGGCTTATTAAAACAAACCCTTGGCCGCTTGGGTGAACCTGTTATTCGCCGCGCCATGAACATTGCGATGCGTGTTATGGGTCGTCAGTTCGTTATGGGCGAAACCATTGAAGATGCGGTAGATCGCGCCAAAGAGAAAGAAACCAAAGGGTACGTATATTCTTACGACATGCTAGGCGAAGGCGCACGCACTATGCGCGACGCTGAGCGTTACTACGATGCATACGTAAAAGCAATAAAAGTAATCGGTAAAGCGGCTAACGGACGCGGTCCTAAGCGTTCACCGGGGATCTCGGTAAAGCTTTCTGCTATTCACCCACGCTTTGAATTTTCTCACCGCGAACGCGCCATGGCAGACATTCCGCCGCGCTTGAAAGCGCTGTGTATGATGGCGAAAGAATACGATATCGGTTTAACCGTAGATGCGGAAGAAGCTGACCGTCTAGAGCTTTCTCTAGATATTATTGAAGCTGTATTTCGCGATGAAGACCTGAACGGTTGGACAGGCTTTGGCTTGGCCGTACAGGCGTACCAAAAACGCGCAATCCACGTTATAGAGCACTTACGTGAACTTACCCTAGAGGTAGGTCGTCCGCTAATGGTGCGTTTAGTTAAAGGTGCCTATTGGGATACTGAGATTAAGCTTACTCAACAAGCGGGCCTTGAAGAGTTCCCTGTATTTACCCGTAAGTCGTCAACAGATGTGTCATACCATGCCTGTGCGAACCGTCTACTTGAGTATCGCGACACCATTTACCCGCAGTTTGCGACTCATAATGCCTACACAGCGTCTGTAATTGTTGAGCTTGCTGGTGACGACAAAGAAGGTTTTGAGTTCCAGTGTCTGCACGGTATGGGCGATACTCTTTACGATCAGGTGGTAACACAGGATAAAATTCAGTGCCGTGTTTATGCACCTGTAGGTGAACACGAAGACTTATTGGCCTACCTTGTACGTCGTCTTCTTGAAAACGGCGCGAACTCGTCGTTTGTAAACGCCATCGTTGACGATGAAAAACCGGTTGAGTCTTTGCTTGAAGATCCGGTAGAGAAAACACAACGCCTGAAAGTACGCTATAACAAGTTAATCAAAACCCCACGTGGGCTGTATGCGCCAGAGCGCGATAACTCGCGTGGTCTAGACCTTACCGACACCAATGCGGTAACGGCGCTTAAACACGAACTTGAACGCTGGCAGGATTACTACAAAGTGACCGGTGAAGTGCCAGAAGGTGCGACAGCGGTACTTAGCCCAACTAACCACAACGACGTGGTAGGTTATCACCATTACGCTACGCCTGATGATATGCGTAAAGCATTAGATGAAGCCGAAGCTGGGTTTGAAGCATGGTCTAAACGCGATGTAAGCGAGCGCGCTGAAATACTTAATCGAACAGCAGATGCGCTTGAGCGCCACATGGCAGAACTCATCGCTATCTGTATGCGTGAAGCCGGTAAAGTAGCGCAAGACAGCATTGATGAAGTGCGTGAAGCCGTTGATTTCTGTCGCTACTACGCGGCGCGTGCAGAAGAGCTTGCTGAAGATCAACGCTTACTTCCTCGTGGTGTTGTGCTTTGTATTAGCCCGTGGAACTTCCCACTAGCCATCTTCTTAGGCCAAGTGGCAGCGGCACTTGTAACAGGTAACACTGTTATTGCTAAGCCTGCTGAACAAACCAGCATTATTGCGCAGCGTGCGGTAGATATTATGCACTCGGTAGGCCTGCCAGAAGACGCACTGAAACTTATTGTGTCGCCTGGTAAAGAAGTGGGCGAAACCCTTCTACCAGACGAGCGCATTAAAGCGGTAATGTTCACAGGTTCAACGCAAACCGGTACGTTAATTTCCCAAGTGCTTGCAGAACGTGGTGGCGAACAGGTGCCATTGATTGCAGAGACGGGCGGTCAAAACTGTATGATTGTTGATTCAACTGCACTGCCAGAGCAGGTAGTTGATGACGTGATCCACTCTGGTTTCCAAAGTGCCGGTCAGCGCTGTTCAGCGCTTCGCGTATTGTTCGTACAAGATGAAATTGCTGATGACCTTATCGAAATGCTAACCGGCGCCATGAAAGAGCTTACCGTTGGTGACCCAACGCAGCTTGCTACCGATGTAGGCCCTGTTATTGATGAGAAGGCGCTTAAGAGCCTGACCGATCACCAAGAGTATATGGAAGATAAAGCTAAGCTGCTTTATCGCAATGAAATGCCAGCAGGCTTTGAAAACGGTACTTTCTTTGCGCCGACCTTATATGAAATCAAGAACATTGATGTGCTTGAAAAAGAAGTGTTCGGCCCTGTGGTACATATTGTTCGCTTTAAGTCGAAAGACCTTGATAGTGTGCTAGAGCAAATCAATGGTACAGGTTACGGCCTAACTATGGGCATTCACTCGCGTATTGAAGAGCGTGCTAACGAACTAGCAGCCAAGAGCCGCGCGGGTAACGTATACATTAACCGCAACATGATTGGCGCTATTGTTGGCGTTCAGCCTTTCGGTGGACGTGGATTGTCTGGTACAGGTCCAAAAGCGGGTGGTCCTAATTATCTGCCTCGTTTAATGATGGAACGTGCCACACCTAAGCCATCGCACATTGATGATGTAGATGGTACTGATGCAGCGCTTGTCGGTGATGAAAAGATTGCCGAGCGTGCGCACGTAATGATGGATAAAGCGAAAGCGGTAGAAGTGCAGTGGCGTCATACGCCGTTGAATGACCGTATTTCTATGGTACGTCAGCTTCTCGCTAAAATTGCGAAAGTGGACATCGTTGACGAGCTTGCTGATGACTTGAACCGTACGCTTGCGACGGCGCGTCAGCAGTTAACCAGTGTTGAACGCAAGCTAGCCAAGCCACAAACCTTGCCGGGGCCAACAGGTGAATCGAACAAGCTTTACCTAGAGCCTCGCGGGATCTTGGTGTGTTTTGCCGATAAAGAAGTAACCTTCGAATACTGGTTACTGTCTATTGTGACCGCGCTATCAACGGGTAACCCGGTAGTATCAGTTGTGTCTGAAATCTTCTATGAAGAAGCAGTAGAAATTCAAAACAAGTTTGAATCAACTGGCGCACCAAAAGGCTTATTCCAGGTAGCGCGTCTTGCGCATCTAGATACCTTGCTAATGGATGAAGATTTATCTGGCGTGGTGGTCGACTCTGGTACAGAGCGTACTGCGCGTATTACAGCAATGCTGTCATCTCGCGAAGGCGCTATCTTGCCGGTTATCACAGCTGAATATAACGATAACCTTATTCAGCGTTTGATGACCGAAAAAACCATCAGTATTGATACTACGGCATCAGGTGGTAACACATCGTTGATGACCCTAGTTGAAGATGATGAATAAGCGGTAATACTTGCGGTAAATACCGACTTGGCAAGATAGCGATTTAATTGAGAGCTATCTTCACAACATGTCATTCAAAGGCCAGCGTTAAGCTGGCCTTTTTAATACCTTATTCTTACCTTTCTCATTTATTTCTAATTCCTTGCTCTTTCCTTAACCGGACCTTAACCCTGCGTTTGAAATACTCGTGTCAGTTAATTTAAAAAAGCTGCGCATAGACCTTCGAAAGTAGCCTGTGCGCCAAATAATAGGCACAAGTCATGGGCAAGATAAAACTGACGGTAAATAGCATTACCCTTTGCATTTTGCTGTCTGCATGTACAAGTACTGATGACAGAGCGTTGAGCGAATCGGCATCGTCGTCAACGGGTAACAACGTTGTGTGGCAGTCTCAAGCACAGCAACAAGAATCAACACAAACCTTGCTGCTGAATTCGGACACGACGTTAACCGATGTCATTGATATCAAAGAGTTACCCCACTTAGCCGGTTACATTGATGAAGCCCTGTCTTCTAATGCTAGTCTGCAGCAGTCGTTAATAACGCTTAGAAAAGCACAAGTAGCCATTGATAGTGCAAAAGCGGATAGGAACCTTAATGTTGACGCGAGCTTCTCTGCGTCAAAAAGTGAAACCACCAATAGCAATGCATCTACCAGCTCCAGTACGAGCTCTAACTCGATCAGTCCAAGCTATAGCGCGAGCATGAATGTCAGTTGGGAGCTGGATCTATGGCAAAAAATCAGCGATGGAATAAGTGCAGCAAATTTAGATGCAGCAAGTGCCAGAGCCAGTTATCAGTCTGCCAGAGATTCTCTGGTCGCTAACGTAGTAAGAAGCTATATCGACGTACTCACTCAGCAGCAATTACTGAATATTGAGCAGTCTCGGCTAACGGTACTAGAAAATAACGAAGCCGTTATTTTAAAGCGCTATAGCACCGGGCTGGGAAGCCTAGACGATTTAGATACTGCGCGTACAAGCAGTGCAAATACTCGCGCTACTATTGCCCAATATGAAAATGCACTTTTAACAGCAAAGCGCACGTTGGCCGTACTCTTAGGCAGGCAAAACCAATCGCTAAACGAGCTCAACACTCAAGTTAGTTTTCCCGACGTGTTATTGCCGCTAACAACTTTGCCGAAACAGGATCTGGCACGTAGACCCGATCTTCAGGCGGCCTTTTATGCGTTAAAAGCAACAGAGTTTGAAGTCGGTGTGGCGTACAAAGCCCTGTTGCCAAGCATTAGCTTGTCTGCATCCCTTTCTGATAATGCCTCTACACCTTCACAAGCTTTGTTTACTAACCCTTTGTGGAGTTTGCTTGGACAGATGACCGCGCCACTGTTTCAGGGGGGCGCTCTAAGGGCGCAAGTTGAAGATGCAAAGCTAACCTCAGCCAATGCCTGGTGGCAGTATCGCGAAACGTTATTAACGGCGGTACAGGAAACCCAAAATGCGCTGGATAGTGAAACCGCGTTGAGTGCTCGAATTAGCCACACCAACGTGGCAATAGCAAATGCAGAGCGCAGCGTCTCTACCATTGAAGGTCAATATCGACAGGGCCTTGCTGACATCTTGGACTTACTTTCTGTGTATGACACGCGCTTTAACCTACAAGCTCAGGCAGTTGAGCTGCACGCTCAGAAACTACAAAACCGAATTGACTTAGGCCTAGCCCTTGGCCTTGGAGTGTCACAATGAGAAACAAACGAATTATTGTAACCTTACTCGCCGCTGCAAGTATTGCGCTAGCGGTTATGTATACCATGATGAATATGGGCGCCCAACATCCCGGCGCAAAACCGCAGACCGAATCAAAGCCAACGTCTCCAGCAATTTCCGCGAATGCCGAGCAACCACAAAATGCCGTTCAGGCAAAGAAACCTGCAGGTGGTGAAAGGCCAGCAGCATTACCTATTGCCGATAGCGGTGTGAACAGGCTTAAAAGGGCAAGCGACACGTCATCAGTGAATACCACTAATCGCAGCCCAAAGGGAGAACAAAGCGGCAATACTCAGCTGGCTCAAGTAGGCGTTATTGATGTAACCGCCGACAGCTATAACGCTAAGGTGAGGGGGTATGGTCAGGTTGTTCCGCAAGATAGCTTGAGCTTAGTCGCACAGGTTAGTGGTCAAGTTACTGATATATCTTCGTCTTTTAAAACTGGTGCCCTAGTGGCAAATAACACGGTATTGGTACGTATTGATGACACCAACTATCAACAGGCGTTAGCAAGTGCAAATGCTACCTATCAAGCGGCTGTGGTAAGTCTGGAAGAAGAGCGATTACAAGGTATTCAAGCGAAAGATGAATGGACACGTTCAGGGCTTGATGGTGAACCTTTATCGGCATTAGTACTGCGTGAGCCACAGCTAAAGGCGGCTCAGGCCACTTTGGATGAAGCCGAGCAAAGTGTAAATTCAGCCAAGCGAGATTTGGCGTTTACCTCGTTACGTGCACCTTTTAATGCATTGGTGGTCAGCCGTGACATTGCGCTAGGGAGCTATGTTCAAGCTGGAAGTGCGGTCGCCACACTCTATTCTGCAGATATTGCCGAAGTGGCTATTGGCCTTTCACCTAGCCAATGGGCTCAACTACCTTCTGGTGATGAAACGCAGTTGTCTGGTGATGCCTCCCTTAACTGGCCGGTAACGCTTACCGATACCACTACGGGAAATACCTGGGTTGCCAATATCGTTCGCGTTGAATGGCATCAAAGTGATACAACGCGTCAGCGTAATGCCATAGCGGTTGTTGAAAAGCCGTTAGCATACTCAACGCCTCTTTTATTCGGCAGCTTTGTGCAGGCAGATATTGAAGGAAGAGCACTCGACAATGTCTGGAAACTGCCGGCTTCCGCTATCTCGCAAAAGCAAGAAGTATGGTTAGTAATGCCATCTACCGGACAGTTGGCAAAATTTACGCCTTCGGTACTGTTCGAAAGCGAAGGCTATGCCTACATCACCCCGCCAAAAATCAGTGACATTACGGGTGATGTTGGGGCCGAACTAAGCGGGGGTAGCATGCCTGAGCAAGCTGGCGAATTGCATCAAGCGCTGGTGGTTGCACGTCCTCTAAACAGCTATCTGGTGAATACTAAAGTACTGCCCGTAGTGGAAGGACAAACAGGAGGGCAAGCCAGTGACAAATAATCGAGAAGGCGCGCCATTTTATGGCAGCGAAGAGCCTAAAGGTAATAGACATAACGGGGAAAGCCCTCGGGGAATTATCGCTTGGTTTGCACAAAATTCGGTGGCGGCCAATTTGCTCATGGTCAGCCTTATCGTGCTTGGCTTGGTTTCCATGAACGATATCCGCAAAGAGGCATTTCCAAGTATGGAGCCACGCTTTGTTACCATTTCAATGACATACGATAGTGGTGATCCTAAACAAGCAGAAGAAGGGATAGCTATCAAAATTGAAACCGCGCTGGAGGCAATCCCTGGGATTAAGCGAATTACGTCTACCTCGAACGCCAGCGGCGCCAGTGTGCAGGTAGAAAAGGAAACCGAATACGATTTAGACACGCTTTTCAACGACATCAAAACCGAAGTAGATAGTATTTCTAACTTCCCATCTGATGCTGAAAATCCAGTTATAAGCAAAGCACGCCGACAAGAGCACGCTATTTGGGTGCAGCTCTATGGTGACGTCGACCACGCTTCACTTCAATACTTGGGGGAGCAGTTAGAGCGAGATTTACTGGCAACAGATGACATTCGCGAAGTCAGTGCAGGCAGCTTTGTCGACCCTATGATGTCTATTGAAATAGACGAAGGTAAGCTTCAAGCCTACGGATTAACGCTGTCAGACGTGGCTGATGCCGTTAACCAGGAGTCGAATACCGCGCTTACAACCAGCTTGCGCAACAAAGAAAAAGTGATTCGTTTAAAAGCGTCTGAACAGTCTTACTGGGCGAAAGATTTTGCCAACATCCCCCTCATTACCGATACCAATGGCGTCATACTCACCGTTGGCGATGTTGCTACAGTGCGCGATATGTTTGCCGACGACAGCTATCACTTGTCACGTTACAACGGTACCAATGGGTATGGTATCCAGGTGCTTATGGATGAATATGGTGACGTAACCAAAATGGTACAGCAGGCTCACGAAGTAGTGGACGCATGGCACGAAAAAGGCTTGCTACCTGAAGGCGTAGAGCTTGAAACCTGGTATGACAAAAGCACGCTTATTACCGAGCGATTGACGTTACTTACCAGCAATGCGCTTATGGGCATTGTGTTGGTATTTGTTACTCTTGCCGTGTTTCTAAATTTACGCGTGGCATTTTGGGTGGCGGCTGGGTTGCCCTTTATCTTCTTCGGCACCTTGTACTTCATGACCGACAGCTATACGGGAATGACGTTAAACGAAATGACCACATTCGGTTTTATCATGGCCCTTGGCATTGTGGTGGACGATGCCGTGGTGGTGGGGGAAAGCGTGTACGCCACGCGTAAACAGCATGGCGATACGCTTCAAAACACCATTTTAGGTACCCATAAAGTGGCGGTTCCCACACTGTTTGGTGTGCTAACCACAGTGGCCACTTTTTTCGCATTATCGAACGTATCGGGCGGCTTAGGTACGCTTTATTCTCAGTTCGGCACTATCGTTACCTTGTGTTTGTTGCTGTCGGTGGTGGAATCGAAGCTGATCTTACCTTCTCATTTAGCCCATCTGCCAACCAAGCAAAAAGCGCGGGGGGGATTAGGTGGCGTATGGAACAAAGTGCAGCAAAAAGCGGATGGTGGACTTCAGTGGTTTAATTACCGCGTGTATCAGCGCCTGTTGAAAGTCACCGTAGCGTACCGTTATGCCGCTGTATTGTTGTTTATTGCCTTATTTGTCATGGTGGTTAGCCTACCGCTCACAGGTGCGGTAAGAGTAAGCTTCTTCCCCAGTATGCAGGACGATACGGTTTCGGCCAATATGTCGCTTTACAGCGATGCCAGCTATGGACAGAACGAACGCAACTTAATGCTGCTAGAGAAAAATGCGCTAGAGGCAGACCGCCAATTAACCCAAGAAAACGGCGCAGATAAAAGTGGCATTAGCAGTTTGCAAGTAACGGCGAGTGGCGATCAAAGCGGCACAATCACCATTTCACTTGATGAAGACTCCTCTTATTCTCTTGATGAATTGTCGTCACGCTGGAATGCGTTAACTGGCAATTTAGAAGGCGTAAAAAGTCTAAAAATACGCTCACGCCGAGAGATGGTCGACGGGTTTAACGTTGAAATTAAAAGCATTAACGACGATACCCTGACGGCGGCTAACGATGCCTTTATTGAAGTACTTAACAATATCGATGGTGTATATGCAGTTGAGAGCTCGCTGACACCCGGCGAAGCCATGATGCGCTTTGAACTTACCCCCGAAGGACGAGCGTTGGGGTTGAATACGCAAAGCCTATCGCAGCAACTGTTAAAAGCATTTGGTGGCGAAATTGTTCAGCGCTATTTGCGCGATAAAAACGAAGTAAAAGTGCGGGTGCGTTATCCTGAACAAGACAGAATGAATCCGTCTGATGTAATGAACACGCAAGTGCGTCTGGACGATGGCACCGTAGTACCGCTTTCTGTAGTGGCTAACGTTATTCAAGATGTACAAGAAAAACAGGTGGTACGTATAGACGGCCTACGCGCCCTAACGGTTAGCGCGTCGGTGGATAGCGATGTTATTACCTCTACCGAACTGGTGAATTACTTAAACAACGAGTTTGTTCCTCAGCTATCGCGTCAATATCAGGACTTATCGCTTTATTTTGCCGGTGAGGCTGAGCAGCAAGCTGAAACGCAAAGCTCTATGCAGAGCGTGTTTATACTAGCCTTGTTGTCTATTTTTGCGTTGTTGGCGATTCCGCTTAAATCCTACGTACAGCCGCTTATTATTATGACCGCCATCCCCTTTGGTATAGTCGGAGCCATTATCGGCCACTGGTCGAATGGATTAATGATAAGTCTGCTCTCGCTGAACGGCATATTGGCGCTTAGCGGTGTAGTGGTTAACGACAGCTTGTTGTTGGTTTCACGATTCAACGCTTTGCGAGAAGAAGGTGTGCCGGTGGAAACGGCAGTTATTGAAGCTTGTACCAGTCGCTTGCGAGCTGTGTTGTTGACCTCAATTACCACCTTTGTAGGCTTATATCCCATATTGGGCGAAACGTCGGTACAAGCGCAGTTCTTAATTCCGGCAGCCGCGTCGCTGGGGTACGGTATATTGTTTGCCACCGTCATCACACTTTTATTAATACCCGCATTACTGTTAATTTATGACGATGTAAGACATTTAATGGCAAGGCATTTGGTTAAACCTTTAACGGAGAGTACGGCTAATGATCCGCGTGTTACTAGTGGAAGATGATATGGGCCTGGCGGGCAATATTATCGACTATTTAGAGCTTGAAGACATGGTATGTGACCACGCTGCAAACGGTGTAGCCGCGCTGTCTCTTATCCAAAAGCATCCGTTTGATGTTATGGTGCTGGACATTAATTTACCGCGACTTGATGGCTTAAGCGTATGTGAAAGGGTGCGGGAAGACGGCAACGATACGCCTATTATTATGCTAACCGCCCGTGACCAGTTGGAAAACAAGCTAGAAGGGTTTCAAAAAGGCGCCGATGACTATTTAGTGAAACCGTTTGACATGCCCGAACTGGTTGCTCGGGTTTTTGCACTGGCGCACAGGCGTTCATCACAAGTGAAAAAGCTGCGCTTTGGCAACGTAAGTTTAGCAATGGGAAGCGACGTAGTAAGTGTTGAGAACGTGCCTATTAAGTTAAGCCCCACAGCATTTACGCTGCTAAAGGCATTGTTACAGCAACAAGGAAAAGTTATGCCACGGGAGCGTCTTCTCGATGCGGTTTGGGGAGAAGATGCGCCAGAGAGCAATGCGCTTAAAGTGCATCTTCATAATTTGCGTAAATCACTGGTGCAAGCGAATGCCAGCATAGAGGTAAAAGCAGTAGCCGGCACAGGCTTTTGTGTGACGTTAAAACCAGAGCAGTCCAATTCAGTGCAAAGTACAAGCGCGGAACCAAAAAGTACAAATAAAGGAAACGAACAGTGGTAAATGGCCTTCGCATCAGCTTAAGACGCTACGTCTTGTGGTCGCTATTAAGTTTGGCCGCCGTAGTTATCGTGCTCTTTTCAATACAAAGCAGCGATAGCTTTTTCGATGGTATGGACGGCATGCTGAGAAATACCATGATACGGGCGGCAGAAAGCGCAGAGCTTGATGACAACAAGCATGCTCAAATTCTCGATTTACATGTTTTTGCGAACTACGAGAGTTTGCCTGTCGAAGTGAAGCAGAGCTTTTCCAAAGAGAGCTTTATACCGTTTTCACTTATGAAAGATATCAACAAACCTGATTGGTTTTCCCGTCCTATTTCGGCTCACTTTGCCGTGTTAGTTCCGTTAGAAAATGGAGAATCGCGATACGTTACCCAAGTGTTTGTCGCGCCACCTTCTGACGGCAAAAAACACTTTAGAATAAACCATGTTATTTACAGCGCCATTGTGGGCGTAGTTGCACTGGTTTTGTTTTTTGTCGCCTTGCTTTTTCTTATGCGCAGCGTGTCTCGCCCCATAGAGTCATTGCAGAGGTGGGCGGCGTCTTTGGATGAACAAGAGCTCGATAAGCCTATCCCAGAGTTTCGTTATAAGGAACTTAACGCGCTAGCAGGGATGATACATGGCAGCTTGCAAAACGTGCGCAACACCCTAAATCGAGAACGGGAATTTGTTAACCATGCGAGTCACGAGCTTAGAACGCCGATTGCCGTCATTAGAAGTAGCGCGGCATTACTGCACAGAGTGATCGATAGTGAAAATACTAAAGGCAATAACGCGCTTGCGCGGGTGGATCATGCCTCAAAAACCATGGCAGATTTGACCGAAACTCTACTTTGGTTAGGAAGAAATGAAGAAGCAGCTTTACCCAAAGAAAAGGTTAACCTTAAAGCAATGGTTGAGGCTCTAAGCCAAGATTTAATGTATTTGTTGTCGGGAAAAGACGTGAGTGTGCAGCTGAAATTGAGCGATTGTGAGTTAACGCTGGCGAAAACGGCGAGCGAAATTGTGATCGGAAATGTGATTCGAAACGCTTATCAGCACACGCAGCAAGGAAGAGTCACAATAAGTCTTTCAGATGCAACGCTCACCGTGCTCAACGAAGAGGACGGCCTTGAAGAAGAGGCGCTTAACGAAAAAGGCCAAGCGACTTTATCTGCGCCGACTATCAGTGAGTTAGATGGCGGATTTGGAATAGGGTTAAAACTCATTGATAAGCTTTGTGCGAAGCTTAAATGGGGTTATGCACATGAGAGGATAACAGCCCGAGGTTCACATGATGACCAAGGTGATGTTTCTCGTATGACAATAGGGTATAGAGTGGTGCTTACAGTACGATAATAGGCGCATATAACTCATCAAAGTGTTTGCACGTTGTCACTTCTAATCTGTTTACCGAAACAAGCCCAATAAAAAACGCCGATGCTAACATCGGCGTTTTTTCGTTTTTTAACGTACAGCTATAAAACCTACACTACATCCACTCGCTGCTTCTGCGTTTGCGCTTGGGAAGGTAAGTCAGCATTACGCCCAGTAATATACCCACACCGGCTACCATACCACCGCGTGTAAACCAGGTAACCAGCTCATCTTTATTCGCGCTATCTACTTTGGCGGTAAGACGAGTTATCTCAGAGGCTTGTTCCTCGCTAGTTGTTGTAAGCTTCGATACCTGCTGACGTGCATCGTTGAGTTGCTGGCGAAGTCTGGCGTTTTCAGACTGCGCTCTTTGCAGTGCGCTTTGGCTCTCAGCCAGCTTCTCACTTATGATTGGCAATTGCTCGGCTTGCGACATGGTATTGGACACAAAGCGGCTTTCAACCCAGCCTTCGCGACCTTCATTGTCGGTAATTTGCGTGAATTCAGCATCGTTATCGCGTGCAAGCACAGTAATAGGTGTGCCTGCTTCAATTGAACCTAGAATACGGTAGTTACGACCAGGTCCAGTATGCATAAAGATAAACAAGTCATCTCTTATGTAATGCGAAGAAGACGCTTCTAAATCAGCGGTATCTTGTAGCGAAAATGCTTGAAAAGAGCATGCAATAAGGGCTGCTGCTAACCACTTTCGAATCATATGAAGTCCAATTTTAGAATTTAAAACGTGAAGATGGTATTGGTTGACCGCGATAAAGGCAAGTTTGTTCCACTTTTGTCTAATTAAAGCATCTTGTTTCATGGCGCCAGCATTGCGAAAAGTAAGCGACAAAGGTAAGGTGTCAGCATCATAAGCTGTGCCTAGCGCAACCATGTCAGAAATAGAATTAAAATTTGTAACGGGTGACAACGCCCACCATGCGTTTAGTCAACGTGTACTTCCTCTTTTCGAAAAAAACAGTATTCAGGTTAACTCTCATCGTGAAATGCGCCTTGAGAACGACTATTACGATACCGATAAGCTCGATTTTCAAAACAATAAAATGGGCTTTCGTGTTCGAGGTAACAATGGTGAATACGAACAGACGCTAAAGACTAACGGCGTGGTCAGCGGTGGTCTGCACAAACGCATGGAATACAATGTGAGCCTTGATAATTCAAGGCCCGACCTCACGCTATTTGAAGCCAGCGCTTGGCCCCAGGATTGGGACGTGGCGGCAAAAAACACGCGTCTATCTAAACAGTTTAGCACTCACTTTACTCGCAATGCCTATGTGGTTAGTGTGGGTGAAAGTGTGGTTGAGATTGTGCTGGACTGTGGCGAAGCAAGTACAGAAAAAGCCAGTTCCCCAATCAACGAAATAGAGCTTGAATTGATGTCAGGTGATATCAACAGTTTGTTTACGTTGGCGGTGCTAATAAACGACAACATGCCGGTACGCCTTAGTGATGTATCAAAAGCGGCGCAGGGATATCAATTACTTCACGGGTTTAACGCTAAAGTTCGACACCTGCCAGATTTCCTTGCGCTTGAAGACACAACCACCACGGAAGAAGCATTTAGCCACGCGGTTCAAACTGCATTGGCGCATTGGCAGCACCACGAGCATGTGTTTTGCGAAAGTGGCTCAATAAAAATGCTGGCTGAAGTTGCTAAAAGCGTACGTTTGTTACTGCAAAGTGTATCGCTTTACTTGCCGGTTCTGCAGTGCCCTGAGCTACTAGCCCTGCATAAAAAGCTGGTCACCCATGCGCAAAAGTGGGGCTGGCAAGACGACTTACAAAGTTTGCGTTACTTGCTCTCTAAAAAGAGCATGTTTAACAAAACTCTCAGCAAACATCCTGCAGTAGTAAGCTATTTGCAAGGACGACAAACAGGTTTAATGCAGGCTCATGAGCCCGAAAAGCTGTTTTTCGACAACGATGCCACAGACATTAAGCTACACGCCATAAGTCTTATTCAGAATAAGCCGTGGCAAAAAGTCGCAACGGGTTTTGATCATCCCGTGCTTGATCATGCAAAAGGCTGGCTGTCGCAAGGTTGGCAAACTGTACAGCAAAGTATGCCGCTAAATAAAACCATGGGGCCTGCCAATTACAGCGCTGTAGAAGTAATGCTTAGGCAGACATTATGGAGTGGATTTCTGCTGGGTGACTTGTTTGTAGAAGAGCGGGGTAATTTTCGCGCACCGTGGTTAGATTTGCTCACTGGTATTGATGAGCTGAATGCGCTGCTTATGTTAAAGCAGTCGATAGACGACGCCGAAGTAGACTCCCATGACGAAGTGCGTAAATGGACAGCAGAGAAACTCAGCACGCTTATTCGAATTATGGAACGAACTCGCACAGTGGCTATGCAACGTGACGTTTACTGGTAATTGTTTTCTATGCATATGTGGTTACTGTAAACATGCACGGTAAAGGCAACTCGAATCTCAAGGATGGAGGGCGCTGATGACCTCAGCCATAAATGACTATTTCCTTTACGCACTGCTTGGCATTTATGCCATTGGCTTTGTGCGTCTGTTCGTTCAAAAAGTCAATTTACGCAGTGGACGCTGGCTAACGGCAGCGTTTTTGTGCTGGCCTGTATTTATGCTGGATGAGTGGCTTCGTATGGCAAATGCCACAGGGCTGGCTAATATCTACGGGCTATCAGAAGTATTTGCTGTTATCGCGATTACGTGTTGTTACCGCGCAATAAAGCCCATGCTGTTAGCTTATCCTACGGCACGAAAGCGGCTGTGGTGGCCTGTCGTGATGACCGGCGTTTTTCAGTGCGCCATTCTCCTAATACCCGTAGACGATAAGCAGCAATGGCTCTCATCGTCTCCTCATGGTCAGCCTCTGCTATTGTGGCCTGCCTACATAGCATCACTGTTAACGGGGTTTAGCGTGTTGCTCATAGGTATTCTTATTACCGAGCATATTCAAATGTACCATAGGCACTTACCAGAGCAGGCGGTGGATATAAAAAACCTGAAAATGCCTAGGCTTGCCGGAGTAATGGGGAGCTTGGTTGGCGTTGCGTTTATGAGTATTTTACTTGTGACGGCCGCAACATTCGGCTTCTTCCCTGTTCCTTTTTGGGAAGGGTTTCATCATCTGATGATTGGAACGGCAATTCTAGTTGTACTGTTTTCACTAACCTTTATACGACGGACGTCCCCGTCGCCACTCGATTACGAACGCTTAGATGAAGGCAAAGCAACGCCTTATGAAATTAGCAGTATTATTTCTAAAGCAGAACGCTACACCATAGAGTCAAAGGCGTACAAGGTTCGCTTCCTTACCCTCAGTGAGTTTTGTAAAGGGGCAGATATCGACCCCACCTCGCTCGCATTGGCCTTGCAACTTACCGAAAAGAAAAACTTTAGACGTTTCATTTTCCACTACCGCTTAGAGTACGCCAAGAATGTACTGCTGCGCAGCGACGCTAAACTTGAAGCCGTGGCAAAACGCATGGGGATAAATTCAGAAAAGTTTTTGAGTGAGTATTTGGTTAAACACCTAAACTCCACGCCGCTAAGATAAACAAGAGTGTTGTGCTAGACGTTGAGTTCGCGTTAGCCACCAAATGCATTTATCAATATTTGATGGGTGAAGGTTTTACGTAAATAAAAGCCGCGAGGACGGGTTTTGATACGCTGACCTTCTGGCCCCAACGCGTCGGTGAGCACTTTCCCGTTTGCTGCCTTAGGACGAATGTGTAAGGCCTCGCCTTGACGAGAGGTGATCGACTCGACCTGTCCAGTTGCAATTTGCTCGACCAGTTCCTCCCAATCGTGTCTCAATACCGCATCTTCGTGTTCATTCGGTCGCCAGTAGAAGCCTGTTGCTACCCGCCTATGGGCCAGCGGAATAGCTCTGTCACCTTCAATAGGTAGCCACAATACCTGCTGTAGTTTGTTTCGCACGTTAGACGTTTCCCATGTAATGCCGGGCGTCATCAAAAGCGGGGCAAAACAAACGTAGGTGGTTTCTAAGGGGGAAAAATGGGCGTCGATGGGAATGGTTTTAAGTTCGATACCAAGTTCAGGAAAGTCCTGTTGAGGCTTCGAACCTGCACTCGCGCCCAGCCACTTCTCTATCAGCATGCCTGGCCACCCCTTATGACGTTGTAAATTGGCCGGAATGGCTACATTTGCCATGTCCGCAAGCTCTCCAAGCGTCAAGCCTGCTATCGCATGACAACGAGCTAAAAGGCTATCTGGAGATGACGGGGGAGACGCTGGTGGCTGCATAAATATGGTTAATTTCCTGTTTGAAAAGCGGGTACGAATATTAAGACTATGATTGGAGCATAGTTTGTGGAAGAATGAAAACATATAACAGTATAGTGTGCCCGGGAGTCTATGTGATAGATGCCGATGGATTCCGTGCGAATGTGGGCATAGTGATTTGCAACAAAATGGGTCAAGTATTTTGGGCAAGACGTTATGGTCAACATTCATGGCAGTTCCCTCAAGGCGGAATTGATGAAGGGGAATCTGCTGAACAAGCTATGTACCGCGAGCTTCACGAAGAAGTAGGGCTGACACCGAAAGATGTCACTATTTTAAGTGTTACCCGTAACTGGCTTAGATATAAGCTGCCTAAGCGATTAATTCGACAAGGCAGCAACCCTGTTTGTATAGGACAAAAACAAAAATGGTTCTTGTTGCAGCTCGATTGTAATGAGCGAGACGTTAATGTACTTAAAACAGGTCATCCTGAATTCGATGACTGGAGGTGGGTAAGTTACTGGTATCCAATAAGAAACGTTGTATCGTTTAAGCGCGATGTATACAGACGAGTAATGAAAGAGTTCTCGCCTGTAGTTATGTCTGCGCAGCATCGGCCTCAACAGCGCCAAAACACAGCGCCACACAAACGTGGCAAGAAACGCAGGCGTGGATAAGCGTATGCGAAGTTCAGGTACGCAAGAAAGAGGTGTGCAATATTGCGGTGTGCGGAGTAAGCAGCGAGTAAACTGCGAGTAAAAAAGGAAAAACCGGTGAGCCCTCAGAGCCAGCAAGGAACAATGTTAACCACGTTAAAGCGTATCGTGCAGGAAATGAATCAAATTCCTGCTCTCGATACGGCGTTGTTTAGGCTAGCCTCGCGGGTTAAACAGACCCTAGATGTCGATTCATGCTCTATTTACCTTGCCGATTACGACACCCAAGAATTTATCCTTAAAGCCACTGACGGACTACATCCCGATGCAGTCGAGCAGGTACGCATTGGCTTCTCAGAAGGGCTTATCGGGCTGGTAGGTCAGCGGGAAGAGCCCCTTAATATCGTTAATGCTCATAGCCATCCTCGATTCAAACATTACCCCGAAGTTCAGGAAGAAAACTATAACGCCTTTTTAGGTACGCCTATTATCAACCAACGGCGTGTGCTTGGTGTTATTACCCTTCAGCAATCACAAATGCGCCGCTTCAGTGAAGACGAAGAAGCATTCTTAGTCACCCTTGCTGCGCAGCTCGCGTTAGAAATAACCAATGCTGATATTCGCGGGGCTTTGACGCTGTCAAATTCGAACGACAATACTGCGCGGCAAAAAAATGTGCGTGGTATCGCGGGTTCTCCAGGCCTTGCTATTGGCAAGGGAGTGTCTCCAGACAAATCTATTAACCTTAAAAACTGGGTCGTAAAGCGCACGCAATCTCCTCAAGATCAAATTCAACTCTATCGCAAAGGGGTTGAAGTTACGCGAGGTCATGTCGATGCGTTATCGAAGCGGTTAGATGACGGCATTCCCGACGATGTTAAATCCATTTTTCAGCTATATCATCATCTGCTAGATGCCAACAGCCTTGGGCGGGAAGTAGAAGAAAAAATTCGCCAAGGTTGGGATGCGGCGTCTTCATTAAAAATGGTTGTAGAAAGCTATGCCGCACGCTTTCAAGCAATGGACGACCCTTACATGCAAGAGCGTGCCATTGATATTGTCGATTTATCCGACCGTATTCTTGCCAACATTTTGTATGAAGCGAATGGCAAAAAGGTTACTGAAAAAACGATAACCGAAGCCAGTATTCTCGTAGCTGATGAAGTCTCAGCGCCTATGCTTGCCGAATTTCCAAGAGGTAAGCTAAAAGGCATTATTTCTATTCGCGGTTCAAATAACTCTCACGCGGCAATATTGGCTAGAGCCATGGGCGTGCCTGCAGTGATGGGCTGTCAAAACGTCACGCCAGCACTACTCGAAGACAAAGAGATTTTGCTTGATGGGTATTCAGGCGAGGTCATTGTATCGCCTGAACGTAACATCAAGTCTGAATTTATACAGCTCATTGAAGAAGAGTCGGCCATCGCAGAGAAAATTGACGCCGAGGCTGATAAACCTTGCGAAAGTGTTGATGGCTGTAGAATGTCTCTTTATATCAATGCTGGCCTTTCAGCTGAAGTCGAGCTAAACGCTGAACAAATTGGCGCGGGTGTAGGGCTTTATCGCACCGAGATCCCCTTTATGTTACGCGAGCGTTTTCCTTCAGAACAAGAGCAAGTAAAGCTGTACCGCCAAGTGCTTGAGGCCGCGCCTTCATTGCCTATCACTATGCGTACTCTCGACGTAGGAGGCGATAAGCCACTACCGTACTTCCCCATTAATGAAGAAAACCCATTTTTGGGGTGGCGAGGCATCCGCCTAACCCTTGATCATCCAGAAATTTTCTTGGTTCAGGTTCGTGCCATGCTGCGTGCAAGTGTAGGCCTAAGCAATTTGCAAATTATGCTGCCTATGATCTCCACCGTATCTGAAGTGCAGGAGTCTAAGCGGCTAATTAATCAGGCATATTATGAAATTTGTGATGAGATTGCAGAGTCAGGACAAACGTTAACCAAGCCTAAGTTAGGTATTATGCTAGAAGTCCCGTCGGTACTTTATCAGCTACCTCAATTAGCAAAGCACGTGGATTTCTTTTCGGTAGGCAGTAACGACCTGACCCAATATCTGCTCGCGGTGGATAGAAACAATACGCGGGTGGCAGGGCTCTACAACAGCTATCATCCTGCGGTATTAGGGGCGCTTTACGACGTGGTTCAAAAAGCCAATCAAAATCAAGTGCCCGTGACTATCTGCGGTGAAATTGCAGGTGAGCCAGCTGGAGCATTACTGCTAATGGGAATGGGTTATCGCCGCCTAAGTATGAACGGCTTTAACTTAAGAAAAATAAACTGGCTAATTAGAAAAGTCACGCTGGATGAATGTAAGCAGTTACTGTCATTGGCGCTCACCTCTGTTAGCCAAGAAGAAGTTTTTGTGCACTTGAATCAATATCTTGAAACCAAGGGCCTGGGAGGCCTTATCCGAGCAGGTGCTTAAAGAATGGATCCATTAGTTGTAATAGTTCTTAGCTGCCTTATTTTAGGTTCTGTGGTAGGTGTTCTGGCGGGTATGCTGGGCATTGGCGGTGGGCTTATCATCGTTCCTGTGTTGTCGTATTTGCTTATACATTTCATGGGAATGACCACTGAAACCGTAATGCCTGTCGCTATCGCTACCTCATTATCTACCATCATCTTCACAGGAATGTCGTCGGCCTTCGCGCATTACAAACTGGGTAATATTCAAAGGCATGTTGTGCTTTACACAGGCTTAGGTATTGCTTTTGGCGCATTTGCCGGAGCTCAGGTAGCAAGCCATATTTCTGGTGAACTGCTTAAAGATGTGTTTGCGGTGCTGGTTATTTTAATTGCGATGCAGATGATATTTGGTAAGCAAAAAGCCTCAGAAAATGACGCATCAAAAGGCACGCTTGCGACTGTTGGTGGTGGAGCTGGCTTACTAAGTGCACTTATGGGTATTGGTGGCGGTGCATTATTGGTACCTGCGCTGGTATGGTTTCGTGTTAATGTACGGGCGGCAATTGGCTGTGCTGCCTTTTGCGGACTTATTATTGCCGTTTTTGGTACCACGAGTTTTATTGTGGCCGGTTACAATGCGATAGATGTACCAGAACATAGTTTAGGTTATGTGTATTTACCTGCAACAGCTGGTATTGTTGCCACCTCTATGTTTACCGCAAACATAGGTGCAAAGCTTGGGCAGCGAGTAAATGTTCGTGTGTTAAAAGCGATGTTGGCGTGCTTACTCGTGTTGGTGAGCATTAGAATGATTTTAGGAATTGAATAAAGTAATGGAACAGAGCAGTTATCTGGTATTTCCCAGTATCGACCCCGTTATCTTCAGTGTCGGTCCGTTAAGTGTCCGCTGGTACGGCCTTATGTATTTGGTGGGCTTTATCGCCGCGTACCTATTGGCACAAAAGCGTCTTTCACAAACCAACTGGAGCCGTGAGCAGTTAAGCGACCTGCTTTTCTGGAGCTTCGTTGGCGTAATATTAGGCGGTCGAATAGGCTATGTGCTTTTCTACCAGTTTGGTATGTTTCTCGACGATCCCTTGTACTTATTCAAAATTTGGGCTGGTGGAATGTCCTTCCACGGCGGGCTTTTAGGGGTGCTAACAGCCTTATTCTGGCGCGCCAAGTGTATGAACACGACCTTTCTTCGACTAGGGGACTTTGTTGCCCCGTTAGTACCCATCGGCTTGGGTGCTGGACGCATAGGTAACTTCTTAAACGCTGAACTTTGGGGGCGTAGCACCGATGTGCCTTGGGCGGTCATTTTCCCCAACGCGGGTAATATCCCCCGTCACCCATCACAGCTTTACGAGTTTGCGCTTGAAGGCGTACTACTCTTTATTATCCTATGGCTATATTCTGCCAAAAAGCGTCCAGTAGGGGCGGTCAGCGGCTTGTTCTTACTTGGTTACGGCACCTTCCGATTTATCGTAGAATACTTCAGGGAACCCGACGCACATATTGGCTTATATCAAATGGGACTAAGCCAAGGGCAACTTCTTTGTTTACCTATGATAGCTTTAGGAATAGGATTAATAGCCCGTGCTTACATGCGCGGAAAAGACCATGTTGAACAGCAAAAAATATAAGAATAACGATGAAAGAATATCTCGCTCTAATGCGCCATGTACGTGATACGGGTGTGAAAAAGGAAGATCGAACTGGTACAGGTACGTTAAGTGTATTCGGCTATCAGATGCGTTTTAATTTACAGGAAGGTTTCCCCTTGGTGACAACAAAGAAGTGTCACCTTAAATCCATTATTCACGAATTGCTTTGGTTTCTTAAAGGCGAGACAAACATCGCTTATTTGAAAGAGCACGGGGTGAGTATTTGGGACGAGTGGGCTACCGAAGAAGGCGAACTTGGTCCGGTTTATGGACACCAGTGGCGCAGTTGGGATCGCGGTGATGGCACTTCGGTAGACCAGATTGCCGAAGTGGTTGAGCAAATCAAAAACAATCCAGATTCTCGTCGACTTATCGTTAGCGGCTGGAACCCTGCGGTACTCCCTGATACCAGTTATTCTCCTAAAGAAAATGCAGCGATGGGCAAGCAAGCACTGCCACCCTGCCATACACTTTTCCAGTTTTATGTATTAGACGGTAAGCTTAGCTGCCAGCTTTACCAGCGAAGCGGCGATATTTTCTTGGGCGTTCCGTTCAATATCGCAAGTTATGCTTTACTGACCATGATGATGGCGCAAGTGTGTGATTTAGAGCCCGGCGATTTTATTCATACGCTAGGCGATGCGCATTTGTATTCAAACCATCTTGAACAGGTAGAGCTACAGCTTAGTCGCGAACCGTTTGCGCGTCCAACTATGGAAATTAACCCAGAGGTTAAAGACATTTTTGGGTTCTCTTTCGACGATTTTACGCTTAAAAACTATCAGTCACACCCACACATTAAAGCCCCTGTAGCTATTTAAGGAGTTACCATGAGTACTCCGATATTGATTTGCGATGACTCAGGCTTCGCAAGGCGCCAGATGGCGCGCAGTTTACCTGATGGGTGGGACGTGGATATTTCGTTTGCCGAGAATGGTGAGCAAGCCCTCGCGCTTGTTCGCGAAGGCAAAGGCGATGTGGTGTTTCTCGACTTAAACATGCCGGTAATGGACGGTTATCAAACCATGGAAGCCATTCGCCAACAGGATCTTCCTTGCTTGGTGGTTGTCGTTTCCGGTGATGTACAAGCGCAAGCGCGAGAAAAAATGCTCGCTCTTGGTGCCCTGGATTTCATAAGAAAGCCAATTGATAACGAAAAACTCAGCCACATCCTAGCCTCTTACGGGATTTACAGTGGCGAGAGACATTCTTCTGGCGCGAGCTTACAAAAAGCGCAAGACGATAGCGACTCAAATGCCGTTTTAGCCAAGCGCCAGATGAGTAAAGAAGATCAATTAGACGCATGCCGTGAAATGGTCAATATTGCCATGGGGCGTGCGGGTGAGAATCTTGCTCAACTGCTAGGTGAATTTATTGATTTGCCTATCCCAAACGTCAACTTAATTGAAAGCAACGAACTGTCTATGGCGGTTGCGGAAATTAATCGTAACGACAGTGTGTCGGCAGTTTCAAAAGGCTTTATTAGTGAAGGTATAAGCGGCGAAGCGCTGGTCATTTTTACCGACACAAATTCTCAAAACATCGTTGAACTATTAAAGTATCCGCCGTCAGCTTCCTCAGACCAACTAGCGCTAGAAGCACTAATGGATGTTTCCAATATTCTTATCGGGGCCTGTTTAAACGGTTTGTCAGAGCAGTTAAATGTCGCCTTTAGCCACACGCATCCGGTGCTACTGGGGCAGCACCAAGGACTATCAACGCTTTTAAGTGATAACGTGCAGCGATGGGGCAAGCTCATGGCTATCGAAATAGGTTATGCCATTAAGGCCAGAGATATTTCCTTTGACCTGCTGTTGCTATTTCCTGGTGACGCCATGAACCATATCTATTCTCGGCTGCTCGATGATGACGCTGTCACACAAGACAAGGAAAGTATATGAATGCATCAACAGACGCACTTTCCACCGGTGCTTTAGCTAATTCTTCTCAAGTACCCGCAGAGCTTCTCGATTCCATTGAAGTGGGCATTGCAGTGCTAGACCGCAACTTCAACGTTCAAGTGTGGAACAAGTTTCTTGAAAACCATGGTGCAAAGAAAGCGGAAGCAATCATTGGAGACAGTCTTTTTTCTCATTTCCCGGAAATAGAGGAAAAGTGGTTGAGAACCAAAGTCGACCCTGTGTTCAATTTGAAGAGCCCGGTGTTTATTATTTGGGAACAGCGCCCTTACTTGTTTAAGTTTGGTTGTAATCGTCCTGTAACCAGCGCTGCAGAGTTCATGTACCAAAATGTGACCATGTTCCCTATTGTTGATAAGCGCGGCAACGTAGAGCGGTTTTGTATGCTTGTTTACGATGTCACTGAGCAGGCGCTTGGTAAGCGTGGAATGGAGCATCTTAACGAAGAGTTGAAAACAGCGAGCCGCGTGGACGGTTTAACTGGGCTATATAATCGTCGCTACTGGCAGGAACGCTTTGATGAGATGCACAAACTTTGTGTGCGCCGAGAAAAGCCAAGTACTGCGCTTATGCTCGATATCGACCATTTTAAACGTATTAACGATACTTATGGTCATCAGGCTGGGGATAAGGTGATTAAGATGTTAGCAGCGCTAATTAAGCGCTGTGTGCGAGAAACCGACCTTGCAGGGCGCTACGGCGGAGAGGAATTTGCCATTATTCTGAATGACTCTTCGGTTGAAGATGCCAAGATAGTTGCCGAACGCATCAGACAATTAGCAAAGCGTTTAGTGGTAGAACACGAAGGTGAGTCAATAAGTTTCACTGTTAGTTTAGGTCTTGCACAATTCTCTCCTGACTTTAAAGGAGCGATGGCATGGCTTGAGTGTGCTGATCAGGCGCTTTATGAAGCAAAAGAAAACGGCCGAAATCAATATCGCATTTATGCAGCGCCTAGCGCATTATAGCGCTAGGCGTAGGGTGTTTTTGAGCTCTTGAAAGGTAACAGGCTTCACTAAGTGGTATCGAATACCTGCCTGCAGCGACGCTTCTTTATCGCTTCTGTGAGCATTCGCCGTAAGGGCGATGATTGGAAGGTCAGGGTGACCTTCTTTCATTATTTTAGCGACTTCCAAGCCATTGATATCTGGTAAGTTGATATCCAGCAGTACACAGTCAAACGCATTTTCACTCACTCTAATAATAGCGTCGTCACCGGTGTAACTCACGGTAACTTCGTGACCCATACATTGCAGCATATACCCCACCATTTCTGCATTAATGGGCTCGTCTTCTACCAGTAACACGTTGGCCTTTTTCGTTGTTTCAACAACTCTTGCGTTACTTGCTGTGAGGTGATGGAGCGCATCTACAAACCGGTTTCTATCTATGGGTTTTACAAAGCTTTGATAGATGGGGAGTTCACTGTTTGCGATAATGTTGGCAATATCTGGGGTTGCTGACAGCACAATAACGGGCGGTACCCGTTCACCAAAAATCGCCTTGAGCGTCCTCACTAGCTCAAGACCATTCATGCCCGGCATGTACAAATCTGCAATAATGCCTGAAAACTGAAGTATTTCTTCGTGCAGATTAAGCAAGTTCGCACCAGATGAAAACGTGCGTGCGCTAAAGCCCTCTTTGGTAATAATTGATTGTAAATGCAGCCTAGATATCTCTAAATCGTCAACTACGGCGAAGGTCGCATTAGACGGTGCTGAATTTGTAGCGGGAAGGTCCTCAATAGGTTTCAGAGGCAGTAAAATTTTAAACTCTGTACCAACTCCAACTGTACTGGTTACCTGTAGTGCACCGCCCAGCTTATCAACGCTGCGTTTAGCTACAGACAAGCCAATTCCTGCCCCCGGGAAGCGCTGACCAGTTGAGTGTTCACCGCGATAGAAGCGTTCAAACATGCGCTTTTGCGTCGCCTCATCAATTCCTATTCCAGTATCACTAATTATAATAACGAGAAAAATCCCTTGGTTTTTCACCAAGGTTGTAACGGTGACGTCAATCAGTCCATTAGCCGTAAATTTAACGGCGTTATCAAGAATGTTAACTACTACTTTAGAAAGGACGACAGGATCCGTTTCTGCGTAATGGGGCACACTGTGACTACAGTGCATATTAAATTCGATTTTTTTGTCTTTTACGCGTACAGAAAACGGCGAGATACATTCGTCGAGCAAGCTGATTAGGTCGACATCTGAAAAGTGCAGGTCGTCTTCAGTGTTATTGGTTAATACATCGGTAAGGTTGTTGGTAAGATTAAGAAGTCGATAGCTGGATTGTTCAGCCTGCTGAATTAGTCTGGTGCGCTCTTCTTCCATGTTAGGAATAAGTTCAAGAGCACTGATAATTGCACTTATTGGCGCTCTGAATTCATGACTAATCAGTTGCAAAAACTCTTTGTTTTGCAAATCTCTATCGTCATCCACAACGGCAAGTCTCAACTTCGATTTACCAAACTTTTTAGGCGACTTGTTTGCGTTACTTTTGTAAAAAAAACATGCAATAAAATACCAAAGTACAATGACGACTGCGCCCAAAATAGTAGTGAGAAGCATCTTATTGCGCAACGCCTGAATACGCAGTAACAACGCGTTTTCTTCCGCCTGCATGGCATTGACCATAGGCAGCAGGCTAAATTGCTGCTGAATACGTTGAGTTGCATCGTCTGTCGGCAACTCAATAAGAGTATAAAGTAAATCTAGTGTGGTTTGCGCGACCTGCCGTGCAGACGCGCTATTCAATCCTTCTTTTGCTATTGCAAAGTCTCTCTCGGATAAGACGGTGGGCGAGATAGCTTGACCTGCACTACTGCGAAGGTATTCTGATATATCTTGAACGGTGACCTGTAGCTCGCGCTTTAAAATAGTATAATTCGCGGGGCCAGAAAACGCGCTGCTCTCCACCTGAAACGTAAACTGATTGATACTAGACTCAGTGGCAAGAATATTGTCCTCTAAATAACTCTGCTGCTTTAAGGCTGCTATGAGAGCTTGTTGTTTGCTCATCAGCGCGATTAAAACCGCAATGACAACCATAGCGATCAACAGTGCTGTAACACTCACTTTTGAAAAAGTGAATGTCCGCGAAATTGATGATGATTTGCGCTGCGACTGGCCAGCCTGGTTTGAGCTCACGTTCATCCTTGCAAGTAATATGCGGTAGAGATACCTACCTTAAATGTAGGCAACTAACGCTAACTTGCAAGGAAGTAGAATAAAATTACGGTGACTCAACGCGCTTTATGTGGTGCCTAATTGAATACAAAAAGCAAAGGCTGGGAATTACCATGACTGCTGTGAGAATAAAGAACAAGCTCCAATTGCCTTCAAGACTATCTACAACAAAGCCGCTGCTAGAAGCGACCAAAGTTCTGCCTGCAACACTCAGGGAGGCCATGAGTGCGTATTGGGTTGCACTAAACGCCCGATTACACAATAGTGAGATAAACGCGACCATGGCAACGGTGCTCCAAGCCCCTGTAAAACCATCGACAATAACGGTTATGGCTAAAAGAGATGTGGAAGGGCCTGTTTGCGCGATCAGTGCAAATAGTAAGTTAGACGCGGCCATGGCCACACCCGCAATCATTAATCCGCGGTAAATACCGTAGCGAATGTTAACCAACCCACCTAACAGTGAAAACACAATGGTTACCCACCAGTTGAGCAATTTTGAGTAAGTAGCGATATCGCTATTAGAAAAGCCAATTTCTTTATAAAACACGATACTCATGCGGCCTAGAAAGGCTTCACCGATTTTAAATAGAAAGATGAACAGTAAAAACGACGCCGCTAATTTAACGCCGTTTCGATTGAAAAATTCGGCGAATGGCGTGACAAGAGTAGTTTGTATCCAGTGAAAAACGGGAGACTGCTTTGTATCTTTGGCTGTTATCTTTTCAAGTAAGGCTTCGCGGTCAATTTGTGGCTCGTTCGCTAAATACGTGGCGCACATTAATAAAGCCATGAGAGCACCGAGTAAAAGATAAATGTTTGGCCAAGTCCAAGATGTCATGTCAGCCAAGAAGAACGGGATAGCACCAAGCCCGCCATAACCTGTCCACCAGCCAGCGGTGGCTACTGAAGACGCAGCTGACATGCCGTCTTTGTCGTCTTGGGCAATACAGTCAATGCGAAAACCATCGATGGCGATATCTTGCGTGGCTGAGGCAATAGCAATAAGCAAACCGACTAATGCAACATAAAACAAATCTTGGTCTGCAGTGAGTTGAGACATCACTAAACACAGCAAAACTACACAGCCTTGCATAGCGAAAATCCAACCTCGTCGTTGACCTAATAGTGGGGGCTTGATTTTGTCGACAAGCGGAGACCAGAGGAAATTAAAAGAGTATGTCGCGAAAATAATGCCGAATAAGCCGATGGCCGAGCGAGACAAACCTTCATCTTTGAGCCAAGCAGATAGCACTGAACTAATCATGATCCAAGGGAAGCCACTGGAAATGCCGAAAAGAAATATACTGAGGTATCGTTTGTCGTTAAACGTTTTTAAAGCGTTGAGCAAAACTGCGGCCTTAGGCAAGAATACAAAAGCATATTGAGCCATGAACCACAGTGAGAAGCAATAACGCGTTGAAGTGAAAATTTTACTATGGACGAATGCCTACGCAGTCGAGTGGGCAATGACCCAAACCTTCAAGGAAATTCACGCAGTTATTTAGTTCATCTACAAGAAACTGGTCGTTAATTAGCTTATCTTCATTCCAATAATGCACTTGGTGAAGTAAATGCCAAAAAACCCGTTCTTTTTGTGTATAGGGCTGCGTTAAGGTGTAATCAATTTGCCCCCATTCTTCCATACTATCCCAAAAGAATAGCTCGATCTCCTCGATAGGAAGCTCTCCTTGCCAAAATGCTCTCAAATAGAAACACAGCTGCTTTGCTTTGTTATCTACGAAATCTTGAACACTCACAAGTAACTCAACCGTTTATGTTTGCTAAAAGTATTATAGTTCATAACAATCTTACTGCTTAGGACAGAGGCTTGCTATTTACACCATTAAATTTAGGTAATTGTTTTGGATACTAATTTAGCGTAATCGGTTAATTATCGAATTACCAGCCTAGGTGGCGAGTCCAACCAATAGTGCTATTTGCAACTATCTGAATATGAGGGGATTTCTGAAACTCCTTTATACTAAAGGCTAATAAATTGCTGGGAATAATTATTTGTCGATAGTGCATCTTTAGTGCGTTTTTTGCGCTAATCTTTCGTTTTTGCGTGGTACTGTTCGCCCAATCGTTAAATCCACTTAGTGACAGATCCAATATTGGAAAGCTGGACTGCGCTATATTATCTATAACTAATGTATTCGTTGATTCTTCTGGCCAAAAAGGTGAAATGGCTACGAAAGTGTCTGGATGAAGTTGAGGCTGTTGCTCTACGACGGACAAGTAAGTTGTGGCCAGCATGCCTTGTGCAATGACCATACGGTAGCCTGAATTGTCTTGTAAATAATTATTCAATGCATTGAGTTGTAAACTCAGCGCTGAAGTTGCTGATTCAAAATTGAGATACTGCGTAAGTTGATTACTTCTGGGGTGGATATTTTGGGCTGACATAGACGTAGTTTCAGAGTCTGATATGTCGGTGTTTGTAGATTCAGCAGGTAGATTCTGCTGGGACGTGACATTGACCGGCAAATTAAACGGACTTATCACTACATTCCAGCCTTTTTCTGCAAGCATGTTGGCAAGGCTATTTCCCTGCGCGAGCGTAAGGCTAGAGGGAAAAGGCTCGGTGAGTATGATAGCCACACCCAAAGGTAATGGTGTTTGCGCTTCAATTTCAATAATTGGGGATTCAACTTCTCCAATCATCAAAGGTTTCACTTCTCCAGGCAGATAGGCGTGACTAACATCTGTGAAAAAGTCACAGTGAGCTGTCATAGGCAATAGTGAAACAATAACAGCAAATGTTAAAAGGAGAGCGTGCCTTTTCATAAAATGTGGTTTGCCTTTACCTTAATCTGGATCTATTCAGCTTTGACAGCATCAAATTAATTCGTACATCAAGCGTATACGAAGGTTATCGGCAGGGTGCGTTAAAACTAAAATGGAGTCTATTGATAAAGTTGAGTAGCGTTAGAACGCTACTCAATACTTTCTGAGAGCGGCTTTGGGCAAAACGGACTAAAAGGGTTGGCGACATTAAAGTGCAGCCAATGCCCAAGTGTCGGGTGCGAAAGACTCAAGCTTTCAGCATGAAGCTGTAAACGAGGCGCCATGGATAACGCTTCTTCATGGGCATAGAGTCTATCTCCCAAAATAGGGTGACCCAAAGCAAGCATATGTACTCGCAGTTGGTGAGAGCGACCGGTAATAGGATAAAGGGCAACGAGAGAATAGGGTCGCTCTTTTTCATCCAGTGTGCGCTCAATGACGTCAAAGTGCGTTACGGCTTTTTTACCGCGCTCGAAGTCTACCATTTGCTTTGGCCTGTTTGGCCAGTCGCAAATAAGGGGAAGGTTAACCTCTCCGCTGTCTTGTTCTACATGCCCATGAACACGTGCGAAGTAGCGCTTTTTAGTTTGACGTAACTCAAACTGTTTCGAGATATGGCGATGGCTGTCTTTATTAAGCGCCAGCACCAAAATACCCGAAGTCGCCATGTCTAAGCGATGCACTACTGTGGCGGTGGGGTACACACGGTTCACCCGGCTAATCAGCGAGTCGCGGTGCTCTAATGCTTTGCCCGGAACGCTCAATAGCCCGCTAGGTTTATGCGCAACCACCATGTCCTCATCTTGATACAAAATATCAAGATAAGGTGTCATCGGTGGGTTATAAACAAAACTTGGGTTCGCCATTATATTATGTACTCGTTACTTCACAGTCGATTTTGAATGTTTAACCTTTCGAGGCTACGGGTTATTTACCACAATACGAATGGCGTCCAGCTGAACATCTGCATCCTGAATAACTTTATCAAGGGCGTTCATTTGCGTTTCAATAAACTCAATTTCGCTGTCACGTACTGCTGGGTTACGCTTTTGAAGATCGCGTAAGCGCTGTATTTCTTCGTTAAGCGTGCTGTGCATGCTGTTAAGTGCGTCGTGTTGCTTTTGGTTGGCTTGCTGATGGGCAAGCTTACGCGCCTTTTCAATGGCAAGCTCAAGCGGCTGTTGCAAGGCTTTTAGAAGCTGAGCCGAGATCTTACGTCCAATTTTACGCTTAACGTCGAAGCTCAATTCAGACGGGTTTCCTTGCGCATCTAAACACACGCGCACGGGCGTTTGAGGTAAGAAGCGACCCAACTGAAGCGCTTTAGGCGCTTGCGCTTGCAGCACAAACAACGCCTCAACCCAATAAGCGCCTTTTGGCAAAGACGGCTCGGCAATAAAGCCCATGCTGCTTTTTCCGTGTACGTCGGTGAGTACTACGTCCATGGCGGTATGCACAAGTGGATGATCCCAACTTAAAAACTGTACGTTTTCTAGCGTGGTGGCTACACGGCGCTTGTAAGTAACCGTCATGCCTTCTGGGTCAAGACCTGGAAGCTGGCTCACCATCGACTCGGTTGGCATAAGAATAAAGCAGTCATTGCCTTTTTCATCCTGCTGAACACCGATAGCATCGAATACGCGGCCCATAAAGCGGGATAAATCCTGTTCGCTATCAAGGGTAATAATGTCTTCAAGCAGTTGTTCTACGCGGCCCTCTCCCGAAGCATTAAGCTCTAGAAGACGATCGCGACCGGCTTCAAGCTGCGCCACGAGCTGGCTATTAAGCGTAACACTCATGTTCACTAGCTCATCACGGGCGCTTATATCGTCAGGGTGTAAGCAGGCACCAATAAGCAATGGCTTCACGTCGTCAAACACACCAGAGCCCGTGGGGCAGGTCTTTTCGAAGGCATTCAGCCCTTCGTGATACCAATCTAGTAATACGTGCTGCGCGGTTTTCGCTAAATACGGCACGTGAATTTGTACGGTTTGGGTTTGGCCAATACGGTCAAGACGACCAATACGTTGTTCAAGCAGATCTGGCGTAATAGGCAAATCGAACAGCACCAAATGGTGAGCGAACTGGAAGTTACGGCCTTCGCTACCAATTTCACTACACAGTAGAATTTGTGCGCCGTCTTCCTCATCGGCAAAATAATGAGCCGCTTTGTCGCGCTCCACAATGCTCATGCCTTCGTGGAATACACTGTGGCGAATACCGGTTTGCGTGCGAATAACCTCACCTAACTCTTGCGCTGTACGGGCGCTTGCGCAAATAAGCAGAATCTTTTCTGGCTTAACGCTTTGCATGAAATCAAGCAGCCATTCAACGCGCGGGTCTTGCTTGGTCCAGCTGTTAACCACGCTTGCCATACGTTCAGGATACAGTGAATAGGTTAAGTCGCCGCCGCTCACGGCATCTGAATAAACCTCAGGCAAAGCCAGTTCGTAAGCGCTTAATTTACGCATCGGAAAGCCTTCGATATTGGCGCGGCGGTTTCTAAACAGCATACGGCCTGTGCCGTGACAATCGATAAGTTGGTGCAGCAGCGCATGGCGATTTTCCGGCGAGCTTAAATCACCCACATGTTCCATTACGTCAGGCGCGAATTCTGCGAGTTTGCTGCGTTGTTTGTCGTTAGGCTCGGCGTCTGAAAGTAATGGCGCTACCGCATCGGCCAGTTGGCTGTATTTCGATTCTTCATCTAAGAATGCATCGTAGCTATGGAAGCGAGCCGGGTCGAGCAGGCGCAAGCGGGCAAAGTGGCTTTCGTGACCAAGTTGATCAGGCGTTGCGGTAAGCAGTAATACACCAGGTGTTTGGTTTGCCAGCGCTTCCACACACAGGTATTCGGCAGAGCAAGCCTCACTTGACCACGCAAGGTGATGGGCTTCATCGACAACCATTAAATCCCATCCTGCAGCTTGAATTTGCTGCTGGCGTTTTTCGCTCTTGCTTAGGAAGTCGATACTGCAAAGTACCAGCTGGTCGTTTTCAAATGGATTCACAGCGCTCGCGTCAGATATTTCGTCATCTTGTAAGCCTTCGCTCTTCTCTATAGCCTCGCAGCGACTTTCATCGTAAATGGCAAAAGGAAGGTTAACGCGGCGAAGCATTTCAACTAACCATTGGTGTATGAGCGAGTCTGGAACCAAAATAAGCACGCGCTCTGCGCGGCCTGTTTTAAGCTGCTGGTGAATAATCAACGCGGCTTCAATGGTTTTACCAAGACCTACTTCATCGGCAAGTAATACGCGAGGTGCGTGTCTGCCGCCTACCTCTGACGCAATGTGGAGTTGGTGCGGAATAAGCGATATGCGCGCACCTGCAAGACCAATGGTGTTTGAACGTAAGTAATCATATTGATGATCTAAAGCACGCTCGCGCAAATCGAACCATTTAGGGTTGTCTAATTGCTGACTGAACAGGCGCTTTTCAGGTTGGTTCAAGCGAATGTGGCTGTCTAGCATGGTTTCAGGTAATCGCGCTTGCGCTTTGGTGTCTTCGCGAAGCCCGTGATAGATGAAAAGATCTTGGCTTTCTTCTTTTTCAGTAATGGTCATTTCCCAGCCGTCTTGGCTTTTGACCGTTTCGCCAATTTCAAAAATTAGTCGCGTAAGCGGCGCATCTTGCTTAGTATACTTTCGCGCTTCGCCTGTTGCTGGATACAACACTTCGACAGAACGGAAGTCGCTACCAATAACGACACCTAACCCCAGCTCTATTTCTGTGTTGCTTAACCAACGCTGACCAACTGAAAATTGACTATCTGAACTCATAAATCACCAACCTATTTTTCGGGGGGCGGTATTGTACGCATTGCGTTGTGATAAGTCATTAATACTAGCTCATTTGATTTGCGGTTGCAGGTGGGGGGATTGAGTACCTGTGCCCTGCGTTAACAAGACGATTAGCACTAGTAGGCCTTCTTTGCTTCACAACGAGAATGCTGGTAGCAAAAGAATAAGAACGTTGACGTGCCCATCAGGCTTGCTTTGTCACAGGGTTGGCGTAAAACTGTCGTATAACTGACCATGGATATTTCTTACTGTTAACCGCGTTACGTTTTTAACGTATGTGAATCGCAGCTAACAGGAGGAAGCGCGAGATGGATATGAAAGTAGACAGTCAAAAGCTTATACAACTTCGCAATGCTAGGGCATGGAGTCAGCAGCATCTGGCAGATGTGTCTGGATTGAGTTTGCGTACTATTCAGCGAATTGAGAAAACACAATCTGCATCACACGATTCAATAGGCGCACTTGCTTCAGTTTTCGAAACGACGCCCGATGCGCTTTTAATGGGTGAAACCCACGCCACTACAAGTCATGCTCAAGGGCAGCCAACCTCGCAAACTTCTACTGCGGGCGAGAATGCCGCAGCTCATCATTCAATTAAGCTGCAGGGTGACCGGCCAACGTCGTTGAATCCCCAACATGTTTTTTGGATCACGCTAGCGCTCGCCATCAGTTTGTTTGCTGCTATTTATTATGCGCAAACGGTCAATGCGAACAATGGTAGCAACCAAGTAATTGAAGCTGGCAAGCCAGTTAATGTCAGTAGCGAAGTCCTTGAAGATGCAACAAGTTGGCTGGAACTTATCGACAGCGGTGAATATGAACAAAGCTGGAAAGAGAGTGGGGCTATTTTTAGAAGCGGTATTTCAATAGCTAAATGGACTGAGGCGATGCAGCTAGTCAGGGAGCCATTGGGGGCAGCCAAGTCGAGGGAAATCGCGTTAGCACAAGCGCCAACTTCACTGCCTGGATTGCCTAAAGGAAACTACCTAATTTTGTCGTTCACCACTGACTTTGATTCCCAGACCACAATGAAAGTAGAGACCCTTTCTATGGTGGAAGTTGATGGCGAATATAAAGCAATAGGCTACTTCATTAAGTAGCCTACTCAGGTAACTGGTACAAAGTTTCAATTCCTTGAATGGCTTTGAAAGCATCATCGCTCGTTGCATTGTTGATGGCTTTGATAAGTTCAGGTGCATTGTAGGGTTCTAACAAGGTTAAGAACGTCGCTGTGCCAGGCGGCATGCCACTATTCACTGCTTTTTGAAGTCGCTTCCATACGGTGAACAGCGACTCTTCACCTAACGTTTTTTGTTGCACCACGCTATCGATGGCGCGGTGCATTATCATTCCGCAAGAATAATAAAGATTGAAGTGCCCGTTTTTAAAAGCACGAGCCAGCGTTGTCTGCGCCAGCCCTTCAGTACAGCTCTCGAAAGCGCGGGTCATTCGGCTTTCAACGTAGCTATTGGCGTCTTCGTAGAGGAAGTTCATGGCGATTGCCGCAAAGTAGTCGGCGTTGCCCTCGTGCAGCCAAGACTGATCCTCGTTCTCTGATACACCTTCGGTACTGCCAGGCTGATATAAATGGGCGACTTCGTGAGCAAAGAACCAAAGTGTTTGGTTAACAAAGCTGCTGTTATTCGCCTGCTCATTTAAGTCTTGTCTGTTCCAATGCATAAATATCTGGTTAGGTAGTGTTCCACCTTGTGTAGAGTGATCGTCTACGTTTGCATAAGAGGCAAATAACATGGGCTTTTCGCCCTTAAGCGGATTAAGAGAATGGGAGAAAAACGCCATCATGTTGGGTATATTTTCTTCTAGCGAAGCTTTAATGCTTTCAGGAAGCCCGGGATCAATTAGGGCAACCACATCATCGGTAATAATTGGCTGTTGCTTACCCACATACACGACTCTTCCATCATTGTTATCTGTCCACGACACGCTGCTTTTCATTACTTTGCCATTCAACAATATGTGTTCATCACTGGGAACATTGAGTGTCAGGTGCCATTTATTATCTTCTTCAGTACAGGTATTAGCACAAGCAAACAGTCGCCCAGAGTGAAAGGCATTTCCACCATCAGAAAAAGGAGAAAATGGTGCGTAATCTTTACCCAGGTGTTTATAGGTGGGCGTCAGTAAAAATGACACGGTAGAGAGGGGCTTGCCTGACTTCGAACGTACAAGTTCTTGGTGTTTGACGTTATCAAAGACGATTTCTATGTCGTTGTCTTGCGCGAACCAACGTGTTGTTCTTGATGTATCTGGGTTTCTAACAAAAGCCAGCGTTTTGGCTGGCGTAGTCAATGTGTAGGTGACTACCCATTTTTCAGACGTGTCAGTCGTGCTTTTCTCAACCTTGATTAGAATGTTAGCAGGGGAAGAATCATTGTGCGCTTGGCTATTCGCCCATGCAATTTCGGCGTTAAAGTACGCTAGTAGCGATAACGTCATGCTTATGGCCGTTTTTATTTTTGTGATGTTAAGCCAATTCATAGCTGATCTTTCCCTGAGTGTTATTAATTTAAACGCATCCACTTTATTGAGGTGTTGTGGCATTGGGTTAGCACCCGTGTTTAGTTCACCGCTTCAACATGTACACCTTAGCCTATTTGGGTATCAAAAACGCAGCTAAAACTGCGCTAACTGTAGTTAAAGTGTGAGCATTTGTTACGAACCAAGTATGCCAGTTTCTTGTTTAATGCAGAATGGGAGCGCTGTGCTATCTCATATAACGTGAAAGGACTGTTCGTCGCTTCTCACTTGTTCTAACGAAAAATAAAAAAGAAAAAACAGTGCTAAATCTCAAAAACTGGATTATGGTGGAATTAAGGGTTCGCTAATTTAACAAACGAACCTTTGAGGCAGAAAGAGTAGTACTGCTTCTCAGTCGACGCGAGTAGGGGAAGAAGTCCTGTTTCGAGCGGCATTCTCCTACAACCGTAACTGTAGCTTGTTAGCGCGTGCGTTCATAAATGAACAATACGTCTAACCTGGCTTTATTTACCGGAGTGAAGGATGCCAAGAAAAAATTCTACCGATACTAAGATTTACGTCCTCGATACCAATATTCTGCTGCACGAACCTCACGCTTTTCTCTCCTTTAAAGAACATGACGTTGTTATTCCAATGACCGTATTGGAAGAGCTCGACTACATCAAAGACAGCAAAAAAGACGTGGCGCGTGATGCACGGGTATCCATTCGGGCAATGGAGGATTTACTCCACGACGCAACGCCAGAAGATATGCTAGCGGGTGTATCGATGGAAGGGTTGGGCGCGGGTCAAACGGCACCTACAGGGAGTCTATCTATATTCGCCGACCTCAACATGGTTGAGGCTCAGCAAGTGTTTACCAGCAACGAGAATGACAACCGCATTATTAACGTAGCGCTGCACTTGCAAAAGACGTTCGCGCCGCAAAAAGTGGTGTTGGTTACCAAAGACTTAAACATGCGCCTTAAAGCGAAAGGGGCAGGCCTCGCTCATGTTGAAGACTACCGCACCGACCAGCTAATTACTGACATCAAATATCTATCTCGCGGGTTTCATACCTTTGAAGGTAATTTTTGGGACAGCGTAAAAAGCGTGGATAGCCGCAGCGAAGGGCGCGACACTATTCACACTATCCCCAAGTCTATGTTGCCAGAAGCGTATGTAAACGAGTTTTTGCTCGACGAAACTAAACAGTTTGCAGGTTTAGTAGAAGAGATCACCGACGATCATTTAGAGGTGTTGGATTTAGGTTACGAACGCTTGATGGGTCGTCATGCCTGGGGCATCACACCCAAAAATATAGGGCAGGCCATGGCGCTTCATGCGCTGCTAGACCCACACATTGATATGGTTATTCTCACAGGCCCTGCCGGTAGTGGTAAAACGCTCCTTGCGTTAGCTGCAGCCCTTGAAATGGTGGTAGAGCGTAACATGTATGACAAAATCATTGTCACGCGAAGCACGCCGGAAATTGCTGAGTCCATTGGCTTCTTGCCGGGAACGGAAGAAGAAAAAATGTTGCCTTGGTTGGCAGCAATTACCGATTCTTTGGAAGTACTCCACAAGCATGACGAAAATACCAAAGGTTCTATGAATTACATCATGGAAAAAGCCAACATTCAGTATAAGTCGGTAAACTTTATGCGAGGCCGAAGTATTCAAAATGCGATTGTGATTTTGGATGAGTCGCAGAACTTAACCGCGTCACAGCTTAAAACGATCATCACACGTTGCGGTGAAGGAACGAAGCTGATAGTGGGCGGTAACTTGGCGCAGATAGACAGTAACTATCTGAGCGCAGTGACATCGGGGCTTACTTACTTGGTTGAGAAGTTTAAAGACTTCTCGGGCAGTGCCACCATTAACCTAGACGGCGTGGTAAGAAGTCGTCTTGCGAGTTTTGCTGAAGAAAATCTATAACCTAAGATAATGCGTAAATTGGTAGTATTGTTTTTATAACAGAATACTGTCCTCACTGTTATACTCCGCTGGTGGGAACTATCGGAGTATAACGTGGCTAAATACGAAGTTTTAGCTCACCAACTTAAAGAGCAGATTGAGCGCGGCGTGTGGGTAGAAAATGAAAAGCTCCCATCGCTTCGCAAACAGGCAGCACAAACAGGCTTCAGCCTAATGACAGTGCTGCACGCCTATCAGATGTTAGAAAGCCAAGGCATAGTAAGCTCCCAAGAACGTTCGGGCTTTCTGGTAACAGCTAAAGCGAGCAATGCCTCAAAAGAACGTGTACAGGCCACAGAAGCCGTCAGCATTAACGACTTTGTATATGAAGTGCTGCAGGCCTCTCGCGACCCCCACATGTTCAGTTTAGGATTTGCTTACCCCGACCCAAGCCTTTATCCAAGGCAACATTTAAATAAGTCTATTGCAGCTGCCGCCCAGCAAATTTCCTTGACCAGCGCCATGGATAATTTGCCTCCAGGTAACCTGGACCTTAGAAAAATCATCGCTAAGCGCTATGCCGCCAAAGGCGTGAATATATCGCCTGATGAAATCATTGTTACCGCTGGTGCGCTAGAGGCGCTGAACTTGAGTTTGCAGGCATGCACCACACCAGGAGACTGGGTGGTTGTCGAGTCGCCGGTGTTTTACGGAACGCTGCAGGCGCTTCAACGTTTAGGTCTAAAAGCGATTACTGTAACGGTATCAGCCAACACTGGATTGGATGTAGCTGCACTTGAGCGCGCATTTAAAAATCATAATGTGAAAGCCTGCTGGCTTATGAGCAACTTTCAAAATCCTGTTGGATACTCATTGAGTGACGTTCAAAAACAGCAGGTGGCCGCGTTACTCGATAAGTATAATGTTGCCCTTATTGAAGATGATGTGTATGCCGAGCTTTATGCTGATAAGCGTCCACCTCTGCCAATTAAGCATTTTATGAAAGAGGGAGATAGCATGTTGTGTTCATCGTTCTCCAAGTCTTTAGTGGCGGGGTACAGAATAGGGTGGGTCGCCGCAGGTAAGCGTGCCCTTGAAATACAAAAACAGCAGCTTATGAGTACATTGGCAACCAGTGCGCCGATACAGCTTGCGCTTGTAGACTATTTATCCACAAAAAATTACGAGTCTCATTTAAAGCAGCTGCGAAAAAAACTCATCGCTCGTAAGAAGACGATAACGGCGCTGCTTACCGACCTTCTATCAGACGTTGCGACTATTCATACACATAGCGGCGGCTATTTTTTGTGGGTGGAATGCCGGGGGCATGTTGATGCAATGGCTATTTATAAAGAAGCGTTGCGTTTACACATCACCATTGCGCCAGGAAAACTGTTTAGCTTAACCAATGAGTTTAACCATTGTTTTCGTTTAAATGCATCGTTTGCTCTGAATGAAGCGAAGCGCAATCAACTGCTTAAGCTTTCGCTATTTATAAAAAGTCTTTCATAAATAACGCGTTATCACTCTGTGTAACGCAAACCATAGTTTTTGCACATTCTGTAAAGGGCGCAAGTTTGAAACAAGAAAAACATACACCTTAAAAATCTGCGACTTCAAAGCCTACACCTTAAATATCTACGCCTTAAAAACTATTGCAACTGATCTATAAAGAAACCCCTAATCTGTTTCTATTTTAACGGCCTTAAATCCCTACCATTAGCGCAAAATTTTCGGAGAAAGCTAATGACGGCAGTTAAAATTCGGCAAGAAGACATCATTGCTTGTACACCCGTAGAAAGCAAAAAAATCTATATCCGTGAGGAAACTGGGCACTTTCAAAAAATACGTCGATACTTGAATATAGTATTAGTGACGCTGTTTGTTGCGCTCCCCTTTATTCAATACCAAGGACAGCAGGCGATTTTGTTTGATGTGGGGCGTCAAACCCTCACGCTTTTTACATGGGTGTTGTATCCACAAGACCTCATGATTTTTGCCTTACTGTTTATTCTTGCGGCTTTTGTTTTGTTTTTAGTCACCCGTCATTACGGGCGAGTATGGTGTGGCTTTACTTGCCCTCAAACCGTATGGACTCTGGCTTTCAATTGGGTAGAGCGCCGTATTGAAGGTACGCACAATCAAAGCAAGGCTTTAGATAAGCAGCCTAGCTCACTAACAAAAGTAGTCGTAAAGGGGGCAAAACACAGTGCATGGTTGGCATTAAGCCTTATTACTGCGCTGGTTTTTATGTCTTATTTCTATCCGGCATCTCGTCTTTATACGGAGTTTTTCACTTTCTCTGCGCCTGCGTTAATTTCAGGCTGGACAATGTTCTTTGCCGTTTGCACTTATGCCAATGCCGGTTGGCTTCGAGAGAAAATGTGCACGCACATGTGCCCCTATTCTCGCTTTCAAGCTGCGATGTTTGATAACAGTACGTCATTGGTTACTTACAACGAAACGAGAGGAGAAAGTCGCGGGCCAAGGAAGCGTTTTTCACAGCACAAAGACTTGGGCGATTGTGTGGATTGTAATTTGTGCGTTCAAGTCTGCCCAGCAGGCATAGATATTCGTGAAGGAATTCAGTACGAGTGCATTAACTGTGGCCTGTGTATTGACGCATGCGACAAGGTCATGGCCAAATTTGGCTATCCGCTCAAACTTATCAATTTTTCGCGAGCCGGCAGGAATTCTGGGCGTAAATTCACTAACTATCTTTACGGCGCCGCAATCATTGCCATACTGCTCGCAATGGGCGAGTGGGCTATCGACAGGCAGGACTTCGAAGCTTCAATTAGCCGTGACCGCAACGCGCTTTACAGAGAGAACAACGCGGGACACATTGAAAACACTTATACGTTAACCGTTTTAAATAAATCCCGCGTGGCCAAAACCTATGAAATTGCTATAGAAACGCCATCAGATATGCAGCTTATTAACGTACCGACTATAAACGTAGCACCAGGCGAAAAGCGAAATGTGCCGTTTTCAGTTGAAGCATTGTCGCCAATGGCTAATACCATGCAATCTGTTAGCTTTGTTATTATCGATAAATCTACCAACAGTGTGATTGGCAATGAAGTGATGTTCTATTCAGGGAATAACAGGCAAATGTAGATGAAACTTACTCTACTACTTCCACTTGGTAGCGCCCGGTCACAATGTTGCGCTCTGTATCTTCGGATACTTGCCCGAAAGGAATGAGTGCCGGACCCGTAGGATCATAGAGCACGTAAACGTCGCCATCGTACTCTATGGTTCGGTCATCTGCCATGGGGGTTAATGCAATTCCAAGCAAGGCGTGGTTGGGCAGGTAAAGCACAATCATCTTTGTAGTAGGTAAAAAAGCTCTTACCATTGAAGACGCTAACACTGCTTTACTGTCACAGTCCCCTAGGTTCTGCATAAGCACACTTATGGGCGGCGCATACCCAGAGCCATTACTCACTACTCTATCTTCTAACGTGTCGTAAGGGATGCTTTGCAGCCAACTGAGAATTAAAGAAAAATAGGCTCTTGAATCTGACTCAGACGCGACTTTCTCGTAAAACGCTTGAGAAACGGACACCAAAGGTTTTACTGACTCAGAGATGTAACGCAGGTGATCTGGCTTTATGGCACTTTGGTTAAATAAAGTCGTAAAGCGCGTGAAGTAATGTTCATGCAAGTAGCTATCGTAAGCGTTTTGCTGTACGTCACGTAAATGCGCTTGAACGTCTTCTATTTTATCTTCGTCAGTCCCCGACACTTTAATATTAATGGCTTCTCTCATGGGCTTGATTGTTACTTTTGCGTCCTTGGGGTCGATAGCCTTTGCTGCTTTGGTCAACGCAACAGTCACGTGTCGCTGTGCTATTTTGGGCTTGTAATTAGTTTGCCTTAGCGGCAAGTCTTCAATTGACTCAAAGGGAATTTCAAACTTGAGGTTATGTCGCTGCTTCGCACCGTCAATCCATTCGTAATAGAACTGCATGCCGGTATCAGTCTTCTTTCTTTTGAACTCGAGTTGTTCAGAGAGCGCATGCTGAACATGGAAAACCACAAGGGTCGTTGCGAGGCCAAGGTATCTCGTTACCTTACTAATAAAGCGCCAAATGTTCTTTTTTTTCGAGTTAGTGTGAAGCTTCATTGTTATCGTTGGGTTAACTCAATAATTGATCACTCATTTTGTGAGTATGCGCGTGAAAATGAAAAAAACAAGGCAAAGGCTATTTTGAAGCCTTTGCCTTGGGTCGTGCCAGCCCATTACCCTAGCAAAGGGCAGTGGGCGTTAATAATGCATTGAGAGACCTTGGGATTGTGCTACTTGATTCAAAAACTGTCGATTAGTGGGTAAACCACTGAGTTGTTGCTGAGTACTTTGTACATGTTTTGCGTAGGCCTGCCGCTGTTCAGGAGTGTGCAAATTGGCTTGATAGACATCATTGTACTGCGACCTGAATCCCATGCCGTATAGAACAAACAAATAGCTGGCCGCGGGGAACAATTCCTCACGAAGTTCAAAATCAGATGAAATAGGGCTGCGGCTTTTCCACAGGGTTAGCCAATCTTGTAACTGGGTGGAGCAGCTCTCTTGGTTCCGCATATCACGCCAGTACGCAGAAGCTTCACGTTCACTCAACACATAATGAAGCTTTAGGAAGTCGACTATTCTTTCCCATTTTTTTTCGAAAGCCTGATTAAACTGTCGACCAGCCGCTTGGCATTCTTTATATGTTCTAGGCAGTTGTTTTGCTATGTGGGTGGCAGATAATTCAATCATGACAAGCGCCGACGCTTCCAAAGGTTCTAGGAAGCCAGCAGATGTGCCGATGGCGACACAATTCTCTACCCAAAGCGTTTTACGGTAGCCCGGTGAGAATGTGATCTTTCTCGCTTTGCTAACATCCACATCAGCGGTTTTCTTGTCGTGCTTTAAGTAGGTCTCCAGTGTTGCTCTTGCTTCATCTTCACTGCAATGCGCTGAGCTATACACGTATCCCACACCTTTTCTCGAAGGCAAACCAATGTCCCAAATCCAGCCACTGTCTTGAGCTGTTGAGTGTGTGGTAGAGGCAATATCAACTGAGCTGTCAACGTAGGGAGCTTGGATTGCGATAGCACTGTCGTTGGCCAGTACGTTGGAGCAAGATGTTAAGGGGATACCATAGTGCTGACCAATTAACCTTGCCGCAAAGCCTGTACAATCTATGAATAGATCACCAGTAATATTACCGTGTTCACGACCCACTATTGCAGCAATAGGTTCTGAAGATGAGCCAACCACATCATCCACATGATCCACAATATGTTGAACACCTAAAACCGTTGTCGCGTGCTTTTGAAGTAGGGCTGCAAACTTGTTTGCGTCAAGGTGATAACCATAGTTTGCAATGCCAGCATACGCAGGCGTTTGACGCTGCTTGGGTGCGAGGTGATGGTCGCATAACGCGGCCTGGGAACATACAGCATGTGCAAAATCTTGCTCTGCTGCGTAGCTTTGCCACCATGCTGCTACGTCGCTTTCAAAGTACCTAAATGGCAGGCTGAAAGGGTGGTAGTACTGATGTTCAATGGTGTCTGAGCGCCAATTGTGAAAACTGGTACCCTGCTTAAAAGACGCATTGCACTGGGCTAAAAAGGTTTCTTCACTGATACCAATTTTAAGAAGCGTACTGCGCATAGTAGGCCACGTCCCTTCGCCTACACCCAATATACTGACATCTGGTGACTCAACTAAGGTGACACTAATATTGTCATCGTGCTTGTGCGTTACAGCGATGATTGAAGCGGTTAACCAGCCAGCGGCACCACCACCTACAACAACAATACGACGAAGGGGGCTATTCGCTTGATGCATATTTTTCCCAAAGCCTACTTTATGAAAACAAAATGTTAACGATTTGGTTTTTCTTAAATGTATATTAAATGGGGCTTAAATGTAAGTGGAAACGTTTACATAATTAGTCGGTAGTCAGGAAATAACGCAATTAACTACGAGTACAGGCAGCATTGTTTACTGCCAATAATACAGAGGGAAATTATTGGGGCAGATGTTGGTAGTCGGTTGGGAAATTGCGGCAGAGCAATGTTGAAGAGGAGGTAAGTAGAAGCCGACGTTCATAAACGGCAAAGCTGGTACAGAGCCCCTTTATTTACACAAAGGGGCAGGAAGGGATTATTGGTACCAGTTTAGTTCGTCACGTAAACTAACAACTGAACCGACGATAATAAGTGTAGGAGGCTGTAATTGCGCCTCTTCTTGCTTAGCCACAATATTGCTCAGCGTGCCTGTTAGTACCGCCTGCTTTTCGGTAGTCGCCGATTGAACTAAAGCGATAGGCGTATTGGCATCAAGACCGTGTTCAATGAGCTTTTCGCAGATAATCGGCAAGCCTGTCAAACCCATATAAAACACAGCGGTTTGATTTTTCTGTGCAAGGGCAGGCCAGTTGAGGTCGATAGTGCCATTTTTTAGGTGACCGGTGGCAAATACCACAGACTGTGCGTGATCGCGATGAGTAAGTGGAATGCCAGCATAGCTAGACGCCCCGCTTGCGGCGGTTATGCCGGGAACTACCTGAAAGTCGATGCCGTGCTGAATAAGTGTTTGAATTTCTTCTCCACCACGTCCAAATATGAATGGGTCGCCGCCTTTTAAACGCACCACACGATTGCCTTTTTTAGCCTCATCAACCATTAATTGGTTAATGTCGTCTTGGGGAAGCGTGTGATTGCTTTTAGCTTTCCCAACATAGATTTTCTCAGCGTCACGGCGTACAAGCTCAAGAATTTGCGGCGATACCAAGCGGTCATAGACTACCACGTCGGCCTTTTGCATTAAGCGCAATGCGCGAAAGGTGAGAAGGTCGGGGTCGCCAGGGCCTGCTCCTACTAAATACACTTGCCCTTCTACTTTTTTGTCTTGAGCGGCGGCTTGCAATGCTAATTCAAATGCATCATCGGCTTTTTTGTCTTGGCCCTTTTCTACCATTTCAGCAATGTCACCATCGAGCACGTCTTCCCAGAAGTATCGACGAGCGGTAACGCCATTAAGCGTTTGCTTTACTTTGTCGCGAAATTTTTCAGAAAACGCGCCCAATCGACTTAAGTTAGCAGGCAGTACAGTCTCTAACTTTTGACGTAAATAACGAAGCAAAACAGGCGCTACACCACCACTACTCATAGCAATAACGATAGGAGAGCGGTCAACAATAGAGGGGGTGATGAATTGGCAAAGCGGCGTATTGTCCACCACGTTCACCAACACTTTGTTAGCGCGCGCTAAGTCGTGAATATGTTGATTAACATCGCCTTTATCTGTGGCAATGAAGACCATATCTTTATGGGTGAGATCACTATTTTCAAACTCTCGTTCAATAAGTGTTACTTTCTCATTTTGCGCCAATTGCTTCACCGTATCGCAAACCCAAGGCGCCACTACAGTGATGGTCGCAGGTGTCTTCATAATAAGCTCTAGCTTACGGGCTGCTACTTCACCAGCCCCAACAATTAGAACATTGAGTTTTCTGGCGTCTAGGAATAACGGAAAGTAATCCATAAAGGTTTTCTTAGCTTCAAATACAAAAAAAGAACTGACACTATTTTGCGCCAATTCTTTTTAATTAGAAAACAACGAAAACAGCCTTTATATTGCTATTAGTTATATAAAGGCTGAATGTGTTGCTATTTAGTTCTTACGCTTACGGTTTTCGCGATCTCCGCGATTAGGACGGTCTTCACGATTGCCGCGAGGCGCTCTGTCACCACGGTTACCACGATCGCCACGACCTTTAGCCGGCGGTGTATCTGACCATTCGCGAATGTTTAAACGCTGACCGGCAACACGGGTGCCCTGTAGCGTATCGCGCGTTTCCTTCGGCATGCCTTCAGGAAGGTCTACCGTGCTGAAGTTGTCATAAATTTCGATAGCGCCAATGTGCTTCGAATTAATATTCGCTTCGTTCGCAATAGCGCCCACGATATTACCAGGCTTAGCGCCGTGAACATGACCCACTTCAATACGGAAGCGCTGCATGCCTTCTTCAGGTTTGCGGTTTCCACGAGGTACTCGCGGCTTTCTCTCACGACCGTCACGAGAGTTGCTGTCGCGGCTATCACGCGGAGGCTTGCTGTTGATATCAGGGCGATCTGATTCTTTAAGAATTAACGGCTCATCACCTTGCGCAATTTTAAGTAGCGCAGCCATTAAAACTTCAGGAGAAGCTTCGTTTTCTTCTTTAATCATCTCAACGATTGGCATTAATGACTCAATGCTATCGTCTTGCGCTGCTTCGGCAACTGACTGCTTAAAGCGGCTCAAACGGGTTTCATTTATCTCGCTAATTGAAGGAATTGGCATCGCTTCAATAGGTTGCTTAGTGGTTTTCTCAATCGAGAACAACAAGCGCTTTTCACGGTGAGAAATAAACAAGATTGCATCACCTTGACGTCCAGCGCGACCAGTACGACCAATACGGTGTACATATGACTCACTATCGTACGGGATGTCGTAGTTGATAACGTGGCTTACGCGCTCAACGTCAAGACCACGGGCTACTACGTCGGTAGCAACAAGGATATCAATTTTACCCTGCTTAAGCTTTTCAACAGTACGCTCACGGGCTGCCTGAGGAATATCACCGTTTAGCGGCTCTACATCGTAACCACGAGCAGATAGTTTATCTGCTAGTTCAACCGTAGCGGTTTTAGTACGAACGAATATGATCATACCGTCGAACACTTCCACTTCCATGATGCGGGTTAGCGCTTCAAGTTTGTGGTGCGGTGCGATTTGGCAGTAACGCTGGCGAATTGTACTCGCGGTGCTTACCTTAGACGCAATTTTAACGTGCTTAGGATCTTTTAAGTAACGCTGAGTGATCTTCTTAATTGGGCCAGGCATAGTTGCTGAGAATAAGGCCGTTTGGCGCTCTTCTGGTGCGTGGCTAAGAATAAGCTCAACATCATCAATGAAGCCCATGCGAAGCATTTCATCAGCTTCGTCTAGAACTAGGAACTTAAGCTCGCTTAAGTCTAGTGTCTTACGCTTAATGTGGTCGATGATACGGCCTGGTGTACCCACAACCACTTGAACGCCGCGTTTAAGCTGGCGAATTTGATTGTCGTACGACTGACCGCCGTATACTGGAAGTACTTTAATTTTTTGACTAAAGCTCGCATAAACCTGAAACGCCTCTGCAACCTGAATAGCTAGTTCACGGGTTGGGGCCAATACCAGTAATTGCGGCTTACGTTGCTCAGGATCGATATTTGCCAACATAGGCAGGGCAAACGCAGCGGTCTTTCCTGTCCCTGTCTGTGCCTGACCGAGTAGATCGTGCCCTTCAAGTAAAAGAGGAATACTCTCTGCTTGAATAGGAGACGGTTTCTCGTAGCCAACTTTTTCAAGGGCTTGTAAGATAGGTTCTGGTAAATTGAGGTCTTTAAATGTCATGTCGACAGTTGTGGTCATTAAGGGTCCTGGTGCATTAAGTAAGGAGGGTGCGGCATACGATTAAACCGTACTTTTTCGGTTTATTATCGCAAGACGCTATACAGCGATGAACTGGCCTTTCGGGCGAGTTTATGAAGCGTATTCGTAGCGTATTTCGCGATATGCTTGCCAGCAGTGTTGCAAAAAACCATATTATATTCGAATAATGGACAGGTTGCCACGAAATTGCACAGTTTAGATGAAATAATAGACAGTACACCATGCGCTATTTTCAATGTGTAGCGATGTGACAATAAAAAGTTGAGGTAGGGCAAGGAATTACAATGACAAAAATGAAACCCAATACATTACTTAAACGCACAACGTTAGCGGTAATGCTGACCAGCGCGCTTTTATCTGGATGTAGTGAAAAATCAATGGAGAGCCATTTGGCAGATGCAAGGAACTACGCCTCTTCTCAACAAATCGACGCCGCCATTGTTGAATATAAAAATGCCATTCAAAAAGCGCCCGATGCCGCAGCACCGCGCTTCGAACTTGGCAAGCTGTACTTGCAGCAAAGTAATTTTTCAGCTGCTGAAAAAGAACTCAACAAGGCAATGGAACTTGGGCATCCTGTTAGCCAAGTCATTCCTTTATTGTCGGTCGCTTACCAACAGTCAGGGGCAGAAAATGCGCTGGCCGAAGTAGATTATCGCGCAGAAGGGATGTCAGCAGTTGAATCAGCCGAAGTGGGTTTTTATAAGCTACAGGCTTTAATGCAGCTAGGTAAAAACGAAGAAGCTCAAACGCTACTGGCTGATTTATCAACCCTAGATACGAGCTCAGTCTACAAAGGCCTTATTGACAGTTATGCCTTTGTTTTAGACAACGACATGGATGGAGCGCTAGCCGCCACCGAGAAGCTGCGAGAACAAGCCCCCACCAATAAAGACGTGCTACAACAGCTAGCAAAAATTTATCTTCAAAAAGGTGAGCCGAGTAAAGCTGCCGAGGTCTACGGCGTGTATGTGAGTCAGTATCCAGACGACGTAACCAGCAAATTTGCCTATGCAGCACTACTGATTGAGATAAGAGAACTCGATAAAGCAGAGCCTATTGTTGATGACTTGTTAGCTCTTAATGAAAATCATCCGCTGCTTAACACCTTTAAAGGAATTATTGAGTCGGCCAACGAAAATTACGCAAAAGCCTTAAAACACCTAGAGATAGCCGTTCAAAACGGCAGAAGTGACCAAGTGGTGCGCTTGGTTGCGGGCTTTAGCGCTTACCAAATACAAGATTTTGAAGCTGCGCAACGTCACCTTACAATGGTTGCGTCTAGCCTTCCCGACAATCATCCAGGCCTTCGCATGCTGGCAGACAGTATGTTGCAGTTAGGTGAGAACGATGAAGCGCTAAAAGTGTTAGCCAGAGTGAAAGGTGAAGAAGGTGTTGATGCTGCGTTATTCTCAAAAGCTAGTTACCAGCTGTTAAAAGACGGCAATGTGGTTGGCGCTAAGCAAATGGTGGAAAAATCTGAAGCGGTGAGTACCACGGCAGAGGATCTCTCTCGTTTGGGTGTGCTGCAATTGTCGTTAAACGATGTCGATGGTCTTGTGAATCTTGAACAGGCCGTTGAACAGTCGCCAGAATCAGTGACGTCACAAGCCACGTTACTACGAGCTTACATTGCTACCAACCAGTTGGAAAAAGCAAAAAGTGCTGCCAAAGAGTGGCACGAACAATCGCCTGACACCGCCGCGCCGCTTATCTACTTAGGCAATATCGCTACCGCAGAAGGAGCTTATCAAGAAGCCGCCCAATACCTTGATAAGGCAAGCAAACTGAAAGGTGCTGAAAATGAGGTGGTATACTCTCGCGCAAAACTACTGGTAGCAGAAGGCAAAAAAGACGACGCGATTTCCTCTCTTCGCGCGTTCATTGATAAGAACCCTGCCGATGTGCCTGCGCTGGCGTTGTGGTTTGCGTTAGCCACTGAAAAAGGTAACGCAGAGCAAGTAATTAAACATACCCAACAACAGTTTAACGCTAAAAAAGGCGACCTGAATTTAAGGCTTTTACTTGCAAGAATGTATTCGCTTAATAATCAGCTTGATAAAACGGTTTCGCTTTTAGCTGATGTAGAAGGGAATGAAGCGTCACCGCAAGCGTTTTGGAATCTAAAAGGCCAAGCGCTCATCGCAACTAACAATTTGAAAGATGCGACAGCATTCTTTGATCGCTGGCTATCGTTTTACCCTCAAGATAAAAACGCGGTATTGGGGAAATTGTTAATTGTTGATTCGCAAAAGCAATTTGAACAGGGGCTAACATTAATAAATAAGGTATTAGCTAAACGTCCTGACGCACAGCTAACTTTATTGAAAGCATACTTCCACAGCCGTCTGGGTCAGGCTAAACCTGCGTGGGACATAATAAATAGTACCGCTGAAGAGGTGAGAGCGCTGCCGTTTGTAAGAGGTGTGATTGCGCGTTTGTATCTTATTGATAAAGCGCCAGAGCAAGCGGTAGAGCATGCAAAAGCTGCTTATGACGCCACGCCAAACTCTGACAATGCTTTGTTATTAACGGCAGCGTTGGAGATGTCGGATAAAAAAGCTCAGGCCCATACGTTCCTTGAAAAACACGTTCAGATGCACAGCAACGACATCCCAAGTGCAATGCTGTTAGCCGAGCGTCAAATTGGCAAAGACCGAGCAGCAGCCATTAAAACTTATGAACAGGTGCTAGCTAAAACGCCAGATAATTTTGTCGTATTAAATAACCTGGCGTTTTTGGCGCTGGAAGATAAAAAACTTACCCGAGCAGAAGAGCTCGCTAAAAAGGCCGTATCACTGCAGCGTGAGAACGCAGACGCCGCGGACACGCTAGCGCAAATATACATTGCTAAAGGCGACAAAGCCGCAGCGCTTAAACTGTACGAGGAAGTCGCTGCACGTCCTATTGCGAACGACGACGTATATTTAAATTATGTGAGTGTATTACTTGAACTCGATAAAAAGGCGCTCGCCTCGCGCAAGCTGGCAAGCCGAGAGTTTAAGTCAGAGGCAGCCAAGCAAAGAGCGGAGTCACTTAAGCAGCAATACGGGCTTTAGACTCGCCCGGGCGTATCTTGCTTTAGCCTAAATCTAGGCATCACCATTTTTGAGAAACTAAAAAGGCCACATCACTGTGGCCTTTTTCAATTGCGCTATTCGGACAGAACGCACTTAGCTGGTTTTGTTTACCGTGCTATTTTGATTATTAGCGGCAAGCTGTGCCTTCAGCTCTCGTAGTTCTTTCATTACATCTTGAAGGGTTGGCTCTACGTTCCCTTGGGCAATTTGCTCTTCAAGTAAGGCGGCTTCTTTTTCTGCTCGTGCTTTTTCGTTTTCTCTTTCCATCACGTTCACCACGATCCCAATCACCATGTTCAAGAACGCGAACGCTGTAAAGAAAATAAAGGTAAGGTAGAAAATCCAGCTTAGCGAGTAAACCTCCTGAGTCTCGTACATTACATCGGTCCAATCTTCGAATGTCATAATTCTAAAGAGCGTTAGCATCGAGATAGTGATATCGCCCCACAGCACGGGATTGATGGTTTCGAATAAAGTACTGCCTATAGCTGCGTAAATGTAGAAAATGATAAACATCAACAGCATGACATATGCTAATTGGGGCAGTGCTTTAACCAAAGAAACTAATAAGATCCTGAGCTCGGGAATGATCGAAATCATACGCAATACGCGGAACACACGCACCAAACGGGCGATAAGTGCCAGTTCGGTATCGTCTGCCGGAATGAGACTAATAACCACAATCAGTGTGTCAAACCAGTTCCAAAAGCTCTTGAAAAAGTAGCGTTTACGTTTTTCAGCCAAAAAACGAATGGTGATTTCTGTTAGAAAGAAGGCACTGATAAACCAATCTAAAAATAGTGTTACTGACGACATGCCAGCTGGCAGTTCATAGGTCTTGGCACCTACGAGTAGCGCTGAAATAACAATAACGCTTATTACAAAGGCTTCGAACCATTTATTGGCTCGAATGCGCTCAAATTTATTTTGAAGTTCAGAGGCTTGCATTTCTATTTATCACTCAAAGAAAAACCGAATAGCCAAAGGGCTTGTGGTAAGCGCCATTGGCTGTATACTAAATAATCAGAAGTGCAGCGTACGCGCACTTATTGCATACAAATGTAGGGGCACAACGGGCGTTTTAAACCTGTCTCGTCGCACGTTACCTAAACGTTTATCAAGCCGAATACACAGGCTTAAAAATAAAGGGCATAATCATGGATGATGAATTACGGTTGTTGCAAGAGAAATTGCATCGTGTAGCGGAACGCTTGTCTAACTTCGCGCCCACAAAGCAAAATGCAGAAGCCTTGCGTATGGAATATCGCCAACTGCTAAGCGCACTTAAGAAATATACACCTACATCGCCAACTTAATCATCATTAACATAGCCCTTTTTCGCGACTCAGCATCGCATTTCTTCAGGTGTCATATTATCTCAGGCATAAAAAAGGGCAGCACTGGCTACCCTTTCTTTCACTATTGAGCATGTACTAAACGCTCAACTATCCAATGCTAATCATTGGTGTTGGTTTCTGCTGGCTTAAGACCACGGTTGATCATAGCCACATCTTCACCTGTCAATGTACCTGCCGCTTGCTTAAGCGTAACCACTGACTGAATAAAGTCATAGCGTGCGCCCGCAAGGTTACGACGTGCATCGAACAGGTTACGTGTGCTGTCTAGCACGTCAACAATGGTACGTGTACCTACATCAAAACCTGCTTCTGTTGCTTTAAGGGCGCTGTCTGCTGAGACCACTGACTGCTCTAAAGCACGAATCGTTGAGATTGACGCTTTTACATTGTTAAACGAGCTGCGAATAGACTGCACAGTTTGACGATAAGTCTGTTCAGCTGCTTGGCTTGCTGCAACATAGTTAAACTTAGCTTGGTCGGTTTGCGATGAAACGCGAGAGCCTTGATAGATAGGCACATTCAATTGAACCGCAACTGACTGACTATCAAGATAAGGTGTTTCAAACTGTAAGAACGGGTTTGAAATATCGTCTTTGCTTCGCGATGCGTTAGCTGTTAAACCAAGGGTAGGTAAGTGACCCGAGCGCGCAATTGAAATATCTTCTTTCGCGATATCCATAGCAAGTCTGTCAACCAGAAGTGCTAAGTTTTTATCCTGCGCAGTTTCTAGCCACTCATCGACAGCCGCTGGCACAGGCATAGTTGCGGCAAAATTCTCTGTGTTTAGCCCAAACAAACGATCGTGATATTTACCTGTAATTACGCGAAGCGCTTCAAGAGCAAATTCAAGCTGGTTCTTTGCTTGGATTTCCTGCGCCACCGTGCTGTCGTAATTGGCCTGAGCTTCGTGTACGTCAGTAATAGCCGTTAAACCCACTTCAAAACGCTGGCGAGTTTGTTCTAACTGGCGCTCAATGGCACGTTTTTCAGCGCCCACAAATTCAACATTGTCACGTGCACGTAGTACGTCAAAATAAGCAGTAACCGTACGCACAATAACGTCTTGCATGCTAGCGGCAAGCTGGGCGTCGCTTTGCTCGGCCACTTTTTCAGCGCGATCCAGCCCTAGCCAGTTTGCGTGGTCGTAAAGTGACATTTGTACCTGCAAACCATAATCGATAGTGTCTACGTCTGTTTCAAATACCACAATTTGAAGGTCATCAGCATTAGCACCTAACGTTTGTGCACGTTCAGCTGTAGAAGTTGTATAGCCTACCGAGCCAGATATCTGTGGTAGAAGGTTTGCGCGGCTAATACTAATCCCTTCAAACGCTGCATCACGTTGCGCTTTCGCTTGGTTTACCAATGGGTCGTTCGCCAGTGCTTGTTGATATACCTGCATAAGGTCATCGGCCAGCGCACCCGTTGTCATCGAAACTCCGATAACCAGCGACAGAAGTGTTCGTTTCATGCTTACGTCTTCCTGTTGTGTTCAAGTTGCGTCGTCATTCGCTCTAAGGGACGACTTAATAAAACCAAGTGTATGAAAATTCAACCACAAACCGAAAGTCCAAACTCGTAACAGTATTTGATTAACTGTAACAGAATATGTGATCTACCCACGCAATTATTATAGTAATAGACGACTTGTAATATGATTTTCTGTTATTCGCTCACACCCCGTTATGCATTTTTAACGCATATACATGGTTGGTGTGTAAATGTACTATGTATGATAAATCTATTTGAACCATAAGTGTCAGCAAATGAGCAAGGAATTCCTTTCATTTACCTCAAATGACGTCGAAATCACTGACATTAAGCCAGTGTATCGTGGTTTCTTTACCATGAATCAGTATCAATTTAAGCACAAGTGTTTTAATGGAGAGTGGAGTGATACCGTCACGCGAGAAATATTTGAACGCGGTCATGCAGTAGGCGTTTTGCCTTACGATCCAGTTCTTCAAGAGTTTGTGCTAATCGAGCAAGTAAGAATTGGGGCATTAGCCACATCTTCAAGCCCTTGGTTGATAGAAATTATTGCTGGCATGATTGATGAAGGTGAAACACCTGAAGCGGTATGCCATAGAGAGTCTATGGAAGAGGCGGGTATCACGTTAGATAAATTAACGAAAGCATTGAGCTATTTGTCTAGTCCGGGCGGGACCACAGAAAGATTACATATTTTTATTGCAAAGACCGACGCTAGCCAAGCGCATGGTGTGCACGGCCTGGAAAGTGAGTCTGAAGATATTAAAGTGCATCGCATTAAAGAGAACACAGCCCTTGAATGGTTGGAGAATGGCCATATTGACAACGCCGCAGCGGTAATTGCGCTACAATGGTTCTTTATGCACAAAACACAACTTCTGGAGCAGTGGCAGACATCGTGACTCAACGCAACCAACGAAAATATGTACCTCATCTTCCTTCCATGCAGGCGCTTTGCGAACTGAACTACTCCCATGTTCTAAGAATTTTGCCTGATTGCGATACGGAAGATTTGAGCTATGAATTTTCGGTAGGAGTGGGCCTGTCTTATGAAATACGCATTGTGGAGTCTGCTCGCTACACCAGTACATTAAGTATTAAGCAAACCACTAAAGACATGCCGTCTTACTTAACGCCTAGTATGACGGTGCGCCTATATCACGACGCTCGCATGGCGGAGGTTATCAATAGCCAAAATACGGGAGCGCTCGAACCCTCTTACGAGTATCCGAACTTAAAGATGCGCCAGCGCAACGAAAAGCATATGGTGAACATCTTTTTAGCTGAGTGGCTAAACTTCTGTTTGCAACACTCCTCAAATGTTACCTCTGAAGCGTGATTACACTTATACAACTCAGTGATTGCCACTTACTGAAAGATAAAAATAAAACGGGATATGCGGGTATAGCGCCCTATAAATCGCTAGCACGCGTGCTCAGTAGCGTTCGGGAATATGTTGTTGATAGCGTTGATATTAAAAATTACGTTGCTCAAAAAGCTGCCAGCGAGCCAGAACAGAGAGCAAAGCACCAAGTAATTGTGCTAGTGACTGGGGATATTAGTGGCGATAATTCACCTGAGAGCTACGAGCATTTTATCGCATTGATGGAGCAATATATTGAGCCAGCAAATATAGAATGGTTTGTGCTGGCGGGTAACCACGATAATAATCCGTACTTTGAAAAATATCTTAGCAGCCGTTATTTAAAGAGCAATGACCCGATAAGCTTTCCCAATTGGCAAATACACGGCCTGGATACCCGCGCTATAACCAATAAGCAAACGGCAGCCGGGGAAGTAAAAGAAAGCGATATACAGGCGCTAGAACAAGCGCTAATTAGGTCACCACAGGCCAATCATCTCGTTGCACTTCATCACCACATATTGCCTTCAAACAGTTGGATGGATAAGCACTCGTTAGCTAACGGGCAACAGATAGCCGCGTTAATAGACGAACATCCACAAGTGAAAGCTGTCATTCACGGCCATGTGCATTCGCCATTGCGCCAGCAAATAGGAGTGAACAAAACGCTTTCTTACGCAAGCCCATCTACCTGTTGGCAATGGGAAATGCGTCCCGAATTCGGTGTTAGCAATGAAGCGCCAGGGTATCAGGTGATGAGCTTAATGGATGGTGGCTCGGTGGGCGTTAAGGTTGTTCGGGTTTAGCTTTCGCGCTCTTTGCTTAAGCGTGGCTGTTTTGGAAGTATTTGGCGTTAAGAACAGTTTTGAACTCTCATCGAGTCCATATTAAATATAGAAACAGAGAACACAGAATAGAGAAAAACATGCAGCACATTTTATATCTTCACGGCTTTTTAAGTTCGCCGAAATCCATTAAGGCGCAAGCCACAAAAGCGTATTTTGAGCAGCATCACGCAAACGTTACCCTACATATTCCAGAGCTGTCTAATTTCCCCAGTAAAGTAGAAGGCCAGCTAATTTCACTTATTGAGAACACTCCAGCTCTGCTTGAAAACGGGCTGAAGCTTATAGGTAGTTCAATGGGGGGCTATCTCTCTACGTTTTTGCTTGAAAAATTTGGAGGCAAAGCGGTGTTAATTAACCCTGCAGTTCGCCCCTACGAGCTGTTGCAAGGCTTAATCGGCACTCATGAAAATCCTTACAGCAAGGAAAAGTTTGAAATAGTTGAAAGCGATATAGGGGTAATTCAAGCGTTAGAGGCAGCGTCAATCAAAGAACCAAACAGTTACAAAGTGTTGCTTCAGACAGAAGATGAAACGTTGGATTACCGTTTGGCTGAAGAAAAGTACGCGCAAAGTCACCTGGTTATTGAAGAGGGTGGCGATCACAGCTTTGTAGGCTACGAAAATCACTTGCCTGCTATTGCCGAGTTTTTGCTGAAATAAGCGCATTGCCAGTCTTTACTAGCCCTGCTAACATCAAACATATTGCTGTGCGGCGCTATACTATATAGCTAACCTTAGTGCTGCGTATCTCTTTCTTTGTCGCTGGCTTAAATAACAACCATAACTATGTCAAATCAATACAATTCAGATGCTATCGAGGTTTTAAACGGCCTCGACCCCGTAAAACGCCGCCCTGGTATGTATACCGACACTACCCGCCCGAATCATTTGGGTCAGGAAGTCATCGATAACAGTGTGGATGAAGCGCTTGCTGGGCATGCCTCTAATATCAAAGTTATTTTGCATGAAGACCAATCGTTAGAAGTTATCGACGATGGTCGTGGTATGCCGGTAGATATTCACCCTGAAGAGGGAATATCAGGCGTAGAGCTTATTCTATGTAAACTTCACGCAGGTGGTAAGTTTTCAAACAAAAACTATGCCTTTTCTGGTGGTCTTCACGGGGTAGGGATCTCGGTAGTTAACGCGCTTTCAACCCGCGTAGAAGTGACTATTCGACGAGACAGTAACGTATATCAAATCGCCTTTGAAAACGGCGACAAAGTCGAAGACTTACAGGTTATCGATACCTGCGGTAAACGCAATACAGGAACCCGTGTTCACTTCTGGCCTGACCCGCAATATTTCGACTCGGCAAAATTCTCAGCCAGCCGACTTGTGCACAACTTGCGCGCTAAAGCGGTGTTAAGCCCGGGTCTGCGCATTCGTTTCGACAACAAGATTACCAAAGAAAGCCAAGAGTGGTATTACGAAGATGGCCTTAAAGACTACCTCTACCAAGCGGTAGAAGAGTTTGAAACCTTACCGTCTGACACGCCGTTTGTGGGTACATTCAGCGGCAATACAGAAGCCGCCGATTGGGCTGTAATGTGGTTGCCTGAAGGTGGAGATTTGGTAACGGAAAGCTACGTTAACCTTATTCCTACAGCGCAAGGCGGTACACACGTCAATGGGTTGCGCCAAGGCTTACTGGAGTCAATGCGCGAATTCTGCGAATTTAGAAACTTAATGCCCCGTGGCGTTAAGTTATCGCCTGATGATATTTGGGACCGCTGTGCTTATATCCTGTCGACTAAGATGCAGGACCCGCAGTTTGCCGGGCAGACTAAAGAGCGCCTGTCTTCACGTCAGGCCAGTGCGTTTGTATCAGGTGTAGTGAAAGACGCATTCAGCCTTTGGTTAAACCAACACACTGAAATTGCTGAAGCGCTTGCTGAAATGTGTATCAACAATGCACAGCGCCGTCTGCGTCAAACCAAAAAAGTTGCGCGTAAAAAGGTCACTCAAGGGCCTGCACTACCAGGCAAACTGACCGACTGCTCATCACAAGATATTTCGTACTCTGAACTGTTTTTAGTAGAGGGGGACTCGGCGGGTGGCTCGGCCAAGCAAGCGCGAGACCGAGAGTTTCAGGCAATTATGCCGCTGCGCGGTAAAATCCTGAATAGCTGGGAAGTCGACTCTTCTCAAGTGCTGGCATCACAGGAAATTCACGATATTTCAGTTGCGCTGGGTATCGACCCAGATTCAACCGACCTGTCTGGTTTACGCTACGGTAAAATTTGTATTCTTGCCGATGCTGACTCTGATGGGCTACACATTGCTACCTTATTATGTGCGCTCTTTGTTCGTCACTTCAGAACCTTGGTAGAGCAAGGCCATGTGTATGTTGCTATGCCGCCGCTATTTAGAATAGATGTAGGCAAAGAAGTGTACTACGCGCTAGATGAAGGCGAGAAGCAGGGCATCCTTGACCGAATTGAAGCGGAGAAAAAACGCGGTAAAGTCAACGTACAGCGCTTTAAAGGCTTGGGTGAAATGAACCCGCTACAGCTTCGCGAAACAACCATGGATCCGAATACCCGTCGACTTGTTCAGCTGACCATTGAAGACGCTGAAGAAATGATGGAGCTGATGGACATGCTGCTTGCTAAGAAGCGTTCTGGCGACCGTAAAATATGGCTCGAAAGTAAAGGTAATATGGCTGAAGTGGTACTGTAACACGCCACTTTAATGTTTGTGCACAGAAGCGTGTGCAGAACACTCTGCTTAATAGTTTAATGTTGAAACGCCGAGAAACTACCCTGACACGGGAAGTTCTCGGCGTTTTAGTTTGTGCATTTGCAATAAAATACTGCCGCGCATAATTACGCTCGTACCATTTAAGATAAGCAGCGGCCAGCTTTGGCTTAATGGCATTGTTAGGCCAAACAATAAAGTGCTAACGTCTTTTATCAATATATTGCGAAACAGCGCAAATGACAGCGATCCCACTTTTTGTCTGCGCTGCAGTACAAACCACTGGTGCAGTGAACCTTGAAATAAGATAACGGTAACGACCAGCATTAAGGTGTTTGCGCCAAGCTGTGCAAGCGTTGGGAATGGCCGAAAAGCAATGGAAAGTGTGCCACCAATAAGGGCTAGCAAGGCAATAGCGGCAATATAGCCTGAAATTGAAGTGCGCCTGTGTTGCCATATTTTCCAAATGATAATGAGCGTAAGTATGAGCGCGCCAAATCGTGTCCACACCAAGTAATGGTTGAAAGGCTCTACCGAAATGCCAAATAGGAAAATTGAGAAAAAGGCAAAATAGCTAGAGCCAAACTGGTTAAGTGACAGACTGTGGTTAGCATCGTCACTTTCGCTAGAAACGGGCACTTGAAAGCGCGTCATGGCCTTAATTTGTGACCATAATCCTAACCATGTCAGTAAAAACAGCGCGGCACTGGCAAAGCCTAAAATGTGGTAAAGCACCCAATTTGCTCCACGTTGAAAATGTTCTAGCTCGTGAATGCCCCAGTGTACCACAGCACTGGCACTGTTCTGGCATGTTCTGACATATGGCATGCAAACAATCACTATTAACAAAGCACTGCAACAGGGGCTAAAGGTGTTATCGTTTTTTCGGTATCGATGACACCCAATATGTTTTCAAAACCGGTATTGAACTAGCAAGGAGGTTTATTTTGGCATTGCACTCAGTTTCTTCATCAACCCGCCAGTTAGCGGTAAGCGATAAAACCACAACGCTATTATTTGATCACGACGGTACCCTTATTGACTCAGAATCCGTACATTTTGACCTGTGGAAAGACATTTTGCTGAAGTACGATGTTGAACTAAGCGAGGATTTTTATTGCGAAGTGATGGCGGGTATTCCTGTAAAGCAAAATGCTGTCGATCTCGTCGAACATTTTAACATCGATATAGCGCCGCAGCAGCTGGCAGAGCAAAAACACAAAAGCATTAGCGATTACTTAGACAAGAAAGCTTTCCCCTTAATGCCGTTTGCTAAGGAAGCTATTAAACAATGTGCAAACAAAGGCTATACCATTGGCATTGTGACTGGGGGAAGTAAAAAGTCGGTGGAAAAAACCTTATCTCAGTATGATTTGAGTGCTTATATATCTTGCGTGGTTTCCGTTGAAGACGTTGAAAACAGCAAACCAGCACCTGACTGTTACGCGCTTGCAATGGACAAGCTAGGAAAAATTCCAGATGAATGTGTAGCAATTGAAGACACGCAAACCGGCATGACAGCGGCACTTGCGGCAAACCTAGCCTGCGTTGTGATACCCACGGATTTGTCGAAACATCATAACTTGTCTGGTGCCACAGTGCGGTATACAAGCTTGAAAGACTGGGTGGACTGCGAACTCGTTTTTTAGCGAATGCGGTGGAGGTTAATTGCCGACTTGTCGTGCCACTTGTCACTGGTAGCGCGAAAATAGATAACGTAGTATAACCAGCACGTTAGGGCGTAACTTTCTTTGTTTTACAGCGAAGAATGCCAGAGGCGCTAACTTATTTTTTATTAATTATTATGACAGGTACAGCTGATTTCTCATGATATTGCGTAGCGTAAAATGGCTCTTGATTACTTTTGCCATCATTGTTGTTCTGCTTGTAGTAAGCGTTGCTACGGTTACGGTTATGGCTGTGCAAAAAACGCCATTAGTCGCATCGACAGCGCCCACACAGCTAGATGGTGCTGATAGCGTTAATGAACTCCTCGGTCAGCTGCAACAGGCGTTTTCTCGCCGAGAAGAAGGCCATCAAGTTACGCTCACCGAAACCCAAGTCGAAAGCTTAGTGGGTGTGTTACAGCGTGCATTACCTGACTTTAAGGGCGTAGTGAATATCACGCCGTTGGCGGGAACCATTAACGTCACTTACGCTATCAACAATACGGGGTATTATGTAAATGCGTCAGCACTAGTACTGCCTGGAGATAGCTTGCGTATAGAGCAAGTCCAAGTTGGCGACTTAACCATTCCGGGTCGTTTTTTACTTGGGTTTTTAGAGCGTACGGTGAACTCTTATACGCAATCAGAAATAGCCACCATTGCGTTATCGCGGGTTGAACGTGTGACCATGAGAAGCGGTGAACTTACCCTTGATGTTGGGCGTTTAGATGAGCTGCTAAGCGAGTTAAACGTGGTGGCGTCGAACATGTCGGTAAGCGAACAGACCGAGCTTCAGCAGTTATCTGCGTACTATTTACGGTATTTGTCTGGTAGAGAAATAGCCTTATCAAATAAACCGGTATCCCTTATTGAATACTTGCGCGAAGGGATGGCGCGGGCGAGAGAGCAAAGCCAAACCCCTCAAGATGCAGTACTGCATAATAATGCGGTAATCCTCGCTTTAGCGGTTTACGTTGGGCATCATCGTGTTGGTACTTTGGTGGGCGACATCCAGCCAGATTCCGAAAAAGCGTTAAAGCCTCGCAGAGGTGCTGTGCTGCACAAGCGCAACGATTTGGCTCGTCACTTTATTATTTCTGCTGCATTGGAATTGTTGGCGGAACAAGGCATGTCCCTAGCAATTGGCGAGTTTAAAGAACTCATGGACCGCGGTAATGGTGGCTCTGGCTATAGTTTTGTCGACCTGGCAGCTGATATGTCGGGTACTGAGTTTGCAAAAGTTGCGACCCATCCAAATACTGCAATGGAAGTGCAAAACGCGATTGCGCGCATTCAAAGTGAGCTTGAAATCATCCCGCCTATCGATGGGCTGCCTGAAGGCTTAAGTAAGCAAGCGTTTACCGAACAATATCAACGGGTAGACAGCAAAGCGTACTTAAAAGAAGTGCAGGAAATTAATCGGAGAATTGCCTTGCTGCCGCTTTACCAAAAATAAGTGGTAAGGCGCGTGAGAGTGCGCCGAAAGTAAGAAGCCAACCTATAAAAAGCCCGCTATGAAAGCGGGCTTTGTTTTATTCATTTGCAGTTCTACACTACTTTTGGGATAGAGACTGCTGAAATTGCGCAATGGTCACCAGCGCCAACTCTATTTTTTTAACCAAAGGCGCAAGTGCCTGCTTAGCGTCATCATCATCCAGTTCCTTTAGCGACTGCCAGTCGTTCGCTATCTCTTGTACATAGGGGCCAAAGCGTTTTGCTGATGTGCTAAACCCACTGTCGTCAGCGAATACTGCTGCAAACTTACCTTTTTGATCGCGCTGTAAACTATCCAGTATTTGGTCGGCATCAACGGCTTTGCGGTGTAGCGTTTGAAGTGTTTCTTGAAGTTGTTGATGGACAGCTTGCATCTCTTGGCTCTGTTGCATAGTCACGCCTTTATTTCTAATGTGATTAGGAGTGCGTACTACCTGCACACCTAAGTTTATATGAGTTGCGTCGCAATTATTTTTTGCCACGCCAAATGTATTACGGTAAATAATGGTTAAAGTTTCGCCTTTCAAGGCCGATAACTTAACGATGTTGTAAATTACAAAGCTTGCGGTTCACTAACGAATTTGCTGATTACGTAACACTCAACACATCGTAAGGGTGGGCAATTCTGCCCATTTTTTTACTTTGCTACAAGCAACAAAGGAAAATGGTATGGATCTACAAGGTACTAGTGCCTCTGGAACGTCCGGTGCGTCACTTGAGTTGGCCTCTCTTAAGTTGGCTAAAAGCCAACAAGAGCAAGAGGGACAAGCGTCGCTTCAGTTGCTGGAATCAGCTTCTGACGTACCAAAATCGTCATCTTCAAACCCCGCGTTAGGCGCCAACGTCGATACCTTCGCGTAAGTTAGGGATGCAACTTTAAGTCGATAGGCGTTTTGCCGGGTTGACCGCCAATTTCTCTCACCAGTTTTGGCACCAAGAAGCCCGGCAGGCGCTTTATCGCTTTTTCCATAATTTCGCGGCCTTCATCATCACTCACATAAAAATGACTCGCACCCTGCACTTTATCTAACACGTGCAAGTAATAGGGCAGTACTCCAGCCTCAAATAGCGTTTCACTTAAATCACTTATGGCATCGCCGGAATCGTTTACGCCTTTTAGCAATACCGATTGATTGAGCAGAGTCACACCTCTCTCTCGTAGTGTGTTTAATCGGGATTTTAGCGTTTCTGACATCTCATTTGCGTGGTTTGCGTGCAGCACTAATACTTTTTGAAGCGGCAATGCGCTAAACCATTCAACGAAGTCATGGCTAATTCGTTCTGGTAGCACTACCGGCAGACGGCTATGAATACGCAGTCGTTTTATATGGGGAATGGCGGCAATTTCGTTGGCTAACCATGACAAATGATCATCTTTCGCCATCAGTGGGTCGCCACCTGAAAAAATCACCTCATTAATTTTGTTATTACTGCGAAGGTATTCAAGCACATCAAGCCATTGGTGCTTACTTACCGCATTGTCGGCATAAGGAAAATGGCGTCGAAAACAGTAACGGCAGTTTACTGCACAGCCAGTGCGAACCATTAACAACACGCGAGAATCGTATTTGTGCAGTATACCTTTGCCTGCGGTGTCGTGCTCGTCTAACGGATCTTCGCTATAACCGGGTGATGTTAGGAATTCATCGCTGAGCGGCATGACTTGCAAAAACAGCGGGTCGTTGGGATTTTCTTTTTCCATCAGATCCACAAAATGTCGTGGAACACGCATAGGAAAAAGACGACGTGCTTTAATGTGTTGTGCGTATTTTTCTTGGTCTAAACCTAAGTGTTGCAATAGCTTTGCAGGATCAGTAAAGCTACTTGCTAATTCTTTTTGCCAGTTATGCTCTACAGAAATCGGTTTTTTAGGTATTATTTGTTCCACGAAACTTTTTGTACCTTATGTTTAGACAGAGGAATTATGGCTAATTACAGCACTAACGAGTTCAAAGGCGGCCTGAAAATCATGCTGGACGGCGAACCTTGCAACATTCTAGAAAACGAATACGTAAAGCCGGGTAAGGGCCAAGCGTTTAACCGCGTAAAAATCCGCAAGCTTATTTCAGGTAAAGTTTTAGAAAAAACTTTCCGCTCAGGTGAATCAGTAGAAGGCGCTGACGTAATGGATACGGAACTTGCCTACTTGTACACCGACGGCGAATTCTACCACTTTATGAACAACGATACATTCGAACAAATCGCTGCAGACGAAAAAGCGGTAGGCGAGAATACCAAGTGGTTGGTAGAAAACGACGTTTGCACCATTACACTGTGGAACGGTTCACCTATCACAGTAACGCCGCCAAACTTCGTTGAGCTTGAAATCACTGAAACTGATCCTGGTCTTAAAGGTGATACAGCAGGTACTGGTGGTAAGCCAGCAACGCTTAGCACTGGTGCAGTTGTTCGCGTTCCTCTATTCGTTCAAACAGGCGAAGTTATCCGTGTAGATACGCGCTCTGGCGAATACGTGTCTCGCGCACAAAAATAATATCTGAGACATTCTGTATACGTGTAAAGCCGGTGCCTTAGTGTACCGGTTTTTTGTTTTAGCTATTCTTCTTAGGTTTGAATACATGCAATCTTGGCAGCCTACTACCACTCATGAAGCCCGTGTTGCGCGAGCAGAATTACTCAGAACAATCCGTGAGTTTTTTTACGCAAGAAACGTGTTAGAGGTCGATACGCCTTTACTTTCAAACGGTACGGTTACCGATGAGCATTTAGATGCGTTTGATACACAATTCAATTTTGCCTCATCCGGTAAGCCAACTACGCTGTATCTTCAAACTTCCCCTGAATATGCCATGAAGCGGTTACTGTGCGCTGACAGCGGTAGTATTTATCAAGTGTGTAAAGCGTTTCGCCATGAAGGTGAAGGGCGCTGGCACAACCCAGAGTTTACCATGCTAGAGTGGTACCGCTTAGGTTTTGATCATTTTGCGCTAATGGACGAGGTTGACGCCTTGCTGCAAGAAACCTTAAACACGGCTTCGGCCGATAAGATGACGTATCAGAAAGCTTTTCAAACCTATTTAAATATTGACCCGTTAAGTGCTGATAACGACGTTTTGTTAAAGGCAATGGAAGAGCAGAACATAGATATTCATGCGCCGCAAAATCTAAGTTATGACAGCAAGTTACAACTGTTATTCAGCTATGTAATCGAACCTAAAATCGGTAACGAAAAACCGTGCTTCATCTACGATTTCCCTGCTTCTCAGGCGGCGCTTGCCAAACTAAGCCCAGTTGATGAACGGGTTGCCGAACGCTTTGAGGTGTATTACCAAGGCGCTGAACTTGCTAACGGTTTTCATGAGTTAAGTGCAGCAAAAGAGCAGCGGCTGCGCTTTGAAACGGATAACAGAAAGCGCGAAGAACATGGCCTTCCCACTAAGCCCATTGATGAAAACTTTCTAAGTGCGCTTGACGCAGGTTTGCCACCGTGTGCGGGTGTGGCGCTGGGCATCGATCGTTTGCTTATGCTTAAAACCAATGCAAAACACATTCAAGAAGTGATCAACTTCACGGTAAGCAGAGCTTAGAGACTTTTAATGGGGCAGAAAAGCGAAGGCTTTGCACCTAAATATTTACAAAACATTAAATTAGTTTAGATAAGGGGTAACTTACATTGGCCTGCGGTTGACATGAGCACGGCAATGCTGAAAAATGTTATAACATCACTAGATAATGTTATAACATCCTCAGAGGAATACCCATGAAAATGCGTTCGCTGCTAAGTTTGTCCATAGCAGGGCTGTTAAGTGCGCCTGTGTATGCCACCACAGTAACGGGAAAAGTCACCGACACGGCAGGGCAACCTATTGCAGGGGCTGAAGTAAAGATTGAAGGCAGCCGCCGTGTAGCATACACCGATGCAAATGGTATTTACCGTTTTGACGATGTAAAGCAGCCACATATTCATTTACATGTTTATTCTTCTAACTACATTCATGGTGATAACGACTTAGGCGACGTAAATACGGGTCAAAATGTAGACTTCGTTTTAAAGCCTGCATCCGTCGAAAATATCGTGGTTACCGCCAATGCGCTTCAATCATCAGTACTGGAATCTGTTACGCCAGTGACCGTCATTGGTGCTGAAAAATTACATAAAATAGAAGCACCAACCTTAGGGGAAACCCTAAAAAACGCGCCTGGTGTGCACAGCACTTATTTTGGCCCGGTTTCAAGCAGCCCAGTTATTCGCGGTAACGACGGCCCGCGTGTCAAGATTGTTCAAAACGGTTTGGATGTTTCTGACGTATCTCGTGTTGGGCCAGATCATAACGTAGCAACTACCCTCTCAAGCGCAACCCAGGTGGAAGTGCTTCGAGGCCCTGCAACACTCCAATACGGCAGTGGCGCTATTGGTGGTGTGGTTAACGTGGTTGACAAACGTATTCCTCAGTATCAGTTAGACGGCGTAGAAGGCGAAGCTGAAACTAGCTACAGCACAGTGAATAACGGCTCGTATACCCGTGCAGATGTAACGGGTGGCAGTGGCAATATTGTATGGCATGTCGACGGGTTTTATCGCGATACAGACAACGCGGATATTCCGGGTTTTGCGTCTATCGAACCCGATGAAGATGAACCAAACGGTGTGCTAGAAAGCAGCGCAATGGAGACGCGTAACGTCGTTGCTGGTTTATCTTACGTGGCTGAAGAAGGCTACTTCGGTTTTGCTGTTGAACAACTCGACAATAAATATGGCGTACCTGGCCATAGTCATGCTCATGGTGAGGAAGAGCACGATGAAGAGCATGAGGGCGAAGACCACGACCTTGAAGAACATGATCATGAAGAACACGCTGAAGAAGGCGTGTTACTTGATGTAGATATGACCCGTTATCAAGCAGCCGGTGAGTGGCACTCTCCAGTACGTGGACTTACAAACCTTAAGTTTGCCGCAGCCTACACCGATTACGAACATGCTGAAATTGAAGATGGTGAACCAGGTACCGTATTTACTAATGAGTCGAGCGATATCCGTCTTTCTGCTTACCACGAAGAAGTGAACGGCTGGCACGGCGTATTCGGGCTACAGTTTAATCATAGTGACTACAATGCCGTGGGCGAAGAAGCCTTTACCCCAGCTAATACCACATCAAGCTACGCACTTTATGTTATAGAACAAAAGAAAGTAGGTGATGTAACCTTTGAGCTTGGTGGCCGACTAGAGCGAACGACATTAGACGCTGATGCCAGCGAAGTGGAACTTGACGTATTGCATGATGAGCATGAAGGCGAGGAGCACGATGAGGAACATGAGGGTGAAGAACACGAAGAGCATGCTGTTGCTTTCAACTTCCCTGACTACGACTTCACCAGCCTATCACTTTCAGCGGGCGCTAACTGGGAATACCAGGAAGGTCACTCAATTGCCGTAACCCTATCACGCAGCGAACGTGCACCAAGCCAGCAAGAACTTTTCTCTGCTGGCCAGCATTTAGCAACGCAAAGCTACGAAGTAGGTCTAGTATTTGATATGGACGAGGAAGGCCATATCGAAGAAACACTTAAAGGCGTAAAAGAAGAAGTTAGTACCAACCTAGATATTACTTTCCGTAAGTTTACCGGAAGCTGGGGCTACAGTGCGTCGTTCTTCTACAATCAAGCAGATGACTATATCTTCCAAACAAGCACAGGCTTAATTGCGCTCAGCGAGCACGAAGAACACGATGAGCACGAAGAGGAAGGATTAGAAAGCGAGCACGAAGAACATGGACATGATGAACACGGCGATGAAGAAGGCTTGCCAATTTATTATTTCCAACAGGCTGACGCTGACATCTGGGGCTTTGAAGCAGAAACTTACGTTGATTTAACAGACACGCTACGCTTAACCGTATTTGGTGACTATATCCGCGCAGAAATTGAAGACGACAACCTTCCGCGCACGCCGCCTATGCGCTTTGGTAGTGAATTAAGCTACGTGAACGATGGTTTAAGTGCTGACGTTGGCTTTACGTGGTACGACGACCAAAATGACGTTGCGTCATTTGAGACTGCAACCGACGGCTACACCTTGGTTAACGCAAGCGTGCAATATGAGTTTGGCACGCAGGGCATTGACTGGGTAGTGTTTGCGCGCGGTGAAAACCTAACTGACGAGGAAGCCCGTGTTCATACATCTTTCTTAAAAGACCAAGCACCGCTTCCAGGTAGAAACTTTACTATGGGTGTGAGAGCGTTGTTTTAATTAAACAACTCCACTGCGGTATACAAGGCGATGTATTGGGGCTCTCAGTACATCGCCTTTTTTTATACTAGGGGAAAGTGGTCAGTACGATTTTTTCCAGTTGAATAAACTGCAAAGATAAACATGCTTAAGATGGTAAACGTCGAGCGGTTGTGAAGTAGAGGTGAAAATGAATGACATAGCGAATTGGTTAAGTACGCAAACCGAAAAACACATGGTGTTAGGTTATGGAAGCTTACTTAGCAAAGACAGCCGAGAGCGCTACTCCAACATTTTTACACCAGGGATCCCTGTGACGGTTTCTGGCTTCGAAAGGGCATGGGTGACGCGAAGTCTTCATGAAAAGCAGACTTACGTTGGCGCCGTGGCTAATGCGCATAGCAAATTAAACGCCCAGCTTATCCCAACACAAATTAACCCTGCCTTACAGGAGAGAGAAAAAGACTATCGGTTTGTCGAAGTAAGCGCTAAAGCACTCAACTTTCATCAACACAAGGGTTCTGCGTCCTTAGACGATGTGCTTGCACAATTTACCTTTTGGATTTGCGAAACACTCGATTGTACACAGGCAAATGACGCCTATCCCGTACATCAAACGTACGTAGATACATGCTTGAGTGGATGCTTAGAGCACGGTGGTATAGAGGAAGCCGAGCGATTTATCGCCCATACATCGTTGTGGGAGCACCCAAGAGTAAACGACAGAACGAACCCGAAGTACCCCCGCGCGGCAGTGGTCAACCCAGACCACTTTGAGCACATAGATAGGCTTCTAGCAAAGAGATAGTGTTTGCCTTAGGTCTTACTTCTAGCTATACATTCAAATGTAGAGGTACAAAAGCGAGTACTACATGCGCGTCATAAAAACTTTGCTAAAAGGATTAGTGTGAACACAAACACCGCTATTTTTATAAACGATAAAATAACGCTACGGCCGCTTACTTTTGATGATAAACACTGGGTTCTTGCGCTGCAGCAGGACCCGCTATGGCTTAGATACATTGGAAGTAAAAATGTCGAAACAGTAGACGATGCGTGTGACTACATTGGCAAAACAAATGCGCAGCGCGAAGAGTGGGGGTATGGCCTGCTGGCTGTCGAATTAACCGAAACCAAACAACCTTTAGGGGTTTGTGGTCTCTTCAATCGCTTTGCATTTGAATGTCCAGATTTAGGCTTTGCCATGCTGCCTGAAGCAAGAGGCAAGGGTATATGTTATGAGGCATGTCAGTGTGTTATTGCGTGGTCTGCGTCTAAGGGCTATCGTTTTTTAACAGCCATGACGCACCCAGAAAATATGGCGTCGCAGAAGCTTTTACAGCGCTTAGGGTTTAACAAGCAGGGCTTTTACTTCGACAAAACGTTCCCAAAACAGCATTTGTTCAGGTTGGAATTACGATAACTTAAAAAGAAGCGCTAGTTCAGAAATACTTATTAATTTTATTATACTTTTGTCTAATTTGGTGCATCGCTTCGCTATGGTGCCTATCTAAACGATCTTCCTCTTATATTCGTGTTGTTAGAACGTTAAAAGATGTTTTTTCTTGAGTATCTTAACGTGCTGGATACGTAATCTATCTCTGTGAGATGGCATTTCGTCCAATCTTTATCTCTTTCCCATCGTCTTGGTATAGCTATTGAAAATGCTCTTAAGTTATCACCGCATAAGGAAGTGCGCAGAACAATAATAGGGTTGCTTATCAGACTATAAAAACAGATAAAGAAGAGCACAACTATGAACACAAGACGTACACACAAAAGCTTTAAATATTCGTTGTTGGCCGGTGTAATTGGCCAAGCATTGATGTCATCACATGTGAATGCTCAACAATCGCAAACAGATCAACAAACCGAAACTGAAGAGAAAATTGTCGTAACTGGGCGGCGCGTTTCACAAACGGATATTGCGATTGGTACCGATGAAGCCACCAATACACTTGCCGTAAGCCGCGAAGAATTGCTTTCAGCTCCCTCAGGAATATCCGGCCTGAAAATGTTGGAAAGCTTACCGGGCTTCAATGTACAAACCGATGGTGCTCTGGGTCTTTATGAGTTCGGTAATTCGGTTCAAGTGAGAGCGTTTCAGCTCAGTCAGATGGGTTTTGTGCTTGATGGAATTCCTATGGGGCGTTCTGATGCATTTGGCGGTAGCCCAATCTTTCGTTATGTTGATAACGAAAATTTAGGGGCTGTAATCGCCTCTCCAGGTGCGGGCGATGTATCTGCTCCAACTTACGCGTCACTGGGGCCTATTGCACAATATAATACGGTAAGGCCTTCGGATGAAATGGGCGGAATGGTGGCCATTACCGCGGGTGACTTCGATTTACAACGTACTTTCGTGAAACTGGAAACGGGTGATATTGAAGGATTTAAGGCTTACGTTAGCCGTTCAAAAACCGATTCTGAACTATGGCGGGGCCCTGGTACAATCGACCGTGAGCACATTGAAGCTAAGGCGCTTTACGAGTTTGGCAGCAGCTATATTCAAGCTACATATGTTTCCAATGACTTTTTTGATTATGACTCGCCCTCTGCGCCAGCGTCAGTCTTTAAAGATGACTATTACTATAGTTACTTAGACACCATACCTGAAGGATGTATCGAAGCGCAGCCTGAAGTATATGACTTTAACGGTGATGGCACTATAGACGATACTGATTTTACGCCTGTATTCACAGGTTCAAACTGTACAAGCTATTACGAAGACAGAATTAATATACGCGACGACAAGCTTTATTCATTAGGCTTTGGTACTTACTTAACTGACGAAGTACAGCTTGAAGTTACAGCTTACTATGAAGATAAAAATGGCTATGGAGTTTCGCCTGATAGCTACACCAACACACTAAGTATTTATACTGATCAAGCTGCCGCAGGTCTAGATGTAGTTCACCCTAGAGGAGTCCAGTACGGCCTATCGACAGTTGGTGGTGAACGTGAAGGTCTTGTTGGAAGTGTGACCTGGTTCATGGGAGATCATAAATTAGAAGCAGGTGGTTGGATTGAAGAGGATACTTATAACCGAACACAAGCCCGCCTTAACAAAACCGGGGGGAGTGCTGATGGTGAAGTTATTTACGATGAGGTGGCGTACTATCGTCGCGACTACACTGCAGTTCGTGATACTACGCAACTCTTTATAAAAGATAACTTCAGCATGATGGATGATGACCTTCTGTTGGAGGTTGGCTTTAAGTCACTGTCTATAGATTATTCATTAGATGGCTATCGCGATTATGACGACTATGAAATTGATGGAGAGCCTGGCTATGGGCCGCAATCAGTAGACGCTGAATACACCGATAATTTCTTACCAATGGTGGGGGCTGTATATCGTCTTAACGATACTGATCAGCTTTTTGCTTCCTACGCGCAAAATTTTGCATTGCCAGCTGGAACCGACGACATCTTTGATAACGCGGTAGGCTTTGATGTGGAAGCACCGGAAGGTGAGGAAGCAGACAACTATGAACTGGGCTTTAGAACTAATCGCGAGCATTACAACGGGGCTGTTGCGCTGTTTTACACACGTTTTGATAATCGTTTAATTGCAAGTAGCGTCATCAATCCTGCTACAGGTCAGCCAGAAACCTTTTATGTGAATGCTGGTGCATCGAAAGCTTATGGTATTGAGTTTAGTGGTGTTTTTCAGCCAGACATGTTCGATAGAAAGCTCTATTTCAATGCAAATGTTTCGTTTAAAAAAGCAGAGTTAGTGGATGGTTTTGCAGGCAATCCTGCTGGTAGTCAATTACCCGATAGCCCTGAATGGCTAATGACAGGTGGAGTAACTTATGAACCTACTGAGTGGTTGGTTGCTAACTTCTCAGCGAAGTATACAGATATCCGCTATACCGACTTCAACGAAACGTATGAGCTAGAAAGCTATTTGGTGGCGCAAGCTTACATTGATATTGGAGGCCCGAACAATTTTGGGATGCCAGAAAATGTTCGACTGCGGTTTAATGTAGATAACGTGTTTGATAAAGAAGTGATGTCTTTCGGTTTTACGGGCTCTTCGTTTGGACGACCTTTAAGCCCCCGTACATTCCAAGCAACAGTAACGGTGGATTTTTAAATGATGAGTGTTAAAAGTATGAAGTTAGGTGCGATTGCTTTCTCTTTATCCATATCTTCAATGTGTGTCTGTGCACAGTCGCCTGGTAATGAGTCTAAAACTCAAGCGTTTCATGAATCCATAGTTGTAATGGACACCCATTTAGACACGCCAGCGTTACTCGTGCAGCCGGGCTTTGACATTATGCATGCCCATACGGTGGATGGAGACTTCTCTCAGGTCGATGTGCCAAGAATGGATGCCGGAGGTCTAGATGGTGGTTTTTGGGTTATATACACATCACAAGGGCCGGTAACTGATGAAGGATTCAAGTCTGCTCGAGATACGGCGCTGCTGCGAGCGATGGCAATTCATAAGATGGTCGAAGCCAACCCTGACACTTTTGCTCTTGCTACTAACCCGGGCGATGCAAAAGCGATTACTGATGAAGGAAAGAAAATTGTCTATATCAGTATGGAAAACGCCTACCCACTAGGAGAAGACTTAAGTCTCTTAGAAACCTTCTACAAGATGGGCTTAAGAATGGTTGGGCCTGTACACTTCAAGAATAATCAATTTGGCGATAGCTCAACCGATCCCAATGGCCAACAATACGGAGGCTTGTCTCCGTTGGGAGAAAAGTTGGTAAAAAAGGCAAATGAGCTAGGGATTATTCTAGATGGTTCGCACGCTCATGATGAACTCTTAGAAGACATGATTCGATTGTCCAAAACACCAGTGATTCTTTCTCATTCTGGCACTAAGTCGGTCTATGATCATCCGCGTAATATTGACGACGAGTTGCTTAAAAAGTTAGTTGAAAGCGGCGGTGTTATTCATGTAAACGCTTATGGGTCCTACCTAACAGAGCTACCGAGCGACCCAGAACGCAAAAAAGCATATGGAGAATTGTTTAAGCAAATGGGTAATATTGCCGAGATGACTGCTGAAGAAGTCACGGCATTAAAGCTTAAGCGAAAACAAATTGATATGGAGCACCCAGCAGTTCGTGCCACCTTCGAAGATTATATGGCGCATTTCCTTCACATTCTGAAAATTGCGGGTCCTAAGCATACTGGTGTAGGTGCAGACTGGGATGGAGGCGGAGGTGTTGAGCGCATGATGGACGTTGCTGCACTGCCTCTTATAACAGAAAGGCTTTTGGCCGAAGGATATACCGAAGAAGACTTAGCGGATATTTGGGGAAACAACGTTCTACGCTTGCTTTCTCAAGCACAAGACTACGCCGAGTCTTTAAAATGAACCTTGCCTAAATCGTAAAAAGTGTCCTTATCTTTACAAGATAAGGACACTAATGTCTTTAAAGTTAACGCTAATTTTAGTTGGGGAGCTTTACAACGGTGGTAACACGGTCATCTTTTTAATAATGATCGGCTCAATGGGTACGTTATTCGCGTTAAGGCGAATCGAATATTCAGTTTCTACTTCCGACATGGCATCAACAATATCTTCGCCTTCAACAATTACGCCAAAAACCGCGTAGCCCCAGTCTCTTCCGGGGTTTAAGCTGCTGTTGTCATTCACGTTGAAGAAAAATTGTCGGTTTGCGGTATGCGGGTCACCTTGTCTTGCCATTGCAATAGTGTGCAGGTCGTTAGTCAAACCGTTACCAGACTCATTGAAGATATCTGGAAAGTTCGACTTGCCGTTGAAGTCTGCCGTATAACCACCACCTTGCACAACAAAACCAGGCACGATGCGGTGAAAAATGGTGTCTTCGTAGGCGCGCTTATCAACATAACGAAGAAAGTTATTTACGGTAATTGGCGCACGTCTTCTGTCCAGTTCAACCACAATATCGCCCATGGTGGTTTCTATTTTCACCCGAGGGTAATAGTTATCTGGCTGAACCTGAGACCCATCGTCTTTCTTGGCCATAACGGGTGAACTGCTGCCTATTAGCATGATGGCGGTCAGCAGTGATAAAAGTATTTTCTTCATAAAAATGCCTTTAAATGTTTTCCTTAATTCGCGCATGTTTTTTGATCGCTTATCGTTTTGCAGTGCCTAAGATAACGAACTTTTTGTCACTCGCAAGTACCTTAGCGCCACCAAACAACTTTTTAAGTTTAATGTGATAGTCGAGGTGCCGGTTACCAACCACCACTAAGTGACCGCTTTTAATAAGTACGTCCCGGGAATCAGTGAACATTTGCCATGCAATATGGTCAGTGATTGCGTTTTGTTGATGAAACGGTGGGTTACACAGAATTTTGGTAACAGCAGGTTTATTCTCTCTATTGATCAATGTTTCAAGGCAATTACTTGCAACAAACTCACATTGATCAATTTTATCCGGGAAGTTGTTGAGCACATTGAGTCTGGCACTTTCTAATGCCATATAGGACTCATCCACAAATATTACTTTGGCATCAGGGGCAAGAGAAAGGGCATTAACCCCCAGTACTCCGTTGCCGCAGCCTAAATCTACCACCACATCATTAGCGCTCACCGTCATATGTTCAAGCATAATGCGCGCGCCTATATCTAATGACTGTCGAGAAAACGTATTAGCCAGATTGTCTATAGTTAACGCCGTTCCCATCGTACTTTTACACTGCCAGCGCGTCGGATAGGGCGAGTCAGATAGTTTTATTGACTCACGAGGCGAAGCGAACACAAGCCGCGATTTCTTCTTGGCAAGGGACGTGGTGGTGGGGCCAATATATCGTTCAAATAGGTTGAGTACGGATTTTGTGATGGTCTTCACTTTACCGGTTGCGATAACACGCGTGTCAGGTGTTATATATTTTTGTAAATCAATAAGCTGTTGTTCAAGAAGTGCAAGGGCGCGGGGGACCTTCAGCACAACAAGACTCGGCGCCTTTTCTGGCTTAAACGTTAAGCTTTGCACGCTAGTCAAGGTTTTCAGCGGCGCGGTTAGCAGGCCGTTTTTATTACCCGTTTCTGCATTACTCAGTAAATGATTGGCTTTTAAATTCTCAGAGAGTGATCGCAAAGATATGTAGGAGTCAGATACCCAGTAAGGTGCTAAGTGCGAAAACCAACAACCCAACGCGCCGAAATCGTCGTTAAAAATCATCATTGAGCCATCATTGTCACCACTGCCAATTGAAAGCGACGCTTCACTTAGTAAGCTCTCAATGTGCTCAATAACGAGTTCATCAGCGCTATCCCATGCTTGAAGGCTTATGTGCTGGTGCTTTTCAGGGTAGCGAATAAGCGAGAATTGTCGGTCGGCAAAAATAAATTCTGTATTCATTGGAGTCTGTTTTCAGAGATGGCTCAAAGCACTCACATACTTTTGGGAATGCCTATTTGGTTTATGTACGCGTTGCCTATCTTATCATATCAGCTACGCGGCTCTAACCAATAACGTGTTATTCTTATGCCGTGCAATGTTGATGGTGACAATGTAATGGTGGAAGAATCACTTTTATAGCTCGCAGAAAAATCCACATTAGCAATGCATGCGTAATTAAGGTGTAATTGGAGGAACTTCAAAAGTGTGTTTAAGCACTTTTGAGATCAAGTGCCCACAGCCAAAATTAAAAATCACCGGAAATATCATAGTTACGCATGCAGTTTTCTCTTTTCGAGACCCCAGAAAACAATAGCTCATCTCATAAGCTCCCGCTGTCAGAGGGCGACGTCACTTATTTTCCTCAAGCACTGTCAAAAGATGATGCAGATACTTTTTTTGAGTTACTGAAGGCCGAGTTACCCTGGCGTCAGGACTCGATCAGATTGTTTGGCAAGCCGGTAAAAATTCCCCGCCTTCAGAGCTGGCACGGCGATGACGATTGCACCTATACCTATTCGAATTTAACCTTGTCGCCAAATCCGTGGACGAACAGCCTTTTAAGCATTAAGGATTGTTGTGAAGCGTTATGTGCTGCAACCCAAAATACAAAGTTCAACAGTGTGTTAGCGAATTGGTATCGTGACGGACAAGATAGCATGAGCTTTCATTCAGATGATGAGCCTGAGTTGGGTATAAACCCGGTTATTGCATCCGTCACCTTAGGTGAAGCAAGGCCCTTTGTTTTTAAGCACAAAGAAACAAAGGAAAAGTATACACAGGTGCTTGAGCACGGCAGTGTATTAATTATGGCAGGAACGACACAAAGTCATTATGTGCACGGTATTGCGAAGACGGCTAAGCCTATCGGTGGTAGAATTAATCTTACATTCCGACATCTTATTCACAGAACAAGGTAAGCCAAATGCAAGTAAAAGCGTTTCTGGAAACTACGATTGAAGCTGCACTTAACCCGAGTTTTCTCGAGGTTGTAGATGAGAGTTTTATGCACAATGTTCCAGAGGGGGCTCAGAGTCATTTCAAAGTAACGGTAGTGAGTGATGCCTTCGAGGGCAAGCGCTTAATAGCGAGACACAGAGAAATTAACGGTCTTGCGGCTGAAGCGCTGCAAGGGCCTGTTCATGCGTTGGCACTCCACACGTATACGCCTGCAGAGTGGGAAGCTCGAGGTGGGCAATCTATGGTATCGCCAAACTGCCTAGGTGGTAGCAAGCACGACCAATAACGCTCTTTTTGTACTAAATGGAAGTAGATTTATGACAAGCAGTGAAACAAAAAACAGCGGCGCGCTAGCCTCTTACTTAGACATCATTAAAACACCCTCTATTCAGGTGTTACTACTTGGCACCGGTTTTTTGCTTATGATGTTGTTTGTCTACATGGGCGTGCTGACTACGTTTGACAATGCGTTATTCAATGTAATCAGCGAAGTAGGCAATGTATCGGGTTGGAAAGAAGACGCGCTTCGCGATATCACCGCGTTAGGCAGTAATACGGCACTTATCTTTGTCACGATTTCAGTTGCCGGAGCCTTGGCGATGGCCGGTGAAAAGAAAAAGGCACTGACTTTTTTGATTGCTGTTGCCGTGGGGATCGCAACGACCTTCTTACTCAAAGCTGGCATCGACAGGCCTCGTCCTCCGCTGCCCATGCAGGATGTAAGTGTGTATACACAAAGCTTCCCCTCTGCACATGCTACCTTATCTACGCTTGTTTATTTCTATATCGCCTATTTGTTAACGTACTTCACGCAAAACGCTTCAGTAAAAGTGTGGATCTACATGGCAGCCACCTTTCTTGTATTTTGTATTGGCTTAAGCCGTATTTTATTGGGCGTGCATTGGCCTAGCGACATAATTGCAGGGTGGTTTGCTGGTGGCAGTATGGCTGCCTTTTGCTTTTATATCATCAAGTGGAAACGCAAACTGCGTATAAAAGACGAAGGTTAAACGTGCAAGATCTCAAACGGCTAGGCGACATTATTAAGCGGGATCCTTTTCGCATGCGTTGCCTTCGCGCTTTGAGAGCGCTCGATTTACCGCAAGGGTACATTGGTGCTGGATTTGTTCGAAATGCCATATGGGATGAGTTACACGCAAGAGCGACCCCAACTCCGCTTAACGATATTGATGTAATTTACTTTAGTGGTGGAATTAATCCGCCGCAAAGTGTTGCGAGTGCCGATAATACATTGGAATCAGTACCTCAACCGCAAGCTTACTCACCAAATTCTGCAGCCGTCAAACCAGGGCTAAAAGCACAAGAACAAGCCATAGAACGCGAGCTAGCGCGTATGGTTCCTCAAGCTAATTGGCAAGTTAAAAACCAAGCGCGTATGCACGTAGCTCACGAGCACGCTCCCTATCAAAATTGCCACGACGCTATTTCTTATTGGATAGAACGAGAAACCTGTGTTGCGGTTCGTCTTTTAGCTAATGATGATTTAGACATACTCGCGCCATTTGGCTTGGAAGCAAACTTCGCCGGCACCATAAGTATTAACCCAAAATATCCAAGGCCCGAAGTTTTTAAACCGCGACTTGCTTCTAAGAACTGGCTTACTGTTTGGCCTTTGTTGAAAGTTCATAAATAACTGGAAAGCAGTACATATTTGTACGAATTGGCACGCAATGTTTCAGACTATACTTTGATTAATCAAAGCCATAATAAACGTTCTTCTGCACAACAATACATTGTTCATTTCTGCATTCATACTATCAGTAAAGCATTACGAATTAGCCAATTTATCCCGGCATTTCCTCTGTACCTATCGTCGAAAAAATTACGAAAGAACGTAGTTACAGTAAACGCGGCACACGTGTGTTGCATAAAAAACTTGCATTCATGTAACCTTTGGGTATCATTGATGCCTAAGGGTTACATATGATCCGTTTAGGTATCACATGTGACATTAGAACGCAGTGAGCTTTAATCGGCATCAATGCGCCGTTAATAATAGGGAATTTAAAAATGGCAACATCAATTTTGGTACCACCAGAGACGGAACAAGAGTATTTAACAATCACGGGTAAAGTCAGTCTCGCCTTAGCTTTATTTGTGCTATTCCAAGTTGCATTAGCTGTAATTGGCAATACAGACTCAGTTATTTACTGGGCATTAGAGGTAGCTTCATTAGCAAGTGCTATTTACTGCGTAGCATTAGGTATTAAATCAACGAAGTTTGCCAAAAATATATCCCGGTTGGGTTTTTGGACACTAACATTTGACGATGAATATGTGGACTACGTCAGCTCATTTAGCTTGCGCATTACCTGTCATATACTGATTTTCGGCACACTGATTCTCGCTTTTTGGGGGGACAGTAGGTGGTTTGTAGAAGTAATTGCTCCCTTTGAGATTACCAATGCTCTTCAAGTCTTACTTGGTGTAGCCGCGGCTGCTCATGGAACATCCATTTTGTGGAAGTTGCGCGAGGAAGAGCTAGATGAATGAAGATTTAGATAACCACATTCACAAGCTCCGATTGCAACATAAAATCTCTCAGCAAGAGTTAGCTGATGCGATAGGTGTTTCCAGAAAAACTATAAGTACCGTGGAAACCGGACGTTTCACACCATCGGTAGTTATTGCTCTAAAAATTGCCGAATATTTTGCTATTCCAGTTGAGCAAGTATTCGCACTTAAATAAATCGATACATTGGAAATATTCTGTAGTGGAAGCCTATTAAAGGGCGCTGCACAAAAAGTCGGAATTTGTGTTGAGCCGGAATTTACCTTCCTACTGAGTTTTTCGTTGTAATATTTACGATCTTAGCGGCAATAGCCGCTATGGTCGTATTTTCGCTCATAGCTTGTTTTTGCAGTCGACGATACGCGTTATTTTCGCTTAATCCGAATTGCTCCATTACTACCAGTTTTGCTCGCCCAATCAGTTTTTGTTCCTGTATTGCACGCTTGGCCTCTTCGAGCTCTCGACCCATATCTTCTATGTGTTGGGCCTGTGAACGCAGTAAATCATAAAAAGAGCGGTGAGCAGATAAAGTTTTCGTTTGCTCGTTAAGTGATAGCGTTTTGATTTCGTCTTCTTTGGTGTCTTCCGCGAGTCCAGGCATACTTGGATCGAACAATAAGGTGAGCGGTGAGCCATCAGTGGCGTGTTCATCATTGAAGCGCGTAAGCAACTGCTGATGATTGGCCATCTCATTTTTTGCATCGGCCACTTTACTGTTAGCTTGCTGAGTAAGGGCCTCAGTGAGCGCCACTTCGATAGTCTGCATTGCATCCATTCGACGTGTTGCTACATCAAACCAAACTTCCGATATTTCTCCGGCAATCGGACTGCCGTCACCAAGCTGTGCAATCATATTTCTAAGCTGTGTAATATCGATTGCAGCAGGGCTTTTGTTCAACGCGTCTAATGCATCTTTATGCGGCTTACAGCTAAACTCACAAAATATACTGAAGTGATGTTCTTGGGCATGCTGAAGCGCGGCCAGCTTTTCACAGAGGCGAACATCGAAATGAGTTTCTGCGAAACCAATAGCGCCCCACGCCCGCTCCTGCCCAGCGTATTCTTTTGCCTGCATAAAGTTGAACAATGCAACCAATAAGCGAGTAATTGTCGGGTCGCTTGCAATATCTGCCGCTTCAAAAATAACCGTAAGTAAACTGGCAACAAGGCGACTGTATGCTCGTGTGGATTCCAGTGGTGTCAGCAGCTGCTTGCTTACTTGTTCTCTCAGTCTGGGCAGGTAGTCCGTCGCCTGCATAGCAAGTGTAATGCTGCTCAACAACCGCGGGTTACCCGTGGTGATCTCATCTGTCAGGTAGAGCGATTTCAAGTGGCTTTTCAACATTGACTCCGCTTGCTCGCTAGCACTGACGTACTGCATTCGCTCAGCGGCATAACGCTCGCCTTTTGAAGCAAGAAAGATATTGCTGGCCCCACGCTCTTTTTGCAGTTCATGAATAAGTTCTCGAACGGCAATTACAATTCGACAATTACTAGATAGTTGCTCAAGCACGGTTATTTCGGCGTGCTTGGCCGCTAGCAAAAAGCGCTTAGTGGCGTCGCTACAAAGCGCAATGGTCTGTTCTGGTTCATGAAGCATGTTAAGGCCTGCTAATCTTCGGTACACACGTTTCGAATTTTTTCTTGATGAGTGCATCTATTGGCGAAACGTTTTTTGAAACTCATTGCTCTTAGCCCCTGCACTCAGCAGAGCAATACGTGTACCAAGCAACACTTATGCCCTGTTTATTAGAATTAATGAAGATAAGCGTTAGAGTGAACAAAAACGCCCGGAGTGCTGACATTTCGCGGCATGTGATTCGGCTGGAACTTTTATTTAAGGTGACTTTATAAGGGGGGACGGAAAGGTTAGCGGCGTCAAGAGGGAAGTTGATAGGGAAGAAGCTGCGCCAAAATGGTGCAGCCTCGCAAACTATGTGGTTTTGCTTTCCGGATTAGTTTCTGACTACGCGAAGAAACCAACCTACAAACAGTGATATTAAGAAACCGAAGAAGGCAATCATTGTGGTGATGGTTAGCATTTGTCCAGAAAAATCAGCATTCTCGCCAGTGTGCTCGCTAACCAGCATTCCTGATGCTTTAAAGATAAACAATGCAGCTACAGAAAATAGTAAAATAACAGCGGTCGACATGATAGTGGCTTTCCAATAAGCCTTCGGCGACATCCAATGAATAGCGCCTGCCACTAGCACGCACAAAATAGTCAGAATATAAGGTACCACTTTAACTCCTCGTTGAATAAGACTTGTGCCTTATTGCGACGTCTTACCGTAGCCCCGTATTAGAAATCGAAGCGCATTGAACGACGCGGTTAATAAAAACCATTATACGATGCCATGTACGATGCAATTTGTCAGCATTCGCTATTAAATTAAGCCCTGAGACCGTACATGAAAAATTGACAAGCTCACAGCATTAGGAAAGGGGCAAAGAGCCCTGCGCTTATCACGTAAGCGCCAAGTAGTTCGGACTGGGGCCTGTTGATCTTTGCTGCACATCAACGTTCAACAGGCCCTAGTAACAATCTATTAAAAGATTTTGCGCTACAATGGTGATAGAATCGCCGAAAAAATCTCCTACCTACTTGGTGTTCTGCTTTAACGCGGTGTACGCCATGGTGGGTTGTTGTGTTTAACATCTTAGCTTCTGAGAGAACATGTTCGATTTAATTACCAGTAAAGACAGCAACGTTAAAAACGACGTGCTATCAGGTATTACCGTGGCGCTTGCCTTGGTCCCTGAAGCCGTTGCATTCGCATTTGTGGCCGGCGTAGAACCGATGATTGGTCTTTATGCGGCTTTCATGATGGGCTTAATCACTTCCGCTATTGGTGGCCGACCAGGAATGATTTCTGGTGCTACCGGCGCCATGGCCGTTGTAATGGTGGCACTGGTTGCCCAACACGGCGTGCAGTATTTATTTGCCGCGGTTATTTTGGCTGGTTTACTGCAAATAATGTGCGGTATTTTCAAGCTCGGAAAGTTTATACGTCTGGTCCCATATCCGGTAATGCTAGGCTTCGTAAATGGTTTGGCAATTGTTATTTTCTTGGCGCAATTAGGCCAGTTCAAAGTGACCAACGCAGCCGGTGAATTACAGTGGATGGAAGGTACGCTGTTATATTGGATGTTAGGGCTTGTGGCGCTAACCATGGCCATTATCTATTTATTGCCAAAGCTAACCAAAGCTGTACCGGCGTCGCTTGTAGCGATTGTTACGGTAACCTTGTTAGTACACGGTCTTGACCTTGAAGCGCGCACTGTAATCGACTTTGTTCGCGATTTGCTACCAGCTGACCAGCGCGACACCGCGACGCTAGCGGGTGAACTTCCTAGCTTTGCTATTCCTATGGTGCCGTTCACCTGGGAAACCTTCATGATCATTTTGCCTACCTCAGTCATTCTTTGCTTGGTTGGTCTAATTGAGTCGCTTCTTACTCTTTCATTAATTGACGAAATGACAGATACCCGCGGGCGCGGCAACAAAGAGTGCGTTGGCCAAGGCGTTGCAAATACCGTAAACGGTTTCTTTGGCGGTATGGGCGGTTGCGCCATGATTGGTCAAAGTATGATTAATATTAACTCTGGTGGCCGTGGCCGCTTGTCTGGTATCACCGCGGCGGTTGTATTATTAGGCTTTATTCTATTTGCTGCTCCGCTAATTGAAATGATTCCTCTCGCTGCCCTTGTTGGCGTTATGTTCGTGGTGGTTATCGCTACATTTGAGTGGGCGTCATTCAGAATTATTCGCGGCGTAAACAAAGAAGATGCGTTCGTACTTTTCCTAGTAACAGGCGTTACCGTTATCGCTGATCTGGCTATTGCGGTTGTGGTGGGTGTTATCGTTTCAGCACTGGTGTTTGCATGGAAACACGCTCGTCATATTGAAGCGAGATCCCATATCGATAACGACGGTTGGAAAGTCTATGAGCTAGACGGCCCGCTGTTCTTTGGCTCGGTATCGCATTTCAAAGACCTGTTTGATATCGCCAACGACCCTAATGATGTAGTTATTGACTTTAAAGACTCTCGCATTTGGGATTCATCAGGTATCGATGCGCTAGATACCCTTGCTGACAAATACGAAGAGCAAGGTAAAAAGCTACACATTCGCCATATCAGTGATGAGTGTCGCTCACTGCTTCGCAAGGCCGATAAGTTTGTTGAAATTAATGTGGTTGAAGATCCTCGCTATCGCGTAGCGACGGATAAGCTGGCCTAAGTTATTTGAAAGCCTTAATGCACCAAGTAAACACAGTTTTGCGTTTGTTTGGTGCAGTTGTGAAGTCTGAATAATGCTTATTTTGTAGTAAATCAAATAAAAACAATTGTTTACGGTTTTGGCACTGAACTTGGATAGCTATAAACGTAAAGTGTGTTTTGGTGATTTGTGTCAATCGCTGAAAATTGTGTGATTTATAACACTCCGTAAAATGTGTTAGCCGACCTAAACCGTTGGCAAAATAGGCAACGAAGCCCGCATCAACGAAAGTTGAAGCGGGCTTTTTTTTGTCCCGAAAAAAGGGGAATATCATGACTTCATTGGACTCAAAAACGCAAATTGTCGTCGTAGGCAACGGCATGGTGGGGCATCATTTTGTTGAGCAGCTTCACCAAAGCGATGCCAATGTAGAAATAACCGTTTTATGCGGCGAGTCACGCCTTGCGTACGACCGCGTTTATCTGTCGTCTTTTTTTAGCGGCGCGAGTGCTGATGACTTAGCGCTAACTACACCCGCTCAGTACGCCGAGTGGGGCGTAAACGTAGTTACCAATGCCTTGGTTACCGATATAGACCGTGACAATAATAAAGTGACGACTTCTGAAGGGCAGGTGTTTAGCTACGATAAGCTTGTGTTAGCTACGGGCTCATACCCATTTGTGCCACCCATCCCTGGCAACGATCAAGAGCATTGCTTGGTGTACCGTACTATAGACGATCTACTCGCTATTGAAGCTTCAGCAGCAGTGAGCAAAGTAGGGGTTGTTGTTGGTGGTGGGCTGTTGGGTTTAGAAGCCGCTAACGCATTAAAGCAAGCCGGTCTCGACACCCACGTGGTTGAGTTTGCCCCGCAGCTTATGGCGGTTCAGCTAGACCAAGCAGGTGGTAACGTTCTTAAGGACAAAATAGAAGCATTGGGCGTTACGGTTCACACCCAAAAGGCAACGCAAACTATTGAGGCCGGTGATACCTGCCGCTATAAAATGGTGTTTGCTGACGGCACTGCACTAGAAACTGACATGATTTTATTCTCTGCCGGTATTCGACCTTCCGACCAGCTCGGCAGAAAGTCAGCGCTAACACTGGGTGAGCGCGGCGGTATTGTCATTGATAATCACTGCGTGACGTCTGACCCAAACATTTACGCTGTGGGTGAATGTGCGCTGTGGGATAACAAAATATTTGGCCTGGTAGCACCTGGCTATACCATGGCGCGCACGGCTGTAAGTCATATAACCGGCGGCGATGCCGAGTTCGCTGGCGCAGATATGAGTACCAAACTCAAGCTAATGGGTGTGGAAGTGGGCTCAATTGGCGATGCTCATGAACGCACAGTCGGTGCGCTTAGCTACACCTATTTAAATCAGCCAGAAGGCGTGTACAAAAAGCTGGTGGTAGATAGCGAGCAAAAGTACGTGCTTGGTGCTGTACTCGTTGGCGATACCAGCGACTACGACACGCTCTTACAGTATGCACTTAATAATATTGAATTACCTGAACACCCAGAAAGCCTAATTCTGCCCTCATCCGATGCCGCACCGGCGTTAGGTGCCGATGCACTACCAGACACCGCGTCTATTTGTTCATGCCTAAATGTGACAAAGGGCGATATTGTTTCAGCCATTGAAGGCGGCTGTTGTAGCGTTGGCGATGTAAAAGGCGAAACCAAAGCTAGCACAGGGTGTGGAGGTTGTGCTGCCTTACTTAAAAATGTTGTGGATAGCGAACTTGAAAAGCGCGGTGTGGAAGTATCAAAAGCCATTTGTGAGCACTTCAACCATACCCGACAAGAACTATTTCACATTGTTAAGGTAAACGGCATTCGCACCTTTGACGAGCTACTAGAGCAGCATGGTGAAGGTCTAGGGTGTGAAATTTGTAAGCCCGCTGTCGGCTCAATTTTAGCCTCGGTGTATAACGACTACATTCTTAAGGCTTCACATCTTCCTCTGCAAGACACCAACGATATCTACCTTGGCAACATGCAAAAAGATGGCACGTATTCCGTTGTACCGCGTGTACCTGGTGGCGAAATAACGCCTGAGAAGTTGATTCTGCTCGGCGAAGTGGCAAAAGAATACAACTTGTACACCAAAATCACGGGTGGTCAGCGCATTGATTTATTTGGAGCGCGCGTAGAGCACTTACCTGATATCTGGGAAAAACTGGTCGCTGGTGGTTTTGAAACCGGCCATGCTTACGCGAAGGCACTGCGTACCGTGAAATCGTGTGTGGGAAGCACATGGTGCCGCTACGGTGTTCAGGATTCTGTTGGCACTGCCATTGACTTAGAGAATCGTTACAAAGGCTTACGTGCGCCGCACAAAATTAAATTTGCCGTCTCGGGGTGTACCCGTGAGTGCGCAGAGGCCCAAAGCAAAGACATTGGCGTTATTGCTACCGAGCAAGGCTGGAACCTGTATGTTTGCGGGAATGGCGGCATGAAGCCTCGACATGCAGACCTGTTTGCCACCGACCTAGATACCGAAACCCTAATTAAGTACATCGACCGCGTGCTGATGTTTTACGTGAAAACGGCTGATCGCCTACAGCGCACATCGGTGTGGATGGACAACTTAGAAGGTGGGTTAGCTTACTTGCAAGACGTTGTGATAAACGATGCTCTTGGCATTAATAGTGAGCTTGAAGCACAGATGGATGCTGTGGTTGATGCTTATCAGTGCGAATGGAAAACCACCATTGAAAACCCTGAGTCGCGCAAGCGTTTCCGTCAATTCGTAAACAGCAATGCTAGCGACACCAATATTCAGTTTGTTTCAGAGCGAGGCCAGGTTCGCCCAGCTACTGAAGCTGAAAAAGTAGCAGGTAAAGATCAGTTCATTCCTGTCTCTATGGTATAGCCACTGGCTTATCAACCCTGTTAGGAGAATCAAATTATGTCAGCAGCGCAAAATGTAATGGCGTCAGAACCACAGCAAGTGCAATGGCACTATGTTTGTGAGACGAACGACTTAGTGACAAACAGTGGGGTTTGCGCCCTTGTCGACTCACAGCAAGTGGCAATTTTCAGTTTGAAGATAAACGGCGAAACCCAGGTTTTCGCCATTAGTAACTACGACCCTATTGGTAAAGCAAACGTACTCTATCGCGGGCTTCTAGGGTCGATAGGCGGTGCGCCTGTTGTTGCTTCGCCTCTATACAAAGAGCATTACTTTTTAGAAACCGGGCTGTGTAAAGAACACGACGATGTTTCCGTCACGGCTTACGCTGTGAAGGTAGAGGGCGAAAAGGTTTTTGTGGGCGTTTAAGCAAACTGTCTTTTTTATACGCCCACATGAATAAAGCCTTTTAGCAAAATGCATTCAAAAGCTGTGAAACCGAAAAAGGTAATGAAATGAATATGCCTACACGACAACCCGACATGATGTCTGAACAATTAAGACAAACAACATGCCCATACTGCGGCGTAGGGTGTGGTGTAGATATCAGTTGCAACGTAAGCCCGCGTGCCATAACCCTGGACACTGTTAAAGGCACGCCAGAGCATCCCGCCAATTATGGAAGATTGTGTGTTAAAGGAACAAACCTGCTTGAAACAAACGACGTAAACGGACGTTTGCTTCACCCAACCATGGCAGGTCAATCGGTGGATTGGGACACGGTCACCGATGTGATTGCGGATAAGATCACCTCTACCATTGCGCAGTATGGCGCGGATGCCGTTGCTTTTTATGTATCAGGTCAGCTTCTCACCGAAGACTATTACATTGCCAATAAGCTTATGAAAGGTTACATCGGCAGCGCCAATATCGATACGAATTCACGCCTGTGTATGTCATCAGCCGTTGCCGCGTACAAGCGTGCGTTCGGTGAAGATGTGGTGCCTTGCGATTACACCGATTTGGAATGTACAGATTTACTGGTGATCACCGGAAGTAATGCGGCGTGGGCGCATCCAGTGCTTTTTCAACGCATTCAGCGAGCAAAGCTGAAAAATCCGAATATGAAGGTCATTGTTATTGACCCACGCAAAACCGAAACCTGTACCATTGCCGATTTACACCTTCCTGTAAAACCGGGTAGCGACGTAGCCCTATTTAACGGTTTACTCAGCTATGCAAACGCACAAGGTCGAATAGACAAATCCGCCGTTGATACCTATGCCGAGGGGCTTGATGAAACGCTTAAAAGTGCAAATGCTTTAACGTTAGATGACGTTGCTGAAGTATGCGACCTGGACGTTAACAGTATTAAGGCCTTTTTTGATGCCTTCTGCAAAGCCTCTAGCGCAATTACTTTTTATTCTATGGGCGTAAACCAGTCTTCTGCTGGTGTGGATAAAGCCCAAGCCATTATCAACTGTCATTTAGCAATGGATTTAATTGCTAAAGACGGTTGTGGCCCGTTTTCAATTACTGGCCAGCCCAATGCCATGGGAGGGCGTGAAGTCGGTGGGTTAGCCAATATGCTAGCTGCACATATGGACCTTGAAAACCCTGAGCATATCAGCGCTGTTAAAACTTATTGGAATGCCCCTGTTATGCCCAAAGGGCAGGGGCTTAAAGCTGTTGATTTGTTTAATGCAATTGAGAGTGGAAAGGTAAAATTCGTTTGGATAATGGGGACTAACCCTGTTGTCAGTATGCCAAATCGCGGTCAAGTTGAACGCGCACTTTCTAAATGTGACATGGTGGTGGTGTCTGATATCGTTGAGTCTAACGATACGCTTAACTACGCGCACATTGCCCTTCCTGCCACGGGGTGGTCGGAGAAAGACGGCACGGTGACAAACTCAGAGCGCCGTATTTCACGTCAGCGCGGTATATTGCCTCCACCAGGTAGTGCAAAACACGACTGGCAAATACTGTGTGAAGTGGCGGGTAAAATGGGCTTTGGCGAGGCATTTAATTTTACCCATCCGTCACAAATATTCTGCGAATACGCTGGGCTAACCGGCTATCAAAATAACGGTAAGCGACAATTAGACCTGTCACCTTTACAAGCGTTAAGTGAAGCTCAATACAACGGGCTATCGCCTTTGCAGTGGCCCTTTCAAGCAGTTACAAAAGCTGAGAATACGGCCAGTTCTAATTCTCAACCTAGCCTTACCGGTAAACGTCCTTTTGAAGACAAGCAGTTTTCAACACCCAACGCCAAGGCTAGGCTTATTCCCGTAACTTACAGAGCGCCACTGCAGGTAACATCAGACGCTTATCCTTTTGTTGTAAACAGCGGCCGAGCGCGAGATCAGTGGCATACCATGACGCGCACGGGTAAAGCGGCAAAGTTACTGGCTCATATGCCAAGTGCTTGCGTGCATATCAACCCTAAAGACGCTGCTGAATTGGGCGTTGAAGACGGAAGCCTCGTTTCTCTTTCAAGTGCAGTGTGTAAAGACGCCCCTGTTATTTATCCGGTTAAAGCGGATACGGATATGCGCAAAGGGGAAGTATTTATTCCCATTCACTGGTCGGCGCAATGGGGTTCTCACAGTAAACTAGGCGCACTTTATGCCAGCGCGGTAGACCCTATTTCAGGGCAACCAGAGTTAAAACACGCGGCGGTTGCTATCGCGCCTGCTCATTTCGTTACCTACGGCAAGCTCTTTGTTTCATCAGTAAACCAATCAACACTTAATTCAGAATTTAGCCCCAGTTATGAAGACGTACTAAAGCATGCGTGTGATTACTGGAATACGACACCGCTTGAAAGCACAGAGGCGACTTCACCTGTAAATAACTCGGATGCAGCATTATCAGTATTGAACGTTGCTTCAAACAAAGGTCGTCGAGATTTTACACAAGGGTTGATACCTCTGCTGCCGCAAAACGCGGTGCTATTGCAGTTTCATCATCATACATACTCAGTATGCCTTGCGCTTGTCGATGATACTCTTTGTTTCGCGGCGTTTTTGGGCGATGAGCCAGAAAAGGGTGAAAGGGCACCAGCAACTGCACATACAACAGCGCAAGCAGCGCCACATTCAAAAAGCACATGGTCAGTACCTAACGAATGGCTTGCCAGTCTTCTCAACACATCTATTTCTACAGACATACAGCGCAATTTAATACGTGGCCAAGTAGACGACGCATTTTTAAATGGTGATGTAGTTTGTAGCTGCTTTGAAGTGCGCGAAAAAACCATTACACATGCCATCGAAGAAGGCTGTAGTTCGGTGGCAGAGCTTGGTGAAGCATTAAAGTGTGGTACGAATTGTGGCTCGTGCAAGCCCGCCTTGTCTCAGCTGATAGACAAGCATTTAGTCATTGAAATTCAATCTGTTTAGGAGCGTTAAATCATGTCAATTGCATCTAGTTGGTCGTTACCGTTTTTGCGCACCTTATTTAAACCGCAGAAACCTTTGTTAAACCTCTTTTATCGCGATGCTATTTCTACCTCGGTCACGACCGTGACGACGCGCCAGCGCTCCGATAATCCAAAAGCTCCAGCTAAGCATTCATACTTTGGCAAGTGGTTGAAGTTAGCAAACAGGCAAACTGAAGGTCATAAACAAGGGCAGGTGTTCATCGTCGGTGCTGGCCCTGGTGATGCCGAGTTACTTACGTTAAAAGCGTTTCGTCTTCTGCAACAAGCCGATGTCGTGCTGTTAGATGCTTTAGTCAGCGAAGATATTCTCGCGCTAATTCCCTCTAAAGTGGTGAAAGAATATGTAGGGAAACGCTGCAAAAAGCATAGCTTTACCCAAGACGCTATATGCAAGCGAGTGGTTGAATTGGCAAGCAACGGTCACACTGTCGTACGGTTAAAAGGCGGTGACCCAGCCCTATTTGCAAGAACCTGCGAAGAAACCGATGCACTCACAAAAGCCAACATTCCTTTTGCTATTGTTCCTGGTATTACGGCAGCATCGGGTGTGTCAGCCTATACGGGGATCCCTTTAACCGACAGGCGTTGTGCTCAGTCGGTGAGTTTTATGACCGCACATTTTAAGGACGTGGATCAATGGCCAGAGATGGCACCCATGGCGCAAAATGTATTGAAGCAAACCATGGTGGTTTATATGGGGCTAAGCCGACTTGAAGGGCTATACAAAGGCTTGATTCATCACAACGTGCCAACCACATGGCCAGTAGCGGCAATTGAAAATGCCACTTCGCCTGAACAGCGCGTGATTACTGGCGTGCTTGCCGATATTCATAGCAAGGTAGAAGCAGCAAATTTAACGGGGCCTACGTTACTTATATTTGGAAAGGTGGTAGAGTCTCGTCAACAGGTAAATACTCTTCTATTACATTCATCCAAGCATGCAGCAACCATTTAGTGAATACATAAAAATTATTGGAAAAGGTCAAAAAGGGGGGCGTAGCCTTACCCGTGATGAGGCTTATCATGCCATGAAAATGGTATTGGCCAATGAAGTGACAGGCGATCAACGCGGCGCATTTCTTATGTTGCTGCGTACCCGTGAAGAAACACCAGAAGAAGTTATTGGCTTTGTCGATGCATGCAGAGAGCTGATAGAGCCAGAAGTTAAAAACCTCACCCCCACGTTAGATATTGGCTGCTACGCGGGAAAGCGTCGCCAGTTACCGTGGTACTTATTGGCCGTAGCGGTTCTAGCCAACAATGGTTACTCGGTTATGCTCCACGGTGCGCATGAACCGGGTTCGGGACGCCTTTATGCAAGTATAGCGTTACCCCAATTGGGCCTGTCTGAAGTTAGCAGTATTGAAGATGCCAAACAGCAGTTAACGGATAAAGGGGTGACTTACCTTGATTTGTCTTATTTGCTGCCTGCGCTCGACACAATTATTAAGCTTCGTGAGGTATTTGGCCTGCGTTCATGCGCTAACACCCTCGCAAGGTTGTTGAATCCCACCGCTGCACAATTTTGCGTACAGGGCGTTTTCCATATGCATCTTGACCACAAACACTGCCGCGTTAATGAAAATTATCCATCTATAGATGCGCTTTGTTTTCGTGGTGATGGCGGAGATCCTGAAGTTAATGGTGAACGGGAAACTGAGCTATTTATTACCAGAAATGGTGAGACCGAAGAAGTAATAATGCCGGTGGTTGCTGACAAATGGGCGCTTAAAGATAAAGGCATGAACGTTAACGACATGCTTGATGTGTGGGCGGGTAACGCGAGTAGCCTTTACGGTGAACAAGCCGTTTTGAGTACACTTGCCAGCTATTTAGTGCTGCTACAAAAGTGTGATTCCGCAGATGCCCTGTCCCAGGCAAGGCAGCTTTGGGCACAGCGCGATAAAAGCGCAACGCCATTTTAAGGTCACCTGCGTTTTCCGAGCGGGCAATTATCTATATTGCTTGATATAAAGCCCTTCTTTTTAAGGAAAAATAGCCAATCGTCGCATTGACTTAATCGTTGCTATACTTGTTAATAGTAATAACAAGTTTTCCTTAAGTGGTGTTATGCGAATCACGCAATGGCTCGTATTTTTAGCTAGCCTGTCGCTCATATTTCGAGCAGGTTATGCTGTATCTGAAAATCGAGAACAGGTCACAACCTCTAGCGTAACTTTCGTACTAACCGCAGATATGCCTAATATTAGCGACGCACGCACAGGGCGTTACGCTAATCTTCAAACCCTCGTAAAACAACAGCGGCAAATTAGTGAAACCGTCTTCTTCATTTTCGGCGGTGGCTCGATTGGGCCGAGCGCGCTATCCTCGTTTGACCGTGGCTCCCACATTATTGATATTCTCAATTCCCTTGAGCCAGATGTGATGGGGGTCACAAAGAGAGAATTTAGTTTCTATGAGGATGAATTATCTCTTCGTTCTTATGAAGCAGCCTTTCCATTGGTAGCCAGCAACGTAATAGATAACCGAGTGGGGCGTTCCCCTGATGGCCTGCACACTTCTGTGATTGTAGAAAAAGAAGAATTAACTCTTGGTGTTATATCAGTTTTACATGAGAGAGTGATAGAAGAGTACCAATTATCTGATATTACTATAACGCCTCCTCAAAAAGCCATCATGGAGGAGTCTAAAAGATTGCGACAGCAAGGCGCAGATATTATTTTGCTTCACTATTCCTACCCGTTCCCTTTTATTAATACCATGCTGAACAAACGCATTATTGATGTCGCTTTTATAACAGACAGTCGCTTGGACGAGAAAAATATGCTCGAAACTACGCGTCACCCTAATAGCATGGCGCTTACGCAGCAGGGCACCGCTGTCGTTGCTAGTTTCGTGAAAAGTGCTGGGTGGCAAGCAACGTCGTATACCGAACAGCCGTTAGAAGATATAGAGGCTGATGCTGAGTTAAACGAGCAACTCATTGAGTATGAAGCGCGCCTAAAGCGGTTGTTAAATATCCAAATTGGCGAATGGAAGATTGCCGTTTCGACCGCGCGCAAAGAAGTGAGAAGTGAAGAGAATCCTTTTGTAAACTTTGTCGCGGATACCATTAAACGCTATGCCAATACTGAAATTGCCTTGATAAACGGAGGCAGTATCCGAGGCAACAAACAATATACGGCAGGTACACCGATTACTCGGCAAGATATTGTCACCGAAATGCCGTTTCGCGCGCATGTAGTAGCTTTAGATATAACTGGCGCTCAGTTGATTCAAGCTCTGGAAGAGGGGCTTTCGCAATATCAAAATTTAAAAGGTGGTTTTCCTCATGTATCGGGTATGTCTTATAGTTTCGACCCTTCAGCGAAAGTTTTTCAACGAGTAAAAAATGTCACGATTAATGGAAAGCGAATAGATAAGTCGAAAACCTATTCACTGGCTACAAGTAACTTTCTGGCCAATGGCGGAGACGGTTTCTATGCGTTAAAGAATACCGAAAAGCGTCCGGCCTTGAGTACACGTCCCCCTCAAATATCAGACCTTGTGATGCAGGCCATCGTCAATCAATACGATATAAAGCCTAAAACTGATAACCGCATAATAAATATGGCAAAAGGCGGTTGATCAGATGCAGCATAAGAAAAAGACCTTGTATCTGTTTATCATTGCACAATGCAGTGTGATGGGATTTTTTCTTTTGATACTGGTTTTGTCGCTGCTGCGTTTAAATGACGTGCGAAAAGTGCTTGACGATATCACCTCGTCTTCTATCCCCACTCTTAGCCAAGCTACTGAAATTACGCGTGAAGTTCAGCACTTAATTTCACTTACTGCGCGATTGACATCGTCTGAGAGCCAATCGTCTCGGCGTATCGTCAAAACCCAGTTGGATGAAACGATAGAGCGCTTGGATTCCTCCAATTTGAAGCTTGAGCAAGGAGACAAGTACTTAGCGACGCAGCTGAATGTACTTACATTAGAAATAGAAGAACTAAACGCATTAGTGCGTCAGCGGATTGATGTCGAAAAAGAAGTGCGGGTGGAAAGGGAAGTACTATTTACTTACTTGAACAATATTTTTGAAGACAATAAATCGCAGTATGTGGGTATTTAATCCTCTCAAACGCTGGTTCCTCTGATATTACAAATTGCCCAAATAAATCAGCAGTTCCAACTGCATGAGTTACGCAAGTTAGAGGACAGTATTGAAAAAAGCATCGCTTCCTTGCGTGAGGCGACATCGCTAGACAAGCGCAGCAGCGAACTGGTAAGTGCGCTAGAGGAGGGGGTATTAGGTAAATGGGGCATGATTGATAAACAAGCTAATGTCATGCGTATTCGTGGACGTTCAAGAGGGCGAGGCAGTTTTGTTGAGCACTTGGCTGAAGAAGTCGCGTCAAATATTGAGTTTAGGGCATCTTCAATCACAAAAGACACCTCATTTTACGCATTGTCTGCCAACCAGGCTGTGTCCAAACAAATAACCCTGTCATTGGCACTTTCATTAATTGTGATGATTATTTGTTGCGCCATCATCTTCTATATCTACAAACGTATTATTCTGCGTTTAATTGCTTTAACCAACTTGGTTGAAAAAAATAGTGAAGAAGTAGCAAGCTTCGAAGGCAGTGACGAGATATCTCGCCTGGCTAAAACCTTCGCACTGTATTTTGAGAGAGTGAAGAGCCAAGAAACCGAATTGATTCGTTTGTCACTTAGCGATCCGCTGACTAACATCCCAAACCGACGGGCATTTGAAATGGAAATGGAAAAGGTAATAGCAATGTCAAAACGGTATGAATGGCCGTTGACGGTGATTATCTTGGATGTCGATAGTTTCAAACTTTACAATGACAATTATGGTCACCCTAAAGGGGATGAATGCCTGAAAGCCGTCGCTATTGGGCTTAATGAAGTGATTACCCGTAATACTGATTTTTGTGCTCGATACGGTGGTGAGGAGTTCGTAGCGATTCTGCCTAATATCGATGAGAAAGGCGCGAAGGTGAAAGCTGAAGAGATTCGAGATGCGATAGAATCATTAGGGATAGAGCACAGCAAGAGCACAGTTTCACCCGTAATTACCGCAAGTTTGGGCGTTGCAACGGTCAATTTCGTTAATCACCACAACTGGACGTTAACTTCGATCCTTAATACCGCTGACAGAGCTTTGTACGACGCCAAAACGGGCGGCCGGAATCGCTGCGTGTTTTCATCGCTGCCATGAGTATTTTTGTATAGCAAAAAGTAGCGCGTTTATGTCAATGCCCAAACTGGGCTATCTTTAATCTTTATTGAACAAAAAAATTTAGTTTTATTTGTGTGAAACATCAATAAACTTCACTTCCTCTGCTATCTTTAATCAAAACCAATAAATACTAGCTTATCGTTTCAGACAACTAACCGTATTTCAGTGTGATACGCCAGTGCCTATTTTGTCAGGGTGGCTTCGTTATGAGCTAAGTCGGCTGATAAATAATGCGTGAAACGAAGTTCATTAGGAGCGCGGGATGTTTTTCAAAAATAAAGAGTTGATAGCCGAAAACCAACGTTTGGAAAAGGAAATGGCGGCACATGAAACGGTTAAGGAAGAGCTTCGTGAAGAAATGTTGTACATTGAGTTGAATGCAGACGGACGTATAAGTGCAATTAATGATCTATATACTCAAGCAACAGGATTTAAGATTTCAGAGCTAGAAGGGAAGTCTCTTGAAAGCCTGATGGATCCGAAATCGCTCAAAAAATCGGACGTTCAAGATATGCTAGGCGCTATTAAAAATCATCGTCATTGGCATGGCGCAGTTAGATTCAACAATGCAAAAGGTCATGAGATTTGGGTAAGAGGAATCATACAGCCCATAGACGACGCCTATGGAAATGTGAAGTGTATTTCTTTCTATATGGCAGAGCAAACGCGCAATATTTCTTACAGTAATGAGCTTAGAGATATGATTGCCGCGCTTCATCGCTCTTCTGCTGTTATTGAGTTTAACCTTGATGGCACCATCATAAAAGCCAACGAAAACTTTTTGAAAGGTTTGGGGTACAAGCTGGAGCAACTAGTTGGGAAGCATCACAGGATCTTTTGCACAGAGCAAGAGGCGAACTCGGAAGAATATAAACATTTTTGGCGTGGGCTAGCGCAAGGACAGTTAGAATCTGGACGCTACAAACGCATTGATAGCCGAGGGAATGACGTGTGGCTAGAAGCGTCATATAACCCCATCAGAAACGAAGATGGTCAGCTTTATAAAGTAGTGAAATTCGCAACGGTAATTACAGAGCAAATGAAGCGGGAGTTCGCCATTTCTGAAGCCGCCAACGTTGCATTCAACATTTCGCAAGAAACTGGAGAGCAAGCACGTAAGGGTAACCAAGTGCTCGATTCTACGGTTAAGGCGATGAACGAATTAGCGAAACAGATGGGCAATGCGAGTGAAGGTATCAAGGACCTTGATGAGCAATCCCAAAAAGTTGCGGACTTGGTTAAAAGTATAAGCGGAATTGCCGACCAAACTAATTTATTGGCGCTTAACGCAGCTATTGAAGCTGCACGTGCAGGCGATCAAGGGCGTGGTTTTGCGGTAGTTGCCGATGAAGTCAGGCAGCTCGCGTCGCGAACCAGTAGCGCAACTGAAGAAATCGTAAACGTCGTCGTAGAAAACAGAAAGTTAACAGAAAATGCAGTTCAGTTAATTGAAGCGGGTCAGGAAAAAGCGCGCGAAGCCTTAGAGTATTCAACGCAGTCAGGCAAAGCAATGAGCGAAATCCAAAGCGGTGCCAATGAAGTGGTAAACGCTATCGGGCAATTTACTAAACGCCTTTAGAAAATTAGCGACACAATCAGACAGCTTTAGTCATTGGCCATATTTGTTCAACCTTGGTATCTGCTTTCGCGCACCAAGGTTGAACACCCCCCTGTTTTGGTGCACCAAAACGAATTCATTCTCACTTTTCTCTTACCTCAATAGTGTAAATGTTCATAAATTTTAATGGCTTACATTTCTGGCACGATGGGTGCTAATTAATCCGTGCAACAACAACGTTGCTGTACAAAGCAACGGGTGCAAACACAAATGCGATGGCAGAGTGGAATGCACAACACTTACCATAGGGTAAACAAATAGGATTCAGCGGAGAGCGGTAAGGAAGCATCATCATCTCCGGCATTTATGGCAAGTGCATAATAATAAAAAATAAAGATGGTTTTATAAGCTAAAGCTTTTAATAAACCTCCCTTAAAGATGAGGTGTGTGAGCGGGAATTCCTGACTTACCATTAACAACTTGATGCGTTTGTAAGAACTCCGATATTACAAACACGGCAACGAAGCCCACCATGCTCGACGGTTAAACGTCGTACGCTGGTGGGTTTTTTTTTGGCTACGAGGAACACGTATGACTGGGTTAAAGACAACATCACTGCTAAAACGCTTTCGAACGGCGAGTGCTGGAGTATGTGCAGCACTTGCCGTCTCTGTAGCAAGTTTTTCTGCGAGTGTGGCAGCACAAGCTCCAGCGGTAGGCTGGCCTGAGAAGGAAGAACTTAAGTTTGGTTTTATCAAGCTCACTGATATGGCACCGCTTGCTGTGGCGTACGAAAAAGGCTTTTTTGAAGATGAGGGCCTCTACGTTACATTGGAAGCGCAAGCTAACTGGAAAGTGCTGCTTGATCGCGTAATCGACGGCCAACTAGATGGCGCTCATATGCTGGCTGGCCAACCCCTTGGTGCAACCATTGGCTTCGGCACGGAATCGCATGTGGTAACAGCGTTCAGTATGGATCTCAATGGTAATGGAATTACCGTTTCTAATGAAATTTGGGACAAAATGAAGGCCCATATTCCACAGGAAAATGGCAAGCCAGTTCATCCTATTAAAGCTGATTATTTAAAGCCAGTGGTTGATGAATACCGCAACGCTGGAAAGCCGTTCAACATGGGAATGGTATTTCCAGTTTCTACACACAACTACGAGTTACGCTATTGGCTTGCGGCAGGTGGAATTCACCCTGGATATTATGCGCCGCATAAAGGCGATACCGCGGGTCAAATTGACGCTCAGGCACTGTTGTCAGTCACCCCCCCACCGCAAATGCCAGCGACGATGGAAGCCGGCACCATCTATGGCTACTGCGTAGGCGAGCCATGGAATCAACAGGCTGTGTTTAAAGGTATTGGTGTACCTGTGATCACCGACTACGAAATTTGGAAAAATAACCCTGAAAAAGTGTTCGGCGTAAGCCAAGGCTGGGCTGACAAATACCCAAATACGCACATTCGCGTGGTTAAAGCCCTAATTCGAGCGGCAATGTGGCTGGATGAAAACGACAATGCTAACCGCCCTGAAGCGGTAAAGATTCTTGCTAAAAGTAACTACGTAGGTGCAGATGAAAACGTACTGGCTAACAGCATGACAGGCACTTTCGAATACGAGAAAGGTGACAAGCGCGACGTGCCTGATTTTAATGTGTTCTTCCGCTACAACGCCACTTACCCATACTACAGTGATGCTATTTGGTACCTCACACAAATGCGCCGCTGGGGTCAAATTTCAGAGGCTAAGTCTGACGATTGGTATAAAGAGACAGCCAAAAAAGTTTATAAACCAGAAGTTTATGCTCAGGCTGCTAAAGCACTGATTGCCGAAGGTAAAGCTAAGGCGTCTGACTTTCCAGAGTTTGGGACGGAAACGGGCTACAAGCCGCCTCAGAGCGAATTCATTGATGGCGTGACGTTTGACGGAAGCAAGCCTAACGCTTACTTAGAGCAATTTAAGATTGGTCTGAAGGGTGACACTGTACTGTAAGTGTCTGATTTAATGGCCCTGCCTTCAGTTCTAACTAGGGCGGGGCATAAACAGCGCAAAAGCGCACATCAAGTGTCAGGAGCAAGCAATGAGCAAGATGACAACCATTCTTCGCCTTCCATCGTCGCCGTCAAACGCCAACTCTTTGTTGAGCCGTTTATATCAATCCACGCCTGCGTTGCTGCTGCCTGTTATTGGCTTGCTGATGTTTTTGGCCATTTGGAATGGTGTAGCAAAAAGTATCGACACGTCGCTGGGGCAGTTCCCAGGGCCTGCACAAGTTTTTGAGCAAGCCGGTGCGTTAATTGACGAACATATTGCACAGCGTGAAAAAGCGGACGCTTTCTATCAACGTCAAGAAGCAAGAAATGCAGCGCGTGTAGCGCAGGACCCTACTTATCAGCCAAAAATTAGAGAATTCACCGGTGCGCCAACCTTCTTTGATCAGATATGGACAAGCCTTTACACCGTCATGGTTGGATTCTTAATTGCATCAGTCGTGGCGGTTCCCGTGGGTATACTATGTGGTCTAAGTAAATCTGCTTACACCGCAATAAATCCACTTATCCAGTTATTTAAGCCAGTGTCTCCATTGGCATGGCTGCCGCTGGTGACTATGGTGGTAAGTGCCCTTTATGTCAGCGATGATCCGGCCTTTTCTAAATCATTTGTGACCTCTGCCTTTACGGTTTCGCTTTGTTGTTTATGGCCAACCCTTATTAACACCGCAGTAGGCGTATCAAATATTGATAAGGACCTAATCAACGTAAGTAAGGTATTGCGCCTTACGCCGTTTGCTCATCTCACCAAAATAGTACTTCCATCTTCTATCCCCATGATTTTTACAGGACTTAGATTGTCGCTTGGTATTGGCTGGATGGTACTGATTGCGGCAGAAATGCTTGCCCAAAACCCGGGCCTAGGAAAGTTTGTGTGGGATGAATTCCAAAACGGAAGTTCAGAGTCGCTAGCGAGAATCATGGTCGCAGTGCTCACCATTGGCGCTATTGGCTTTGTACTAGACCGCCTAATGTTATCGATTCAGCGCGCTGTAAGCTGGGACAAGTCGAGCGTACTACGCTAATTTTGAGGAGAATTTTATGCACACTAAACACTTAGAGTTAGAGCAGGTGGGTATCGACTTCCCCACACCGAAGGGGCCATTTACTGCGCTTCAAGATGTAAATCTTAAAATCAGCAAAGGTGAATTTGTGTCGTTAATTGGCCATTCGGGCTGCGGTAAATCAACGGTGCTGAATATCGTCGCAGGTTTGCACCAAGCTACTACCGGCGGCGTAATTTTAGATGGCGCAGAAGTGAAGCAGCCTGGACCTGAACGCGCAGTAGTCTTTCAAAACCATTCTTTATTACCTTGGCTTACGGTATACAAGAATGTTGAGCTGGCCGTAAAATCGACCATGCGAGGCAAGAGTAAAAACGAGATGCGTGACTGGATCATGCACAACCTAGAGCTTGTGCACATGACCCACGCCCTTGATAAATTACCCAGTGAAATATCAGGTGGTATGAAACAGCGAGTGGGCATTGCACGAGCGTTGGCAATGGAGCCAAAAGTGCTGCTAATGGATGAACCGTTCGGTGCGCTAGACGCCCTAACTCGCGCTCATCTTCAAGACTCACTAATGGAAATTCATGCTGATTTGGGTAACACGGTTATCATGATTACTCATGATGTGGATGAAGCGGTATTGCTATCAGACCGTATTGTTATGATGAATAACGGCCCGGCAGCCACCATTGGCGAAATTCTAGATATTGAGTTGCCGCGTCCGCGAGATAGATTAGCACTTGCAGATAACAAGCAGTACAACCACTACAGACATGAAGTCTTAACTTTCCTTTACGACAAACAAAAGAAGGTTGAAACCGTTTCGTCACGCGCCAACCAAGCGCCTACAACTAACAAACATTCACAACAGCTAGCAAAACCCAGCGGGGTGTCATCTGAAAAAAAAGACGCTAAGAAGTCAGATGCCGCCTAGCTTTATCGGCACCTGACTAGGGCGGAAGCCTTTTCCGCCAACTAACCAAAACCATCACTTTTAACCAGCATTCTACTGCTGGCTGGATAAGTTTTGACTTCTGGGCCTGTTGGCCTTTGTTGTACAAGTTTTGGTCTAAATGGAAGCCTTTTAATCGCGAAACAGTCCTGCAAGCCTAGTGGGCTAAGTTAAAGGACTGTGACAAAGAGTAAAAGGCTTCCATAACGACCCCTTCGGGCAGCGCCTGTGTGCCATCTATACTGCCGTGAATGTTTTCGATTTAGAACCACTAAACCGTCAAACATCCGCCTTGCCTAGATGGCACACAGACCGCTGCAAAAAATGTACAGCAAAAGCCAGCAGGCCCTCATCAATACCGATAGGGAATACACATGAACACGTTAAAAAACTTTGGCATTAAGATGCTAACAGCATCTGTTTTGACAGTATTGGGTGGAAGCGCAATGGCCGCTGACATTCACAGCGCATTAAGCGATTCAAAGGCATGGGCGGATCTGAATTTACGCTACGAAGCTGTTGATCAAGACAATGCGTTAGAAGACGCAAGTGCACTGACTTTGCGTACGCGTTTAGGGTTTAGTTCGGGTAGCGTTAATGGTTTCTCATTTACCGCTGAGGTTGAAGACAGTCGTATTGTACTTGGGCAAGATGAGTTTACTGTGGGGCCTACTGGCTTTAACGTAGGTGAGTATTCGGTCATTGCCGACCCTGAAACTACCGAAGTTGATCAAGCTTTTATTCAGTATAAGGCGGATAACTTTACCGCCAGAGTAGGGCGACAAGTAATTACGTTGGATGACCATCGATTTGTTGGCCACGTTGGCTGGCGACAAGACCGCCAGACCTTTGATGCCGTAAGCGCTAAATATGCGGCAACAGACAATTTAGAGCTGTTCTATAGCTATCTTTACAAACGCAACCGCATTTTTGCTGAGGCGGCAGATTTAGATTCTAAAGATCATATTCTTCATGCTACTTATACATCTAAAATTGGCAAGTTTGTGGCCTACGCTTACCTTTTAGAGGTGGACAACGACACGGATAACGCGTTGGACACGTATGGCGTGAGCTACGATGGAAAGATGAAAGGTGAGAGCGTGAGTTGGGCTTACGGTGGTGAGTTTGCCACGCAATCAAGCGAAGCTGGCGCGGGCGAAACGGCCACCGACTTTGACGCCTCTTATTTAAATGCGTATGTCGCAGCCACGTTTTCTGGCGTGACGGCTAAGGTCGATTACGAAATACTAGGTTCTGACGATGGGTTGTATGGGTTTGCAACGCCGCTAGCTACGCTGCACAAATTCAACGGTTGGACTGATCAGTTCTTGGGCACGCCAGCACAGGGCTTAAAAGATCTTAAGTTATCTCTATCAGGTGGGCTAGCCGGTGGTAAATGGCTTTTGGCTTACCACGATTTCAGCGCTGACGACAGCAGTAACGGTGCTGACGACTTAGGCAGCGAAATTAATGTACAGTATACGAAGAAGTTTGCAGGTAAGTACAATTTTGGCATTAAGTACGGTACTTACGATGCGGGAGATATAAAGGTGGATACCAATCGCTTCTGGATGTGGATTGGTACACGCTTCTAATTGCAATACATTATTACAACGTTATGTTGTAATTAATACTACAGGTCTGGCTGAGTCGTTACTGACTTAGCCAGCCTTTTTCAACGGCCACATCAAGCTGATGCATAACGTAGTCCCATAAAGCCGGTGCGCAAGATTTAAGGTGAGCATTACGCTTCTCAATTTTCTCCCTTGGAATACCGTGACGCTTCCAGCTTCCTCCGTTGTCTTTCATATTTTGAAATACGGGAAGTACGCGGTCCATTGATTTTGCAAATTCTGCATCGGCGGTTTCCGCTGCTTCAAACTCAAGCCATAAATCGAGCATTTCACTACTAAGTGGACTCGGCAATAAACCAAAAATGCGCTTAGCGGCAGCTACTTCTTTCTCGGCTTGTGCGTCGTGATCTGTTTGATGATTGAAAGCAAACATGTCGCCAGCATCAATTTCCACAATATCGTGAATAAGGATCATGCGAATAACGCGGGTCACATCTATGGGTTTAGCCGCATATTCGCTTAGCATATTTGCCATTAATGCAACATGCCAGCTGTGCTCTGCGGAGTTTTCCTGTCGATAGTTATCACAGGGTAGGGTGATCTGGCGCTTAACTGCTTTTAGCTGGTCAAGTTCACAGATAAAGTCAGCAAAGTCACTTACTGCATACATTGGGATGCTCCAAGGCGTAAAAATGGGCGCCTGAGCGCCCATTTAATTATTCAAGGTCTAACGAGTGTATTGGTTATTAACCAAATTATTTTTGCTCAGATAGCCACACGATTAGGTCAGCGATGTCGTCGAAGGTCATGTCAGCAGTGAATGTAGGCTGATATTTACCGTTGATAATAAAGCTTGGCACACCAGTTAGGTGCTCACGATACTCGTCAATTTGCTGTTGATTCTTGCGCACCATGCTATTTACGCCGAAGCTTTTAGCCATTTTGTCAAACTCTTCACCGTCTACACCGTTCACAACGAAGATATTGCGAAGGTCTTTCAAGCCAGTGATAGATGCACGTTGCTTGTGGATATAGTTAAAAATAGCGCCGTTCATCGCGTCTTCTTGCTTCATAGCGCGCGCAATAAGCATGGCTTTAGTTGCATCATCTTGAACTTCAGGTCCAGTAAAACGCATAAAGTTTACGTGCACCTTATTGAATTTCGTGCCGTCGCTTTTCTTTTCTTTAATTTGCGCAACGATAGGTTCGAACTGGAAGCAGTGAGGGCACCAAAATGAGAAGTACTCAGTAATAACAGGCTTATCTGTGGCTTCTTTATCAAGCACAGTATAGTGCGTACCTTCTTTCCATTTAGACGCTGGCTCCTGAGCGCATGCTGTTAGTGGCAAAAGCATTGCCATGACAAACATTACTGCAAACTTTTTCATGGAATATAATCCTATGTTCAAAAAACTATTATCGATACCGAGATTATCACAGGCTTGTTCGCTTAACTAGGACCTGTTCTACTTCAATGCCTTACTACGCGATAAGCTCACTAAAAAACGCGATTCAAGGTTTAGGTAAATGCAGTATTTTATATACGCATGATGAACAGAGTCTGAATCATCAGGCCCTAACAGAAACTCAAAGAAAAAGGGCTATAACCATGTATAGCCCTTTATTGTTTGTTGATTTTACGTTGAGTTTTGCCTTTAAGCAACGCTCAACAGAAGGTTCATTAACGTTACATCACTTACATGCTGTAGTTAACTGAAAGTAGAGCGCGACGCTCTTGGCCTGCATAACCTACAATGTCTTCATAATCAGTATCAAATACATTGTCGACCTTCAACGAGACCTGCCACTGCTTATCTATCTGATAGCCTAAATTAACGGTTGCAAGCGTATAGGCTGACAGCGCCAGAGTCTGAGACGGTTCAGGGAAAGGAGGGAAGAAGGTGTCGTAATGACTCCCTGTGTAAGCTAGCTTGGTGTAAAAGCTGAACTTCTCCGTTCCAAAGTCAGTGTTGTAGGTTAATGAGCCTTGGTGACGGGCACGACGCAGTTCAGTGGTTGTTATACCACTGTCGGTTTGTTCCGCATCTAGATAACTATACGCTGCGGTAAAATCACCATAGCCACTGTCCCAGTTAAGTTCTAGATCAATACCTTCTCGCGAGCTTTCACCGTCGATATTATCGGCACTATATGCACCCAAATCTGACACAAATACGAAGCCATTGATTTCGTCTTCAAGGTCGGTAGTGTATGCGCTGATTTGTGCAGACAGTGATTTCCAGTTTGCCTTAACGCCTATTTCCCATTCTTCACTGGTTTCAGGTTCTAAGTTTGGGTTGCCGATGAAGCTTGCTGGGAAGTAGCCAAAGCGCTCGGTGAAGGTGGGGGTTTTAACAGCTTTACCATAGCTGGTAAAAACAGCGTAGTAATCGTTAAGCTGCCATGTAAGGCCACCGCGATAACTTACGGCATTGTCGAACTCACTGTTGTTGTCGAATCGTGCGCTTAGTGTTGCGGTTAGCGACTCGGTTAGCTGGCCATTTGTCTCGGCAAATACGCTATAAGTATTGTCGTGCTGCTTCTGGTTCGGATCGCCAAATGCAATTGGGCCGCGCTGGGTAAAAAGGCGCTGTAGGTATTCAACACCGCCAGCAAAATCCCAGTTATCCATGGTATAGAAACCTGTCCAGTTTAACTCTATGCGCTCACCAGTGGTACCGCCAGTGTCTGCACCTGACTCAGTGTTATCGTTATCGTCTTTGCGATAATGCGCACTTAGCGCTGAGCGATAACCTGTATTTTCCGGAGCAAATTCCCATCTTAATTTCGCGCTAATTTGTGAACCATCCGTCACGTTATCTGAGTCAGCAGGAAGGCCTGTCGTCACAAAATCAGTGCCGTCGTAATCATTCTCGTACTGAACCGTGCGAAGGTTAGCTATTAACGTATGCTCCGACGTTACGGCATAATTAATATTAATGCCAGCGGTCATGTTGTCGTAGCCATCATCTTCGTTACCAACACGAGATACGTTGTCGCCGTCGGTACGTATGTAGCTGGCGTATGCAGAAATACCTACGTTATCGCTTTGCGAGCGCGCGTTCATGCTGCCCTGCAACGTACCTTGTGTGCCAACGCCAGCAGAGAAGTCTACGTGTGACGCATTATCGGCAAACTGGCCTGATTTCGTAGTAATGCTCAATACACCACCGATAGCGCCGCTGCCCCATCTTGCGCTCTGCGGGCCTCGAAGAAGTTCTATGCGCACCACGTTTGCGCTAGTTAAGTGAGCAAGATCAACTAGGCTTCCTTGGCCTACGTCGTTGGCAACAACGCCATCAATTAAAACAAGTAGATGGTTGGTTTCACCGCCGCGCACGCGCAGCTCCGTTAAGCCACCAGGACTGCCTGACTGAGACAAGCTAACGCCAGGTAGGCCGCGAATTAGATCGGTAAGTTGAAGTGCGCCCGAAGCTTTAATGTCGCTTTCAGTTAGCACCGATACTGAACCAGGAAGTTTGGTTAACGAAATAGGCAAACGCGTGCCTGTTACTGTTAAAGTTTCAATATCTTGGTCAGAAGTTTGAGCAAAGGCAGGTGTGCTTAAGCACGAAATAACTGCAGCGCTAAGGGCTGCTTTAGTAAAATGTGTACGCATGGTTTTTATGTTGTCTTTGATGCGCTCCACCCGAGCACATGATTAGGGAAAGTGCGCGTTTTTGCTTAATTATGGATGTGAGCAAGCAAACGACACCATGAAGTACAGGCCGGTATCCGGGCTTACTCACCATTACTACAAATGTAATAGCTCTTTTGCCTTCCCATCTAATGGCGTTTAATACGTAACGCATAAAAGACAGTGGCGTATGAAAAGAAAACGACAACGCGTTGAGTTTACCGTTGCGGGGGCAGCATCAGTTTTTCACTGATTTCCCGTTTAACCCTTGTCGCCGTAGTTAATATGGAGCTAGACAAGAGCACCTACACACTGTCGATTATATCTAAGTTAAAAAGTGATAGCGAATACGGTTTCTTATACCTTACGCTTTTTCGTAACCGCCATAAGATTATCGACAACGGTCATCGAAAAAGCGTTTTTTCAGCAGTAAAGGGACTGGCTCAATATCCTAATTTCAGTGGAGGCTCTTGAAGGGCCGATAGCTGTTCTTTCAGAGCAAGTATTTGGCCTTCCCAGTATTTGTCTTCAGCAAACCAAGGAAATGCCCGCGGAAAAGCAGGGTCTTCCCAGCGTCGTGAAAGCCATGCCATGTAATGCACCATTCGCATAGCGCGCAGGGGCTCAATAAGTGGCAACTGTGCAGTGTCAAACGGGTGAAACTCCTCGTATGCTTCAACCAAAGTATCGAGCTGCAATAGTTGTTGTTGGCGGTCGCCGCTTAGCATCATCCACAAATCTTGGATAGCAGGGCCCATGCGGCAATCATCTAAATCAACGAAGGTAGGGCCATCGCGCCACAGTATATTGCCTGGGTGGCAGTCACCGTGAAGCCGAATACTTGATGTTGGCTTATACGCTTTTTTCGTGGCATCAATAACGGGGTTAAGTATGGCAAAAAATGCTGTCTTTAGATGCTCTGGCAGCAGTGTGCTTTGCATAAGCACCTGCTTCGGTTCATCGAGGTAACTTTCAATATCAATCGAGGGACGATGTGCAAACCCTTTAGCATGGGCCACGCGGTGAATACGACCAATGAAACGCCCCATCCATTCGAGTTGATCAAGGTTGTCATTTTCGAACTGTCTACCGCCCACCGAAGGAAATAACGCAAATCGATAGTCAGTTTCCGCCACGGTGTGATGATGCAGCGTGCTGCCATTGAGAGAAATGGGCGCAGCCAATGGAATTTCGTTATCGATTAGCTCTGCAGCAAACGCGTGTTCTTCAAGAATTTGAGCGTCGGTCCATCGACCTGGGCGATAGAATTTTGCTACATAGCGCTGACCGTCTTCAGCCAAAAACTGATAGACGCGGTTTTCATAACTATTTAGTGCTAGCAAACCGCTTTGAAGAAAAATGCCCTGACTTTCCAGGGCATCTAATATGGTGTCTGGGCTAAGCCCAGAGAATGAAAAATCTGTCATCGATAAAGGAACTTAGTTGGCTCATCAACGGTAACCGTTTCCCCATCAATAGTGGTGGTTACACTGATAAAAATATCGGTAACCGTATCTTCCAGATTATAGGCGTCAGTTGCAACTGAAATTGGCGTGCTATACACCGCACCGCCTTCAACTGTTACAGTTTGCTCACCAATGTACTTGTAGTCAGGCAAACCTTTTACAGCAATAGAGTAGGTTTGGGTTTGCTGAGTTTTGTTAAGTACTTTTATTGTATAAACGTTCTCAATTAGCCCTTCATTCGTTTCGCGGTATAGCGAGTTTCTGTCGCGAATAATGTCAACTTCGGTGGGGCTGCGCATCCAAATATTGGCAAACAGCAAGCCTATCATCACCACTAAAACTACAAAGTAACCAATTAACTTTGGACGTAAAATATGAGTCTTACCGCCAGCTAGTTCTTCTTCAGAGGTAAAGCTTATCAGGCCTTTAGGATAACCCATTTTATCCATAACACCGTTACAGGCATCAACACAGGCGCCGCAGTTGATGCATTCGTATTGTAAGCCATTTCGAATATCGATACCGGTTGGGCATACCTGAACACACAGGTTGCAGTCTATACAGTCGCCTAACCCTTTTTCTTTTACTTGCTCGTGACTAAGTTTGCGTGGTCGCGGGCCGCGTTGCTCTCCACGCTTTGCATCGTACGATACAGTAAACGTGTCTTTGTCGAACATGGCAGACTGAAAACGCGCATACGGGCAGATGTGCGTGCACATGATTTCGCGCATGTAGCCAGCGTTTCCGTACGTACAGACGGCAAAGAAAATAACCGATAAACCTGCCCAGAAGCTGGTGTTAAATGTTACAAAATCGATAAACAGTTCATCAATTGGCGTAAAGTAGCCAACGAAGGTTAAAGCCGTTAACAGCGCTACCAATACCCAAGCGGTGTGCTTAGCTGTTTTACGCAAAAATTTATCTGCATCCATTTTGCGTGCATCTAGCGCTATACGCTTGTTGCGCGGGCCTTCGAATTTCTCTTCGAACCACGTATAAATGTATACCCACGTTGTTTGAGGACACATAAATCCACACCACACTCGACCAGCGAAAGTGGTGACGAAGAACAGCGCAAAGGCGGAAACAATAAATATGTAGGCCAGTAAAGTGAGATCTTGAGGCCATAAGGTTAGTGAGAATATAGTAAATCGCTGCTCACCAATATCGAGTAGCACGGCTTGATGCCCGTTGTACTGAATCCATGGAATGATGGCAAAGAGGCCCAAAAAGAAAAGGCCAAACATGCGTCTAAACGTCTCCAGAGGGCCTTGTACAGCCCGCACATAAATACGGCTACGAGAGTCGTGGCGTTTACCCTCAGGTCCACCTTTGGGTTTATGTACTTTTACCGGTGTAACGGTCTTTACCGGTATTTGTTCATTCATAGCTTAACCTTATGTGACGTAACGAACTGCCTGTGCAGTATAACTGCGTTCACAACGTCATATTTAATGTAGATCAATAATGCGGCGTATGGTGTATCTTTTTAAAGTTTCAGTCAATACTGAAACTTCAGAACGTAAGTCGTTTTTTGTTTTGATTTCCTCAGTCTATGTAACTTTGTAAATAGTTAAATACAGCTACGTGAATAATGAGGATTAATATAACGGCCAGATGCCATTTGATGCCCAACATCGACGATTAGGCTTTACGTACTATACATGAGTATAGTTTGCTGTATTTACAGGTAAACCGATATAACCCTATTATCGTCGATAATAATGTGGTCAATTACCGTTTGAATCGTGTACAGTGAGCATTGTGAAAATGTAAATTGGCAAAGTGTAGTTGAGCACATAGTGAGAAAGGTGCTAAAAAATTGGCGCTATTTGTAGTAAACGTCTGTCAAAGTTAGCTGAGAAGTCATGTTAAGGTTCTTTATCATCGCTGCTGAAATTATTGTTTTGGTAATTGTGCTGCGGTCTCCTTTTGTTCAGTATCTCTTTGAAGATATCCAGAACTCGCTTTCTGAATGGCTAGTTTCAATTGCCACCTTACCGGAGCGAGAAGAACTGCGTAGTTTACAAGATAAAATTAATATCCAGCTGAGTCCCTTAAAGCCTTACCAGCAAACATATGTTCAGCAAATCACCGCTGATAGCGCAAGCGTTAAACGTTTTTATCACACCTATTGTGAAAAGGACGATATAAACCCCAACTTTACGGGAACTAAACGCGTTCAACTATGCCTAATCATTAAACAGTCGTCATTTATGCAAGTAGCAAAGCGAGACTAGCCAATTTTAACAAGGCTGGTTAAATATAAAGCTGATATAAAAGCCGACAATTGCTGCATGCTAAGCTTTCTCTAAATGTCTTGCTAACTCATAGTTTAAACGACTGAATTTAGGAGCATAAAAGTGAATAAATTACGTACTTTTTCTTGTTTAAGCTGCGCCACAGCGGTGGGACTCCTTACCGTTTTTGCTCCCACTCAAGCCGCTGAGGTGAAGATAACGTGGGAAGAACCTGAGTCTTATAGCGATGTAAGACCAACCAATGAATCTCGTAAACGGTTCCGCGAACGAACGCTACAAGAGCTTGAAGAACACATTGTAGATTTGGCCAGTGATTTACCTGAGTCGCAAGTGCTGTCAATGACAGTAACAAATGTTGATTTAGCTGGCCAAGTTTGGCCAAGCCAGTTTGTCGGCTTCGGTAACGGTGCCGGTAGCGACGTCCGTATCATTAAGCGCGTTGATATTCCTAGAATGACATTCAGCTACTCGTTGGCTAATGCCGACGGTCAGGTCATTTTAAGTGGTGAAGATGTGAAACTTAAAGATATGGATTTTATGGAGTCGAATATTCGTCGCAATCGCACGGAATCGCTTTCTTATGAAAAAGCGATGCTTAACGATTGGTTTTCAGATACGTTTTCAACCCAAGTAGCAGCGAACGACTAATAGTTTCGTTCAAATCATAATAAAAAAGGTCACATATAGTGACCTTTTTTGCGTTCATAGCCCATATTTCACGGGCTATAGCAGAATAAGCTGCCTACAGATAATCAAACTCATTACCTGATATTGCAAGGGTGCTTCCAGGGCCAGCTTTATAAGCGGCTTTGTGCGCATCGCGACGTACTAATATACGTTCCATGTAGAAGTCACGTGTCTTCATCTTAGACGCTGCAAGTACTGCATTACCTGATGCCTGCGCTTTGTCGGCCATGCTGTACCACAGTACACCAATCAATGAATAGGCGCTGTATGCCAAGTAATCACAAGCAGCAGCTGCAGCGGTGGTGGCATCCATACCTAAGCAATCGGCTGAAGATGCACGCCAGTCATCAAGAATTCCTTGAGCCAGACCCTTCGCCTCACTGTCTTGAATGTCGCTGACCAAAGCGTTAAACGCATTATAGGTCGCTTCCATCATTTGACCGCCATCTCGGGTAAGCTTACGACCAATAAGGTCTAGCGCCTGAATACCGTTGGTGCCTTCATATAACATAGCAATGCGCACGTCGCGCATAAGTTGTTCCATACCCCATTCACGAATAAAGCCGTGACCACCAAATACTTGTACACCTAGGCTGGTGGTCTCAAGGCCCATATCCGTCATAAAAGCTTTGCAGATTGGCGTTAAAAACTGAAGTATCTTGTCGGCATCTTCTTTTTCTTGACCTTCACCAAGCTTCTCAACGTCCATAAACTTGGCATAGAAAAGTGAAAGTGCACGACAGCCTTCAATCAGTGATTTCTGCGTAAGTAACATACGCGCTACGTCAGGTTGAAAGACGATCGGGTCTGCTTTGCCTTCTGGATTTTGAATTCCCTGAGGTGCGCGAGACTGAACGCGTTCGCGGGCATAGGTCAGCGCGCCTTGGTAAGAGGCTTCTGCCGCCCCTAAACCTTGCAGACCTACTTGGAAGCGTGCATCGTTCATCATGGTGAACATACATGCTAGGCCTTGGTTTTCTTCACCTACAAGGTAACCCGTTGCACCGTCAAAATTCATCACGCAAGTCGGGCTCGCTTTGATCCCCATTTTGTGTTCGATGCTTCCCACTGACAAGCTGTTCGTCTCGCCAGGCTCATTGCTGGCATCTGGAAGGAACTTGGGCACTAAGAATAAGCTGATGCCTTTAACGCCTTTGGGAGCATCAGGCAGACGAGCTAGAACAAGGTGAATAACGTTCGAGCTCCAATCGTGATCGCCTGCGGTAATAAAAATCTTATTACCGGTGACTTTATAGCTGCCGTCGCCTTGTGGCTCAGCTTTGGTACTAAGCAAGCTCAAATCTGTTCCTGCGTGAGGTTCGGTCAGGTTCATGGTACCTGTCCACTCACCGCTGATTAGCTTAGCAAGGTAGATATCTTTTAATTCTTTACTGGCGTGCTTAGTAACCGCAAGTGTTGCGCTCTCAGTAAGCATGGTGGTTAAACGCCAGCTTAAGTTCGCCGCGTTTAGCATTTCGTGAACAGGCACAGCCATGGTGTACGGCAAGTCTTGCCCGTCGTACTCGGCAGTACCTAGCATTGCATTCCAGCCGTTAGCAACATATTCCTGATAGGCATCAGCGAAGCCTTTAGGCGTGGTAATTTTGCCGTCTTTTAGCGTACAGCCTTCTTCATCGCCTTCACGGTTAAGAGGGGCAACCACATCCAAAGCAAACTTTGCACCCTGTGCAATAATTTCGTTGGCAAGCTCGCTATCAAAGTCGCTGATACCGAGCTTTTCGTAGTGAGCATCAAGTCCAAGCCAGTCTTTTAACAAGAACTGAAAATCAGTCGTAGGGGCGTGGTACAGAGGCATGGATGACTCCTTTTTCAAACAAGTGTTTTAATTTTGTCTATTATAGTCACAAAAAGCGTAGTCCGAATAGTCCGTTAAAGGAAAGTTAATAATAAATTTGGATGATGTGGGTAATGATCTATGCGGACTGACATGAGAGAAACACATAGGTTTTCCAAGACTCATGGACTTTAAATGTGCAGCAAAGGTCACACAGGCTCTGGTGATTATGTCTGACGCATTGATGTTAATATAGAAAAGTGAACTCAAGTGGTAGGCTCGCTTGCAATTCAAATTCTCACTGGCATGCTTAGCTTACATTGAAATAACCCGTTCACATACGCACAAGCAACACGGTACATAAAAACATGAATTCAGAAAGCGCGAAGAAAAACCTTAAACATAGCAGTGATGATGCGCAGATCCCGGTTTGCATTGTAACGGGGGGAAGCTTGGGTATCGGTTTTGCGGTATGCAAGCTGTTTAGTCAAAACGGTTATCAAGTCATTAATTTAGATATCAGAGACTTTGAGCAAGCGTTACCTAATGCTATCTGGAAGCCGTGTGATGTAAGTGTTGTGCGTAATATTGAAGCCGCGGTGAATGAGGTTATTAGTTCTTATCAACGCATAGACGCATTGGTGTGTAATGCCGGTATACATGTTTCAGCAACCATTGAAGACACTGATGAAGCGCTGCTTGATAAGGTACTAAACTTGAACGTAAAAGGGGCGTATGGCGCGATTAAATCTTGCCTGCCAACCATGAAAGAGCAGGGCAGCGGCGCGATTGTGGTGATGGGCTCAGATCAGTCCTTTATCGGAAAGCGCAATTCGTTTGCCTACGGGGTCAGCAAAGGTGCGTTGGCGTCTATGGCGAAAACCACTGCGCTTGACTACGCACCCTATAACATCCGCGTTAACGCGGTATGCCCGGGTACCATCGAAACGCCTCTATTTCATAACGCCATTGATAATTATGTGGCACGTTCTGGGGCAGATAAAAATGAAGTGGTAGCTGAAGAAGCCGCTGCACAACCTATTGGACGTTTGGGCCAGCCCGAAGACGTAGCTGAATTGACTTATTTCCTATGCAGCAACAAAGCGTCGTTCATCACGGGTAGCTTGTATGCGGTGGATGGGGGCTACACAGCACAATAGAAAGAGCTGAATAGATAGGGCTGAACAGAAAAGCAACGCGAAATGCCTTATCAGCAATAGCATAAACCAAGGTTTTATAAACAAAGATGAGCAAGCCTTCAATCACTTGGATAGACCCTCATATCCACTTCTTTGCCTTAAACGAAGGGCACTATGATTGGATGAAACCAGCCAATGCCCCTTTCTGGTCAGATAAAAAAGCGATTGCAAAAAATACTACAGAGCACATGCTCTATCGCGCGTCGTTAGGGCAGTTAGGCGGTTTTGTTCACATTGAAGCGGGTTACGATAACGAAAGACCCTGGCGTGAAATTGCGTTCTTGGAGCGTCATTGTACGCTGCCATTCCGTTCAATTGGGTGTATCGATTTAACAGAGAATAGTGTTGGCAGTCATATCGATAAGCTAAAGCGGTACCACTCAATACGTGGGCTTCGTCACATATTAGATGACGATGCTAAAGTACTTTTACGCACCCCTAAAGTTAAATGGGGGCTTCATCACATGGCGTCGCAAGGCTTGTCTTTCGATGCGCAGTTAAATCTTGCAGATAGCAATGCTGTGCATGCGCTGCTAACGGTGCTAGAACAAACACCCTTGCTAAAAGTGGCTGTAAACCATGCCGCAATAGCGCCGATTGATGTAAATAGCTTTGCGTTTAAAACATGGCGGCAGAATATTCGCGACTTGAATGAAACGCAGCAAGTTGTGTTTAAGTTCTCAGGATTAGAAATGCAAGATCGCCGTTGGCAGTGGCCGCGTGCGTCTTATATTTTTGAAACCTTGCTGGACACCGTTGGCACAGATCACATGATGTTTGCCAGCAACTTCCCGCTGTGTCAGTGGCGAATGCCGTATGCCGCGCTTTGGCATGGATTCATTGATATGACAACGCCGCTTTCTGTAACTCAAAAAGCGGCGCTGCTGTACGAAAATGCGAAGCGATGGTACGACATCGCATAAAGCTAGCTTACTTAAGCTGCTGAACTAGCCTAGGGTTTATTGCCTTCAATAAACCCGTTGGATTTCAGCTTTATTTAAGCGCAGTTACCGTCATGTGCGGCGAGCGATAAACCACCTCATCGTTTAGATCGATACCAATTCCCGGTGTGTCAGGCGCTTCAATGAAGCCGTTTACTGGCTGAGGATCTTGAATGCAAAGTTCACGGTTCCAATCTTTAATAGCGTAGGTATGGTGCTCGTGAATTAAGAAGTTTGGAATGGCCGTTTCTAGATGCAGGCTTGCCGCTGTCGCTACAGGGCCTCCGCAAACGTGAGCCTGAATACGTACATCGTAAATGTCGGCATAGTCACACACCTTTTTCGCTTCGGTGAAACCACCACAAAGGCCAACGTCAGGCTGAAGTACATCAATAGATTGGTCTTCAAGGTAAGGGCGCACATCCCAGCGGTGGTACAAGCGCTCACCGCCCGCAATAGGCACATTCACGTTCTTCGCTACTTTGTCGTGAAGCTTCGAGTTAAGGTAATTCACTGGCTCTTCGTAATATAGACAGCCAATTTCTTCAACGATGTCACCCAGCTGGATAGCCGTTGATGCACCTAATAAGCTGTGACATTCAAAGATGATGTCGCCATCTTCGCCCATTGTGTCTCTAATCGCCTGAAGACGGGCTTTGAAAAGTTTAAGCTCGGGCTTAGTGAATAGTTTGGTTCTGTCGAAATGGGTGTTGCCGTCTTTATCGTAAACGATGGGGTCAACTTTAACCGCATCGTAACCATCTTTAAGTGCTTTTTCAGTGGCGCGAGCATAGTCAGCGGGGTCGTTAAGCTTGGTTACTTCTTTGTCCCAATCAAACTGTAGCTGGCTAGCGTAGCTACGGAGCTTGCCATTAGTTTTGCCACCCAGTAATTCGTAAACCGGTAAGCCAAGCGCTTTGCCTTTAATGTCCCAAAGTGCAGTATCAATAGCGCTCATCGCAGCATAAATAACCGGGCCGCCGCCTAATCCCCAAAAGCCTTCGCGCAGCATTCTCGACCAAAGCAGTTCAGTGTGAAAAGGATTAAAGCCAATCAGCATGGCTTCGGCAATTTCTTTAATCATGTGTGCAGCGGCGCTGTGACCCCAATCATAAGCCAGTCCTGCTTCGCCCACACCGGTAATACCTTCGTCGGTGTAAACGCGTACGAAAACCGGGTTCCACTGAGGGCGCTTAGGGCATTCGATATCAAAAATTTCTACTTTGGTGACTTTCATAATGTATAAACAATTCCTGTTTGAAATAAGTTGGCGTTTAGCTGGCTAAGCTAAATTATTCGCAGAAGCCCGGGTCTAGTTTGTAAGCTTTGCGAAGCATGGCAGGCCATGCTTTTTGGCCGCCTGTTTCGCCGCTGTGAACCACATTAGCCTGTGCGTATATGCCATCAATAATGCTTTGCGGTATCTCGATAACCTCTTCATCAGACTGCATCAGGGCAAGCTGAATTTCGCACGCACGCTGCAAATCGTAAAAGCGCATAAAGGCGTCGCCAACGGTGGGACCAAGGGTTAGACCGCCGTGATTAGGCAAAAGCATGTGATTAGTGTCGCCAAGGTCGTCCTGCAAACGTTTCTTTTCACTATCATCAACGGCTAAACCTTCGTAGCTGTGATAAGAAAGTGAAGGTAGCGAAAACATTGAATACTGGCTCCAGGGCTTAAGCCCGCCTTTGACAGATGCGACTGAGATTGTGGCTAGTGTATGCAGGTGAATAACGCATTGGGCATCGTGACGCACTTCGTGGATAGCACTGTGAATGGTGAAGCCAGCGGGGTTTATGCCGTAAGGTGTATCGTCAAGGATGTTACCCTCTAAATCGACCTTAACCAGGTTAGAGGCGGTAACCTCGTCAAACGTCAGGCCAAAGGCGTTAACCAAGTAATGATCAGTGCCCGGTACCTTAGCTGAGATATGCGTGTAAATAAGGTCGCCCCATCGCATATCTGCCACTAACCGATAGCATGCTGCTAAATCGACACGAGTTTGCCATTCTTGTTCAGAAACTTTGCCTTTAAGGCTTAAGGTTGGCAGTGAAAACAAGCCACTTCTCCTATTCTTTTCATGGTGACAATTTACCAATACCCGCAACAATGAACAATGCTTTGTCAGTGCTGCGTTATATCGAATTGGGTGTAGCCATCGCGCAAGGGAATAAGATCGTCAGCGAAACGCATTGCGTCGTGGTCAAGGGTAAAGGGGTCGGCTTTTACGAGTTTTTTTATCTCTAATTTGGCCCAAGGAGGCGCATCGAAGGCGTCTGGAAGGGTCTCAATACCAGCATCTAAATCACAACCAAATATAGCCAATCCATTAGGTGTGGTGGATAAATATTGGGTAACTTCAACATTGAACCCAGTTTCTTCCCACGTTTCTCTGTGTGCAGTACAGGCGACCGATTCATTTTCAAGCACCCCTCCACCAGGAAAATCCAATTTACCTGAAAGACGGTGTTCTACTAACAGTACCTTATTATTTGTTTTGACTAGGCACGCGGCAGCAATCAAAGGGGCTGGACTGTTTTCTCCAATTTGGTTTTGTTGAGATAAAAGCCTATCGGAAACGCGACAAACCGGCGCGTTGGGTGAAGACTGTGAACATGCGAAAAGCGTTAAAACAGCGAATATAGCTGATAAGCGAAATAAGATGACCATCGATTTGGGTAAAATACTCTAAAAGCTGTTTGTGATTGTTTTAAAAATAATCAATATTAAATGACAGACTCTACGCAAAAATAACACAACTAACAATAATAACGCAGTACACAATCTTAACGTATAGCGGCGCTTGCGAAGAAACGTAAGCCGATTTTGTGTACTTGAGTATCCTAAACGTTTTGAAAAATACGTGATGGGATACTTTTTTACCTATAGGAAAGGTTATGTCTTCACGATTATCTTTATCGCCTTTGTTGCTTGGCGTAGTACTACTTGCAGGTGTTGTAGTGTATTTGAATATGCCCGAAGAAGAGAGCGCGAGTAATAGTAGCGTGCGGGCGACGCCGGTAAAAACAGCCTTGGTATCATCACAGGCATTCCCCATTACGATTGAGTCATTAGGTACTGCTACCGCCAATGAGTCGGTGAATATTACCGCACAAGTCACCGATACCGTAAAAACAATTAATTTTGAAGACGGCGATAAAGCCACCGAAGGCGAGTTACTGGTTCAGCTAAACAATACGGAAGAACGCGCCAGGGTAGAGGAACTTAAGGCGAATATTGATGAGGCCAAACGCCAGTTCACGCGAATTTCTGACTTGCGTCAGTCAAACGCTACCTCTGAACAACTTCTTGACGAGCAGCAAGCACGGGTTAAAGCCTTACAAGCTCAGCTAGATATTGCGCTAGCTCAGCTAAATGACTTGCAGATACGCGCGCCATTTAGCGGACTATTAGGTAATCGCGAAATCAGTATCGGCTCTTTGGTGCAACCTGGTGACACTATCACTACTTTAGATGACATCAGTCTAATTAAGGTCGATTTCAGTATCGCTGAAAACCATCTTGCAAGCGTGGCTAAAGGGCAGGCATTAAGTGCATCCTCGGTGGCTTACCCCGGAGAAGAGTTTACAGGGAAAATCTCTAACATTGACACGCGACTCGACCCGATTAGTCGCTCTATTCGGGTACGTGCGACGATAGACAACCAAGATAATCGTCTACGCCCAGGTATGCTGCTTACCGTAATTGTTGAAAAGCGCGTGCTGAATACTTTGGTATTGCCGGAAAAGGCGCTGGTTCCCGTTCAAGACAAGCAGTATGTGTATGTCGTTAAAGATAACGTTGCACATCAAACTGAAGTGGTAATTGGTGAGCGTCGTCCCGGGCTGGTACAAATTGTTAGTGGGTTAAACGAAGGCGATGAGGTCATTACCGAAGGCACGCTTCGGGTACGCGACCAATCTCCGGTTAATGTGTTAAACCGCTAAGGGAGCATATCGTCATGTTATTGTCAGACGTTTCTGTAAAGCGCCCTGTTTTCGCAACGGTTATTAATTTACTGCTGATCATTTTCGGTATTGTCGCTTTTACCATGTTGAGTTTGCGTGAATACCCTGATATCGACCCACCGATTGTCTCGGTGAGTACGACCTACACAGGGGCATCGGCTAATATTGTTGAGACTCGGATCACCCAGCTATTGGAAGATAGAATATCGGGTATTGAGGGGATAAAAAACGTTACCTCGACCTCTCGTAATGGTCGCTCAGACATTACCATTGAATTTAAGCTCTCTCGTGATATTGATGCTGCCGCGAATGACGTGCGCGAGCGAGTAAGTCGCGCACTCAATAACTTGCCTGACCAAGCTGATCCTCCTGAGGTGTCTAAAGCAAATTCCGATGAAAGCGCCGTGGTATGGTACAACCTACGAAGCACAAACCTAAATACCATGGAGTTAACTGACTACGCCGAGCGCGTATTAGTGGATAGGCTTTCAATTGTCGATGGTGTCGCCCGAGTTCAAATTGGGGGAGGCAGGCGCTATGCCATGAAAGTGTTCTTAGACCGCAATGCAATGGCGGCAAGAGGTATTACGGTAAACGATGTAGAGCAAGTCATTCGCGCCGAGAATGTGGAATTGCCGGCGGGGGAAGTGGAAAGTACTGATCGTAACTTTGAAGTACGGGTTGCGCGAACCTTTCTTACACCTGACGACTTTGCCGCGCTGACGGTTGCGATACGCGACAACGGCTATCTTGTGCGGCTTGGCGAAATAGCCCATGTTGAATTAACCGCAGAAGATGACGAAACCGAGTTTCGTGGTGATGGCGTCAATATGATTGGACTCGGTATTATTAAGCAGTCCAAAGCCAACACCTTAGACGTTGCCCGTGCAGCGAAAGCGCAAATTGAAAGAATTGAAGCCACCCTTCCTGATAATATTTTTATTGTACCCAGCTATGATTCGTCGGTATTTATTGAGGCGTCGATTGATGAAGTATATGAGACTTTAGGTATAGCGATGCTCATGGTGGTGATCGTTATTTACCTTTTCCTAGGTAATATTCGCGCCACGTTGATTCCGGCAGTTACCGTACCCGTTTCTATTATTGCCGCTTTTATCGTGATGTATGCACTGGGGTTTTCGATCAACCTTCTTACCCTGCTTGCTATGGTGCTAGCCATCGGTTTGGTGGTGGATGACGCCATAGTTGTGCTTGAGAACATCTACCGACGCATAGAAATGGGCGAACCACCTATTTTGGCCGCCTACCGCGGCGCTAAAGAAGTTGGGTTTGCGGTTATTGCAACAACGCTGGTGCTTATTTCTGTGTTTGTACCGTTGGTTTTCCTTGAGGGCAACATTGGAAGGCTATTTACGGAGTTCGCATTGGCCATAGCTGCTGCGGTAGCGTTTTCAAGCTTTACCGCACTTACGTTGTCGCCCATGATGGCGTCGAAAATCCTTAAAAAAAGAACCCGATCGTCTGGCTTTGGAAGTTGGATGGACAAGCAGTTCTCTAAACTAGAGAACGGCTACTTCAATACGCTAGGTAAAACGTTGCATCAGCCTATTTTGATGCTGCTTATGCTTGCTATTGCTATCGTTGCATTGGTACAGCTTTCTGAAAAAGTGCCTAGCGAGTTCGTTCCCAAAGAAGACAGAGGCAATTTCTTCATTTTGATGAACGCGCAGGAAGGGGCTAGTTTCGAAAGTAACGCAAAGAATCTCGAAAAAATTGAAAGTATCTTAATGCCTTACCGCGAGAGTGGGAAAATCAATCGCCTTTTGGTTAGAACACCTGGTTTCGGCGGTAATGCGGGTATCGCAATTGTGGGGTCTGCAGACTGGGATGAGCGAGATTTCAGTACATTTTCGCTCATGGATGAAATCAGCGCCAAACTTAACAGCGTGCCTGACGTTCGTGCTTTTGCCATCATGCGCAGCGGGATTTCCGGAGGAGGCCTCGGCCGTCCTGTTCAGTTTGTCTTACAAGGCGATACCTACGAAAATCTGGTTGAATGGCGAGACATTGTTCTACAAAAGGCAGCGCAGAACCCAAGGCTCATTCGACTAGACTCCGATTATAAAGAAACCTCACCACAGCTATTGGTGAATATTAACCGCGACAGGGCCGCTGATCTTGGGGTATCAATTAGTGATATTGGCGGCACACTGGAAGTGATGCTGGGTCAGCGCAGGGTGTCAACATTCCTTGATAGGGGCGAAGAATACGATGTCATCATGGAAGGTATAGAGGAAGATTTTCGAAGCCCTAACAGCATAGAAAATTTGTACGTGCGTTCATCCCGTACTGGCGAGCTCATTCCTATGGACAATTTACTCACGTTTGAAGAGCAAGCCACGTCAGCACAGTTAAATCGCTACAACAGAATGCGTGCTGTCACTATTTCTGCCAACTTGGCGGACGGTTATACGCTAGGGCAGGCACTTGAATATTTAGAAAACATTGTAAGTACAGAACTGCCTGACAATGTATCAATAGATTACAAAGGCGAGTCACAGCTGTATCAGGAAGCGGGTAATTCATTTGTATATGTATTTATGCTGGCACTCGCTGTCACTTACTTAATATTGGCTGCGCAATTTGAAAGCTGGGTACACCCGTTAGTCATCATGCTGACCGTTCCGTTGGCGCTTGTTGGAGCCTATATCGGGCTATTCTTTAGCGATATGACGATCAATATATACAGTCAAATCGGTTTGGTTATGCTAATTGGACTTGCCGCAAAAAACGGTATTCTTATTGTCGAGTTTGCAAACCAACTACGGGATGCCGGTATGGAGTTTGAATATGCGCTTAAACGCGCAGCCGCGCAGCGCCTACGTCCTATCGTAATGACGGGCTTCACTACGGTATTTAGCTCCTTACCACTTGTACTCGCGTCTGGACCAGGAGCAGAAAGCAGAATGGTTATAGGTATGGTCATTTTCTCTGGTGTTCTCGTTTCTGCCTTCATGACACTATATGTTGTTCCCACCGCTTATAGCTGGCTGGCAAGAAACACCGGTTCTCCACTTCAACGAACAATGGAGATAGAGAAGCTGGAGCAGTCGATCCCTTATAAAAAAGGCGAATCGTAACCATTAGCGGGGTACAAGCCCCGCTTATCCTTTATTTTCTTCAATACACGCTCAACAAGGGCTGATTCAAAAATATACAGGAAGGGGCTGTAAGGATTATCTTTTGCGTATGTTTTTATATACGTAAATATCAGCGCTTATCACTAAGCGTTTTGTGGTGAACTCCCTTAACTTACTGAATAAAATAAAATAATTTGTTTTTCACTGCTCTCATCATAAATTCTTATTTGTAGTCATAATGCATAAAGGTATGTATTAGACATTTGTATAGTTGCTTAACTTACAACTTCATCTACACTTCGCGCCAAAATCAAACGCTTGTATAAGTCATTAATTTTTAAACGCTAAAATTTTCACGCTCAAATTGGCGAATATGGCAATTGTGACCAATACTTACCCCGTTGTATGAGTATGAGCACACACGCACATGTTTGTCTCAAGCCGTTTAAAAGCTCCACTTTCCGTGCAAACGGGTTAGCAAGAAAGTTAAAAGCGAAGAGCAAGCATTCAACAGACTCTAGAGGATATATCATGAAGAAATGGATACTTGCAGCAGGATTGTGCTGTAACGTAGCTTTTGCCGATGTAGCAGTTATTGTTCATCCAAGTAACGCTGACACCCTCGATAAAGATAGTATTAGCCGTTTATTTCTAAATAAAGCAAAGGCGTTTCCAAGCGGTACGCAAGCCGAGCCAGTTGCGTTAGCTGAAGGCCAATCTGCCACTGATGAATTTAACGGCAAGGTATTAAACAAAACCGCAGCACAATTAACTGCGTTTTGGTCAAAACTAGTATTTACCGGTAAAGGTCAACCACCAAAAGCTCTGGGTAGCGATGCAGAAGTTGTATCTGCAGTAGCAGGAAACCCTGGCGCAATTGGTTACGTCGACGCTGGCGCTGTTAACGACAGCGTACGAGTAGTCGCTACCTTTTAACTGACCGTTTATACAAAGAATTTAAGGAACACGCATGAAAACCAAACTTGCTATCTTATCTATGGCTGGCCTGTTAGCTACTCCGGCACTGGCTGATATTCAAATCAACGGCTTTGCAAACCTTATTGGTGGTATGACACTAGACGATGACGAGTCAGTGTACGATTACGACAGCGACTTTAACTTCGACCCTGCAAGTGTATTTGGCCTTCAGGTTCGTGGTGATGTTAGCGATAAGCTCTCTGCGACCGCCCAGCTGGTTGGCCGTGGTAGTGAAGATTACGACGCCGATTTTGAATGGGCGTACATGACCTATATGTTGAACAACAACTTCAACATCAGTGCAGGCCGTCTTCGCATGCCTTTATTTAAGTACTCTGCGTCATTAGATATCGGTTACTCGTATCACTGGCTAACACCACCAGATGCTGTATACGGCATTGACTTCAACAACATTGACGGTGTTCGTGTTGACTACATGAACTACTCAGGTGACTGGGAATATGGTGCACAGTTTACCGTTGGTCGTGTTGAGGCTGATACCACCATTTCAGGAACGCCTGCTGCGTTAGAATTGGAAAACGTGGTCGCTGTTTCATTTGAAGCAACACGTGATTGGTTCAGTGCGCGTACTTTGCTAGCACGTGGTAAAACAAGTGCTGCGAATGCTGACTTTGACACATTTGTTGGTGGTTTAAATCAATATGGTGCCTTTATTCCTGCGGCGTCTTTAGCCGCTGAAGGCCTGAGTGTTAACGAAGATACAGGTACCTTCTTTGAAGTGGCTGTTGATATCGATAAGTACGATTGGTTTGTGGGTGCAGAATTTACCCAAACAGAAGTTGATGGCTCTGTTATTGCCGATAATAAAGCATGGTACGTTACGGCGGGTATGCGCTTTGGCAAGTTTACACCACATATTACTTACGAAGTTGAAGAAGCGGATAATGGTACTCAGCTAGGTTTAATTGCTGCATTGCCTGCTACGATTGCGACAGGTGATGCCGTGGTTGATGCTACGTGGAACGGCGCAAATGGCTCGCCGGGTATTTACCAAACTGCGGCAGGTATTGCTGCTCAACAGGAGCTAGATGTATCGGCAGTTACTGTTGGTCTTCGTTACGACGTTGAGCCAGGTTTTGCACTTAAAACTGACGTAACTTGGTATTCAGATGATCTAAACGATCTAAATGATGCAACACTGCTTAAAGTAGGCGTAAACTATACGTTCTAACTACTCGTTATGGCCTTGCATTTTGGTGCGAGGCCATAATTTCATTAAAGATTTTAGCTATTGGGTAGATAAATTAGTTATGATGTTTTTTCAGGTAAAACTGAAACGTAGTTAAGCAATTATAAAAAACAGTGGGATAGCTGATGAACTTTCTAAAAAAAATGCCAATTGCGACAAAGATTTTCCTCATTCCGGGGATCGCAGCGCTAAGTTTTATTATTTACTTGCTTATCACTGTCTATACCGCACTCAATAATGGTGCAACGCTAGAAAAAGTTCAGAAAGTTCAATTTCCTGCCCTTCAACTATCAGCATCGACCTTAGTTGATATGCAAAAGGTTCGCGATACCCTTGCGAGCGCAGTGACCACTGGTGATCAAGACACCCTTACTATGGCGCAAGAGCTCGCCGAAGAAGCAAAAAGCGGCTTAAACCAAATTGCTTCTATTAGCCCTGAGTTTCGTAGTGAAATTTCCCGCATCTCCTCAGGCTTTGATAATTATTTCGATGTTGCCTACGACGTATCACAGTCTATGGTCAACGGCACTGCCGACTTCAGTCGTTTAGGCGAACTCTCAGCCCAAATGAATCAGTCATACGATGGTGCCATCGCTGCGATGTCTCAATTTCGTGATGCTCAACAGGCGGCATTTGAAGAAGCATTTAAAAACACAGACAGTGCCAATACCTCGTTAATTAGCACAGGCGTCATTTTAGCCGTGGTTGTGACTATATTGCTGTTTGGAACAGCGGTACCTATTGTTCGCGGCATTAAGCAAAGTATTGATGACGTGGTTCGTTCCCTTAAAGATATTGCTCAAGAAAACGGTGACCTAACGGTTCGCATAGAAACCAAAAGCGAAGATGAAATTGGCGAGTTGGTGTATTGGTTCAACCAATTCATGGACAAGCTGCAAGGCGTAGTGCGTGATGTGGTAGAAGCGAGTTTACCGCTATCAAACCTAGCGCAGAACTTACGCGGTGTAACGGAAGAAACCCAGCGCACCATTGATGTACAGCAAAAGTCTGCAACCAATGCTAAGCGTGCGGTAGATACAATGAGTGGCTCTGTTGACGGAGTTGCACATAGCGCAGCGCAGGCGGCAAGCGACGCTAACGAAGCGACAACAGCGGCCAGTGAAGGACGTCAAATCGTACAGCAAACCGTTACCAGTATTCAGCAGCTTGCTGAGAACGTACGCGAAACCGCTGACGTTATAGCTCGTTTAGAGTCTGATTCTAATAAAGTTGGCTCGGTGCTGGATGTGATTAAAGGCATTGCAGAGCAAACTAACTTATTAGCGCTTAACGCCGCTATCGAGGCAGCTAGGGCGGGTGAACAAGGTCGAGGCTTTGCAGTGGTAGCTGATGAAGTAAGAACGCTAGCATCGCGCACACAGCAGTCTACGGAAGAAATTCAAAGTACTATTGAACAGCTTCAAAATGCTGCTCACTCAGCGGTAGAGGTAATGTCTCGTGGTACTGAACAAGCAACTAGCAGTGTAGAGACGGCTAATAAAGCGGGAAGCAGTCTAGAAACCATTACCAGTACTATTGGGCGCATCAATCAAATGAACGAGCAAATTGCGCACAATACCGAAGACCAGCGCACTGTAGCGGTTGACATAGTTCGTCACGTTGATGAAATTCATGAGCGTACCGAGCAAACGGCGAGCCGTTCAGGTGAATTAGGCAGCATGTGTAATGAGCTTGCTGACCTGGCGCAGCACCTTGAGTCAATTGCGAAGCAATTCAGAGTGTAACACGCACTAGTTTGTCAAAAGCTATTAAGAGCCTCCGAAAGGAGGCTTTTTTGTGGGCGCAATAAACATAAACAAGTCGTGCCGCGCAAGTTAACGGGGTATTGAATAAAACGAAGGCATAAAAAAATCCCCAGCCAAGGCTGGGGATTTTTAGTCAAAGCAATGCTTTTTCTATTCGTCTAAGAAGCTGCGTAGCTGCTCAGAACGGCTAGGGTGGCGAAGTTTGCGAAGTGCTTTCGCTTCAATTTGACGAATACGCTCACGGGTTACGTCAAACTGCTTGCCTACTTCTTCAAGGGTGTGGTCAGTATTCATGTCGATACCGAAGCGCATACGAAGTACTTTTGCTTCACGGGCTGTTAGGCCTGCTAGTACTTCCTGCGTTGCATCTTTCAAGCTACCGCCAGTTGCTGAGTCGAGGGGCTGAATAATCGTGCTGTCCTCGATAAAGTCGCCAAGATGTGAATCTTCATCATCACCGATAGGGGTTTCCATCGAGATTGGCTCTTTAGCAATTTTAAGTACCTTACGAATTTTGTCTTCAGGCATTAACATGCGCTCTGACAACTCTTCAGGGGTAGGCTCACGACCCATTTCCTGAAGCATTTGACGAGAGATACGGTTAAGCTTGTTGATCGTCTCAATCATGTGAACAGGGATACGGATAGTACGCGCCTGGTCAGCAATAGAGCGAGTAATTGCCTGACGAATCCACCACGTTGCATAAGTTGAGAACTTATAACCACGACGGTATTCGAACTTATCCACCGCCTTCATTAGACCAATGTTACCTTCTTGAATAAGGTCTAGGAATTGAAGACCACGGTTGGTGTACTTCTTAGCAATTGAGATAACAAGACGTAAGTTAGCTTCAACCATTTCTTTCTTCGCGCGGCGTGCTTTCGCTTCACCGATTGACATGCGACGGTTGATGTCTTTGATATCTGCGATCACCAAGCCAGTTTCCTGTTCGACTTGGTTCATCTTGCTAATACAGCGCTCAATTTCTTCCTGATTTACAGCAAGGTCAGCGGCGTATGGTGCACCTGATTTAACTGCTTCATGTAACCATGCATTAGACGTTTCGTTGCCCGCAAATGCTTTGATGAAGTCTTTCTTCGGCATTTTTGCGTTAACCACGCAGAACTTCATTACTAGACGCTCTTGAATACGCACTTTGTCCATCATCTCACGCATGTTCTTAACCATGCGATCGAACTGTTTTGGAACTAGGCGGAATTCTTTGAAAACATCGCTTAATGCATTGATTTGCGTGCGAGAGTCAGCATGAGCACGGCCTTTCTTCTCGATAACTTCACGAGTTTTAAGGTATTGCTCACGAAGCTCAGTGAAACGCTCACGGGCTAACTCTGGGTCAACACCGCTATCGTCTTCGTCGCTATCGTCATCATCTTCATCGTCGTCTTCATCATCTAACTCTTCTTCAGATAATTCAGAACCAACGTGAGTAGCCGTTGGAGCAAGGTCTTGCTCATCGTTAGGATCAACAAAGCCAGAGATGATGTCGCTCAAGCGAATTTCTTCTGCTTCGTAAAGATCCCACTGGTCTAATAGATAAGTGATAGCTTCTGGGTATTCAGCAACTGAACATTGTACCTGGTTGATACCATCTTCAATTCGTTTAGCGATTTCAATTTCGCCTTCACGAGTAAGAAGTTCAACCGTACCCATTTCACGCATGTACATGCGAACTGGGTCAGTCGTACGGCCAATTTCACTTTCTACAGTAGCTAGTGCCTGAGCTGCCGCTTCTGCAGCATCTTCATCAGCATTCGCTTCTTGCATGAGAAGTTCGTCTGCATCAGGAGCTGATTCAGAAACTTGAATTCCCATGTCGTTAATCATGCGGATTATGTCTTCGATTTGATCAGAATCGACAATATCTTGCGGCAGGTGGTCGTTTACTTCTGCAAAGGTTAAGTAACCTTGCTCTTTACCTTTTGCAATCAGGAGTTTAATCTGAGACTGCTTGCTTTGCGCCATATAACCTACACTTCTCACATTCAATTAGTTTGCAATAGAAAAGACAACATACGTCTAGGTATGTTCCCCGTTCTGCTGTAGTACTGCTTTTGTATCAAGGCCGTTAATGCTCGATGCCACGCTGGTCTAAACCATTATGTTGCGATGCACATCTGCTCGGGTTCGGATCTGCCCGTTATGTTCGGCTATATCTTTGCTACTCGTGCTGCTGTATTTTTGTTCACTTTATAGTGAATGAGACACGTTTATCTGTGCCCACAGCGAATTAGCCAGTATAGCAGAATAAACGGTGGTTTTACCAGATTGATGGCCGATTTTTTAGCCAGTGTTTTTAAGCTATAAAACAGCGCGTATTCCAGACAGCGCGTATTTTAGCTAAACTAATCTTGTTAACTTAATCTCACCAACATAAGTGTTTAAAAAAGCCTTGTGCAAAAGCCTACAGAAGAACAGGCTAACCTCTAGGTCAGTTTGCCCAAGGTTAACTCTTCTGCCTTTCCCTCATAAGCAGGTTCAATTCCTGTTTTTCCGCCTGTGTCAGCGGCTGAACCCGCGAGCGTGAAATTAAGGTTTCAATGCGGCTATCGAAATGCCCGTCCAGTAAGCGAGCGAAGCTGTCGTTGTAAACCCGTTCAGCATCCTCGTCTTTAACCAAGTGTTCTTGTAACAATAATTTCGCGATAGTAGAAGAATGGGGATGGTCGCGGAAATTTTCAACAAGCTGCGCGGTTTTTGCTTGAGGGTGACTCACGCAATAGCGATGCACATCGCGTAATAAATCCATGCCAGCAGCGTTGCTGCCCGCAAAAATATCAATTTGAACGTCTTCACATAGTGTGGCTAATTCAGGTTTATCAAGCAGCAAGCGTATCAGCATGCGAAGCGGTGATAGTTTAGGCTTGTTTACTTGATTGCGATTCGGAGAATAAGCTTGCTTCGAACCTTGATTGGCTTTGGTGATATCTTGCTGAAGTTTAAACCGATCGAACTCGCCAGTGTGCTTGGCTAGTTCTTCCAGCAGCATTTGCTTTTGATCATCACCTAATGTGCTTTCGATAAGCGGCATTGCCGCTTTCTTAAGGGCAATTTTACCTTCTGGCGTGCCCACATTGTGCGTCTTTAATAAGTTTTCAAAGAAGAAGCGGGATAACGGCATAGCGTCATCTAGCATTTCCATAAACGCATCTTTCCCCACCTGACGCACCATCGTGTCAGGATCCTCGCCGTCGGGTAAGAATAAAAACGAAATACGCACGCCGTCTTTTAACGCGGGCAGGGCGTTTTCTAACGCGCGCCATGCAGCTTCACGCCCTGCGCGGTCACCGTCATAACAGCATACAATGTGAGACGTAGCGCGAACCAGCATTTGAATATGTTCAGGTGTGGTAGCTGTACCTAGCGCAGCAGTAGCAATATTAATGTCGAATTGACTTAGCGCCACTACGTCCATATAGCCTTCTACAATAACGACGGTATCCAGGCTACGATTTTTTTGTCTGGCAGAATAAAAGCCAAAGAGCTCACTGCCTTTGTGGAAAATGCGGGTTTCTGGCGAGTTTAAGTATTTAGGGCCGCCGTCATCTAATACTCGGCCGCCGAAACCCACAACACGACCCCGTTTGTCCCTGATAGGAAACATAATGCGGTCGCGGAAGAAGTCGTAGGTACGCCCTTGGTCGTTTTTATTGACCAGCTTTAAATCGACCAGTTGCTTGATGCGCTGTGGATCTTTGCCAAAGGTATTTAGCAACGCGTCCCAACTGTCTGGTGCGTAGCCAATTTCCCATTGCTTAACGATATCGCCGCTTAATCCACGGTTTTTCAAGTAGTCGATGGCTTTTTTGCTATTACCATTTTGGCGTAACTGATGCTGGAAAAAGCGTGCAACTTGCTCCATTACTGCGTAATCGTCTTGCTGTTGCTGCTTTTTCTCTTCGCTCATGGCAGGGCGACTGCCCTTTTCACGGGGGACTTCAAGCCCGTGATAGCGCGCTAGCTCTTCAATGGCCTCGACAAATTCTAAGCGGTCGAACTCCATAATAAACGAGATAGCGTTACCGTGAGCGCCACAGCCGAAACAGTGGTAAAACTGTTTGTCTTGACTAACAGTGAAAGATGGCGACTTTTCGTTATGAAAAGGGCAGCACGCTTGGTAGTTTTTACCTGCTTTTTTAAGTTTAACTCGGCTATCTACTACTTCTACCACATCGGTACGTGACAGCAGGTCGTCTATAAAATCGCGAGGTATCTTTCCAGCCATGAGGGTACTTTCAAAAAGGGTTAGTTAAAAAAGATTCAGTTCAAAAAGAATGAGAAAAGCACAAGTCGTAACTGCGCTTCAAGCGACAGGCTACAACATTATGAAAACAGTAATCTACTTTAACAGGGAAGTGTAAAAATGAGAACAATGAAGGTGTGACAATGCACACCTTCTACACGCTTCTCTTTTACGAAAGGGCAGAGTTTAAGCGTTCAAACGCGCCTTAATTTTTGCACTCAAAGCACCCATGTCGGTGCGGCCTTGAACCTTAGGTTTCAAGGCGCCCATGACTTTACCCATATCCTGCATACCCGATGCTCCGGTCGCAGCCATGGTTTCGTCGATAAGTGCATTTAGCTCATCGTCAGTCAAAGGCTGAGGTAAGAAATCTTCAATGTAAGTGATTTCTTCACGCTCTTTGCTAGCTAGGTCGTCGCGATTGGCTGCGTCATATTGCGCGGCGGCGTCTTGGCGCTGCTTAACCATTTTGGTTAGTACCGCTAAGATTGCACTGTCGTCTAGCGTAATTTGCTCATCGATTTCTTTTTGTTTAATGGCAGCCATTGCCATGCGAATAGTACCAAGACGTACTTTTTCTTTTGCACGCATCGCATCTTTTTGCGCTGCTTTTAAATCATCAATTAGTGCCATGATGTTTCCTGATTTTTTATTAGTAGAGTTTATACCAATCCGCATAGATCATTGCCCACTCAGAAGGCGCTGGCAAGTTTCCTAGCGAAGCGTGGGAATGCAGGAATGGTGTTCCCTTTCAAATTCCCAGAATGAAGCTAGGAAGCTTGCCAGACCTTCCCGAAGGGCGAGTTTAAAATGTCCGTACTCTTTGTTGTGTCACCTTGATGTAGAACCACTATACCTGCGGTAACACGCCGCGATTACGAACATTTTAAATCTCGCTGAGAGGATAATCATCTATGCGGACTGGTATTATTAAGCCCCAGGTTGAAAATCAAATGCAACCATTTGAAAAGGAAAAAATGGAGTCGATAAGAATAAGGCCAAAAAATAGAGGCCCAGAAACGCGAAAGGTGCTGCAATTGCAACACCTTTCAGACTCGTTACTTAACCCTATATTAGTAGAGTTTTACGCGACGTGCGTTTTCACGAGCTAGCTTCTTAAGATGACGCTTCTTAGCGGCAGCTTTCTTGCGCTTGCGTTCCCAAGTTGGCTTTTCGAAGAATTCACGACGACGAACTTCAGAAAGAACACCTGCTTTTTCACAAGAACGCTTAAAACGACGCAGCGCCACATCAAACGGCTCGTTTTCTCTAACTTTAACGATAGGCATTAAACACTCACCTCAAAACTTTTACTGTGTAAATCCGGGTAAAATTGTGCGCTAAAAAGGCCACCCGGGTTAAAAATGGTGCGAAATTCTAATCATATCTACAGAGAAAGTAAAGGATGAATTGCCAAAAAATAGCCAATATTGTGCATTTACCGTTCATTTACCTGTTCACTGGCATTCCATGAATGCAGGATTAAAGGTAAACTCTGCGCTCGTTAAGCACCGTGTTGTTTAACTCGGCTTGTATAAGCGCCCTTTTCAGAATGTTTTCTTGCTCAATTCCCTTTTGAAAAATGAGTGATCAAAAGTGTGGAATCAGATGATCCTGACTAGGGTAGTGTTATGATCGCGGCGGGATCATAAAGATGATCGCATCAGATCGCCAGAATTATTTTCTCAGTTTTTGATATTTGCTTAGTCATTATGGTTCTCAACAATTGTGTGAACACGTGTTGTGATAAAAAGGCGACAGCAAATCCAAAAACGAAGCATTGAAGTTAGTAGTAAAAGGGTTACTCCCCATGCGTATTTTAGGAATAGAAACATCTTGTGACGAAACTGGCATCGCCGTTTACGACGATGAAAAAGGGTTGCTGTCGCACGAACTATATAGCCAAGTAAAGCTGCACGCAGACTATGGTGGTGTTGTGCCTGAACTTGCGTCACGGGACCACGTGAGAAAGATCATTCCTTTAATTGAAAAGGCTATGGAAGACGCTAACACCCAACCATCAGAGATCGACGGCGTTGCTTTTACCCAAGGCCCCGGTTTAGTGGGCGCATTGTTAGTGGGTTCGTCTGTCGGGCGTTCATTGGCCTACGCGTGGAATGTGCCAGCAGTGGGCGTTCATCATATGGAAGGGCATTTATTAGCGCCTATGCTTGAAGACGACGCACCTGAATTTCCTTTCGTTGCTTTATTGGTTTCAGGTGGCCACTCAATGCTAGTTAAAGTCGAAGGCATTGGTCAATATGAAGTACTTGGTGAGTCTATTGATGATGCCGCTGGTGAAGCCTTTGATAAAACCGCCAAGTTACTTGGCCTTGATTACCCAGGCGGCCCTCTTTTAGCAAGATTGGCTGAAAAGGGAGAAGCGGGACACTATAAGTTTCCTCGCCCGATGACCGACAGACCAGGACTAGATTTCAGTTTCAGTGGTTTAAAGACCTTTGCGGCGAACACCATTCGCGATGCTGACCTAACTGGTGGTGATGCTGAGCAAATTAAAGCCAATATTGCCTACGCGTTTCAAGAAGCCGTCGTTGATACGCTTATTATAAAATGTAAGCGAGCATTAAAGCAGACTGGCATGAAGCGTTTGGTTATTGCTGGCGGCGTAAGTGCAAATACAATGTTGCGCAGTGAGATGAAAGCCCTGATGCAAGAGCTAAAAGGTGAGGTGTTTTATCCTAGCTTAGCGTATTGTACAGACAATGGTGCCATGATTGCCTATGCGGGCATGCAGCGTTTGAAAGCTGGGGAAACCTTGGCCTTGTCTTCACAAGCCAAGCCGCGCTGGCCCCTTGATACTTTATCGGCGATTTAGGTATTCATAAAAAACCGGTAATTAGGCGCCACACCTCGTTGTAAACGCTACTATGTCTTCCCTAAGTTCACTGAGGAAATATTGAGCATAGCAAGCAGGTAAAACAAAAAAGCATAAATAAAAGGCAATGGGAGCGCATTCCATTGCCTTTTGTTTTACTAAAATGAACATTGAGTAAGGACGTTAAACACCATGCGCTTAGCAACAGACGGAACAAAACAAAATGCACCGCTATTCTATTTAGCATTGTCGTTATTTATTTCGCTTACCTTTGCAGCGCTCACTGCGTCCAATGCATTTGCATCAAGCAAAGCACCCCTGAATGACTTTGTAAAAGGCCTGAAGCAAGAGCAGCAAGATCAGTATGTCGTGCTCATTTCTCTTGATGGATTTCGCCACGACTATATCGAATTACACAACGCGCAACACCTTGGTGCTATTGCAAAGAAAGGGGTAAGAGCGTCGTCTATGACCCCTGTTTATCCTTCAAATACCTTTCCCAACCATATTTCACTTATCACTGGGTTATTACCGAAACACCACGGCATCGTGAACAATCGATTTTTTGATAAGTCTCGCCCAACGAAAGAAGGCTACGCGCAGTACAAGCTGGGTTACGGCGGCATGGACAGCACGTGGATTACGGCAACGCCGCTATGGAACTTAGTGGAATATCATGGCATGAAGGCAGCTACCTTCTTCTGGCCAGAGTCTGATTCACGCATATCAGGTACCTTGCCTAGCTACTTCTATCACTACTCTAAATACGCCGATTACCAGCAGCGGGTAGATCAAATTATAACTTGGTTGAAACTGCCTGAGGTGTCGCGCCCTCGCTTTATTGCGGGTTATTTCTCGCTTACCGATTCGGTTGGACATGATGAAGGACCTTTTGCCGACAAAACCAATGATGCGGTGCAGGAAGTGGATGCGCTTATTGGTCAACTTTATGAACGCATTAACGCATTAGATTTGCCGGTAAACTTGGTAGTGGTGTCGGATCACGGCATGACACCCATTGATGAAAGTCAGCTTATAGAAGTTGAGTCTTTATCTATACCTGATAGCTTCATTATTGAAAATGAGGGAGCGCAAGTTCATCTTTACGCCAAAGTGGGCGTGAACGATAAACAAATCACCGAAGAAACAGAACGTCTTACCCATATAGCCGAAAACCGTTACATTGTGCTTAACGATACCCAGCGCGCTGAGCGACATATGGAAGTGGGAAATAGAACCGGCGATATTATTATTGAGATAGCCCCGCCAGCACGCTTTAAAAACGCCAACAGCATGCATATTAGTAAAGGTGGGCATGGCTACATGAACACGCTGCCTGATATGGGGGCGACGTTTGTAGCAGTGGGACCTGCGTTTAAAACGAATACCACCCTACCTGTGTTTAGCAACCTGGAGGTTTATCCTGCGTTGGCCAAAATACTTGGCATTGCGCCGGTTACGCCGATAGATGGTAAGTTAGATGTGCTGGAAAAGGCGCTTACTCTTTAACTTTTCCCTTATCCCATACTTTACTTTCATTGCCCGCTAAAAGACGGGCAATGTTGTCTTTGTGGCGTAGAATGATAAGCAGCGAAAGCATTGCCACGGGCACGGTATATAAAGGCTTAATCAAAAATGTAAATAACGGCGCAAGAGATACTGCGATAAGCGCGCCTAATGAAGAATAGCCCGTAAGAAACACCACTACTACCCAACTCAAAATAAGCAAACCTGCTAAATCGAGGCCTATAGGGAGCATAGCGCCAAACGCAGTGGCGACGGCTTTTCCACCTTTGAAACCAAAATAGAGCGGAAAGATATGCCCCAAGCACGCGAAAATAGCAATGACGCCTAACATGATTGGCTCTATGCCCAGAAAGTAACTGCCGTAAACGGGAATAGTGCCTTTTAGTATATCCATGACAAGCACGAGGAGTGCTGGAACACGACCGCCCAGTCGATACACATTGGTAGCACCTGGGTTTTTAGAGCCGGCGGTTCGTGGGTCTGGTAAACCAAACAGCTGGCTTATAACCACAGCACTTGAAAGTGAACCGAAAAGATAGGCAACAGCGATCATCAAAAGAGTTAGCGAAATCATTTTGTCATTCTAATTATTAAAAATATTGCCTTTTATTACGTTAAATTTGGTGTGTGCAAGTTCAATGGGCTTTAGTCGCATTAAATTGTGAAACCTTGGTTGCTCCCAGTTGTCATACAGCGGTATAGTTGTGCCACACAAGCGTAAAGCTACTCCATCCAAACGCGATATACCACCGTTTACCAGCAATATGTGGGTGAAAGCGCAGTAGTAAGACCAGTAGTAGGGCTAATAAAAACGGCGATAAACTGGTTTGATAACAGTACAAGATGAAAAATTCCATGGGAAAAATTTATATAACAGGGCTTGAAGTAGACACCCTGATTGGTGTTTATGATTGGGAGCGAGTACGAACCACCCAGCTACTTCTTGATGTAACACTTGATGTTGATTTAAGCGCTGCGATGCAAAGCGACGATGTTGCAGACACTGTAGACTATGCAAAAGTGGCAGAGTGTATTGTAGAAGTAGGCAAAGAAAGCACATTTGAGCTACTTGAAGCTTTAGGTAATAAAGTGATGGACGCCGTTCTTGATAATTTCACCGTTGCGTCAATAACGCTTAAAATTGTTAAGCCTAATATCCTTCCCAATGCGCAAACGGTTGCTGTTGAAATGCGTAAAGAGCGCAATTAATGTCACAACACACCATCTTAATCAGCATTGGCTCTAATATTGAACGTGAGCATTACACCAAGCAATCTTTAGTTGCCCTGAAACAGCACTTCTCAGATGTCGCAGTGTCTTCGGTCTACGAGAGCGAAGCGGTGGGCTTCAATGGAAGCCCTTTTTATAACGCCGCTGCTCGGGCGACGACGTCAAAAAGTATTGAGGAAGTGTGCGCAATTCTTAAAGCCATTGAAAAAGACAATGGCAGGGTGCATACAGACAAAAAATTCTGTGCCAGAACCCTTGATCTCGACTTGCTTACCTATGATAGTAAGGTGACCACAACCCCTGTGGTTTTACCTCGCGAAGAGATTTGCTACAACGCGTTTGTGCTTTGGCCGTTAGCTGAACTTGTTCCCAACGACATTCACCCTGAAACGCAAGAAACCTATGCCAAAATGTGGCAAAACTTTGATAAACAGAAACAGCAATTATGGCCGATTGACTTTACTTGGAGTTAAGCAAAGGAATGACACTTTTTGAAATTATTATTTTAGCAATTATTCAGGGCGTTACTGAATTTCTTCCTATCAGTAGCTCTGGACACTTGTTGTTGCCCGCTGAACTTTTTGGTTGGGTAAGTCAGGGCTTAGCGTTTGATGTCGCCGTTCATGTGGGAAGCCTGCTTGCGGTTATGATCTATTTTCGTCAAGAAATCGCTCAGATGACTGTAGCTTGGGTAACACAAGGGTTTAGCAAGCAACAATCTACCGACAGTAAGCTTGCTTGGTACGTTATTGTGGCAACTATTCCAGCGGTTATTATTGGCTTTTTAATGAAAGGCTGGATAGAAGAAAACGCACGTACGGCGCTGGTAATAGCGGGTACCACTATTATTTTTGGTTTGCTGCTATGGTACGCCGATGCCACTGCAAAACGCGAACAAGAGCTAGAAGGACTGACACTTAAGCAAGCCATCTATATCGGGTTAGCCCAAGTATTGGCACTCATTCCTGGCACATCTCGCTCAGGTATTACGATGACCGCAGGTTTGATGTTAGGGCTTAAGCGCGAAGCGTGTGCACGCTTTTCCTTTTTGCTGTCTATTCCAGTTATTTTAGGCGCGGGGCTTTTGGCCACTCTCGACCTGCTTAATGCCAACGAAGCGGTAGACTGGTATGCGCTGCTTTATGGCGCGGCGTTTTCATTCGTAAGCGCCTACCTTTGTATCTATTTGTTCCTAAGCTGGATATCGCGTATCGGCATGCTGCCTTTTGTTATTTATCGCTTGGCGTTGGGCGTAATACTACTGTGGTTTGTTTTCGCTTAAGTAAAGAAAAAGGGCGCTATTCTTCGTATGAGGGGTCTTCGTATGAGGGTGCTATTCGCATGAGATGCCCCTGCGCCGCACAATAGCACTTAATTTTTAATTATGTTCGCAGGCAAATGTTTTAACACTGCTAACATAATTGGTAATCACCTAATTGGTAAGGGAAGTGAGATATGGCAGAAACAATATTTGACAAAATCATCAGCAAGGAAATTCCAGCGGACATATTGTACGAAGATGAATTGGCGCTGGCGTTTAAAGATATAAACCCTCAGGCACCGACTCACTTTCTGGTTATTCCGAAAAAGCAAATTGCAACGGTAAATGATATAGCCGAAGAAGATCGCGAAGTGGTGGGGCACTTGTCATTTGTTGCAGCAAAAATTGCAAAGGAGCAAGGGTTTGCTGACCAAGGCTTTCGTACGGTAATGAACTGTAATGAATACGGTGGTCAAACGGTATATCACATTCACCTTCACGTGTTGGCAGGCAAACCGCTAGGCTGGCCTCCGTATACTGAAAATATGAAGCAACACGTAGAATAGCGTGTAAAGTTAAGAATACAAAAATGCCGCCCTAGATGTTATCTCAGGGCGGCATTTTTATTTAATGAGTACAGTGCTTACTTAGTTAGCAAGCCCCAGTACTTTCTTACCTTGGTTGAAGTGAATATCAACTGGAATGCTCGCTGCCTCTAGGCGCGCTAAATCTGAAGCAAGATCGGGTTTAATTACACCCATAGTTTCTACTAGCTTCGCTACGCCATCGTAATCGCCGTCACCTTGTAATGTAAGGATTAGTTCAGATAGTGCTTCTACTGCGGCGCCCATCTTCTCCATATTTACGCGATACATGCCGTCTTCTGTTTTCTCGAAGGCGCCTTGCTGGGCAAAGAAGTTAAAGCGGATCATGTTCGCTTTTCCGTGTGCAGAACTTGCGCCGAAACGCACAGAACGGAAAATGCCAGCCATAAAGGTAACGTAATAATCTTCTAGTGTACCTTCAGTGATTTCACCTTTTTCAAGAAGACTTTGTACCATGTACAAACCTAGAATATCCGCTTTGCCTTCTTCAAGAGCTGACGCATGCTCTTTAAGTGCTCCGCGCACAGTCCCTGAACCATCTAGGGTATTCTTAATCCCTAAACCGTGTGCCACTTCATGAAACATGGTGTTCGCGAAAAAGGCGTCAAACGTAATGTGTTCACGTTGCTCTGGTACAATTAACGTATCCGCAATAGGCACCAAAATAGTATCGAACTTTGCACGCATTGCGTTTTTAAGCTGCAGACGGCGGGTACCTTTTTCTAGCTGTACTCGCTCGTCATTGGGCAAGTTAATTGCAATGGTCTTACTGCCTGCATTAGAGTGGCCGGCATAATAAATAACATCATAAGCGTTAAGGTCTGCATCAGAACCTGGCATTTCCGCTTTATATGCCTCAGCAACCGGAAGGCCTTGCTGTAATTCAGGTAAGAAGGCCGCGTATTTAGCTAGCTTTTCACTCCATGCTAAATCTTTAATGAGTACATAGGCTTCAAACGCTGCGCGATAGCCAAAGAGTTGATCTTCGTAGCTTTCAATAGGACCGATAACCAGCTCAACAGGGTTGGTTTTCATATCCATCCACGCCATGTCAGAAGCCAGGTAGTCGTTTGATAGTAGGGCTTGAGAACGCAGCTGCAAATATTGTTTAAAGCTTTCATCTTCAGCAAGCTCTGACGCTTTTTTAAGTAAGTCAGACGCCTTCATTAGTTCGCTTTTAAAGGCTTCAGAATAAGGCACCGAATAAAGGTTGCCCGCTTCATCGCGCTTCACCATGGAATAAAGGCCTTGTTTGTCACCAAAATCTGCCGTGGCAAATTCCTCTTTTTCCATATCATGGGGGTAGAACTCAGCGCCCAGCGCTTTGTCTTCATAGCCACTTAAAAAAGGTGTATCGCCATTTAAGCGATCCCAAGGGCCATAGTTGATCGCTGCAAAGTGGCGAACTTTTTCGTCACTAATTGACGAAAGAAATGCATCTTTATCTTCAAAGAACGCTTGTTTCCAGAACAAGTCGTCCATGATTTTCGATGCATCAATTAACAGTGAAAGCATTTTGTGTTGATTGTCACTAAGGTGTGACAAATCGCTGGTAAGATCTACGCCGTGATAAATAGACAAGCGAGACTCATCAACAAGTAAGGTTTGCTCGGAAGCGGTTTCAGGCTTTGCTGTTTGAGTTGGTGTTGTATCGGCGCTTTTGCTGCACGCGGTCAGCATAAATAAACCCGCTACTGCAGCTGCAATAGGAGAATAAGTTGTAATTGTTTTTTTCATAATGACTCTTACCGTGTGGTTTAACCGCATTGATTTACAGTATGCGGGGCGGTGAATAGATAGCTCACTATAGCTATGCTTTTGATTTAATACAAAAGTATGAAAAATATTTGCTTAATATCAATAGTGGTTTGCTACCAGTTGACTATACTTTAAAAAAAGCTCTGGTGGTTCTGCCGTTGCTAATGATTCGCATCGACACTGTATTTTTTTAGTTGGTCGAAACTAAAGAGCTACTATAGTATGGTGATAGAAATACCATAATAAAACAATAAACGGTTTGTATTTTAGCGTGAAGCATAGAGGCCTATGTAAGTTAACGCACGGAATGCAACGCACAAACATCGAATCTATTTTAGTCATCAGTTTTGCTGGTGGTCGAGATGATTAACTGGTAAAGCAACCTATCGCCTTCACGAGGCTATTTGGAACTTTCTAAGGGTAGAAATATGTCTACACAGAACGCGCTTTCAACCATTTTGGTTGAAAAAATTAACAATGACACACTCGTCCTTCCCACGCTTCCTGCTATTGCATTGAAAGTCCGCAAAGCGGCAGACGATCCCGACATTAATTTAAACGCGATGGGAGATGTGATTGGTCAAGATCCATCGCTTAGCGCAAGAATGATCAAAATTGCGAACAGTGCTTATATGGGACGTAGCGTAAAAGTTACTTCTATCAGCCAAGCGGTTACACGAATTGGTTTACGCCAAATTAAAAACATCTCTACTGCACTCGCTATGGAGCAATTATTCGTCTCTAAAAACGATGTAGTTGCACGCTATTTACAACAAGAGTGGGCAAATACAGTTAATATCGTGGCTAACTCTATGGCGGTGCTTCAGCTTTACATAGCGCGTACCAAAAAGCGTGAAATGAGCATGGATACCATGACACTAGCGGCACTGGTTCACAACATCGGTGTTCTGCCTATTTTGACCGAGGCTGAGCGTCACCCTGAAGTCTTTGCGAACCCTTCATTCCTTGAAGTGGCAATCGATAAATTAGCTGGCCGTATTGGTGCAAGCATTATGACAGAGTGGGGCTTCGGAGAAACCTTCGTTAATGTTTCAAAAAATTGGAAAGACCTAAGCTACATGCCAGAAGAGTTAACCTACATTGATTTCGTTCGTGTTGGCGCTGCAGTTTCAGGTGCGGTAGACAGTCAAAAAGATGCGATCTTAAACTTAGCTATTCAGCGCGGTGTGGTTGAAGATATGGGCGAGCTTCACTCTGATGAGTTTGAAGAGCTTGCAAGCGCAGCGAAGCAGATCTTCTTGTAAGTGTTTTAAGCTAAAAAATACTGCAAAGGCCGGTACTGAAGCATAACTTCGGTACCGGCCTTTTCGTTATGAAAAGCTGACAATGAAACAGCATAAAGCAAACAAATGCTGCTACGCGCTAACAGGCTTCTTTTGAACGTAAAGCAGCAATAAACCTAACCCCAATCCCCACACCGCTGAAGTCATGGAATATAAACTAAATCCTGACGCCGTACACAGCATGGTAAGCAACGCAGGAGCCCTGTGGTGCTCTACTTCCATGGCGCGAACCACCGCTCCTTGCAGCGTAGCTAATAGGGCTAGTCCTGCAAGCAGATGAATAATGATACTGGGCATACTCACAAATAGCGCAACGACCACAGACGCTAATAACCCCATGAACAAATACGCCACCCCCGCTGCTATAGCGGCTTTATAGCGCTGCGACTTTTCATCATCCGCTTGCTCGCCCATGCATAGCGCTGCCGTTATCGCCGCTAAGTTAAAGGTAAAACCACCGAAAGGTGCTAATAAGGCTTGAACAATGGCAATGCCTGACAAAATGGGTTTGTGGTCGGGCGTATAGCCATGGGCGTGATGAATAGCTATACCTGGCAAGTTTTGAGAAAGCGTGGTGATAAGAAAAAGGGGAAATGCTAATCCAATGGCAGCACTCAGTGAGAAAGTGGGCGTTACCCAAATAGGCTCGGGCAGGGTGAATATTGATGGCAGCCCTGGTGAGTCGCTTGATAGAGCAACCACACCATCTGCACTACTCATAAACAAGCTAATGGTCACCGACATGATCAGCAACAACAGCATAAGATAGCGGGGAAATAGTCGGCTTCCTACTAAATAAGCCGCGATAAATAACGCAACTAAGTACGGTGCGTCATTAACATCACTGAATATCGCAAGGCATATAGGTAAGAGAATGCCGGCCAAAAGCGCCGATGAGATTGCAGGGGGAATCCGACTTATTTGTTTGAGCAGGCTACGGCTTTGCGCAGTTACAAGAGAAAGCAAGGCACATAGTATAAATGCACCAATGGCTTCACTTAAACGGTAGTCACCGATACTGGTTAACAAAAAAGCCGCGCCTGGGGTAGACCAAGCGGTAACAACGGGCAGTTTGGATAGCCACGAAAACAGAATGCAGGTAATGCCCATACCGAGCCCAAGCGCCAACAACCAACTCACTACCATGTCGTCGCTGGCGCCGGCTTTACGCGCTACATCAATGATAATGACAACAGAACTACTGTAACCCACTGTAACCGCGGTTAGCCCTGCGCTGATATGACTTAACTTCCACTTGCTCATGAAAACCCTCGTGATGGAATTTCGATTTGGAATCGACCGAGCGATGAAACACGCTTTTAGTGTCTATCGAATGTGCTACTCTACCTTTTTGTGCGCTATAACGTACAATAGTTAACTTAACATCTGTGCGTTATAGCGCACAACTGGTTTATTAAACTCAGCGTCAAAATAAAAGGCCTTCATTACATGACAAAAGCAAATGCGCAGCCTTCTGCTATTTCAAGAAGTATTGCACACCACCTGCAGTCTGTTCGTAAAGCTCGGGGGCTTTCCCTTGATAAAACCGCGCAGTTGACTGGAGTGTCTAAAGCCATGTTGGGGCAAATAGAACGAGGCGAGTCTAGCCCCACAATCGCTACCTTGTGGAAGATAGCAACCGGTCTTGCGTGTTCTTTTTCTTCTTTCTTGTCAGGTGATGAAACCGCACCTACGTCCCAACATGCCGACAACAAGTTCGCTAACGACCCAAACGTAACCATAAAAACGCTATTTCCGTTTAACTCAGCCACCCAGTTTGAAATGTTTGAACTATGCTTAACGGACTTTCATGAGCAGCACTCTTCGGCGCATCAAATAGGCGTCACCGAACATATTCACGTACTACAAGGAAAGTTAGGGGTTTTGCAAGATGGTCAATGGCAAACTTATCAAGCGCAAGAGCAGTGTATATTACGCGCAGACCAGCCCCACGGTTATCGAGATGAGGTAGGAGAAACGCGCTTTATTGTGGTTATTCACTATCCAACTTAAAGCGGTTGGGAAACTTTCTTGCAAAAGCTAGGAAAAAGGCTAGGAGAAAGGCTAGGAAAAAAGCGAAGAAGTATTTGCGCTAAATGACGGTTGCCAGTTCAAACAATCAAGTTAATTAACAGGACCTAATAAAAAGCCTAACTACCCCAAGGTAATTAGGCTTTTCGATAGCGCTAGGCTATCTTTTTCATCGGCTTAATATTTATTTGCCATAAGTTTATAAACTATCGTCGTTAAGATTAAGCGCACCACGAAGGAAGTTAAGCAGTGTACAAATTTCGGCTGACATAAGCGCGAACTCTGCATCAAGGCGCGCTTCAACCTGATCTTTTGGCACATCGTCAGTTTCTTCTTTAATGCGATCGGTGAACTTAACACGTTTAATGGCGCCATCCTCACACATAATAGCCGTCAACGTCTCTGCATATTCGAATGCAACCTTTTGAACCAGCTTACCGGCATCCAAATGAATACTAATTTCTTCGCTGTCTAGCGGCTGGTTCTTACAACGAATAACGCTGCCAGTGTCATCGGTAGATTTAAGCTCAGCTTCTTCAAGTAGACCTACACCTTCTGGTGTTGACTCAGTAACCCAGTGCGTAAGCTCGCTTTGAAGGCTTCTGCGCGTAAATGGCACTACTGGAAGTGAGCCTATGGCTTTTCTTACCATGGCCAAAAAGGCTTCGGCTTTGCCATCAGATGATGCGTCAACTACGACTAAGTTGTCAGCAAGCGAAATAAAGCCGTGAGTGTAGGTGTTTTTTGTAAATGCCTGGGGCAGCAAACGGGTTTGAATTTCTTGTTTAAGATCTGCTTTGGCTTTTTTACCAACTGGCGAACCGGTTTCCATTTCAATTTTGGCCACCATTTCGTCAAGCTCGGCATTTACCACTGCGCCGGGCAAGATCTTTTCCTGTTTCTTTAGGGTTATCCAAAAACGCTGTTGAAAAACATGGAACATGGTGCCTTGCTTACCCGCCTGAGAAAACGGAGAGGCGAACCCTATGGTTGCTAAGTCCTGGCTACCGCACGGGCGAAAAGCGTGTTCGTTAAGGGCACGTTCTAAATCGCCCTCGTCTAGCGATAACGGCTGAGTAATTTGATAGGCTTTTACATTTTTAAACCACATAGTGTAAGCATTCTCTTGATAAAAATAGGGCGCAAGCCTACCAACGTAAGACTCGCGGTGCAATTGAATAAAAGGCCCTAGAAAGCGGGCACCTTAGATTGATAGTGGCAAGAAAGGTTAAGCACTCTTTTTCGGAAAACGAATGGTGTACTGTAAGCCGTTGCCAAGCGTACTGTCGGCCTCTATATGCCCATGCAGTGACTGTGTAACTAGGTTGTACATAATATGTGTGCCTAGACCGCTACCACCTTCTCCGCGTTTGGTAGTAAAGAAGGCATCAAACAACTTACTGAGCTCTTCTTCGCTTAAACCTTTTCCGTCATCTTGGTAGTGGATCACAACATTATCACCATCTTCTTTTACATCTAGTGTTACAGAGCCGGCCGCTTTGCCTTCAAAGCCGTGCGTAATTGAGTTAACCACCATATTGGTAACGATTTGAGCGATGGCGCCAGGTGCACAGGTCACAACTAAATTGTCGGGGCAGGATACGTTAATTTGATGTTCAGTATGCTTAAAACTTGGCTTAAGTGACTGAATAATTTCGTTAATATAGTCGCCCAACACAAATTCGCGCTCGGTTTCACTGGTCTGGTCAACGGCCACCTGTTTAAAGCTGGCGATAAGATCAGATGCGCGCTCCAGGTTACTTAAAAGTAATAGCGCAGTTTGTTCTGCTTCATCGATGAAGCTTGCCATGTTCTTACTGGTCAGGCTTTTATCTTCGAAGTCGGTCTTTAAATTGTTAAGTCGCTCTTGTAGAAAGCTGGCTGCGGTCACACTCACGCCTAATGGCGTGTTTACGTCATGCGCGATACCGGCCACCAGACCGCCCAGCGACGCCATGCGCTCCGACTCGACTAATTGCTCTTGCGCTTGATGAAGTGTATCCATCGAACTGGCTAGCTCTTGGTTACGTTTGCGCAGTTCGGCTTCTATATACTGAAGATTTTCGTTTTCTTGGCGAAGCTCTCGCTGGTGGGCAATAAGCTCGTCTTTTTGCTGCTCTAAGTCGAGCATGATCTGAGACAACGACGCTGTTTTCTTTGCCACTTCTTGTTCTAAAATCAGGTTTTGGTCGTCTAGCTTCTTGTTGGCAAGAGTGAGTTCATTCTGCGCGTCTTTCAGCTTATTGTTTGAAATAATCAGGTCGTCAATAACGTGGTTGTAAGATTCCTTAAGCTGTAATAGCTCGTTGTCATCATCGAGCTTTATGCTGAGTTTGCTCTCTTCTGGGTGTTGAGGATCGAAATTACCCATTTGCTCGGTAATGGTTTGCAGCGGTTCAGAAAGCATGGTGCGAAATGCGGTCATGAACAAGAAGACCAGAAAGGTGGTTTTTACTAACGCATTACCGATAAGAAAAAATACGCCTACTTCAATACGGCTAAAAATAGTATCAAAGCTAGAATACAAGGTAACGTCGCCAACCGTAGATTCGCGACCTGAGAATTTAAATACTAGTGGGAAGCTGTAGCTAAATACGCCGCCGGGATGATCTTCAATTATTTCACGGTCAACCGGAGCAGGAGAACGCTGAGCACGGATGCCGTACTCGGCAATGTAGTTACCGTTTTCACCACGAACTTGAAGCCCTTCAACAATAGGCAATGACATAAGGCCTTCGGCGATGGCACGCACTTGGTCGTGGTTAAGTTCCCACAAAGCGCGGGTCAGGCTAGAAGAAAAGGTGTTTTTTAGCGTTTGAAGCTCGCCTTCAACGTGATTTTTCGTGCTGAGGTATTCTGTAAAGATCTGTCCTACCGTCACTAGCAGCGTGAGAGAAAAGTACACTGACAACACTCTGGCTAAGAGTTTCCTTGATAACCCTGTCTTGACCGCAGCCATCGATAAACACACCCCTGTTACATCAGACCTTTTAAATCACCGACAACGCTTGGTAGTTGCTCACCTTTGCAACAATAACAGTCGGTTTTATGTAATTTCAAGAATATGCGTAATCGTATGAATAAACAAGATTATGTATTTAAACTTTGGAACAAGCTTGTATTAAACTTGACACATAAATGTAATCGTTTTAATAAAACTGTCACAGACCACATTAATAATAACGGCGTTTAAAAATGAGCAGGAATATTACGATGTCTCGTACAGTGTTGGTGGTTGAGGACGAAGCGCCTATCCGTGAAATGCTTAAGTTTGTGCTTGAGCAATCTGGTTTTAACATTATTGAAGCCGAAGATTTCGACATCGCGCAAGAAAAAATTTGCGAACCTTACCCAGATTTAATCTTATTAGATTGGATGTTGCCGGGAGGAAGCGGTGTACAGCTAGCTAAAAGTTTAAAGCAGCACGAGTTTACTCGTGACATTCCCGTCATCATGCTTACAGCCCGTGGCGAGGAAGAAGACAAAATTCGCGGCCTGGATGCAGGTGCTGATGACTACGTTACTAAACCATTCTCGCCGAAAGAGCTTGTGGCAAGAATAAAAGCAGTGATGCGAAGAGTAACGCCTACATCAAGCGAGGAGCCCATTGAATTTAATGGTCTTAAACTTGAACCGGTATCACATCGCGTAATGGCGAATGAAGAACCGTTAGACATGGGGCCGACTGAATTTAAATTGTTGCACTTCTTTATGACGCACCCAGAACGTGTCTATAGCCGAGAGCTACTGCTAGATAATGTTTGGGGAACCAATGTTTATGTAGAAGACAGAACGGTAGATGTACATATTCGACGTCTACGCAAAGCTATCTCTCGCCACGGACATGATGCTATGATCCAAACAGTACGCGGCGCGGGTTACCGTTTTTCTACTAAGCTGTAATAAATGTAGTGTTTAGGGAGTAACATAGTGTTATTCCCTTGATGCCGCTGCGCCATCTGGGCATACGCCCAATTCCACCTTTAACAACGCGAGCTATTTCATGTATTACCCGTTCTCTTGGTTGAGAAGTACATTGCGCTTAGTGCTATTCCTTGTGGTTTTTGCGCTAGTCGGGTGGTATCTAGATGATATGTTATTCGCCGTTGCTATTGGCGCAACCCTGCTACTGCTATTTAACTACTGGCATCTTTACAAGCTAAATCGCTGGTTATGGCATAGTCGTAAAATGTCTCCACCTACCGTGCGTGGCGTGTGGGAACATATTTATGAAGGGATTTATTACCTTCAGCGTCGTAACCGCAATAAGCGCAAAGAGCTTGGTGAATTGGTAAAGCGCTTTAGAGAGGGGTCTGAAGCCTTGCCTGATGCGGCGGTAGTGGTTGATGCTAAGGCCTGCATTATTTGGTGTAACCGCCTTGCTCGCTTGGATTTAGGGCTTAAATGGCCGCAAGACTCTGGGCGTCGAATCGACAACTTGTTGCGCCATCCGGAGTTTATTCAGTACTTTCATGCAGGGAATTATAAATACCCCATTGAAGTACCGTCACCTACCAACCCCAACAAAACCTTTGAATACCGGATTATGCCGTATGGCGATGAGCATTTGTTGCTGATTGCCCGTGACATAACGCGGGTGTCCCAGCTTGAAGAAATGCGTAAGGACTTTGTGGCAAATGTGTCTCATGAATTGCGTACACCGCTAACGGTCATTAACGGATACCTTGAAATTCTTCCTATTGATGAAGACTCCGATCCATTCATGCAAAAAGCGATGAAAGAAATGACATCGCAAACCCACCGTATGCAAAACTTGATAGAAGACTTGCTGGTGTTGTCGCGCATTGAAGCAAGTTCGGAACGCATCTACGAAAATGTTGTGAATATTCCTGTGGTCCTTGCGCAAGTGGAAAGAGAAGCGCAGGCGCTTAATAAAGAGAAAAACCACACAATAAACTTCCACATCGACAAAGAACTCTATGTTTTCGGTGTAGAGACCGAGCTTCGAAGTGCTTGCTCAAACCTAGTGTTTAATGCGGTGCACTACACACCTGCTGGTGGCGAAATTAATGTGTACTGGCGACGTAAACCCAATGGCGCGCAATTTTCTGTGGTAGATAACGGTGATGGTATTGAGCCAAATCATCTAAACCGCCTTACCGAGCGCTTTTATCGCGTGGATAAAGCGCGCTCTCGCAAAACCGGTGGCTCTGGCTTAGGCCTTTCCATTGTAAAACATGTACTAAGTCATCATAATTCTCGTTTAGATATAACCAGTACATTGGGTGAGGGCAGCAATTTCTCGTTTGTACTGGATAACGAGTTGATTGCAGAGCAACTGTAACCCTAAGAGGCGAGAAGTGTTGGTGAGCAAAAAGTATAACAAGATGAAAGGGCAACGCTATCGCCTTTCAACGTTACTTTTAGTAATAGGCTTATTGTTACCATTTGGAACTCTGGCTGATTCTCAAAATACTCAAAGCTCGTCATCTGCTTCTGGTAGCTATCAAGTACCTGCCTATGAACGTAAGCCTGGGGTGGCAGGAAAAATATCCTCTGTTGGCTCAGACACGCTGGCAAACTTAATGACCTTTTGGTCACAGGAATTTAAAACCCTTTATCCTCAGGTCGGCTTTCAAATACAGGCGTCCGGTTCATCTACCGCTCCGCCGGCACTTATTGAAGGTACTGCCACCATAGGCCCTATGAGCCGAGAACTAAAACCCAGTGAAATACGGGATTTTACGCGAACCCACGGTTACCCGCCTACGGTATTAAAAGTGGCAATGGATGCCATCGCCATTTTTGTGGATAGACGCAATCCGCTGCCGGGTATGACCCTTGAGCAAGTTGACGCGGTGTTTTCTGAAACCCAGTTTTGTGGCAGCAATACAGCCATTACCAATTGGTCTCAGCTCGGCGTTGACGATATAGGCTATCGTTCTCCTATCAGGCTATACGGTCGAAATTCAGTATCGGGTACTTACGGCTTGTTTAAAGTGATGGCGCTGTGCGATGGTGACTTTAAGAATACGGTAAACGAACAACCTGGCTCTGCATCTGTAGTATTGTCCGTGGCCAGCGGTACAGGCGCGATTGGCTATGCCGCTTACGGCTATAAAACCGCAGGAGTTCGCGCTCTGCCTTTAGGTGAGTCGCTAGATAGCTTAATCCCTCTTTCTATCGATACAGTGCGCAACGAAACGTATCCGTTTGCCCGTTTTCTTTATTTAGTGATAAATAAAAAGCCTGGTGAGCCTTTACCTACTCTGGAAAGGGAGTTTTTGCGCTATATCTTGTCACAGGAAGGGCAGCAGCAGGTGTTAAGAGACGGATATTTCCCCATTCGTGAAGACGTACTGGTACGCCAGCGTCGATTATTGGAATAGAAAAGCGAAAGTAGAAGCCGCATCACTCGCCGTTAAAAGCAAAGGATAAAACTGTGTCGTATATGCCGCCAGCGTGGAAACAATGGGTTGTCAAATGCCTGCTATCAGGGACAGCTGTGCCAACTATCGTGACAACCCTAGCGGAAAACGGTTTTTCTCCCGACACTATTAAAAAAGTGCTCGGCGCCAATTTGCCCACTAATTATCAGTTTTCACCCTCTCCAAGTTTCTACGAGAAGCTAGCAAAAAGTGCTATCGCCCGCGTGGAAAAGGCTAAGCCACTTGCCGAGCCCAGTGACATTCAGCTCTTCTCGTACGATAACTTCTTGAGCAGCCAAGAGTGTGACGACATTGTTGCGCTGACCAAAGATAAACTCGCGCCCTCTAAATTGGCGGGAGCCGCTAGCGCTGATGACATTAGAACCTCTTCAACATGTGAATTAGCCTTTCTCGGTAATAAGCTAGTCAAAGACGTTGATAGTCGCATTGTTTCAACCCTTAGTTTGGGCGTGGGAGAAGGAGAAGTTATTCAGGCCCAGCACTACAATGTTGGGGAATATTACAAACCTCACTACGACTTCTTTCCTCCAGGAAGCCCGCAGTACAAAGCGCATTGTCTATCGCGTGGTCAGCGAACGTGGACATGCATGATTTACTTGAATGATGAATGTGACGGCGGTCACACCCGCTTCACCAAGCTAGATATTGCAGTAAAACCGAAAAAGGGAATGGCACTCTTTTGGAATAATTTGCTGCCCTCTGGCGACCCCAACCTTAACAGTATTCATTTCGCAGAACCTGTCACTCGTGGTCACAAAACTGTCATAACCAAATGGTTTAGAACGAAAAACTAAACACCTCAAGCCAAGCTTTTAGTTTTATTTTTAATCAATCTTGTTTTATCTAATTGAAAAGTAATAGCTTTACGCAGGCTTTAGTTCAAAGCTGAAAAAGTTCAAATAAATTCGATAAGTTTTTTACTTTGTAACAAAAATGTCACCGATCTCCTTTACTCTCTAGCAAACCTTAGAATCCGTATTACAAAAATCTGGAGAATTTAATGGAAATTCGTAACATATTTAAGGTAAGTGCTATCACGACTGCGCTTGTCCTTGCAGGCTGTGGCGGTGACATCAATATTAATGAAGGTGATGAAGTAGTAACAACTCCAACAACACCAACTACACCTACAACACCAACAACACCGACTACCCCTGATGTAGATACGCCGTTCTCTCTAGGCTTTGCCACAGACGTATCAAGCGAATTCTCAGGAACGATTACAGATAAGCCTGTTTATCGTTTAGATACCGATTTAACTATCACTCAAGATATGACCTTAACGAACGATGCTCACTGGATCATCAAAGGTCGTACGGCGGTTGGTAACGACAACGCTGATGCAGCGGTACTAACTATTCAAGAAGGTACTACAGTAATCGGCGAAGACGGCGATGACTTCTTAGTTGTTCGTCGTGGATCTCAAATTGACGCATCTGGTACGTCTACAGCGCCTATCGTGATGACATCGGTACAGGACGTTACTGGTGAAGAAACTTCAATCGGTCAGTGGGGCGGTGTAGTTCTACTAGGTAACGCACCAACTAACCTTTGTAATACGGGTGACGATGCAGATACGTCTGACGAAGAACTTGCAAACTGTGGTGTTTCTGCAGAAGGTGATGCAGGTCTTTACGGTGGTAATAACCCAGAAGATAACTCAGGTACGCTAGAGTACGTTGTAGTTAAGCATGCGGGTAAAGCTCTGGCATCAGGCGACGAGCTAAACGGTATTTCATTCGCTGGTATCGGTTCAGGCACCACAGTTAACTATATTCAGGTTCACCAAAACCTTGATGACGGTATTGAATTCTTCGGTGGTACGGTTAACGTAAGTAACGTTGTACTTACTGACATCGGTGACGATTCACTAGACTGGTCATTTGGCTGGACTGGTAGCGCAACTAACGTTTATATCCAACAGTCAGCTGACGGTGGCGACAACGCAATCGAAGCGGATAACAACGAAGATAATCCGTCTTGGTTGCCGCTAACTAAGCCAACTATTTCAAACGTGACTATTGTTAGTGCAGACAACACCAATGGTGTACGTCTACGTAACGGTACAGCAGGCGTGCTTTCAAACGTTCTAGTAACGGGTTCTGCACTTGCAAACAACTGCCTACGTGTAAACGGTGACGAAGCAATTGCTAACGCTGAGTCGGGCGAGCTTTCTATCACTGATTCAATTGTTGCGTGTGAAACACCTGCGAACAACTTTGGTTCTGACACCATTAACGGTGGCACTACTCAAGCGTGGTTTGAAGGCCAAGATGGCAACAGCGTTTTAGCTGCGTCTGCATTAATGCTTGAGGACAACGGTTACTTCCCAACTGCATCTTCTCCTGTAGCACTTGGCGGCGGTCAATATATTGGTGCATTCAACCCTAACGGCACAGACTGGACTGTAGGTTGGACGGTAGGCGTAAACGGCGGTTTCCCAACTGACGTTCAAAACGCATTTGCACAGGGTCTAGCAACAGACGTATCGGCTGACTTCGACCTAGACAAGCCGGTTTACGAAATTGCTGCTGACACCACATTCACATCTGACGTTACACTTACTAACGATGCTTACTGGCTAATTAAAGGCCGTACTGCAGTAGGTAACGATAACGAAGACAGCGCAACACTATACATCGAACAAGGTACGACTGTGTTTGGTGAGCAAGGTGATGACTTCTTGGTAGTACGTCGTGGCTCAATGATTGAAGCTAACGGTACGGCAAGTGCACCTATCACGTTTACCTCTGTACAAGACCTTATCGGTGACGAAACGGGTATCGGCCAATGGGGCGGTATCGTACTTCTAGGTAATGCACCAACTAACCTATGTAATACCGGTGACGATTCAGATACCTCTGACGCTGAACTTGCTTCATGTGGTGTGGCTGCTGAAGGTGACGCGGGTCTTTACGGCGGTAATAACCCTGCAGATAGCACAGGTTCACTTCGCTACGTAGTAGTTAAGCACGCAGGCCGCGCTCTTGCAGCGGGTGACGAGCTAAACGGTATTTCATTTGCAGGTATCGGTTCAGGTACTAAAGTTGAGTACATTCAAGTTCATCAAAACCTTGATGACGGTATTGAATTCTTTGGCGGTACAGTTAGCGTACGTAACGTTGTACTTACTGATATCGGTGATGACTCGCTAGATTGGTCTTTCGGTTGGACAGGTAACGCGCAAAACGTTTATATCCAACAATCAGCTGCTGGTGGCGACAACGCTATTGAAGCGGATAATAACGAAGACAACCCAGCGTGGCTTCCACTCACTAAGCCTACTATTTCTAACGTGACTATCGTTGGCGCTGACACAACTAACGGCGTTCGTCTACGCAACGGTACTGCGGGTAATATCCGCAATCTAGTTGTTACAGCTGGTGAAGGCTACTCTAACTGCCTACGAGTTAACGGCGACGAGTCGATTGCTAACGCAGTATCTGGCGAGCTTTCTGTAGAACATTCAGTGGTTGCTTGTGAAGCAGGTAATAACTTTGGTTCAGACGCTATCGGTGGTGGTACTACTCAAACATGGTTCGAAGGCCAAACAGGTAACAGCGTGCTTACCGCTGATGCACTAATGCTTTCTAACGATGGATTTACACCTCGCTCTGGCTCACCACTTCTTGGTGCGGGCGTTGATGTATCAGAAGAGAATGACTTCTTCGCAGCAACTGACTATATCGGTGCATTTGACGGTGACAACAACTGGATGGACGGTTGGACTGTTGCGGTAAACGATAGCATTCCTGCTGACGTTACAACGGCACTAGAGCAAGGCTTGGCGACCGACGTGTCTGCTAGCTTCCCAGATATTACTGACAAGCCTGTTTATCAGCTTGCTACTGACACCGTGTTTACTGCTGATGTATCGCTAACTAACGATGCTCACTGGCTAATTAAAGGTCGTACAGCGGTAGGTAACGACAACGCTGACAGCGCTTCACTTTACATTCAGCGCGGTACTACAGTATTCGGTGAAGATGGTGATGATTTCTTAGTTGTTCGTCGTGGCTCTAAGATTGAAGCGTCTGGTACTGCAACACTGCCAATTACCTTCACATCTTCAGAAGATATGACTGGCGGCGAAACAGCCATCGGCCAATGGGGCGGTCTAGTTATTCTAGGTAACGCACCAACAAACCTATGTAACACAGGTGACGACGGTGATACGTCTGAAGCTGAACTGGCTAACTGTGGTGTAGCCGCAGAAGGTGATGCAGGCCTATACGGTGGTGCAGACAGTGAAGATAGCTCAGGTACGCTTCGCTACGTTATCGTGAAGCACGCAGGTAAAGCACTTGCGGCAGGTGATGAGCTAAACGGTATTTCATTTGCGGGTGTAGGTAGCGGCACTGAAGTTGACTTCATCCAAGTTCACCAAAACCTAGATGATGGCGTTGAGTTCTTCGGCGGTACAGTAAACGTAAGTCACTTAGTATTAACTGCTATCGGTGATGATTCTCTAGACTGGTCATTCGGTTGGACAGGTAAGGCGCAGTACGTAGTTATCAAGCAAGATGCAGCGGGCGGCGACAATGCGTTCGAAGCTGACAACAACGAAGATAACCCTGCGTGGACACCATTGACGACACCAACAGTATCTAACGTAACAATTTTAGGTGCAGACAATACAAACGGTGTACGTCTTCGCAACGGTACAGCGGGAACAATCAAAAACCTAGTGGTTACCGGTGGCGCAAACTACAGCAACTGCCTACGAGTGAATGGTGATGAATCAATTGCTAACGCAGCAGCAGGTTCACTAACTGTGACACACTCAACAGTAGCATGTTCATCTGCGAGCGCATTTGGTTCAGACACTATTGGTACAGACAGCACGCAAGCGTGGTTTGAAGGTCAAGACGGCAACAGCGTTCTTGCTGAAACTGCAGCACTTGGCTTTGATTCAACAGGTTTCGTACCTGCAAGCAATTCAGTTTTATTAGGTTCAGGCTTCGACGCTTCTACTTTGGACGCTTTCTTTGATAGCACAGACTTCCAAGGTGCATTCGACGGTGAGTCTGACTGGACACTGGGTTGGGTAACTGTTGGTCTTCAAGACTAATAAGTGAATGCGAGACACAGTAAAGCTAAGGCGTTTTTGCGCCTTAGCTTTTGTGTAAGCGCAGCTACCTGATTACAGTTTCTTAGGAGTTACACAATGAAAAACAATCAAACGTCAGCATTTAAAGTCGGTGGACTTTCGCTGGCTATCGCGTCCATTCTTGGCGCAAGCGCGTTACCGTTATCAGCAGTAGCACAGCAGTCAGAAGACGAAGTAATTGAAGAAGTCGTTGCTACGGGTACGCGACTTAAAGGAACCGCAACGGCGGTTTTACAAGAGCGTCAAAATCAGGCGTTCGTTGCTGATATTCTTGGCGCAGAACAAATTTCTCGTACCGGTGACGGCGATGCCGCTGCTGCACTTCGACGTGTAACAGGTCTTACGCTAGTTGACGGTAAATTTATTTACGTTCGTGGTTTAGGTGAGCGTTATTCAAGCACACAGCTAAATGGCATGACGGTACCAAGTCCGGATCCTACGCGCTCGGTTGTACCGCTTGATTTATTCCCATCAAGTATCATCGAAAGCCTGAACGTTCAGAAATCTTACTCACCCAATATGCCTGGTCACTTTGGTGGCGGTAACGTAAACATTCGTACTAAATCAATCCCATCTGAGTTTGTATTCAATGTAAGTGCAGGTGGCGGTTGGAATACGCAAAATAGCGACACCGGTGTTTTCTATTCTGGTGGCGGCGATGATTGGACTGGTCGTGACGACGGTACCCGTGCACTGCCTGACATTATCAGCTCGGGTCTTGCTGCAAATGGCTCTGCAGGCTTTGAGGGCGACCGCACAAGAACACTGGCTGAAACGCAGGATATCCTAAGTTCATTTAACTGGGACATCGGCCCAGACGAAAAGTCTGTAGACCCGAACTTCAGCTTGGGTACGACCATTGGTAACAATTACGTATTCGACAACGACTCTGTACTTGGTTTCCTTGCAACGGTTTCTTACAGCAACGAATGGACAGTTGCCGAAGAGATGTTAGGTAACGATATCGGTGGTGGTCAGGAAAATCCACGCTTCACTAAATATCGCGACATGGTGTCTACAGAGCAAAACGTGCGTTGGAGCGGTATGTTCAACGTGGGTTACGAGTACAACAGCAACCACAAAGTAGAACTTGTGAACATGATCCTTCACGACATGCGAGACCGTGTTCGCGATGGATACTACTTCGACGAAAGTGAATCTAACCCTGGCGTGGAAGAATTCCGCCGCATGGATATCATTTTCGAAGAGCGTGAAATGGTTTCTTCACAGCTTAAAGGTACGCACAACTTCCTTAACTTGTTAGATGGTGTGTTTTTCGATTGGTACGTGGGAACTAGCCGTGCGTCTCGTGAAGCGCCAGATATCATGGAAGTAACATTCCAGCAGTTCTACGATGAGTCGGGTGCATTAGAGCTTGAGCGTCTTGATGATACGCCAGGAACTAACCTTAACCGCCAATATCAGGTGCTTTATGATGAGTCTGATACCTATGGCTTCAACGTGTCTACCGCGTTCTTCGGCGATGGCTACGACGTTGAACTTAAAGCCGGTATGGATTACTACGACAAAACCCGTGACGGTAACAATATTGACTTAGCGGTGCGTCACTTTGGTATTTCTTCTGACTTTAAAGAAGGTAGCCGTTTGAATGAAATTTTCTCACAAGAAAATATCTATAACGACGACTTCTACACCAGCTCAACGGGTCGTTCTGTGTTTCAGGACAATACAGGTGCAGGTGATAAGTACTCAGCGGCAACTAAACTTACCGCAGGCTATTTCATGGTTGATGCATTCTTCAACCAGAAGTTCCGCGTAAGTGGCGGTGCTCGTTATGAAGACTTCCAGCAAGTATCGATTCCATTTATCGAGCACTCGGATAAGTTTGCTGACGACACTGATGCCATCATTGACAGCATCTACAATGAATCTGATGTACTACCGTCATTAGCTTTCACTTATATCCCAAGTGAAGAAATGCAGTATCGCTTTAACATCAGCCAAACGCTAATCCGTCCTGACTTACGTGATATCAGCTCAACCTTCTTTATCGACCCGTTAACAGAATTCCTTGTACGCGGTTCTCCTTCATTGGTTGAAACTGAATTGACGAATATCGACTTCCGCTGGGAGTGGTATATGTCACAAGGTAACAACTTGTCTGTTGCACTCTTCTATAAAGATATGGAAAACCCTATCGAGATGGTGCAGTTTGACGGCGGTGAAGGTGTGCCTCAGCTATTAACGGCTAACGGACAGGAAGGTGAGCTGTACGGTATCGAGTTTGAATTCTTGCACGACCTTGGCTTTATTGGTGATAACTTCAGTAACTTCTTTGTATCAGGAAACATGACGCTTTCTGACTCAGAAGTAACTATTGGTAGTGGCGATCAAGAATCACTGTTCTCTCAGCAGGCACGTGAAGCTTACGGCGGTACTATCACGGCGACCATTACTAACGACAAGCGTCGTCTAGTAGGTCACTCTGAGTGGGTTGCTAACCTTCAGTTAGGTTGGGATTCTGATAACGGTGAGCATTCAGCGTCACTAGTCTATAACTCATTCGGTGAACGTATCATTGCGCCTGGCGTACGTGGTTTTGAAGATGGTATTGAAAAACCGTTCCATTCATTGGACGCCGTTTATACTTACTACCCTGACTTCAACACTACAATTAAATTACGTGTGCAAAACATTTTCAACGACGAGAAAGAAATTGAGCAAGAAGGTCTTACGCTGCGTAAGCTAAGCGTAGGTACAGGTATAAACGCTTCAATTACTTATAACTTCTAAGAAAATACAGCCAGTGCTGCTTCTTCAAAAAGAGAGCAGCAACAATCATCTAAAGCCCGGTTTTCCTGCCGGGCTTTTCTATTTGTGACAATAGTCATCGATTTATGACAGTTTCGTAATAAAACTGTCACAGAAAACTCCTATCCTACGCGCAGAAATTTATAGTCGGATACAACCGATTTCTTTTAACTTTAAAGGTTTGAATGTATGAAGCTTATCAATGCCTTGCTTGTGGCAGGTGCGCTAGCAGCGACACCCGTGCTTGCACAAGACGATGAAGTCTTAAAACCCGTTGTCGATGAGGCAGCGAAAATAAACGAGTCAGCGGCGAAATCGCAAGAAAAGATTAACGGTATTACCGATCAAATCGACAGCAAACTTCAACAGTTCAAAACATTGATGAAAGAAATCGAAGGCCTTGAGGTTTATAACACTCAGCTTCGTAAGCAAATCAATAACCAAGAACAAGAAATGGCAGACCTAAATGCTGCTATCGATGAAGTGTCTGTTGTTGAGCGTCAAATCACACCACTAATGATGCGCATGATTGACGGCCTAGAGCAGTTTGTTGCGCTAGACGTACCATTCCTTCCAGAAGAGCGCGCGAATCGCGTTGCTGACCTTCGCGCTATGATGGACCGCGCCGACGTTGCTGCGTCTGAGAAATTCCGCCGCGTAATGGAAGCGTATCAAGTAGAGATGGACTACGGCCGCACTATGGAAGCGTACAGCGGTATTCATTCAATTAACGGTCAAGAGCGTGACGTTGAATTCCTACGCCTTGGTCGCACAGCGCTAATTTATCAAACACGTGATGCAAGCATGCAGGGTGTTTGGAACAAGCAAACTCGTCAGTGGGAAGAGCTTGATAGCAGCTACCGTACACAAATTACAAAAGGTCTGCGCATGGCGAAGAAGCAACTTGCACCAGACTTGCTAATGCTGCCAGTGGCAATTACAGACTAAGAGGTTGATGAGAATGTTTAACACAGTAAAACGTATCGCTGTTGGTCTAGCAGCCCTTAGCATCAGCGTTGGTGCTTTCGCACAAAGCGACCGTGCCATGGACTTAGACGCACTTCTTAAGCAACTAGAAGAAGGTCAGTTCGCACAGTCTCAGCAAAACAAACAGCGCGAGCGTGATTTCCAAGCGCAACGTGCAGAGCAAGATCGCATTCTTCGCGAAACTCGTGAAAAGCGCGACCAAATGCTTGCACAATCAGAGCAGCTTGAAACTCAGTTCGAAGAAAACGAATTCAAACTGGCTGACTTAAACGGTGCACTAGACACACGTCTTGGTTCACTTAAAGAGCTATTCGGTGTGCTTCAGCAAATCGCTGGCGACACCAAAAACAAATTCTATAACTCAGTGGTTTCTGCACAAATCCCTGGCCGTGCTGACTTCCTTGATAAGATGGCACAAGACATGGGTTCAAGCTCAAAACTTGCATCAATTGAAGAAATTGAGCGCGTTTGGTTTGAAATGCAACGCGAAATGACTGAAGCCGGCAAAGTCACTACGTTCAAGACAGACGTTGTTGAAGCGGGCGGTGAAAAAGTGAATAAGTCTGTTGTTCGCGTAGGTCCTTTTGCACTTGTTGCTGATGGTAAATACCTAGAGTACAACGGTGTAACAGGCACAGTATCTGAACTTGTACGTCAGCCTGCTGACCGTTACATGGATTCTGCTGCTGAACTACAAGCATCAAGCGGTGAGTTAGTGCAGTTCGGTATCGACCCAACGGGTGGTTCAATCCTAGGTCTTCTTGTTCAAGCGCCTAACCTTCAAGAGCGTGTAGAGCAGGGCGGTGTTGTAGGTTACATCATTCTTATCGTTGGTGCATTCGGTCTTCTACTTGCCCTTGAGCGTCTTGTAACGCTGACGCTTATTCGCATGAAAGTGAACAAACAGCTTAAGAGCAAAGAAGTAAACACAAACAATCCGCTTGGCCGTGTACTTAAAGTACGTGACGAGCACCCAGACGCCGACGTTGAAGCACTTGAACTTCACCTTACAGAAGCGATTTTGGGCGAAGTACCTAAGTTAGGTCGTAACCTAACTATCATTAAGATTATCTCTGTTGTAGCACCGCTTATGGGTCTACTAGGTACGGTAACCGGTATGATCAACACCTTCCAAGCTATCACCTTGTTTGGTACGGGTGACCCGAAACTGATGGCAGGTGGTATTTCAACAGCACTTGTAACAACAGTACTAGGTCTAGTTGTAGCGATTCCAATGACACTGCTTTATGCAATGCTTAACACACGTTCTAAGAACATTGTGTACATCCTACAAGAACAGGCGTCTGGCGTAATTGCAGAGCGCGCTGAGCGAGGCTAATCATGATCGAGTTTCTAGAAGCAATTCGCGATTTCACAGAAACAGGTGGCCAGGTTCTCCTGGTCATCGGTCTGCTGATATTCGTTATGTGGCTTTTGATCCTCGAGCGTGCGATGTATCTGATGGTTTGGCACAAGCAAGCCAAGAAAGAAGCGATAGCAATGTGGACAGCACGTGCCGATCGCTCTTCTTGGTTCGCAGAGCAGGTTCGTCAGAAAACAATTTCACAGTTAACCATGCGCCTAAACGGCAGCATCCCAATTATCCAGTCACTGGTTGCGCTTTGTCCGCTGCTAGGCTTGATGGGAACGGTTACCGGTATGATTGAAGTGTTCGATGTAATGGCGATTGCGGGCTCAGGTAATGCTCGTTCAATGGCGTCAGGTGTATCGAAAGCCACTATCCCCACAATGGCGGGCATGGTTGGCGCACTTTCAGGCGTATTCGCCGCTACTTGGTTAACTCGTATGGTGAAATCAGAACGCACGCATCTTGAGGATGCATTGATTATTCAACGTTAATGCTAGCTAAGCGTTAAGGTAAGGTATTTATTATGAAGCAGCACTTTCAAAACTTAGTCGATGAAGAAGAAGCAGCCATCGACATGACGCCCATGCTGGACGTTGTATTTATCATGTTGATCTTCTTCATTGTGACTGCGTCATTTGTGAAAGAAGCGGGTATCGATGTTAACCGTCCAGAAGCAGCAACTGCTGTGAAAAAGGATCGCGCTAATATCCTTATCGCTATTTCAGATAAAGGCGAAATTTGGATTAACAAGCGCCGTATCGACGTTCGCGCAGTACAAGCGAACATTGAGCGTCTTCGCGCAGAAAACCCACAGGGTTCTGTTGTAATTCAGGCTGACAAAAAAGCCACAACAGAAACACTGATTAAGGTTATGGACGCGTCGCGAGCCGCTGGCGTTTACGATGTTTCGATTGCAGCCCAAGAGCAATAAATCATGCCACGATATTTAATCGCATTTGTTATTTCCCTTGCGATCACGTTAGGCCTGTTCTTCTTGATGCAATCGCTTATCAAGATGGGTGGCAGCGCACTAACTGAGCCGCCTAAGGGAAGCATGCTTGACTTCGTAAGGGTTAAGCAGGATGAACAGGTTGAGAAAAAAGATCGTAAGCCGAAGAAGCCACCTAAGCCTGAAGAGCCGCCACCGCAAATGGAGCAGCCTCAAATGGACTCGCCTTCTCCAGATGCAGAAGGTACGTCGATGGACTTTGGTGCTGAAGTCGGAGACGACATCTCGCTAGAAGGCGGGTTGGCCCTCGAATCCGGTGACGGTGAATATCTTCCTATTGTTAAGGTTGCGCCAGTGTATCCACGACGTGCACTTCAACGGGGTATTGAAGGTTTCGTTATTGTTGAATTTACAGTAACTAAACAAGGCGCAGTACGCGACCCAATTGTTGTTGAAGCTAACCCTTCAGGTATTTTTGAACAAGCGGCTATTGATGCGGCAATGAAGTTCAAATATAAGCCTCGAGTGGTAAATGGCGAAGCAACGGAAGTGTCTGGTGTACAAAACCGTATTACGTTCCAAATTGACGGGTAACAGAACATGATGAGAAAACAGACGAATACATTGCTTAGTGCACTGGCGTTTGCATTTGCATCGGCCACAGTATCTGTACCTACTATGTTCATTGCTTCTAACGCTACAGCGCAAGAGGCTGAGCAGCAAGATGGACAAGAGATAAAAGCTAGCGATAAGCAAACCCGTCGCGTGCCTACGCTTCGCGGTAAAGTCTACGAGCAGCTAGCCCGTGCACAAACGGCAGCTGATGAAGCGGGCAATGTAGAAGAAGCTATTTCCATTTTGAAAGAAGTGGAAGATAAGTCTCATTCTATGAACGCCTACGAAAAAGCGATGATGTACAACTTTTTCGGCTTCATTTATTACAACAACGAAGACTATGCAAAAGCGTTGGAGTCGTTTGCCAAGGTAGTAGAGCAACAGCCTATTCCTGAAAAGTTCGAAATGACTACACTTTTCAGTTTGGCGCAGCTTAACCTTATGCAGGGTAATTACGACGATACCATCACTTACTTAGAGCGTTGGGAAAGTCTTAATGCGGGCCCTGTGCCGGTGAAAAACAAAGTCATCAAGGCCCAAGCGTACTATCAGAATAAGCAGTACGAGCAAGCCTCAACGTGGATTTCAGAAGCGGTTGCCGACCACGAAGCAGAAGGCATGATCCCCGATGAAGGGTGGTTAATTCTTCAGCGTGCTATTTTCTATGAACTCAAGCAGCCTCAAAAGGTTAAAGACGTTCTGGTTAAAATGGTGAAGCTATTTGACGAGCCTAAGTATTGGATCCAGCTAGCGGGTATGTACGGTGAGCTAGGCGAAGAGCGCAAGCAGTTGGCTATTATGGAAACCGCTTATCAGCGCGGGTTCGTTAATACATCCGCTGATGTGTTTAACATGGCGCAGCTTTATTACTATCATCGCGTACCTTACAAAGGTGCTAAGTTGATGGAGCAGGCGATGAACGACGGCGTGCTAGAGAAAAACTTGCGCAACCTTAAGTTCTTAGGCCAAAGCTGGTCACTTGCTAAAGAGCAAGACAAAGCCATTCCCGTTATGATGCAAGCGGCTGAACTGTCTGAAGACGGTGAGTTAGATGCACAGTTAGCGCAAATTCTTCTTAATGAAGAGCGTTTCGACGATGCAATTGCTGCGGCAGACCGAGCGGTTGAAAAGGGCGATTTGAGAAACCCTGGTTTGGTTTACCTGATTAAAGGCATGGCACTTTACAACAAGAAGCAATATGCCCTTGCGCTTAATCAGCTAGCTGAAGCAGAAAAGCATCAGAAAAGTCGTGCCATGGCACAGCAATGGAAGCAGTTTGTGCAGGGCGAAAAGCGTCAGGCAGACGCTATTGCAGCTGAGCTAGGTACAAGTTAAGTATCGTACTTTCGTTAATACATCATTTAAAAGGGTCGAATAATATTCGACCCTTTTTTATGCGCTAGGGAAAAGTACTTGAGGCAATAAGTCAGACACCGAGGCCATCTTTCCTTCTGCCTCTAACTGGTTCCAATAGCGTTTGGTTTCTAAAACCTCTTCCTTTATTGAAAGAAAGCAGTCGACCAATACGGGATCAAAGTGCTGGCCTGAACCTCGTTTAAGATGATCAAAAGCATCATCGTCAGCCCACGCTTTTTTATAAGGCCTTTTCATTGTAAGGGCGTCGAAAACATCGGCAATAGCTACTATACGTGCACTTTCAGGTATCGCCTCTTCCTTTAATCCTTGTGGGTAGCCTGTGCCATCCCACTTTTCGTGATGACATAAAGCAATCTCGGCTGCGAGGTTAAAGAGCGGGGTATCACATTGAGACAGTATTCTGTGCCCTATTTCAGCATGGGAGCGCATAACCTCCATTTCGCTCAAAGATAATCGCCGAGGTGCTTTTAATATTGCGTCTGCAATACCTATTTTGCCTGTGTCATGCATTGGAGCAGCTTGCGCGAGCAGGCACGCTTTTTCGAAAGGCCAACCGTGAGCCAGAGCAAGACATTGGCTGTAAGCTGCCATCCGCCAAATATGATGACCGGTGTCGGTATCATTGTAATGACCAGCGGCAGCTAGCATGCTGATTGCGCTTTGTTGGCTTTTACTTAGTTCCTTAGTACGCGCCGCTACAAGGTTTTCAGCCGTCCGCATTTGATGGGCTAAACTAATGTGGGTTTTAACGCGAGCGAGGGTGATACTAGGTGATACGGGTTTGGTTATGTAGTCTACTGCACCAAGTTTGAAACCTTTTTCTTCGTCCTCTCCTTGAGTTAAGGCTGTAACGAAAATAACAGGTATATGGCTAAGCGCCTCGTTAGCTTTGAGTTTTTTACATACCTCAAACCCGTCCATACCGGGCATCATTATATCTAACAATATAAGGTCGGGAGTAAACTGCTGGGTAATCTTAAGTGCTATTGTTCCCGAAGGCGCAACCTTTACATCATAGTAAGGGCCTAAAATGCCTAATAGAATATCGATATTTGCGGGCTCATCATCAACCACTAATATGCTAAACCTATGTGCTTCATTACGTTGATTATTCATCGGTAATATCGCCTATCAGTTGCGTAATAACCGCTTGAGCACTTTCGAAATCGTAAATGGTAGCAAGCTGTTTCAATCGGTTAATCTTATGTGCATAGACCGACTCGCTGTAATTGGCTGCCAATACGTTGATGTATTCAACCGCTTTCGCGTCATAAGATTGAAGCGCCTGCTCAACGTTGCGTAGGGTCGATAGCATGGAGGATTTATCTAGGTTAGTACCGCTTTGATGGATATTGTCGGTGTCGTTTTTATCGATAGTGTGAGCAATTAGGCGTAGCGTTGCATCTAGCTGAAACGATAAGTTTGTTACGTGTCTTGCATTAACAGCTTCATTTCTCTCTTGTGCTTCTATAAGAGGAAGTAGGGTTTGCTCAAGCGTTGTTGCGCCAATAAGCTGAGCATCTTCAAGCAGAGAGGTTAACAGTTTCGACGTGTTCGTCTGTGTATGAAAAATATCGAGCAAGTCAGACATAACACCACGCTGACTGTAGGTTTTATAAAACGTTAGCAGCGACGAGATAAACTGGCTCATTTCGTCCGGAGGGTTTATTTCAATGTAACCTGAATGTATGTGAATATCGATGGTATGAACGATTTCATCCGCGGTTGCGGGTTTGACCAAGTGCTGACACATACCGGCGGTAAGCGCGCTTTCAGAAGCCTCCCGAGACTCATCGGCACTAAGCGCAATAATTGGCGTATACCAATCTTTTTTCTGGGTAAGTTGTTCTGCAACTTCATAGCCCGATATACCGGGTAAGTAGCAATCCAAGAGTATAGCGTCAAATTTGCTCATTTCGCATAACGCAAGTGCCTGCTCACCTGATGAAGCAACAGCAACATTAATACCTAGATCAGAAAGTATTTGCTGGCTAATCTCTACACTAATTGCGTCGTCATCTACCACAAGCACATGTTTGTCTAAGAGGCGTCTGGTTCGCCATTTTCGACTTTCAAGGCCTTCTAGTGTCCGCTTACTGAGTGATAGTTGAGCTGGAGATAGTGTTGAAATAAGTTCTGTGTCGGTAAACGGAAGCTCAATGATATTTATATTTTGAACAAGGGCACTTCCCATTCGCTTTTGTACGTCTTGCTTGTTGAGGGGACTGATTAATGTTGTAAGGTTTAGCGACTGATATTCACCAAACTGCATGTGTTTAATGAAGCTATTCCAGCTTTGCTCATCATCTGGTAGAAATGCGATAGTTTGAGAGGCTTTACTCGGCAATAGCCCTTCAACCTGGTCGATTATTTGGCAGTGAATGTTATGTCTGTTTAATGTTGCCGCAAGTATTTCGCATCCTTGGCTCACGCTTTGGTGTGTTTGAATGCACAGTACATTATCGGGAACCGATACGGGAAGTTGAGGGCCTGTACCAGGGTCTTCATCAGAACAGACAGGCAATGCAAAGGAAAAACAGCTTCCCTTGTCTACCTCGCTTTCCAAGGTTAAGTCACCACCCATCAGTTCAACCAGACGCTTACATATCGCAAGGCCAAGGCCGGTTCCCCCATACTCTCTGGAAATGGATGCATCAGCCTGAACAAAGGCTTTGAAAAGTTTTGATTTTACATGCTCACTGATACCCATACCGGTATCGGAAACACTGAATGCTAATTGATTTTCGCGCTTTTCAACCGTCAGTATTACGTGGCCGCTGGCGGTAAATTTTATAGCATTACTTAAAAGGTTGAGCAGTACTTGGTATATCTTTTCGCTGTCGCCACGGCATTGCAAATTAGTATGGCACCGAATATCGAAAAGCAACTGAAGCTGTTTTTGTTGCGCCTTTACTTGAAAGACTTGAGCGAGTTTATCGATGGTTTTTGTTAAGGTGAAGGGCTCATCAACTATCTCTATTTTATCTGCTTCCACTTTAGAAAAATCGAGAATGCTATTCATCAGGTCTAACAATGCTGTAGAGCTACGCTGCACTTTTTCTAAATATTGCTGACGTTGCTCATTGTCGGTGGATTCTAGGGCAAGGTGAGTGAGGCCGATAATGGCGTTCATCGGTGTTCTTATTTCATGGCTCATTGTGGCAAGGAAGTCGCTTTTTGCCTTGTTAGCACTCTGGGCTTCGTCATACGCCTTTTGGAGTTTTTGTTCAATGGCTTTTTGGCCGCTTATGTCGTTGAATACGCCCACGTGTCCATCGGGCTTTCCTTCTTTATCGAGCAGAGGAACCGCAACAATAGATATGGGAAAAAGGCGGCCCCGTTTATCGGTGAAGAAGTCTTCATAAGACGTGTAAGACTGACCGCTTCGGATAGTGAGGTTAACTGGACATTGCTCTCTAGGAAGGAGGGTTCCATCTCCTTTTTGATAATGGACCGTGTCGTGGAAACGTCGGCCTTGTAATTCGTCAAGCGACCACCCTAATAATCGCGAGGCAGCGGGGTTGAGAAACTGTGTTGTACCTTCACCGTTTACGGCATACACACCCTCGCCGATACTATCAGTGATACTTCGATAGAACGCGCGCCCTTCGGAAAGTCTCGTCTCTAATCGCTTTTGTTCTGATATATCGGTGGCAATAGCAATTAGGTGGTCTACCCGCGGCGGTGACTTAATGACGGGAACCAGAGTGGCAAATACGTACCAAGGTTCGCCCAACTTAGTCAGACTATGTACTTCGCCTTGCCAGGTTTGGCCTTGAGATAGCGAAACAAAAATATCTGATTTTTCCTGCTCGGACATATTGGTAATATCGAATGCGGAGATATTTTCCCCAATTATCTCGTCAATTGAAAAACCAGATAGTTGGCTGCACTTGTCATTAGCGCTTAGAATTTTACCGTTTACGTCCATTGTCGCAACAATGCCGTGTTTATCCATGGCCTGCCGCTGTAAAAGCTGCGCGCTCATGTGAACTCTCCTACAACAATGTTGAATTGCAGGACAGAACGACGGCTAGTTTTGACAGACAATGTCATAAATTGCATATGTGCAACAAAAGTGAATGGGGTATAGATAAGTTATAGTCTGTACCGCGCTTATTTCCAATGAAATCAGATTATCCTTTGGTAGCAATAACCTGATTTTTCAATGGAAAACGCGTAAAACTACGTATTAAGCGCCGCGCTGAATGTGCGGCGCAAGTGGGGGAGTCATTAAGCCGAACGAAGCTCTCTACGTAGAATTTTTCCGACGGTAGATTTTGGTAGCTCGTCAAGTATCGTGATCGACTTAGGGATCTTGTAATTTGTGAGGTGCTGTTTACAAAAATCAATGACGTCTTGTGTCGATACATCGCTTGAAACAGTAATAAATGCACACACTCGCTCACCGGTCTTTTCATCGGGTTTACCCACAACTGCGGCTTCCATCACGCTAGGGTGAGTTGTGAGTACATCTTCAATCTCGTTTGGATAGACATTAAAGCCAGAGACAATAATCATATCTTTCAAACGATCTACAATTTTAATTGCCCCAGATTCGGTGCGAATGCCAATGTCCCCGGTTTTAAAGAAGCCATCTTGGGTCATGACTTTGGCAGTTTCGTCGTCTCGGTTCCAATAACCCAGCATAACCTGAGGTCCGCGAACTGCAATTTGCCCCGACTCACCATCGGCCACCGGCTTATCATGGCTATCCAGTAACGCAACTTCAGTGCCTTCTAGTTCGTGCCCCACCGTGCCAATCTCTTCTTTACCTGGAATGTTAAAAGATACAACTGGCGCAGTTTCTGATAGCCCATAGCCCTCGGTGATGGTGTTCCCGGTTACGTCTCGCCAAATAGATACTGCGGCTTGAGTAAGTGCGGTGCCGCCAGACATTGTGAGGTGTAATTTAGAAAAGTCTAACTTTGCAAATTCAGGGTGTCTCCCAAGACCAACAAACAAGGTGTTGATCCCCATGAATGCTGAAATTTTATGGGGCTTGAGTGTTTGAATGAAACCGTCGATATCCCGTGGATTGGGTATAAGAATTATCTGAGTACCTTTGGCAAAGAGCGCCATCATTCCAACCGTAAATGCATAAATATGATAAAGCGGTAATGGGCATACCAATACTTCTTCACCATCTTTGAAGCCCTCACCAATACGGTCGAGCATTTGGATGCAGTTAGCTAAAACGTTTTTATTACTTAAGGCTGCGCCCTTCGATACCCCAGTAGTACCACCGGTGTATTGCAACATGGCAAGTTCATCTAGAGCAATAGAAGGGCGTTCAAATGCAGGCAGTGTATTGCCTAGCTCCACTGCTTGTGTGAATGAAACCGTACCATCGAGATTTGGTGCAGTGTTAGGGTCTAAAAGCTCTGTTGCCGATGTGGTGATAACGGTTTCGATACTAGTATCATCTTTTATGCTAGTAAATTTGGGGAGCAAATCACCCAGAATAACCAGAGCTTTCGCGCCACTATCAGTGAACTGGTGCTTCATCTCGCGTTCGGTATAAAGCGGGTTTGTATTTACTACAACAAGGCCTGCGCGTAAGGCAGCATAAACAACAATAGGGTTTTGAATTAAATTAGGAAGTTGTATGGCGACTTTGGTACCAGGAGACAATTTAGCTTCGTGAACAAAGTAGCGGGCTAACGCTGATGACTTACGGTCTATCTCGGCAAATGTAAGTGTTTGTCCAAGCGCCGTATACGCTGGCCTGTCGGCAAATTTTTGCAAAACGCTTTCAATATAATCGGCTAAGCAGGTCACGTTATCAGGGTAAGTTATCATGTTGCTTGTTCCTAGTAGGGCAAAGTAAGTAGGGTGTTTATGCCTTACAGTAGCAAACTTAACTTTTCATTTACATCAGGGTTGGGTTATTTAGTATTATAATTTTTAGTTATCAATTGTTTGTAGAACTATTACTTAAGTAACTATATAGCCCACCAGCACAGATGCCTGCCATGCATTGTGCGGCAAGTCCTAAGGTAGTGCGAGCGCCTGCAATTAGGGTCACATTCAATATGGGCTGCATGGCAATGAGCATTAATAAGAACGACAGGCCTCCCGCTATTGTGAAAAGAATAAATCGGGTACGGTTGGAAGAGCCACTAGCATTTTGATTAAGACGTTTAACGATGAAATGTGTCGCCAAGAACGCCAATAATAAGGTAACAGCAATAATCACGCCGTAAGTAGGCAAAAGGCCTAGTGCATCTTGCCATATCATGAAAAACCAATCGCTTGGATTCATATCAACATCAATTCGAATGAGTCCGATTAAAACGGCACACGAGTGAAACGTACTTGCTAGTAGAAAGCCGACGGCCCATGATGGTAAAAAATGGAAAATAGTGCGTCGTATTAGGTTGTTCATTTTTGTAGTCCAAGATTTGTCGCACAGTGCATTAGAACAAAACTCAACAGGCCTCAAATGGTTTGAGCGTGGCAATAGGGTATACCATAGTATGTTAAGTAAAAGAGGACAATCACAATGAAGTCATGGCGTACGATGATCAGTTTACTGGCTTTTTCTTTATTGGGAGCTGCTTTGGCTCCTGCTTTTGCCGTAACTACTGCCTCTGAACTCACTCAAAAGCACGCATCTAATACTGAGCAACGTGAAGCAGGTAGCTCAAATCTAACGGCCTATGAAAATTTTGACCAGCATGTCATGACAGAAGATATCGCTACCTCACTGGCGTTTCCCAAGGCCTTAACGACGGTTATCGATAAGGCTCAGGCAAGCACCCATATATTGATAGTAACGCGAGATGGTGAGCTGGTAATTATTGACAATAAGGGGGAAAGTGCGCGGTTTTCTTTAATGCTCGATGACTTGTACACCAAAGGGCAAGGAGGCGTACTCGATCTTCTTATACCCTCGCAATTCCCTGAAGACAGAACCGTGTTGCTGAGTTATTCCAAGGGGAACGATAGTGCAAACCGTCTTGCCATAGTAAAAGGACAGCTTTCCCTTACTTCTGGCATTACTAACATTCAGCCAGTGTTAGCACTGGCACAAGCCAAAGACACGCCTGTGCACTACGGTGGGAAACTGCTTCAACTAGAGGGCAGTGCTTTACACACAAAACAGGGCTTTTTGGTTACGACAGGAGATGGCTTTGATTATCGCGAGCAAGCGCAAGTTATCAGTTCACAACTAGGAAAAGTGCTAGGGTTCACAATAGACGGCAAGCCGTTGGCCAACCCTCCTTTTCCTGATAACCCCTTTATATTTAGTATTGGACACCGCAATCCCCAAGGACTTGTAGAGGGGAGTGATGGCAACCTATTTTTGCATGAGCACGGCCCAGATGGCGGTGATGAAGTAAACCTTTTACAACAAGGCGCAAATTATGGTTGGCCAGTTGTTACACTAGGCAAAGACTATTCCGGCGCTAGAATTTCGCCTTTTTCGACCTATCCGGGTATGACTGGCCCCATTGTAGACTGGACACCTTCTATAGCGCCATCCTCCATGATCTACTATTCCCATGGGCGTTTCCCGATGCTAGCTAATACGTTACTTGTTACCAGTTTGAAAGCCAAAGCTTTATATGCAGTTAGAGCCGTATCGAACGAATATATCTCTACAAAAATTTTTGAGGGACCTGGGGAACGGCTGCGGGATATTGCGCTTGATCATCAAGGTAACCTGCTTCTTTTGACCGATGGTGAAAATGGAAGAGTGATCGAAGTATCGCCAAGAGGAAATTAGGCACAGAAAACATTAATAAATGAAATTTTGTTTCAAAATTGATGGTAATTTGTACTGGTAGCACCATAAATAAAATGAATGTCTGTCATAAGTGCAACACTATTATTTATCTTTATTGGTCAAACCATTCAAGCTAAATATCGTCATTGATTTCAGATGGTTTGCTTCTAAATGTATGAAATAATTGGCTTAATTTTTCTTTTAATTAAAAAGCGTTTTTCTAGTAAAAATGTAAGTGCTTTAACATAACGACAGTTTAGGCGGGTGAATACCTAACTGTTTACTTTCAGTCATTACGTAACCGCTAAAAATCGGTTAAAATATCCCTCATTTTTATATGCGTATAGCTAAGACCGACTTAACACTACGCCCAAGTAAAACTAAGACCGAGAGAACTATATGAGTTTGTATTCAGAATATCTGGCAGAGATCGAAACCCGTAAAACGGAACTAGGTCTTAACCCTAAGCCAATCGACAGTGCAGATCTGCTGTCTGAAATTATTGCTCAAATTAAAGATACAACAAACGAGCATCGCGAAGACTCTCTAAAATTCTTTATCTATAACACGCTTCCAGGTACTACACCTGCGGCGGGTGTTAAAGCACAATTCCTAAAAGAAATTGTACTTGGCGAAGAAAAAGTAGAAGAAATTACCCCTGAGTTTGCGCTTGAACTACTTTCACACATGAAAGGTGGTCCGTCTGTAGAAGTACTACTAGACCTAGCACTTTCTGATGACGAAGCGGTTGCTAAGCCTGCGGCAGAAGTATTGAAGACTCAAGTTTATCTATACGAAGCTGACACTGAGCGTCTTGAAAATGCATTCAAAGCTGGCAATGCTATTGCTAAAGACGTACTAGAAAGCTACGCAAAAGCTGAATTCTTTACCAAGCTTCCTGATGTTCCAGAGAAAATTGAAGTTGTGACTTACATCGCCGCTGAAGGTGATATCTCAACTGACCTTCTTTCTCCAGGTAACCAAGCGCACTCACGTGCCGACCGTGAACTTCACGGCCAGTGCATGATCTCTCCTGAAGCACAGCAAGAAATTGTTGAACTTGGTAAGAAGCACCCGAATGCTAAAGTGATGCTTATCGCTGAAAAAGGCACAATGGGTGTAGGTTCATCTCGTATGTCTGGTGTTAACAACGTTGCACTATGGGCAGGTGAGCCAACAAGCCCTTACATTCCATTTGTAAACAAAGCGCCAATTGTTGCTGGTACTAACGGTATTGCGCCTATCTTCCTTACTACTGTTGACGTAACCGGTGGTATTGGTCTTGACCTTAAGAACTGGGTTAAGAAAACTGATGAAAATGGTGAAATCGTTCGCGATGCAAACGGTGACCCAGTACTTGAAGAAGCGTACTCTGTAGCAACAGGTACTGTACTAACTATCGATACTAAGGCGAAGAAGCTTTACAATGGTTCAGAAGAACTTGCTGACGTATCTGCATCATTTACTCCTCAAAAAATGGAGTTCATGAAAGCCGGTGGTTCTTACGCAGTTGTATTCGGTAAGCAGCTACAGTCTTTCGCAGCACGTACTCTAGGTACAAAAGCGCCAGCCGTATATGCAGCGTCGAAAGAAGTGTCTCACGAAGGCCAAGGCCTAACAGCGGTTGAAAAAATCTTTAACCGTAATGCAGTTGGCGTAAATTCAGATGCTCCGCTTCACGCTGGTTCTGACGTGCGCGTTAAAGTAAACATTGTAGGTTCTCAGGATACGACTGGCCCAATGACGTGCCAAGAGCTTGAGTCAATGGCCGCTTCAACGATTTCTCCTGTTGTAGATGGTGCTTACCAGTCTGGTTGTCACACGGCATCAGTATGGGACAAAAAAGCACAAGCTAACATTCCTAAGCTTATGTCGTTCATGAACAACTTTGGTGTAATCACTGCACGTGATCCTAAAGGCGTTTACCATGCAATGACTGACGTTATTCACAAAGTGCTTAACGACATTACAGTAGACGATCGTGCCATTATCATCGGTGGTGATTCGCACACGCGTATGTCTAAAGGTGTAGCATTCGGTGCCGACTCAGGTACGGTAGCACTAGCACTTGCAACGGGTGAAGCGGCAATGCCAATCCCTGAGTCTGTGAAAGTTACTTTTAAAGGTAGCATGAAAGAGCACATGGACTTCCGTGACGTGGTTCACGCGACTCAAGCGCAAATGCTTAAGCAATTCTCTGGCGAGAACGTGTTCCAAGGTCGTGTAATTGAAGTTCAAATTGGTACTCTATTGGCTGACCAAGCATTCACATTCACTGACTGGTCTGCAGAAATGAAGGCGAAAGCATCAATCTGTATCTCAAATGACGAGACAATGATTGCGTCGCTTGAACTTGCTAAGAGCCGTATCCAAATCATGATCGACAAGGGCATGGACAACGAAGCGAACATGCTTCAAGGCCTAATTGACCTAGCTGATAAGCGTATTGCTGAAATCAAGTCTGGTGAAGAGCCAGCGCTTGCGCCAGATGACAACGCGAAGTACTACGCAGAAGTGGTTATCGATCTAGATCAAATCGACGAGCCAATGATTGCTGACCCAGACGTAAACAACGAAGACGTATCTAAGCGTTATACCCACGACGTTATCCGTCCAGTTTCTTACTACGATGGTAAGCCAGTAGACCTAGGTTTCGTTGGTTCTTGTATGGTGCACAAAGGCGACATGCAAATCATCGCACAAATGCTGCGTAATCTAGAAAAGCTTAACGGTTCTGTTGAATTCAAAGCGCCCCTAGTTGTAGCTCCACCTACATATAACATCGTTGACGAGCTTAAAGCGGAAGGCGATTGGGACGTTCTAGCTAAATATGCAGGCTTCCAGTTCGATGATGCTAAGCCTAAAGAAGCGGCGCGTACTAAGTACGACAACATTCTTTACCTAGAGCGTCCTGGATGTAACCTATGTATGGGTAACCAAGAAAAGGCTGAGCCAGGCGACACAGTTATCGCGACATCTACACGTCTTTTCCAAGGTCGTGTTGTAGCTGACTCTGCTGAGAAGAAAGGTGAATCACTACTAGGCTCTACGCCGTTAGTAGTACTTTCAACGGTTCTTGGTCGTTTCCCAACGACAGAAGAGTACAAGCAAGCAGTTGCAGGCATTGACCTAACTAAGTTTGCTCCACCTTCTGAAGACTTGGCAGTTAAGCCTAAGTTCGAAGCAGATGTAGCCGTTAAGCGCGTATAAGTACTTAACGCTTTCAAACGCATTTAAAAGCCCCAACCTCGGTTGGGGCTTTTTTGTACCCGAAATAATGGGGTCAGAGTACATTAATAGTGTAATGATCCCAGCGATAGCCAACTTGAATAATGGGGTCAGAGTACATTAGTACGGTTGTAGAGCTAGCGGTAAACAGCTAGAAAAGTACTCTGACCCCATTATTTTTATGCAGAGTTGTTGTTTGGTACTTATACTGAGTTATTAGTCATTTAATAATGCTTAGAAACTCTAATGCCAAAGCAGTACCCTACAAAGCCTGAATCATTTGGCGAAGTCACATCGGCCTTGCAAAAAGCTGGCTTCAAAATTCTGCTGGTTTTTTCTTTACTCATCTTAGCGGTAATCGTCATAGCCCAACCCCAAAATGTGTATGTGGCAGTATTTTTCGGCCTGTCTTGGTGTGCAATTTCGGTAGCGGGAATTATCTTTTCTAACTATAAAGACCCTTTGGCGAAATTGTGGGCAATACTCACCATTCCCGTCGCGCCTTACCTTGTAATAAGCAATGGGCTCATGCCCGCAACCTTAGTTCCAATTGCTACTATTTTTCCCATTTTACTGCTTTCTAATGGTTGGCGAATAAGTGCAATGGTAGTACTCGCATGCTGTACTTTTCTTGTGCCGTTTTACGAAGGGGATTATGACAAGGGCCTTTGGCTAAGGCTTTGTGTGACCAACCTTGTTGTGTCCCTTCTTATCTATGCTCTAGCGAGCCAATTAGAGAAAGCCCTTGTAGAGAGTAAAAACAAAACTCTTGAGCTAAACAGGGCGCTTGCAAGCGAAAAGCAAGCGTCGGCTGCACAATCACGATTCCTCGCCACTATGTCACACGAGATTCGCACGCCATTAAACGGTATTTTGGGATTGACCGATGTAGTGCTTTCTCATGATATTTCGGAAAGTGCACGGCCTAACCTCGAGAAGATTCAGCGTTCAGGACTCTCGCTAAACCGCATTTTGAACGACATATTAGATCTCTCCAAATTGAATGCGGGAAAACTTGCGCTGGAGATCATTCCCTTTGACCTAAAAAGTACTGCCAAAGATTGCGTGGCGTTTTATGCACAATTGGCGCAGAACAAAGGTATCTCACTGAGAATAGAAGTAGATAAAACATTAAATACTTGTGTTGTAGGGGACGCAACGCGCCTTTCTCAAGTGTTAAACAACCTAGTGAGCAACGCGATAAAGTTTACGCATCAGGGCAGTGTCACTTTAGGGCTATCGAAAGGTGAAGCGTCAAAGACCCATCAATTTGTCAGATTTTCAGTTAAGGATACGGGGGACGGGATTGATGCTTCTGAACAAGAGCGCGTATTCGATGCATTTACACAAGCCAACAGCAGCATTAATCGAATGCACGGGGGAACGGGACTTGGTTTACAGATAGTAAAAAGCTTGGTTGAAGCTATGGGCGGCACGGTTTATCTAAAAAGCGCGGTAGGTCAGGGGAGTGAATTTTATTTCGAGCTACCGTTTGAAATTGCAGATAGTGTAATTGGCGCTAAAGAACAGGAAAGCACACCGTCTTTCTCAAAACTTACTGTTTTGGTTGCAGAAGATAACGACATTAACCAGGTCGTAGCAAAATCATTGTTAGAAGACACAGGATTGAAAGTTGCGCTTGCTAATAACGGTAACGAAGCAGTAGAGATTGCACTAAAGCAGCATTTCGACCTTATATTGATGGACTTACACATGCCTGAAATGAACGGCTCTGAAGCCGCTTTAGCGTTGCGAAAAGCTAACATCACTATTCCTATTATCGCGTTCACTGCTGCGGTGGTTGCCGAAGAAATAGATAAAGCGTTAGCATCCGGGATGAATGGATATCTCACAAAACCAGTCAATAAAACGGAACTACACGCTGTGCTAACTAAATACTTGGGCGGAGAAATGTCTACAGAAAGTTCCTGTATTGCTAAAGGGGAATATACAGAGTAATGTGGCTATGAAATTGTCATTAATCCGAATAAACCCCTGTTATACAATAGATAATAATAAAAGTTCGCTTGGCCCAATCAAGTAAATAGTATTACTGCGAAAAGCAAAGCGTCTTATAAAAGGATTTAAGTTTGAAGTCACAAATACATATTATAATTGCCCTGCTATTTCTTGCTTTCACGAGCCTTCCGGCTAACAGCGAAACAGGCAGCGACAGCCAGCGTTACGAATTGAAAGTAGAGAAACTCCAGTCTAAAGTGCTAAACGAGCAACGAGAAGTGGTTGTTCAGCTTCCAAAAGGCTACGCCGAAAACCCCGACAAGAAATACCCCGTTATTTATCGTCTAGATGGTTCGGGAAATCTTACTATGATGAATGCAGTGCTAGAATCGCTGCAATCTCAGAATGCTGCTCCGGAAGTCATCATAGTCGCCATTGAAAATACCGACCGACTTCGCGATTTATATCCCACGGCAAATGAAGATCCAAACGGGCCTGTAGGCTATGGCGGTGGCGGTGCAAACTTTCTTTCCTTTATAACCACTGAGCTTATGCCGATGGTAGAGAAGAAATATCGCGTGCATGACTTTCGAGTGATAGAGGGTGCATCAGCCGGAGGCGTATTCGCGTTGTACGCACTTACCCAGAAGCCTGAACTTTTTAACGCCGCGCTGACTTACAGTGCTGCGGTGTGGTGGAACTATGGCGCATCTGCAAAAAGTACGGTTGCATTCTTAAAATCTGCCAATCAATTAGACCACTTCATTTACACGTCTATCGGCAATGAAGGCGCGCCCATGCGCCCGTATTATAACGATATGATTTCTGGAATGCGGGCAAATCAACCTGCCGGATTAAGATGGGAGAACGAAGCCTACGAGGGAGTTACCCACAATTTGGTCTCAGCTGCGTCAACTTTCAGCGCTTACCATCATTTGTTCTTATCAGCTTATTTAAGGCCACAGCAGTTCAGTGGAGATATTAAAAGTATTAAAGACTATTACGCCCGTGTTTCAAAGCAGCGAGGCGAGAAACTCGACGCGCCGGAATGGGTTATTCGCGAGTTAGGTTATCACTATGTGGGTGAACAAAACTACGACAAAGCCATCGCCTTGTTTAAATACGATATTGCTGAGTATCCTCAAACGCCTGACGCATATAATGGCTTAGCTTATGGTTATGAGCAGATGGGCGAGTACAAAAAAGCGCTGGAAAGCGTGAACCAAGCTTTAGCACTTTCCTCGTCTGAGCACGATGGCCATCAGGTTTATGTTAATAGACAAAAACGCTTGCAGTCTTTATTGAAGGATTAAGTTATCTTGAACCATAAAAGCACAGTTAAACACGTAAACTGGATCGCCACTGCGGTTTGTATGGTCGGAATCACCTTGGGAACGAGCGGGTGCAGTACCGTCACGACGGGACAAACCGATCGCTGTATTGAGCAAGCTAATAACGCAGATGTTCATGGGGTGTACACCGCCGACGAGCAGCTAAATGCTTGCTTGGAAACTTACAAACTGCGACGTGATAAAGAAAGAACGGCAGGTGAAGCGTTTGCTGAAGACGTGCTGATCTCAGTTATTGATATTATTACCGACTAGAGCAGCTTCGATTAAGCGAAAAAACCTTCCTACGTACAGTTATAAAAGCAAAGAAGGCAGAGTAATTTACTCTGCCTTCTTTGTATTTGCTTCTCTATTAAAAGCATAAAAGCAAGCAAAGGTTAACACGTTATAGGAAGAGCCGATGCGAAATTTTTTGACTGCTGTATATGTACTTTCAATCACCGCCATAGCTAACGTTAATGCTAATCACATGCTCGTTACTGTCGAAGAGCTGCAGCTTGCTAAGCAATACGATCAAAGTCGCACTGATATTAACGTAGCTGACTATTGGGTTAGTGAGAAGCTAGACGGTATTCGCGCAAGATGGAACGGTACTGAACTACTTACCCGTAATGGGAACAAGATATTCGCGCCAACATGGTTCACCGCCAACTGGCCAGAAACCACTATTGACGGCGAACTTTGGATAGGAAGAGGGGAGTTTGAACGTACAGCTTCTATTGTGCTTTCAACGATGACAAACATCGAGCTGCATTCTGTCGCTAACGCTTCATCTAGCACAGTGTCTTCAGCAGACACTGTAGCCGCAGCAAATTCTCTATCTGCAAAACGCTGGGCCAAAGTTAGATTTATGGCCTTTGACATGCCTATGATGGGTGAGCCCTTTGGTCGGCGACTCAACATGCTTAACAGCCTAAGTAAATCTACACCTAATCCAACGTTTGCAGTTATCCCTCAATTTAAGCTTACGTCTATTGCTTCACTTGATGAAAAGCTGGAGCAAGTAACCCAGGAAGGCGGAGAAGGGTTAATGCTTCATCATGAACAAGCGCTGTACACATCCGGGCGAAGTGACATGTTGCTCAAAGTAAAACGCTTTGAAGATGCAGAAGGGAAAGTACTGGCATTGCTTCCGGGAAAAGGACGATTTAAGGGAATGATGGGCTCGCTTCTTGTAGAAACGCGAGAAGGCATTCAATTTAAATTAGGAACGGGCTTTTCAGAAAATGAGCGCCAATCTCCACCCGCTATCGGTAGCTGGGTAACCTTTAAGTACTACGGCTTAACTAAAAATGGAAAGCCAAAGTTTGCAAGCTATCTTCGCACCAGACCTCAGACAGACTTGCCCAATTAACACTTACTTACTGCCAGTATAGTCACAATGAACTGCCTCTCACTTACTGTTGTTATACCAATCCGCATGGATAAGTGCCCACTCAGAAGGCGCTGGCAAGTTTCCTAGCAAAGCGTGGGAATGCAGGAATGGTTGTTCCCTTTCAAATTCCCAGAATGAAGCTAGGAAGCTTGCCAGACCTTCCCGAAGGGCGAGTTTTAAATGTCCGTACTCTTTATTGTGTCACCTTGATGTAGAACCACTATACCTGCGGTAACACGCCGCGATTACGAACATTTTAACTCTCGCTGAGTGGGTAATTATCTATGCGGACTGGTGTTAATCGTTTACGGTTTGCTTCAATTGAAGAAGCATCGTGTACAGCTAACCCCTTGTCTTTAAGTCATAAAGCCCTATAACTTTACTACATGTTAATTGCTAAAATGACTTTGCTTATTTCTTTTTAATCGCTTTTGTCGTTTAAAAGTAATGGTATGAATAGCGATTATAAGTGAATTAAAAGGGCGCTAAATTTAAAAAATGAGCCCGTGAAGTTATACTGTTGATGATTTATTAAACACACCTTGCGTCAAGTGCGTACAAGACCGTTTACTCCCATTGCGCAAGCTAACTTAGAGGAAGAGACTGTGTTACAAGACTATCGCAATCACGTTGAAGAACGTGCCGCTCAAAATATTCCACCTAAACCGCTTAACGCTGAACAGGTAGCTGGCCTGGTTGATTTATTAAAGAACCCGCCAGCAGGCGAAGGGGAGTTTCTTTTAGAACTGCTGTCAGAACGTGTACCGCCTGGGGTTGATGAGGCAGCTTACGTTAAAGCTGGGTTTTTAAGTGCAATCGCAAAAGGTGAAGACAGTTGTGAGCTTATCTCTAAAGAGAAAGCCGTTGAACTGCTAGGAAATATGCACGGTGGCTACAACATTGCCACTTTAGTGGAGCTACTTGATGATAACGCGCTTGCGCCGTTGGCAGCGAAAGAGCTGAAACATACTCTTTTAATGTTTGACGCTTATCACGATGTGGAAGAAAAGCACAAAGCGGGTAACGAGCATGCCACTGACATCATTAAATCTTGGGCTGAAGGTGAGTGGTTCACGTCGCGCAAGTTAATGGACGATAAAATCACTTACACCGTGTTTAAAGTAACAGGTGAAACGAATACTGATGATTTGTCGCCAGCCCCTGACGCATGGTCTCGCCCAGATATTCCTCTGCACGCCCTGGCAGCTTACAAGATGCCCCGCGAAGGTTTAGAGCCAGAAGAACCTGGTGTTAAAGGCCCAATGGCGCAAATAGAAGAAGTCAAAAGTAAGGGGTATCCCGTAGCGTTTGTCGGTGATGTAGTTGGAACCGGCTCGTCACGCAAGTCGGCAACTAACTCTGTATTGTGGTTCTTTGGTGAAGACTTACCGGGTGTGCCTAATAAACGAGGCGGCGGTGTGTGCATTGGTTCAAAAGTCGCGCCTATCTTCTTTAACACCATGGAAGATGCCGGTGCATTGGTGTTTGAAGCCGATGTGGAAAAAATGAACATGGGTGATGTGATAGACATCTATCCGTTTGAAGGCAAAATCACCAACCATGAAACCGGTGAACTTCTTGCAGAATACAGCTATAAGTCGAAGGTGATTCTGGATGAAGTGCGCGCAGGTGGACGTATCAACCTGATTATTGGCCGTGGCCTTACCGAGAAGGCGCGTGAGACACTAGGTTTAGGCCCAACGGATTTATTCCGTACGCCTGAACAGCCAAAAGACAGCGGCGCGGGTTTCTCGTTAGCGCAGAAAATGGTGGGTAAGGCGTGCGGTGTCGACGGTATTCGCCCAGGCACCTACTGCGAACCTAAAATGACAACCGTGGGCTCGCAAGATACCACAGGGCCAATGACCCGCGATGAGCTTAAAGACCTAGCCTGTCTTGGCTTTACTGCCGATTTAACCATGCAGTCATTCTGTCACACCGCCGCTTACCCAAAGCCGGTGGATATAGAAACGCAGCACACGCTGCCTGATTTTATAATGAACCGCGGTGGCGTATCGCTTCGTCCTGGTGACGGCATTATACACAGCTGGTTAAACCGCATGCTGCTGCCTGACACAGTAGGCACGGGTGGTGACTCGCATACTCGTTTCCCATTGGGTATTTCATTTCCTGCGGGTTCAGGTCTGGTCGCGTTCGCTGCGGCTACTGGCGTTATGCCGCTAGATATGCCCGAGTCGGTACTAGTGCGATTTAAGGGAGAAATGCAGCCGGGCATTACGCTACGCGACCTAGTACACGCCATTCCGCTGTACGCCATCAAACAAGGCCTATTAACGGTCGAGAAAAAAGGCAAGATCAACGCCTTCTCTGGCCGTATTTTAGAAATCGAAGGACTAGAGAACTTAACCGTAGAACAGGCGTTCGAGCTTTCTGACGCATCGGCGGAGCGTTCAGCAGCCGGTTGTACTATCAACTTATCTGAAACGTCGATTGCTGAATACCTGCGTTCAAACATTACCATGCTACGCTGGATGATTAACGAAGGTTATGGCGACCCTCGTACGCTAGAGCGTCGCGCGCAGAAAATGGAAGAATGGTTAGCTAACCCAGAGTTGATGCGCGCCGATGCAGATGCTGAGTACGCTGAGGTAATCGAAATTGACCTTAACGATATTAAAGAGCCAATTGTGTGCTGCCCTAATGATCCTGACGATGCGAAAACCTTATCTGACGTTGCAGGCGATAAGGTAGACGAGGTCTTCATTGGTTCATGTATGACAAACATTGGTCACTTCCGCGCAGCCGGTAAGCTACTTGAGCAATACAACAAAACACTGCCAACCCGTTTATGGATGTCACCACCGACTAAGATGGACAAAGCCCAGTTAATGGAAGAGGGCTATTACAATATTTATGGTCGCGTAGGCGTACGTACAGAAATGCCCGGCTGCTCACTATGTATGGGTAACCAAGCACGGGTGGATGCGGGCACAACGGTGCTTTCCACGTCTACTCGAAACTTCCCTAACCGCTTGGGCGATGGGGCAAATGTTTATTTGACTTCAGCCGAGCTTGCTGCGGTGGGTGCCATTGTTGGGCGCATTCCAACTGCTGAAGAGTACATGGAATACGCTAGCAAAATTAACGCAATGTCGGGTGAAGTATTCCGCTACTTAAACTTCGACAAAATGCCTAGCTTTAAAAAGGCTGAGGAAGAAGCAAAAGCGCGCATTATTCCAACATTGAATGTTGCTTAAAATAGTGTATAAACTACAAAGCCGGTGACCGTTAAGGTGACCGGCTTTTTTTATGGCGAAAAGGAATGTCTAATGGGAAAATCTTTCTTTATTGTTGCTGCACTTGTATTAACCTTAGGGTGTGCAAAAGCGCAGGTTGACCCTGTATCGTCGCTGAATTCAGTGGACTTTGAATCCATTACACTTGAGATTGGCGGCAAGCACTATGAAGTTGAGTATGCCAAAACCTTTGAACAACGCGCACAGGGTCTTATGTTTCGCAAAGCCTTGTGTGAAGACTGCGGTATGTTTTTTAAGTTTTCTAGCCCAAAGTTTGCGGGCATGTGGATGAAAAATACCTTTGTTCCTCTAGACGTAGCATTTATCGACAGAAAAGGCGTAATAACGGATATAAAACCTCTCACTCCGCATAGTTTGGAGTCGGTCGGATCATCGAAAGAGGTACTTTACGCGTTGGAAATGAACCAAGGGTGGTTTGCCGAGAATAATATTAAAGTAGGCGACCAAATAACGATTGATTAACCGCGCAAAAGGCGCGGTTGCTGCTAGCGAAATGCTAGTTTTATTCTGGAGTTAAATATAGTGACAAATGCCTTATCGATAGCTAAGTTCGGTGGAACTAGCGTTGCGAATTACGAAGTAATGCAAAACTGCGCCCGAATTGTTGCCGGTAATGACAAAACGCGCATTGTGGTAGTGAGCGCTGCGGCAGGTGTAACCAATCACCTGGTAAGCTTAGCGCACACACCTATGACGCAACAGCAAATTGAAGAGACCTGTCAGGCCATTATCAATATTGAGCTTGCCATTCTTAACAAGTTGAAAGATAAAGACACGGTTGAGCCAAAACTCAACGACTTGTTAGATGAAATGCGAAGCTTAGCGTTTCATGAAGAAATCCTTCACCGTGATGATTTAAAAGATCAGCTGCTTTCAATGGGTGAGCGGATGTCATCGCTGATGTTCTCTTCAGTGCTTGCAGAGCAGGGCGTAAAAACCATGAACTTTGACGTACGTAAGGTGTTACGTACGGACAGTGAGTTTGGAGAAGGTGCGCCGCAAATCGAAGAAATCGAAAAGCTGTCTAAACAATTGCTGGCACCTGAAATTAAAGACGCGATAGTGGTTACTCAAGGCTTTGTTGGTGCTGACGAGGAAGGCCGTACTACAACGCTAGGTCGTGGTGGTTCAGATTTTACGGCGGCGCTACTTGCTGAAGCGCTTGATGCCGAATCGTGTGAGATTTGGACTGATGTAACAGGGGTGTACACAACTGACCCGCGCATCACGCCAGCTGCTCATCCGTTACCTGAACTCAGCTTTGAAGAAGCGGCGGAAATGGCCACCTTTGGTGCCAAGGTACTACATCCTGCCACTATGGAGCCTGCGCTTCGCAAGGACATAAAGGTGTTTGTAGGCTCTAGTAAGGAGCCAGAAAAGGGCGGTACTTGGATTGTGCGTGATTGTGAGCACGAACCACCGTATCGCGCTATTACTCGCCGTAAAGAGCAGGTAATGGTGACAGTGAAAACACCTAAGATGATGTATGCGCAAGGCTTCCTACAGCAGGTATTTGCCATCATCGCTAAGCACAAGCTAAGTGTTGATTTGGTTACCACGTCAGAAATCTCGGTATCTTTTACCCTTGATAACCCTGCAAACTCTGTGGCTCAGCGACTAAACAAAGAAACCATTGCTGAACTTGAAACTATCTGTGATGTGAAAGTAGAAAAAGGTTACGACCTTGTCACGGTTGTAGGTAACAACATGCAAACCGCTGTTGGTGTTTCTAGCAAGATTTTAGCTGCGGTTTCAGATTTCAACCTGCGTATGATTTGCTTTGGCGCCAACCCGCACAACCTATCGTTCTTGGTTAACGAGACCGACAGTGACGACGTGGTTCGCAAGCTTCACACGGCGTTATTTGAATAAGCACCTAATGTGCTGAATGACCCCAAAAAACGGTCGCCTTAAAGGCGGCCGTTTTTATTTCACATCAGTTTGTAGATGATTTCAAAATGTCGACCGGTACAATGATTTCGTGACGTTTATTCCACGGTAGGGTGAAAGGCGAGTCGTAGCCCATATAGCTAGGTTCACCATCAAGCTCAATATTATTGTCCCTAAGGGCTTTAAGCAGTTTATTCGTATACTGCTTCTTATCGCTGTCCTTGTTGAAACCTGAATAACGAATAGCGGCTACCGTTCTCGCTGGTACAGTAACCAGCGATACATCTTTGTGCGTAGGCACAGGAGCGCTTTTAATGTCATATTTGCTGGGCAAGAAAAACATCATTGTTTCTGAAGATGAGACTTCGACAGGAGAGGTCATTGCAATTTCTTGAGAGCGCTTTCCAACTTCTACGGGGGACGTCATTGACACATTGCTACTGGATGTATTCTCACCAGAGATATAATTAAAGAGTAGCTGAAATGCTCCGTTATCTTCATTCCCACTAGACATTACGCCTAACGCTTCATTGTAATGCCTCACTTCAATATCTTCATCAAGGGTCTCGATAATGGAATAGGGAAGGGTTTCTGTATCTTTGTAATATGATGGCTCAGCCTGGATCATTGTTGACACCAATAAAGTAGTAATGAAAAGAGGCAAGCGAAAACGGGAAAATATCATTCTTTTTTAGTGGTTTGTTACGAATAGTCCTTATACGAATTAAAGCCGATTAATGCTCAGTTAAACGGTTCTAAAGTAACTATCTATGCATTCCTAAAGTGTGCCAGATTAATTGTCGGACACAAAAAAGGGGCTAAAAGCCCCTTCTTAAAACAGGTTTGTAAAAAGCGTTACACTTTAAACTGTCTGATAGACTGTTGTAACTCTTCAGCAAGTCGAGCCACTTCATGGCTAGACTCAGACGTTTGCTGTGCTCCAGCTGTCGTCTCTTCAGCGATACCCACAATAGTTTCAAGCTTTTCGCTGATCTCTTGTGATACCGTATTCTGTTCACGGGCAGACTGCTCAATTTGAGAGCTCACGTCATGGGCTTTGTGAACGGCGTCTGAGATGATATCCAACGCCTGTGTAGCCTTTTCAGTTTGTGCCACACACGCCGCAGTTTGCTCTTTACCTTGGTTCATCACCGATACCGCTTTTTCAGCACCCGCTTGAAGCACTTCAATCATTGCGTTGATTTCTTGTGTCGATTCTTGAGTTCGGCTGGCGAGGGTTCTTACTTCATCAGCAACAACCGCAAAGCCTCGACCTTGTTCACCAGCACGCGCTGCCTCAATAGCAGCATTCAAGGCGAGCAGGTTGGTTTGATCTGCAACACCACGGATAACGTCTAAGATGCCACCAATGCTTGCGCTGTCTTGATGAAGCTTATTGATGACGTCTGCCGCTTCTTGAACGTCACGAGATAAGATCTCAATGGTGTTCTTATTCTCTAGTGAGATTTGGCGCACGTTCTCAGCCTCAGCATCCGCATGGCGAATTTGACTTAGTGTATCTTCAGCGTTTTGCACAACCAGCTGCGACGTAGAGTGCATTTCTGTGGTTGCTGTTGCTACTTGGCCAATTTGTGATTTCTGATCCTGAATTGAATGCGTCGTTTGCGCCGTCACTGCAGACGTTTGTTCTGAGGCGGCTGCCAGCTGTTCAGCACGAACGTTAATGGCTGTAATGAGCTCCTTCAGGTTTCCAATTAGCGTATTGCAGTTTCGGGCTAAAAGACCAAATTCGTCTTGCGCCGAATCGTCTAGACGGTGAGTAAGGTCACCCGATGAAGCCACCGTCAGAAGTTCATTTACACGATAAAGCGGACGTGTGATTGCGCGAACGGTCACGTAGCCAATAAATGCTGCTACTGCAATCGAGATAATAACAACCACAATAACGAACGTGTTGCCCGTCGCAATGGCGCCGTTAACCTGACTTTCTACATGTGACGCTTTCTTGTCTGCAAGATTGAGCAGGTTTTCTAGAGCGACAACCGCTTGCGCGATATTTGAGTCTGAAGCGTTAAGCGCTTTTTCAGCATCATTTCTGCGCTCTAGACGATCAACATGAAGCTGAACCACGCCATCGTTAGCATTAATCGCATTGATTGCGTTGTTAACCAAGTCGTTAATATCATCAAGAGTACCAGAATCATCGCGGCCGCCCGCAGTTTGCATCATGTCGCTTAATTGCGTGACCACTTTCTCGACAACCAAATCAACTTCGTTGCCTAGCGTCTGTGAACGAACCAGTGTCTCTGTTTTAATGTACTCGTATGAAACCGTTAGCAAAGAAAGCAGCGACGTCTCAAGTTGACTGCCGATTTCTGCCGCACGTCGTAGGTTAGGGTCGCGCTGAACAGCATCTAAGTCTGAGAAGTCTAGAAGGTAGGTAGATGCATCGTCTGCGTTGTCTTCAGCGTCACCCAGTCTGTCTTGAATTGTGTTGCGTATATCAAGATACATTTGGTGATTTTTGTACATCGCTTCAACATTGGTGATATATGCTTCATATGACTCACGTACAGTATTCAGCGTGCTCTTTAGTTCAGGCTCGTTATTAACGGCCTGCGCCAGTTTCTTATATTCACTCTCAAAGGTGTCTTTGGCAGAGTTAAAAGACGCTCGTTTGTCTTTTAAGCCATTTAGATCTTCTTCGATGTAGCTCTCGAAGGTAAGTCGGCCCATATTGAGAAAGCTGGCTTTAAGTGCATTGCTGCCTGCTACTGTGGGTAATGCAACGTCATTTACTTCTTCCGTTGCTGAGCCTATTGAGTTGAGGTTATAAAGTGAAACAACACTAATGACGATCAGAAGTGCGCTAATCGCTACAAATCCCCCGATTACGCGTGTGGCTACCGTTATTTTCATCGGAACTCCTGGATGAGTGTTTTTTATTTTTATCCCTAACGATATTACCCGTCTCAGCAAACAAAATATAGCGATTAAAGAAGCTAGTTTGCTTAATTACTGAGTAGATAATGAGACATTATCGTTACTATCGTAAGTAAGTGTATCGGCTACAATAACTTAATGTTTATTTTATTTAGCACTTAAGTGTAGAAAGTTTAACTGGTAATACCAGTTGATGCGTAAAATTATACACGTAAATATGTGCGAATTGGATAATTGCGGAGCCAGTAAACTCTGGTTTTAGGCAGAAACACTCACAAGCGAAGCGGAGTTCAGGTTTAGCAAAGTCATGCTTTGCCCCCAAACATAGCCTGTATCTAAGCCGATAAATTGATGACTGTTTGTTTGGCCCGACAGAGCTGCCCAATGCCCAAATACCACTCGTTGATCGTCACCGAGCTTTTTATTCTCTACTTCAAACCATGGTTTTAACGTGCTACTAGTGCTGTGGGATACTGCGCTGGGATGAGATTTGTTATCAAAATCGAGTGTGCCATCGGTATGAACAAAACGCATGCGCGTACACGCATTCACAATAAAACGCAGTCGCTCATTACCCTTAAGTTTATCTGACCAGTTGTTGGGTTTATTACCATACATTTCTGAAAGAAAAGCAGCGTAATTGTCGGATTTTAGGATGTTGCTAACTTCGTCACTAAGTGAAACGCACTCATCGATAGACCATTTAGGATAGAGTCCAGCATGCACCATTACTGATTGCTCATCTAACTTCATTGCCAACGGGAACTGACGCAACCAGTCAATAAGTTCGGCCAAGTCTGAAGCATTAAGTAGAGGCTCTAATTTGTCGGATTTTTTTGCTTTGCGGATGCCGTTTACAACGGCAAGTAAGTGAAGGTCGTGGTTTCCTAAAACACTGCTAAACTGGCTGCCGAGAGACTTTAAAAAGCGCAATGTGCTCAAAGAATCTTCTCCTCGAGCAACTAAATCACCTACTGCGAGTAGCGTATCGTTTTCTTCGTCGAATTTTACTTTATCTAACGCGCGACGAAGACCATCGTAACAGCCTTGTATATCACCAATGACGTACGTGTTACCTTGCGACATAGAAACCTTAATGAAGAATACTTGGAATGGCTAATCGGAAAACGTCGATAGGAACGCGAAAACGCTCGCCGCTCTCTAATTCCATTTCATAGTAGCCTTCCATATTCCCAACCGGTGTGTCAATGACAGCGCCACTGGTATAGTCAAAATGCTCGCCCGCTTTCATGATAGGTTGCTTGCCTACAACCCCATCACCTTCAACTTCTGATGTTTTGCCATTTGCATCGGTAATTTTCCAGTAGCGACTGAGTAATTGCACCGTATGGTCGCTATTGTTCTCAATCGTAATGTGGTACGCGAAGGCAAATTGCTTTGAATCTGACGGAAGGTGGTCGGGAAGGTGACGGGTTTTCACCCGCACCTTAATATCAAGTACATCCATAGAGAACTTACTGCTCTTGTTGGTGCTCTTTTGCCGACACAGCGTTTGCTATTGTGGCAAAATCGTTAAGTGATAATACTTCTGCGCGAGAGGTAGGATCGATACCTAGCTCACGGATCTCCTCTTCACTTAAACTGTCTTTCAGCGAGTTGCGAATGGTTTTTCGGCGCTGGTTGAACGCTTGCGCACAGACGCGCTCAAGCGTATTTACAGACTCAACGTCTACTGGCGGAGCCTGATGCGGCACTAGCTTCACTACTGCAGAATCAACCTTCGGGGGTGGCTTAAAGGCACCCGGCGGAACATTGAGTACCGGAATGACGTGGCAGTAATACTGCGCCATAACGGAAAGCCTGCCGTAATTCTTAGAACCTGGTCCTGCTGCCAAGCGGTTTACCACTTCTTTTTGAAGCATAAAATGCATATCTTCTATGCAGTGAGCATGATCAAAAAGGTGAAACATTAGTGGTGTCGAAATGTTGTAGGGCAAGTTACCAAATACGCGAAGCTTTTTGTCTTTGACTGGCATTTCTTTAGAAAGGGCGCCAAAGTCCATGGTCATTGCATCTTGTTCAATAACCGTTAGCTTATTGCCGTTAAATGGATGGTGTCTCAATCGCTTAGCAAGATCTCTGTCTAGCTCAATGACTGTGAGTGCATCTACTTCTTCACAAACAGGATCTGTTAATGCGCCTAAACCGGGTCCAATTTCTACCAGGTTTTGTTCATTTTTTGGCGCGATAGCCGCAACAATCTTGCCTATCACGTAATCATCGTGAAGGAAGTTTTGTCCGAATCGCTTTCTGGCCGTATGGCCTAAGTGTGTTTTACTCATTGTTGATGATGTGCAAGCTCGATGGCTTTTTCCAATGCTTTTCTGAAACTACCGGCGTCGGCTTCACCTGTTCCTGCTAAGTCTAATGCAGTACCGTGATCTACCGATGTACGAACGAAAGGTAACCCTAGCGTGATATTCACTGAAGCCCCAAAACCCTTATATTTTAGCACGGGTAAGCCTTGGTCGTGATACATAGCCAGCACTACGTCAGCATTTTCCAGATATTTGGGTTGAAATATGGTGTCTGCAGGTAGAGGGCCTGTGATCTTTAAGCCTTCTTCTCTTAGTTCGTTAAGCGCCGGAATGATGGTATGAATTTCTTCAGTGCCAATGTGACCATCTTCACCCGCGTGAGGGTTCAAGCCACACACATAAATGTGAGGTTCTTTAACGCCAAACTTCAATTTAAGGTCGGTGTTGATGATATGAATGACCTTATGAAGACGCTCTCGGGTGATAGCTTTCGCTACATACTCAAGGGGAATATGCGTGGTGGCAAGCGCTACATTAAGACCTTCAGTTGCCAGAAGCATAACCACATCAATGGTATTGGACTGATACGCAAAAAACTCAGTATGACCGCTGAATGATACCCCTGCTTTGTTGATAATGCCTTTGTGTACGGGGCCGGTAACGACGGCGTCGAAGTCGCCATCCATATTTGCCTGACACGCCTGGCGCAGAGTTTCTACTACGTATAACCCGTTTTCGCTATCAAGCTCGCCTGGCGTAACGTCAACGGATTTATCTATTTGCTTTATAAACAACGAACCCGCATCTTGAATTTGCGGGTTAGTGGCATCGTAATCGATTAGCGTTAATGGCAGCCCCAAGGCGCTTGCTCGTGCTTTGAGCATTTCGCCATCGGCAAACACGACAAGCTGCGCTTGCCATGCTTCCTGGGCCAGTTTTATGATCAAATCTGGCCCGATACCTGCCGGTTCTCCCGGCGTTATTGCTATTTTAATTGGTGTACTCATGAATAACTTATTGTTACGAGTCGACAACTTCTACGTAAGCGGCATCACGCATCTCACGTAACCAGTTCTCGGTTTCCTCTGAAAATTTACGGTTGAAGATAAGCTGGTAAGCTTTATCTTCTTTGCGCTTATCGGTAGCGTCATCAATACGACGTTCAATAAGCTGAATTAAATGCCAGCCGTGCACGGTACGAACAGGTTCACTAAATTCTCCAGGCTCAAGCTGTGCAAGTGCGTCTTTAAACTCAGGCACGTAATTATTTGGATCCGACCAGCCAAGCTCGCCACCGCGAAGGGCTGAACCAGGATCTTCTGAATGCTCTTTAGCTAGCTCTGCAAAATCAGCTTCACCATTTTTCACCTCTTCCTTGAAGCGGTTTAGCATGGCTTTAGCTTTGTCTTCGCTAAGAATGATTGACGGCTTAACAAGAATGTGGCGAGAGTTTACTTCTTCCACCGTGACTTTCTCAATACCGCGCGTATCTAATACTTTTAGGATATGAAAGCCTGCACCGCTTCGAATAGGTCCAACAAGAGCATCTTTGTCTTTGTTTTGAATAGCTTCAGCAAAAAGCGTCGGCATGGCGTTAATGTTAAGCCAGCCCATGTCACCGCCTTCGAGCGCTTCGTTACCTGATGATGACGCAATGGCGATTTTAGCAAAATCAGAGCCTGACTCTAATAGTGAAATGACTTTGTCTGCACGCTCACGTGCCGATTGAATATCTTCATCTGTAGGCTCTGGCGGGAAACCAATAAGAATGTGACCTAAGCGATATTCAGCTTGAGTAGCGCCTTGCTGTTCCATCAGGTCAATCAAGGTTTCAATTTCTTGAGGTGTAATATAAACACGGCGACGTACGTTAGCACGGCGAACTTCACCCATGATAACTTCTTCGCGAATGTCTTCGCGGTAATCATCGTATGCAATACCTTCTGCCGCTAATTGGGCACGAAGTTCTTCAATCGTTGCATTTTGATTCGCTGCAATGTTGCTAATGGTTTGCTCGAGCTGTGGGTCGCTAATGCGAATACCCATACGCTCTGCCATTTGAAGCTGAAGGCTCTTAGTGATTAAACGCTCAATTGCCTGTGTACGAAGCGCACGATCTGACGGTAGCTGTTGATTATTAGCTTCTGCGTTGCGTTTAACGTCTTGTACAAGGGCATCAATTTCGCTTTCAAGCACAACACCTTGGTCAACAATTACGGCCACGCGGTCAAGCATGACCTCTTGCGCAACACTGTTAAACGAGAGTAGGGCACCTAACATCAATGCACGGATAATGAACTTCATACACACTCTTTTATTATTGGTTGATTGCATTTAAGCGCTGTAAGCGCTCAACTGCGGGTTAATTTAAACTATAAGGCTGACGATAGCCAAACATACCGTCTTGAAGCATGCTTCTTTGGGTACCAGATGACCCGATGCCTTTGAAAATAAATTGTAGCGATATTCCAGAATCAAAATCGTCTGTTGTCTGTTCGCCGCTAGCATTGTAACGGTTGTTCAGACTGCGCTGCGCAACTAATCGCACCGCCCAACAGCATGATTCATACTGGATACCTGCATAGGTTTCTACACTTCTATTGCGTTCAAGATCTCGGTAAGTACGGCCAACCCACTGCCAATTTTCAGAAATAGGCCAGCTTGCCGAAATACCAATTTGATCTATGGTTTCACCACTGAGATCGCGAACATAGCGATGACTTAATTGAATAAAGCGCGAATCATCTTTGCGGTATTCAATACCCACGCTGCTTAAGTCAACTTTGTCTGTGTCAGTGGTCACTTGCACATCAGAATGGAAGAACCAGTTTTTATTAAAGCGCCAATCCACTTCAGCGGCGAGCGCTGAACGATCTTGATTCTTGGTTGCCGCAATGACTTTGTTATCTTCAAGGTAGAATATCTGACCCACACTAAGAACAAATTGTTCCCGATTGTTTTTATCCAACATGCGTGTGGTCGCGCCAAGGGTGATTTGGTTGTTATCGCTTATCCTATCAAGGCCAGTAAATTCCTGACCTCTAAACAATCCTTCAACGTCGGTTAACAGCGGCGTTGAGTCATAGAATCCAATCGCAGTTTGGTCTTCATACGATGTATAAAGATATTGAATCTTTGGCTCTAAAGTCATCGACATATCGTCGCTGAACCACGATTTATCCCTTTCAAAATATAATGCGCCATAAAGGCGAGCTTGTCCTAATGTGCGTTCAACATCTTCTTTTAAGTCAGTTCCTTCAACATTGTCTTGTTGATAAACCGTTTGAAAAAGCGTGGTTTCTGCGACAAGTTCACCCCATGCTGCGCGAAGCGGCACCGCTAAAGTAGGTGCAACGTGAAAACGAGTAGCCGTTGGAGCGGTATCGAGAGTATTGTCAAAGTGTGCGACTTCTGAGTCTAGGTTGAACTCTAGATATTCACCTAACGCTTTGTTGTAGTTGATTTTGATCTCAGGTACGGCGCGATAGCTATCTGCAGTATTACCCAGTACTTCAAAATCTTTTATCTGCATATTTACGGATAGATTCTGCGAGTAGTAACTTAATCCAACGCTACGATATAGGTGGGTGTCAGCGCGACTATAATAATCTGAACCAAGATCAACTAAATAGTTGTCGTCACTTAATCCGTTGAAATCAACGTTTAGTAGCCAGTTGTCAGCTATAAGCCCTTGATGTTCCAAGCGATAAAAATATCGGTCAGGGTTCCCACTAATATCTGAGTCGCTCGGCAAGTACTCCACGTATGCTTTGCCTTGGCTACGCTCCGTTAGATAACGGAACTCAGTATTCAGCTGAAGACCGCGAAGGGTCATCAATCGCGGTGAGATAGTCATGTCATAGTTGGGGGCAATATTCCAGTAAAAGGGCTGCGTATAGTCGACGCCCGTTCTGCTTGAACTGGTTAACTCTGGAAACAATAAGCCCGTTTGACGCTCGTTGCTAACAGGGAACGCAAAATACGGTAAATAAAACACTGGAACATCGGCAATGTAGAAGCGTGTGTGTTTGGCTTGGCCCCATACGGTCCCTTTTTCCAAACTAATTTCACTGGCGCGTATTAGCCAGTCTTCATCGCCTTCAGGACACGTAGTGAAGCTAACTTCTTTGAGCACAATTCCCGTGTCTGTATCTAATACAATATCTTTTGCGGCTCCCTGACCCACAAAACCCGTCAGCTGATAGCGGGTATTTTGCATTTCTAAGCGCTCTTCTTCAGAGCGAAGGGTCACAGCATCACTTTCTACTTTTAACTGCGAGTCTTGATACGTTACGTCGCCTTTCGCAATAAGGTCTCTGCCACTTCCGTTAATTTGTGCTTGAGATGCACTAATTACCGCAGTATCTGACGTGATATCAACATTACCAGAAAACAGCGCTACGGTATCTTGGATAATTTCAGTACGGTTAGCTTCAACTTTAACGTGGCCTTTGGGCATTAATGCTTGGCTACTGAAAGTAACAGGTTCAACTGAGCAGAATGCAAGAGGGGCTGCATCTGACGTTGGTTTAGAATTTGAAGCTGTCGTTTCCTGTGCAAACGCGACTGTAGGCAAAAGAGTCGCGGAAACAAGCATGGCGCAGGTGTTTTTCATGCGTTAATGGGCGGCCTGTTTTGTTGTATGTTGCTTTTAAACCCAAGTAAGACGACGTCCGTCTCGGTTAGTTCGACATAACGTTTAAAAAAACAGTGATAATGCACATTACTTCTTGGCAAAGAGTTAATGTAGCTTTCACTCGCTATTACTATTTATATAAGCGCTCAATTCTAAGCACTTCTGTCGTAATTACCAACCATTCAGACAAAAAAATGCACTTTTATATGCACAACACATCAAAGACGGAGGCAATTAGTGGCAGTAAGCTTGATTTCAAGCTGCACAAGCCCTAGTTAATTAACTTATGTATTTGATATGATGATTGGTATAACGCGCTCTGCACGGCGTGATTTCACTACAGTAACATCAACTTTCTAAACAGTGCACCAACGGAGTATGACGCGATGTCAATTTGGGGAAAAATCCTCGGCGCCTTGTTCGGCTTTATGTTTCTTAAAATACCTGGGGCGATCTTAGGGCTGTTAGTCGGGCACTTTTTTGATAAAGCCTATCGCCAAGACTTCAATCAGCTAGGTGGCTTTGGGCGCTTTTTTACCGATCAGGACAATCTGAAGCAGCAAGCTATTTTCTTTCATAGTTTGTTTAGTGCGTTAGGCCATCTTGCTAAGTCTGACGGCAAAGTAACGGACAGAGAAATTCAAATCGCCACAGCATTAATGGACGAGATGCGTTTAACTGGGGATGCCCGTCGTGAAGCTCAGGATGCATTTAGAGAAGGCAAAGCACGAGACTTTCCTCTAGTCGATACCTTGAAAGGTTTTTACGACGCCAGCCACGGTAGACGGGATATTCTTCAAGTATTCTTAGAGATCCTTATTCAAGCCGCTTTCGCCGACGGTCAGCTTTCACAGGAAGAATACAACGTACTTGAAAAAGTAGCGAAGCCACTAGGCTTTAGGCGTCGTGATTTAGATTATCTAATTTCAATGTATGAAGCTGAAATACGCTTTAGGCAGCGGTCTAACTCTGGCTCAGGACAACGCACTCATTCAGGTCAACGTCAGCACAGCCAATCAGCCTATTCAGAACAGCAAAGTTTAGATGATGCCTATCACATATTAGGTGTGGCGGCATCCGACGATGAAAAGACAATAAAGCGTGCCTACAGGAAGCGCATGTCTGAGCATCACCCCGATAAGCTGGTGTCTAAAGGGCTACCTGAACAGGCAATGGAAATTGCGAAAAAGAAAGCGCAAGATATTCAATCAGCCTACGAGCTGATTAAGCAAAAGCGTGGCTTTTAGATGGCAAAAACTCAACGTGAGTTAACTTATGTGCCGGCAGCGAGTCAGGCGCATATCGATGGTTTTATCGAGATGCTTTGGCTTGAGAAAGGATTGTCTGATCATACTCAGCAGAGCTATCGCACCGACCTTACTAAGCTTGCTATCTTCAGCAACAATCAAGGCGTAAAAGATATCGCTGTGCTGACCACTGAGCAGCTTCAGGATTATTTAGCCTATCGTCACGACAAGGGGCTGTCCACACGCAGCACCCAACGTGCGCTTAGCGCTATCCGGGCGTTTTTCGTATTCCTAATTAGTAAGCAGGTTCGCGTTGATAGCCCAGTTTCCGCGCTGTCTAATCCGAAAACACCCAAAGCTTTGCCTTCTTCACTCAGTGAGCAACAAGTTGAAGATTTGCTAAATGCCCCCCTTACCGACGACCCTATTGAATGTCGGGACAAGAGCATGCTTGAAGTGCTTTACGCGACCGGCCTTCGTGTAAGTGAGCTTATTGGGTTAACAATGGATCAAATAAGCCTTCAGCAAGGCGTAGTTAGGGTTGTGGGTAAAGGGAATAAAGAACGCTTAGTGCCCCTTGGTGAAGATGCAATAGAATGGCTGCTGACCTATATTAAAACAGCCAGACCGATATTCGCCAGTAAAGCTTCTGATGTGGTATTTCTAAGCAAGCGTGGACAGAAAATGACGCGCCAAACATTTTGGCATCGCATTAAATACTATGCGGTGAAAGCGGGAATTGAGCAGCACCTTTCTCCCCACACGTTGCGTCATGCCTTTGCGACACACCTTTTGAATCACGGTGCTGATTTACGTGTTGTACAAATGCTGTTGGGGCACAGCGATTTGTCAACGACTCAAATATACACTCATGTAGCGACAGAGCGACTTCAAACTTTAATCCACAGTCATCACCCACGTGGCTAAATATACAAATAAAGAATGCTATAAATTGGGGGCTGTGTACGACGAGGCTCAGTGACGACGTATATAAAATAAAAAGGTCTATGGTAGGATACGAGCCATGCAAAACGTTTAGAACATACATTTTCCGTTAGTGCTTTAACGCGGCTGAGTTTAAATGTTGACGTTAAATGTACTGAGGTTAAAAGAAAATTAGCGTTTAACGTGCAATTTTTTGCTAAGTTTTACGGTCTGAACGTTATGAATGTAAAAATTTTAGCAATTGCTTTAAATGGAAGATACCGATTCAAGCAGTTGCATGTTAAGCCAATAAGTACAAGAGAACTTAAATGGCAAAATGGAGAGTATTTAGTGAAAGCAGTAAAGAAAGTATTGTTAGCCAGTGTAGTTGCGGCAGGTTCTCTATTAGGGCTTAGTGCGCAAGCGGCTGATGAAGCGGCTATCCGTGATAAATTAACCTCAATGCTAGGGTTAGATGTAGAAACTATTGCTGACTCTCCAGTATCAGGGCTGGTTCAGGTATCAACAAACCGCGGTTTATTTTACGTAAGTGAAAACGGGCAGTATCTGCTTCAGGCTCGTGTTTTTAACATTGATGAAGAGATGCGTAACGAAACAGAGCTGGCACTTTCTGGGCTGCGCAAAGAAGGCGTAAAAGAGATGGAATCATCGTCTATTACGTTTAAGGCCAAAAACGAAAAGCATGAAATAAGCGTATTTACTGATATTACGTGTGGTTATTGCCGTAAATTTCACAACGAGATTGATGAACTCAACGATGCGGGCATCACCGTACACTACCTTGCGTTTCCACGTTCTGGGTTAAACAGTGAAAACTACAACGATATGGTGTCGGTGTGGTGTGCGAAAGACCCGCAAAAAGCGTTAACTAAAGCTAAAGCGGGTAACGACGTAGCTAGCGCAAGCTGTAAAAATAAAGTGGCAGAGCAGTACATGTTAGGTCAAAAATTAGGCGTGAATGGCACGCCAAATATCGTACTGCCAGACGGTTCATTGATTCCTGGTTATCAGCCAGCTGCGTTGCTTGCTAAAGCATTGGAGGAAGCTGAATAGCCATTCAGTCCTTAACCTTAAATATGATAAAAACGCACGCTTTGTGCGTTTTTTTGTTTTCTGCGGTATGATTCGTCCTCATATTTTCTAGCGTTTTTTCGTACAGTTTTGCTTTGCAGTTCACACGGGCGTTTACTTGGAATCTGCACTAATTATCAAGTGTCCCGACTCCAGTTTTTTTATTTAAAGCCTATTTGAACTGGCATCGACAACTGCATTTACAGTATTGGTTAGTGGTATTTCATGATTTTGCCTATTGTTCGCCGTGAGGTTACCGGCGCCTCGCTTAGTTCCGACTTACATCCTGTTATCGATAGAATTTATCGCGGTCGTAATATTGCGAATTTAGATGACTTGGAGAATGGTCTAAAAGGACTAACACACTTCAATGTTTTGAAGGGCATGCCGCAGGCCGCGCAAATTCTCGCTGATGCTGTTGTACAAAATAAACGTATTATTATTGTGGGCGATTTTGATGCCGACGGAGCAACCAGTACATCGGTATGTATATTGGCGCTTCGAGCCATGGGCTATCAAAACGTTGATTTTCTTGTACCTAATCGTTTTGACTTTGGTTACGGACTTAGCGTGCCTATCGTGGATGAAGCTGCCAAACAGAGGGCAGAGGTTATTGTCACAGTGGACAATGGCATTTCCTGTATTGACGGTGTAACCCATGCAAAGTCGTTGGGAATGCAGGTAGTTGTTACCGATCACCATTTGCCAGGCGATGTTCTACCTCCTGCTGATGCGATAGTAAATCCTAACCAACCTGGCTGTGAATTCCCTTCTAAAAATTTGGCTGGGGTTGGCGTTGCCTTTTACATCATGCTAGCACTTAAAGCCGAGTTACAGCAGCAAGGGCATTTTGAAAAAGCGGGAGTAGCGCCACCAAACCTAGCGTCGCTACTTGATATTGTTGCGGTTGGCACCGTGGCCGATGTAGTCGTGCTTGATAAAAACAACCGAATTTTAGTTCATCAAGGCCTTCAGCGCATTCGGGCGGGTAAGTGTCGACCTGGCATTAAAGCATTGGTCGAAGTAGCGAATCGCGATTGCGCTCACTTAACCTCAACTGATTTAGGCTTTGTGGTTGGGCCAAGGCTTAATGCCGCGGGTCGATTAGACGACATGTCCCAAGGCATTGCGTGCTTGTTGGAAGATGAAACCATTCAAGCGCGAATGATCGCTGCGGAACTCGATGCGCTTAATAAAGAACGCCGTGAAATTGAGACCGGCATGAAAGCGCAAGCGGAAACTGTACTAGAGCAAATGGCGCTGGATGAAGGCGATATGCCAAGCGCACTGGTGGTTTATCGCGAAGACTTTCACCAAGGGGTTATTGGTATTGTGGCAGGGCGTTTGAAAGAGAAGTACCTTAAGCCTGTTATCGCTTTTGCCCATCAAGACGACGAGATCATTAAAGGTTCGGCACGCTCAATTCCTGGCGTGCACATTCGCGATGTACTTGATGAAGTTAATACGCGCTACCCTGGCGTTATCGAAAAATTCGGCGGGCATGCCATGGCCGCTGGATTAAGCTTGCCCGTAGCTAAGCTTCAAGAATTCGAGCAGGCTTTTGTTGATACTGCACGTGCGCACATGGCAAAGCTTGATGGGAATCATGCTTTACTTTCCGACGGGGACTTGTCGTCGAAAGAGCTGTGTTTACCCTTTGCGCATTTATTGCGTCAAGCAGGTCCGTTTGGACAGGGTTTTGAATCACCACTATTCGATGGTGAATTTGCACTACTTGACCAACGCTTAGTTGGCCAAAAGCACCTGAAAATGGTGTTAAAAAGTGACGGCGCTAATGAGGTCGACGCTATTGCGTTTAACGTTGATTTGCATTCATGGCCGAATGCCATGGTTAAGCGTGTACATATTGCCTATCGACTTGATATCAATGTGTTTCGCGGCCAGGAAACCGTGCAGCTCATTGTGGAGCAAATAGAAGCGCGTTAGCAGAAGTAAGCTCACACGCAGAAAAAAGCCAATAAACCTAACAAACGATAAGCGCAAAGTAGGAAAGAAGAGGCAAAGGTGAAAAGCGAAAGACAAAAGCTGGTGGAAAAGCATAGTCAGCTGAATCAAACCGACAATGCTAAAGTGATTTCCCACGTTCAGCGGGAAGAGAAAGACAGCGATTGGGTACGCCACACCATTATGCTAGAAGGCATTGATGTCCCTTTTATCTACCGGCGTAAACAGCAATACCATAGTTTAAAAGGCGCGCGGGTAAACGTAACCTATTATCGCCACGTTGAAGAGGTGGCTGGCATTGAGTTTGAAACCATGAAAGTGGTGAGAATTAAACGCAGCTAATATTAACGTTACCAGCGGTAACACTTTGGCCACAATCAAAACACAGTGAGCAACAATGAATAATGAATGGTTAAATGCCTATGTACTGCATAGACGCCCTTACAGGGAGACCAGCTATATTGTTGACTTTTTTACCCTAGAAGAAGGGCGTGTTAGTGCGGTAGCGAAAGGGGTGAAGAATAGTAAATCTGACAAGAAAAGCCTGCTTCAACCTTTTCAGCATCTTCGTTTACAGTTAAGCGGTAAGTCAGAGTTAAAAAACTTACGCCACGTTGAAAGCGTTTCGCCTTCCATCAACCTTGTGGGCACGGCGTTATTTTGCGCAATGTACGTTAACGAGCTAACTAATCGCGTTATGCCGGCAGGGCTTGCCAGCGATGGCGTTCACAACGCTTATGAAAATGCGCTGCTGTCCCTTCGTGATAATAGCGATATAGAAGTGACCTTGCGACAGTTCGAATTTGCACTGCTTGACGAAATGGGGCTGTTACCCGACTTCACCACCGACGTCGAATATGAATTGCCCATAGAAGAAACAGGCAGCTATAACTTTCAGATAGATGCGGGCTTTGTGCCTATTCCCGAAGATATGGCTGGTGCAAGGGGTATGCGAGGCTTTCCCGGACAAGCGCTGCTTAGCTTGTCACAGGGGGAATTTACGCCGCTTAGTAAAAAAGTGGCTAAGGTGCTTTGCCGGGACTTGCTGAAGCCGCTAATTGGTGAAAAGCCACTTAAAAGCCGCGAGCTTTTTATGCCCAAACCGCGGTAATAGCATTAAATTATTTTCTCTTAACTCAAACGCTTAATAAGCACGTTCTACAAAAAAATTTGCTACAATTGCGACTTTCCTTAAAAGGGTATTTTTACCCTTAAAGCAACGTATTAAACAGGAAGAGCAGGCCTCTTCTATCGCTCTTACAGGTTAGGTGGTGAAATGAGCACGATTTTATTAGGCGTTAACATCGACCATATTGCAACGCTGCGCAATGCGCGCGGTACGCATTACCCAGATCCAGTGCACGCAGCGGATATTGCCGAGCGTGCAGGTGCAGACGGCATTACTGTTCATTTACGTGAAGACCGCCGTCACATTAAAGACCGCGATGTACGCATTTTAGCGCAGACCATTAATACCCGACTTAATTTGGAAATGGCGGTAACCGATGAAATGCTGGCAATTGCCGAAGAAGTGAAGCCTGTTTTTTGTTGCTTAGTACCAGAAAAGCGCGAAGAGCTGACTACCGAAGGTGGTCTTGATGTAGCAGGGAATTTTGAAAACATCAAAGCGGCGTGCGAGCGACTCGCTAATGCTAACATTTTGGTGTCGTTATTTATTGATGCAGACAAAGCGCAAATTGACGCGGCCGCAGCATGTAACGCCCCTTACATCGAAATTCATACAGGCCAATATGCAGAAGCCACCAGCGAAGAAGAACAGCATAAAGAGCTAGCGCGTTTAGTTGAAGGTATCGAGTATGCCAATAGCTTAGGGCTTAAAGTGAATGCAGGTCACGGCTTGCACTATCACAATGTTAAGCCTATTGCGGCTATCCCTCAGTTAATCGAACTTAATATTGGCCACGCTATCATTGCTCGCGCCGCGTTTGATGGCCTTCATACGGCTGTAGCTGATATGCGTAAACTTATGCTAGAAGCACGAGCGGGCATTTAACCTTAGATTCAAAAGGGTGTAGATAACGTGGCGATTGCAGGGCTAGGTACTGACATTGTAGAGATAGCGCGACTTGGTAAAGGCGATGGCGCTAATGAACGCTTAGCCAAGCGAGTACTTACGCCTGCCGAGTGGCAGCAGTTCAGCGAACACGGTACACCAGTTCGCTTCTTAGCCAAACGTTTTGCCGCCAAGGAAGCGGCAGTGAAGGCCCTTGGTACAGGGATTGGAAACGGGATCAGCTGGCAGCATATAGAAGTGCGCAATAACGATTTAGGTGCGCCAGAGCTTCATTTTTCTGGCGAGTTTGCCGCAATGTGCAAAAACCGAGGTATCACGCGAAGCGTGGTCAGTATTTCAGATGAGCAGCATTATGCTGTCGCCACCGTTATACTAGAGACTGAATAGAGCAACTGCCCCTAACCCACTTAGGCAACTTCTATTTGGTGAGCGCGCGCAAAAACCTCTACTAACATCAAACGACGTAAAGCAAGTAACCGGAGTCACACTTGGCAAACCTTTTTAAACAATCTCGTAGCAAGCAAAAAGGCAAAACGTCGCTTACTGAGCGTGGCGCTTCAAAAAAAGGGAATGCCAGAGCCAACGCGCAGGTCGCAGGACTTCGATTTGGGAAAAGCAAAAAAGCAGCGGATACCAGTGAATGTCAAAAGCCTAACACGGTCACCATTGAAGATTTGGACTGGATGGGCAATGGCGTAGTGCGCGGCAATCCGATGGTATTTGTTGAAGGTGCCCTTGTCGGGGAAACCTGCGACATAGAGGTGCTATCTAGCAAAAAGAAAGTCATTAACGCCAGGGCGACAAACATTCACTCGCCAAGTGATGCAAGACAAGCGCCTTTTTGCCCTGTGTTTGATGCATGTGGTGGGTGTCAGCTACAGCACATAAAGCCTGACGCTGCCCTTGAGCAACGTGACCGTGCTCTTAAAGTGATGATGGAACGCCAGCTTTCAATGAAGCCAAATGTTTGGCAAGCACCTTTAGCAGGGCCTCGCCCTCAATATCGCAGGAAAGCAAGACTGGCTATAGATGCCCGCAACCCCAATCAAATTAAGTTGGGCTTTCGTGAAGCAAATAGCAGTAACGTTATCAATGTAGAAACCTGCCCAATACTGGTCGACCCGCTATCTAAACTTATTGGCCCTTTACGAGATGCGCTTACAGGGTTCGAGTCAGCGCGTCATATTGGGCATATCAGCCTTATTGCAGGCGACAACACCTCACATCTTGTTATTAAACACACCAAAGCCCTTGAAGCTGAGCTTATTGATGCAGTGAGCGAATTGATGAACACGAGTTCATCAGTTGGTGTCTGCGGTATTGAATTAAAGCTTGAAAATAAGCAGGGGCAAATTCGCAGTGTGGGCCGTGGTATTGATATGGTGATGAACACGGTAAATGGCTGCTCAATTTCACCTAGTGCTAACGACTTTATTCAAATTAATAAAGTGGTTAACGAAAAAATGGTTAATCAGGCAATAGGTTGGCTAAACCCAAAGCCCAGCGAACGTATCGCTGATTGGTTTAGCGGGCTGGGCAATTTTACTTTACCTATTGCTAAGTTAGGTGCAAAGGTTCAGGCGGTAGAAGGTGTGGCAGAGATGGTGCGCCGCGCCAAAGACAATGCACAGCAACAGGGCATTGAAAATGTAGAGTGGCTGCATTTAGATTTGGCTGATAAGACCAACGTCGAGGCTTCATTACAGCTGGGCTTTGATAAGGTACTACTCGACCCCTCAAGAGAAGGGGCGTTGACCGTTTGTCATGCGCTTGTAAAAGCACTACCAAAAACGATAGTGTATGTTTCTTGCAACCCAAGTACGTTTTCTAGAGACGCGAAGGTGTTGATAGAGGGAGGTTATGAAATGGAAAAAGCGGGCGTAGCAGAAATGTTCCCCTTCACCCATCACATGGAAATGATGGCCTTGTTTACGCGAAAGCAGCAGTAACGAGTAAAGGATATGGTATCGACAAGAAAGGTCCACCAAGCCGACCGACCACCCTTTGAAGCGTGGTTAGATAGCCTTGAGTTAAGTGCAGAAACAAAAGAAAAACTAAGTGCAGTGTCATCTATTCCCGAGCGACTGTTGGTTGGTCAGGAAATGGTTGAGATTTTGTGTCAGCTCAATATGGATGACGCAACGCTTCAGGCAGCCTTGGTTTTTCCATATTGCGAACAGCACGCCTTAAGTGAAGACGATATTTATGAAGAATTCGGCGGGGAAATACGCGACCTGATCGTTGGCGTGCGCCGAATGGATGCCATCAAGTCGTTACATGCGCGTAAAGTAAAAGGCTCTGGCTTTGCAGAAAAGTCGGACGAACAGCACATAGACAGTATTCGTCGTATGCTGCTGGCGATGGTAGAAGACGTGCGTGCCGTTGTGATCAAAATGGCAGAACGCATTTGTGCATTGCAACAAGTTAAAAAAGCCGACGAAGAAACCCGCGTTATGGTGGCCCGCGAATGCGCTAGCATCTATGCGCCATTGGCAAACCGTTTGGGCATTGGTCAATTAAAGTGGGAGCTTGAAGACCTTGCGTTTCGCTATCTACACCCCATCACCTACAAGCAAATAGCTCATCAGCTTGACGGCAAGCGCCGAGAGCGTGCCGAGTACATAGAAACCATAGTAGGCGACTTGCAAGGCTTGCTTGATAGCGAAGAAATTCGCGCAGAGGTTTACGGCCGTCCTAAGCATATATTCAGCATTTGGAAAAAAATGCAGAAAAAGCGCCTTACGTTTGAGCAGCTTTTTGATATTCGTGCGGTGCGTATTATTGCCGAGCGACTTCAAGACTGTTACGCCGCGCTTGGTACGGTTCACGCCAGCTATAAGCACCTACCGAACGAATTCGACGACTACATTGCAACCCCAAAACCTAATGGTTACCAGTCTATTCACACGGTTATCGTGGGGCCTGAAGGGAAGTCGGTAGAGATTCAAATTCGCACGCAGAAAATGCATCAGGATGCAGAATTGGGTGTGGCTGCTCACTGGAAATATAAAGAGGGCAGTACGGGCAAGCAGTCAGGCTATGACGAGCGTATAAACTGGCTTCGTCGCATATTAGCGTGGCAAGAGGAAGTGGCCGAATCTGGCGATTTAGTTGAAGAACTTCGCAGCCAGGTGTTTGACGATAGGGTGTATGTGTTCACACCAAAAGGCGATGTTATTGACCTTCCCCAAGGCGCTACGCCGCTTGATTTTGCTTACTATATTCACAGTAATGTGGGACATCGCTGTATTGGCGCAAAAGTGAATGGGCGAATAGTGCCTTTCACTTATTTACTGCAAAGTGGCGACCAGATAGAAGTACTTACCGGAAAAGAGCCAAATCCAAGCCGCGACTGGATGCACCCAGGTCTTGGCTATGTGCATTCATCACGGGCGCGTGCCACTATCCATTCCTTCTTTAAAAAGCAGGACAGAGATAAAAACCTTGCTGCCGGTAAAGAGCTGCTAGAACGCGAACTTCAGCGTGCCCACTTACCTGCCAAAGTACCCAATGAGGCATTTGAGAAGTTTAACTTACAAACCCTCGATGACTTGTACACTGCGGTAGGTGCCGGTGATGTGCGCGTTATGCAGGTGATTAACTTTATTCATCACTTGCAGGAGCCGCCAGCTCCAGAACCCGAAATTAGTCCTAAGGTTAAAACGCGCAAAACTGCGGCCGGATCAGGCAAAAAAGATGCAGTGGTGGTGCAGGGCGTGGGTCACTTAATGAGCCAGCTGGCGAACTGCTGTAAGCCGGTTCCCGGCGAAGCGATTTTAGGCTATATCACACAAGGCCGTGGTGTAAGCGTTCATAAAGAAAGCTGCGACCAGCTGCAACACTTGTTGTCACAGCACCCTGAGCGTCAGATAGAAGTGAATTGGTCACAAGAGCTTAAAGTAGGTTTTGAGACGGGTATTGATATATTTTGTCACGATAGAACTGGCCTGTTGCGCGATATTACCACGGTATTGGCGAATGAAAACGTGCCTCTTCTAGGCGTGAACAGCCTAAGTGATAAAAATAGACAGACGGCGCTTATCACTATTTCGATAGAGGTTCAGGACCTCGATACGGTGTCTAAAGTGTTAACCCGATTGCGACAGCTTAAAGGCGTGACCGATGCAAAACGCAAACAAAGCTAAGCTTAGCGAAATGCAGCGGCTGCTTAAAATTATGGCGCAGCTGCGCGACCCGCAATCTGGATGCCCGTGGGATGTAAAACAAACCATGGAAAGCCTAACTCGCTACACCATAGAAGAAGCCTACGAAGTGGCCGATGCTATTGCCAATGGTGATATGCACGACATTAAAGATGAGTTGGGTGATTTGCTCTTTCAAGTGGTGTTCTACGCACAGATAGCCAGTGAATCGCGTGCATTTTCTTTTGACGATGTGGCGAAAAGCATTAGCGATAAGCTGGTGCGTCGCCACCCTCATGTGTTTGCGAATGCGCTTGCATCTGAAGGCTCTGGCGATACAAATGAAAACGTCACGGTCGAACGTACCCAATTGAACGACAGTGCTTTAAACGCGCAGTGGGATGCTATCAAAGCCCAGGAAAAGCAGCTTAAAAAGCAGCGTTTAAAGCAAGACAACGAAGCAATAGAAAACAGTATTTTAGATAATGTGCCCAAAGGTATGCCAGCACTTATGTACGCGCAAAAGCTGCAGAAAGCCTGTGCTAAGGTAGGATTTGATTGGCCTGATGCCGCACCTGTCATAGATAAAGTGCGTGAAGAAGTGGAAGAGATTCAGCAAGAGCTGGATTTCAAACAGCGAGCACAAGGGGCACTGAAGACTGGTGTTGTACCTTTAAACAGTGGCGTGCCCGACAACCAACAAGCAATTGAAGAAGAAATTGGTGATGCACTTTTTGCCATGGTTAACTTGGCAAGACATTGCAAGGTAGATGCTGATACCGCACTTAGAAACGCCAGTAACAAGTTTGCTAACCGTTTTAAAGGCGTAGAGCGCTTAGCGGCTGAACAGGGCGACAAGCTCGACGCGTTGACGCTTGATGAAATGGAAGCGCTGTGGCAGCAGGTTAAACAGTCGTCCGATAGGAAGTAGTTTATCCAGCTACAACTTCACCGTTGAGGCTGAAAATCAGCCAGATAGTAAGGTCTCGGATTTGCTCATCACTTTTGACCGGGCAAATGTTAGTACTACAAATTTAGATCAATGAAGGTGGAAACCTAGTTATTTTGACGTATGGTTAAAAGGTAGGTTTGATTTACGACAAGGCTACATAGATCCATACTATCTAAAATGACTGTATAAATTTAGCACTTCGGAAAAGTGTTCAGCGGGTGTGTGGTCACAGCACCTACCAAGGAATCGGCTAGCATTGGGCGTTGGTATTTCATGAAAAAAGTACTGTATTTATCACTCGGGTTGTTTTTTACCCTTCTAGGTATTATTGGCGCATTCTTGCCGGTAATGCCAACAACTGTTTTTTTGATAGGTGCGCTTTTTTGTTTTACTCAATCTTCACCGCGCCTTGAAAACTGGTTACTTCAACACCCTAAATATGGCCCCAGTCTTGTTGCGTGGCGAAAACATGGAGCAATTTCGAAAAAAGTGAAATGCATAGCGTGCTGCAGTATGTTGGTGAGCTTTATTCTGGTTTGCCTGTTCGCATCAATGCCTATTCCTGCTTACATAGGCATAGGTCTATTTATGGGAATAGGCGCGTACTTTGTTGTTACACGCCCCAGCATGCCTGCTGTATAATTTCTCTATACAGAATTTAGTTACCTTCGGCAGTAGCGCACAGTTTATTCGAACTGCATTGCTAAGCGTTAGGTGACAGGTTTAAAAACCTTTAACGGTTTCTACCCAGTCGCTCGTGACTGCTTACCCATTCGTCTGCGACGACTGCAGAACCCAGCGACAGATCGCCGCACAATACAGTCGCAGCGACAATTTCCGCAAACTTATTTACGCTGCCCCTTTCTGTGCAGCCAAGTATGCTTAAACATTCGTTTTGTGTAGCTAAACCGGTTCCACCACCGTATGTAGCAACGATTAACGATGGAATAGTCACAGAGAAGTAGTAGTCTCCATTTGGCGTAATTTCAGCGTAGGTAAACCCCGCCGACGACTCCGCCACATTAGCGACATCTTGCCCGCAAGCGATAAACATGGCGGTGATGCCGTTAGCGAAGTGTGCGCCGTTATTAACACTACCTGCCATTAGTGCGCCCATATTTGAATACTGGCGCTGTTTAAATAATGCTTCTGGCGGGCAATGCATAATGTCCGTCATTAGTTTTTTTGGCAGGGTTATTTCTGCTACAACGCGCTTTCCGCGGGTATGCAGCGAGTTTAAGTGCGAGTGCTTTTTATCGGTATCAAGGTTTGCAGCCAGCACAAAGTGTTCAATAGGGCCCGAGTAGTTTGCCTGTATCCACTCGCAGCCTGCTTTGGTAGCTTTGCTTACCATGTTTTGCCCAGCTGCATCACCGCAGGTGAAATTGAATCTTAGCCAACGAAGTTTAGAGGCAGCATATTGTTCAATATCCCTTAGTTTGCCCACGCTGGTGGTGTTATCACTGGCGCGTTTGATGGCTTCAAAGTTTTGCTCAACCCATTTGCCAAATTCGAGGGCTTCTCTTGCGTTAGAAAACGCGAACATAGGCGCCCGCTGCATAGCATCGTCAATGACTGTGGTAGTTATGCCCCCAGCCCCTCTTGTTAAGCGCATGCCTCTACTGTAGCTGGCGGTCAAGGTGCCCTCTGTTGTTGCCATTGGAACGTAGAACTCACCTTTGGCGTGCTCTCCATTCACTAGCATTGGCCCTGCGAAGCCAATAGGTACCTGTGCAACACCGGCGAAGTTTTCTATGTTTCCCGACAATGTTTCAGGCGGGATAGAATAGTGTCCTAAGTGATTTAGCTGGGTGCCGGTTTCGCGCGCAATAAACTCGCGGCGTGTTCGGCTCATCTCTTGGGTATAGTCGTTGTCTGAGGAACGTGGGATTTTAGGCATTGGGCCACTCCTTTTTTCTTTCATAATAGGAGTGCTGATACCGAATGAGAACTGTTTACAATTTATACATGAGGATAAGTGCCACCTATGTATGCGCTTTTTATGTAGAAAGGCGTTAAATTCACCTTTCTACACGCAAAAAGCGGGGGGGTTGCTTATTTCGAACTCATAAGCGACGCGCAATAGCCCCGCATAAAGCAAATGATACTATGCTTTTTTATCCAATTTTGCCTGAAGTATAGCAATCTCTTCTCTACGTTTTTTATCGGCTAGAGGGCGGTTGGCTTTTTCAGGCGCGTTTTGAGCACGGATTAAGAACCCTTGGGCTTCTTCGTATTCACCATCGTCGAAAAGAAACTCAGCATAAAAGAAGTTTTGGTCCATACCTTCTGGGTTAATTTCTAATGCACGCTTAAATAATTGTTTTGCCTTCTTATCGCTTCCAAAGCTAACTGGCCAGCTTGGTACTTTATGATAAAGTGCCGCTAATACAGTGAGTGCCGTCCCCTCTAATACCGCTTCCTCTTTTTCAATGGCACGTTCTAAATTTTCCTTCGCACTTTCAGCAAAGTCCAGGGCACCTAAACCGCCTTTCGCACTTGCAGTACTTGATTGAGAGATAGCTAGCCAGGTCAGTGCTTCAGCGCTATTTTCTGATTGCTCGACTAACACTTTCGCCTGCGCAATCAGTGCAGAAAATGCCTCTAATTGGGCTTCACCTTCAAGCTCATAGTTCGTTTTTGCCCACGCGTGTTGTAACGGTAGTAAATCAGGGGTGTTTGCATGAACCGTAGATATCGACAACGTAGTAATAAGGATGAATAGAAAAGGAGAGAAGAAATTCTTTTTCTGCATGAAAAGTCGCCTTTATAAGATAGAGGTAGTTAGGAATAAACGAGATAACTCGACAAAATTGTTAGTAATTTCATGAATTATCGTTGAATCGGCGGCTAATCTAACGGTATTTGTAGCGAAAATCTAATACTTGTTGAAAATGGAAAGGCAATAAGATCATTGCCTTTCCCTGTATACCTTCAGGGTGACTAACCTTTTCTCGCTATTTTCGCTTCCAATAAAGCGATCTCTCTTTTGCGACCTGAATCTGCAATAGGACGATCAGCGCGCGCTGGGGCGTCGAGCGCTTTCTTGGCAAACTTGAGCGCTTGCTCATATTTTCCATTATCGAACAAGTACTCGGCGTAGAAATAGTTGGGGTCTATCCCGTCAGGGTTTATTTCAAGTGCATGCTTCAGCAAATTCTCAGCTTTTTTGTCGTTACCAAAGCTAATAGGCCAACCCGGAAGCTTATGGTACAGCACGCCTAGACTGGTCATCGCTGAGCCCGAGAGTGCATTTTCATCTAGTCGCATTGCATGTTCGAAACTCTTACGAGCATCTTTTGCGTAGTCCAGAGCACCAAGTCCCCCCTTGGCACCGGCTGTACTGGATTGAATTATGCCTTGCCAAATCAATAACTCAGGGTTATTGGGTTCTGCCTTTACGAAAGATTTAGCGGTATTAATAAGGGCGACGAATGCTTTTTCCTTTTCTGCATCATCAAGTTCATAGTTAATATGTGCCCATTGATGCTGAAGTATCTTTAAAGGGCTGGTAGCCGTTTCGCTTAAGGCTGATGTCGGCGCTGTACTTTCTGTGACTTCGTTAGCTTGAGCCATAGCAGTGTGACTTAATGCCAGACCGAGTCCCAGAATTACCGTGGTGCTAAGCGTGGTTAATTTCTTCATAATAATGTCCTCGTGTTAAACCAGCTTGTTACCCAGGCGGGTATCGTTTTGAGCGCTGGTCTGTTTGTCTTGTGATTGCGCTTTTTGAAAGGCATAGCGTTTAATTGTTGGAAGTTTCTTTGCCAACGCGTTGTCAACAACACTGGGAACTAGCGCGTTAAGCTTGGCAAAAAAGCGTTCAGCACGTCCTAGCGCGACCCTTGGCAAATTGTTTTCTAACTGTTTAATGAATGCTTGTGCTACTGCATCAGGCTCGTCTGTCTGGTTGCCCAATGCCTCATTTAGCGCATTAGCGCGATCGTCATTTATGTCGGTACGCGTTGAGCGTGGCGCTAGATAGTGAAATTTAATTTTGCTATCGCTGAATTCTCTGTGCATCGCTTCCGTCCAGCCTTTCAAAGCGAATTTAGTTGCGCAGTAGGTTCCGTGCGCAGCAAAACCTATGCTTCCAAAAGCTGAGCCTACATTCACGACATGCGCAGACGGTCTACGTTCGAGTAACGGCAGTAGGCGTTGGGTTAGTAGCATCGGAGCCAGCATATTTGTCGACACAATTGACTCGACTGGGGTGCCCTCAAACTCGCCCACATAGGTAATGCCAGCATTGTTAACCAGAATACTTAAAGGAAGTCGTTGGCAGGCACTTACTACTCTATCTTTGCCTTCATCTGACGTAATGTCAGCCACAATGGCAGTATGATGAAGGGTTAAATTTTGTTGCAGCTGTTCGAGCTTCGCCTTACTTCTGCCAGTTAGGATAATGTGCGCGCCTTTTTCATCAAGCGCCTTGGCTATTGCTTGACCAATACCGCCAGTTGCACCTGTAAGAAGTACCACTTGATTACGCCACTGAATATTCATTGTAGTTACCTTAACGTGTTATCAATTTACCTCGGGGGATAAGCACCAGAGGTAAACCCTTGAATTCAAGCAACCTGTTCCAGACCGTGTTCAGGTGTTAATTCGCGAAAGATATCTCCGTATAAGCGATAAAACATGTTCGCGCTGTGAATGATCATTTGCTGCTCTTTGGGGTCAGTAATTTTGTTCATAAGCCCTTCAAAGAAAACAATGTGCTCTTGGTCTAGCGCACCGTGAGAGGTAAGGTATTTAAACGCTGATTTAGGCAGAGATAACTTGTCTTTGATTTGTTTTGCAGCCGCGTCGGCAAGCGCAATACTTGTACCCTCTAAAACGAATACCATGCCGAAGAAATACAGTGGGCTTTTGCGTGCTATTGCATCAAAAGCATAGGCAACCATTAATTCGGTGGCGGGTGCAGGCTGACTTATCCTCGCCTGTTCTTTATCAACGCCACAGGCTGCAAGGTCGTTAAGGATCCACTCTTGGTGACCCATTTCTTCTTCAATGTATTCACCAATTGCTTCTCTTAGCCATTCCTTATCTTCGTTGAGTTTGGCACCTGTAGCCATAAGCAGGGGAACAGTAAACTTAACGTGATGATAAGCCTGTTGAAGAAAGGCAATATAGTCGTTCAGATTAAAATCACCGTTAAAGCAGCGTTGTATAATCGGCGCCTGTAAGAATGACTGTCTGGCATGTTCGGTGTTGCTTTGAAGTTGCTGATAGAAATTCATAAATTATTCCTTGATAACAAATTGAGAAGAAAATGCTGTTGTACTTTGAACGCTGTATTGGTGTTGGTCTTGGCTCTGGTAGAGCATGTCTAAGTCAGTCGCGTAGCGGGTAATTATTGCGTCACGTTTCAGTTTTCCCGTTGGGGTAAGCAGTTGGTTTTCTGGCGTGCAAAGACCGATGGTGGCGAAATTAACAACTTGCGCATAGTCAGGTAACTGCTTATTGATAAGCGCCACGGCGCTTTGAATCTGTGTATTAGAAAGAGTATTGGAAGCGGGTACGAGGAGCGCGACACAGTAGGGTTTAGCTTCGCAATACACCAAAGCCTGCCTAAACAGTCCTGTTCCCAGCAATAAAGATTCAATCCACTCTGGCGATACGTTTCTACCAAAGCTGTTCACCATTATGTTTTTTATACGCCCATTCAGCGTAAGTGTGTTGTCAGAAAAGGCGCCTAAATCGCCGGTTCTGACCTGGGTCGGATAAAATGAGGAAGGTTGATTCAGATAGCCCAGAAAGTGGTTGCCTGTAACTACGATTTCACCCTCTTCGATGTGCAGTTGATTATGACCAAGCGTTTTTCCGGCACTGCCGATCGTATTGCAATTGGGCGTGTTCAATGTTGATACTGATACCGCTTCAGATAAGCCATAACCTTCAAATACTGGTAATCCCTTCGCTTGGGCTTGCGCCAGCAAAGTGGGCGCTACATGTGCACCGCCAACAGCAATGAACATTAGTGATGAAGGTGGTGTCCAGCCCTTATTACATGCCTGTACTAGCACCATTAGCAAGTCGGGCACCAAAATCACAGACGATGGTTGAACGCGGTCTATCAGTGACAGCAGTGCGTTTGGATTAACGAGTTTGCTTCCTTGAAATCCGCGCTCAGATGCTGTGGCTAAATAAACTGTGCCGCCGTGGTACAGAGGGGCGTAAACACCTGCAATATTTTCAAGTAGGGTAGACAATGGCAGTAAACACAGGTGGTTCACTATTTCTGGTTGAACAGCGCGCTCAATAGAATGGGCAACTTTCCATTGCGATTCAGTTGACAGGCACACGCCTTTCGGTGAGCCCGTAGAGCCAGAAGTAAAGGTTATTTTGTTAGTACCTACAGGTGTGTATACACGAGAGTCATGTTTGAGTGGATGAGCGACAATGTCGTGTTCGCTATCAATAACAGTCGGTGACTCACTCCATTCACTTAGTTCACCACCGCGATTGGTCAATAAAAAGTGACACTGGCTCTCATTTAATACATGTTCTTGTTGGGAAGCGGTAAAAAATAGCGGAACGGGGATACAGCAGACGTTAGCCTGTTGGCAGGCTAAATCAGCAATCACCCATGCAAAGCTATTGTCGAAGGCAATGCCCACCCTCTCGGCATTGTGGTTTGTTATCCAGCTTGCGAGGTTCTCGACAGCGCTCAAAAGGGTGCGGTAAGTCATTGAACCGTCTTTGTATTTCAGCGCAACGTCATCGTCGTGCCCGTTTATATACTGATTAAGCAACATACGCTGTTTCCTTTTTTGTGCAGATATTTTGCGTTAACGCATCCACATTTGCGGAAATAAGCTCAATTGCACGTTGGTAATGAGCATTAAGTTCAGGGCAGCCAATAATGTGTTGGGTTACGTGATGTAGCGACAGGGCAGTAACCTGAGGAGCGGTGTCATAATAGGTGCCCCAGTCATCGCTATTCCCTTGAAGTTTTGACACATCGGCTTTAACAAGGGGGTGGAGTTGAATACCCGCGCCCATGAGTAAAGAGGTAAGCTGTGAGGTCGCACTGAAAACCAGATATTTGCTACCACATCGTTTTAAAACGAAGAACAGGGCAAATAACAAGGGGAGGGTATAGCGCGATGCACTGCTAAAAAGGTTACCAACTTCAGCAATATGCGCTCTGTTTACGGTTATCCCTTGTAAGGTGAGGGCAGTTTCTACCGAAGTGTTAAGGTATTGCTCTATAAAAAGAGAATTATACTGACCATCATAGGTGGCAAATCTTGCGCCTGCGGTGGCTTTAACTCCCTTAGCATCAAGAGCAAACAGCATAGGCATAAAGGAAGTCACTCGCGCGTTGTAGCGAGCTTTAAAACCACTCGCTATAAACGCTTCAATACGGCGGCGGGCATTATGTCCATGTTTTGCCGCGATAAAGGTTATAGCGGGCTTTTCCTTTGAGACAATCGCAGATTGCTGACTAGCAACCTGGGTTGGAACAGAAGCTAAAACGTGACTCATAAACATGCTCATTGGTTTTGCGATGTTATGAGTATTTACGCGAGACCTTAAGAGAACCTTAAGTGGGAAAAACTTTTATAAATGTCAGCCCAAAATGTTAAGAACGCCCAAGCTAATTAATCGCTTGAGCCGTCATAGCTATTAAAAACTGGGCCGTTAGCCGGTAAATCACAGGTAGCGTTCGCAGCAGTGGCAGGAAGCAATAACCATTCGTCACGGTGGGCTACACCCAGTGAAGTGGCTTGCGATAAGTCTACACATTGAAATTTGTAGTCACTTGGAACTAACAAAAAACGTTGACGTATTAGCGGTCTAACCCGCTGGCCTGAAATCTTTGTCTGCTCGCGGGAAGGCTCGGAAGTATCGGTCAACCAAGCCCACGCTGTACCGTTTTCTACTTCTTTAGGGGTATGGTAACCAAAATGAGCCATTTCAAAGGGTGAATAAAGCAAATACTGTTCTTTAAAGCTGACTATCCCTACCTCGAAGGCAGTTGAATCCTTCGTCAACATATTACTTATTTGGCTTTCTGCATTTTGAAGGACTATACGGGGAGTACGGTAGTCGTTTAGCAGCCATGCACCGAATGTGGAAGGAATTACAGTTAAAATGAAAAGCCATGCCAGTAATTGGCGGGCGAGTAATTCTCCATCCCCTGCGTTGCGCTTTTTATTGTAAACATAGTAGACAATATGAGTACAAAGCCCAGCGAATCCGAGTACAAGTAATACTATGCTTAAACGAACAAGGGTTTCGCTGTCGCTGTCAAAGCGCGTCATCAGCTTAGCAGCGGTGGGCTCGTGAAAAAGCAGTGCTAAGCCAGCAATCAATAAAACGGCAGATATTAACGAAGTAACTGCGCGCGCAAAAAGCACCAACCCTCTTGATACAGTCGAATTCGCAAGTACCAGACCAGCAACCATACTCAACGCAGGCAGTGCCGGTAAAACATAAACACCACGTTTACCTGGGCTGATACTAAAGAAAATGACAACCAATATTACCCATATCAACAAGGGTGAGTAAGCGGGGTTGTGAGTAAGTACATTTTTTAACGACTTAGCTTTTGATACAAGTATGGCAATTGGAGTTATCCAAAATACAGGAATAACTTCAACAATATAGTAATACCAGGGCTCTATGTGGTGCCAGGCATTGGCATATCGCTCAGCCGTTTGTTTAAACAAAATGTTCGACAAGTATTGTTGTATTTGAGGCTCTTGTTTTACCAAACCAAGATAAAGCAGAGGTGCAAGCCACATCGCCACAACTGATAGCATGATTAAGGGGCCAAACAACATGCGCAATGACCACTTGCCGCGATGTGAGCCGCTGGTAAATGCGAAAAATGCAATGGGGATAAATAAAAGAACAGGTAAAAAGCCAACGCCTTTGGTTATGATCCCAAGCCCCATAAAGAACCATGCTGCAAAGTACCACCGCCAATTAACATGCACATAAAAGTGCTGAATGAGTCCGTAGACGCCAATCCAAATAAAGCAGGCGACAAGGGCATCTATTTGAGCGAATTTGGCTTGAATAAGGAACTGAGGGCTCAGTAGAAGTACGAGCATACTCAACATTGCCGCTTTTTCATTGGCAAGTCTTAGCGATAGCTTGTAGGTTAACCCCAAAGTGACAAGGCTTGCGATAGCGTTAGGCAGGAGCATAGCCACCTTCAGGCTACCCGTAATAAGGTAAAAGAAGGCAATACACCACATAAACACAGGGGGCTTGTCTGGATAAATTTCGCCACCGCGCATGGGCACAAGCCACTGTCCGCTGTTCACCATCTCTTTTGCGACCAATGCGAATCGGGGCTCATCGGGGGGCCAAGCATCTCTGAAACCCAGACCAACAAATATCAGAGCACAGGCAATAAAGAACAGGGTAGATGCATGGCTATTTAAATTAAGCATAAGCCTCACGACGGCTCACTCCTACGAGCAATGCCTGATAAGGATAGAAGTAGAAGAAGGCTAATGATTAAGCCACCAATTTGTAAAGGCTGTTCAAGGGAACTGACAAATCGAGAACCGCTTCCAAGCAAGGTAAACAAAAAAGTTTGAGGCGCAAAGCCGATTGCACTTGCAGCAATAAACGGGAAAAACGGAACGCTTAGCACACCTGCGACGGCGTTTGTGATTAGGTTGGAGCCAACAGGGAATAAACGAACAATTAGCACATTGCGAAAACTTCGCTTGGCCAGTTTGTTTTCAACAGGCTTTAATTTTGTACCTAAAAGACGGACGGCAAGTGAGCGCAGAGGGCCATTTGCTAATGCATAGGCTATGCATGCAGACAATACCGTTAGCAACAAAGCAATTAATCCTCCCTGCAATGCGCCAAAGCCCACTCCGCAAAAAAAACTGACAGCCTGACGGGGAAAACCCATGGTTAAAAGTACAACACAACCACTCAGTATCATGCACAGCGATTGCCAATTTAAATTTGAAATATAGGCATTCAACCAATCTGTATCATCACCGTGCTTCCATAGTTCACCAGTGACCTCAAGCGACACATAGCAGACAAGCGCGATGCTTGCTGCCCCGATGAAAAACTTTATGAATTTTTTGAGGCGGCGAAGATTAGTCTTCATGACCAATTCCGCTGGCAATGTGATTAAGCTTATTTCTGTACATTAGCCATCTGACGCCAAGCATATCGATGATTCCTGCCCAGCCACGATTCCACGCTGTGTAATTTGATTTACCTTCTAAGCGGGCGCGATGATTGACCGATACACATACCACTTCTCCTCCAAGCCTTTTAGTTAAAGCGGGAATATATCGGTGCATATGGTCGAAGTAGGGCAAAAGTAAAAAGGTACTTCTTGGGAGGAGTTTCAAGCCACAGCCCGTGTCTGGTGTGTCGTCCTGTAGGATCCACTGGCGAACACGATTGGCAACTTTAGACTGAAATCGCTTCCACGGGGTATCTTTTCGCTTTTGACGATGCCCGATAACGCAGAAGTGCGCTGCATTAGTCTCTTTAGCTGCGCGAATAAGTCGCGGTATATCAGCAGGATCGTTTTGCCCATCAGCATCAAGGGTGATGATCCACTTTCCTTTTGCCTGTAAAACGCCGTGAAAAACCGAAGTGCTTTGACCGCAGCTCATAGGGTGGACGATGACACGACAACTTACCGGCAAGGTGCTTGAAAGGTTATGCAGCAAGGCTAGGGAGTCGTCGCTGCTACCGTCATCAACAACAATAATTTCTGTCGTTGTACTTGGAACCACTTCTGCAATTTCTCGTAACAAAGCAGAAAGGTTTTTGGCTTCATTTTTAGCAGGTAAAACAACACTGACGTCAAACTGGTGCATAAGAATATTTGGTAAATCATCGAATGACGTGCACTTTAAATGTTGAACCTTAAGGAAAGCTTAAGTTAGGCGCTAAAGTGCAAACTTGCATTAAAATTCGTATTCCAAGGACATGCGAAGTGTGTGATCTTTACTGTCACCATTTAGTCCAGCAATAAAGCCCAGTTCCCATTTTAACTGCTTCTGTCGGTCAAAGCGTTTTATACCCATGAATGCTGGACCAACCCCGATAAAATCCTCTGCTACATACACTTCCAATCCAGGTTGTACTTCAGGGATCCAGCGATACCTAAACTTGGCTTTAAATTCGCTTTCCCATTCATTCTCAACAGTTTGACCCCACTCGTACACCAAGCTAACGTTAGTTGTTAAACTGAATTGGCCAAATTCTTTTTCTGTTAGTATCCCCGCTTTAACTTCCCAGTCATCGGTATTGTGCTGCTTTTCCAGCTCAAACAGCGTTGCCCAGTCAGCCCAGTATCGCCCTTGTTCAGTCATCATCCAGCGTAACTCTACTTCGTAGCTTTCTAAGCCAAAATCTTCATTTTCATCCCGCGCACCGACAAGGTATGTCTCGAGGATCATAAACTCTGAAAGTGCATGGCCGAATGAGAAGCGTTGCATTAAAACATTGCCATCGTCATTTTGTCTTGAGGTAAGTCGCCACTCAAACTCACGTTCAAAGGGTAATACATAAGGGTGATAAACCTTATCTACGGTAAAATTATCTGCATAACCGTTACTTGAAAACACGGCGCATAATGCGATAGCAGTAAGGAGAAAACGTCTCACTGTGCGACCTCCTGAATTTCATCAGAGAATCTCTTTTTTGAAGAAAAGAAAGCAATTAAATTAGGCACGATAAGTGCGAAGAAAAACACCAATAAATAGCTCATCGAGGGCGTAGCCTCATAGCCAACAAGAGAATTCAGAAGATGACCATATTCGCTATTGTCACTAATTATTGTGCTGCTATCCCATAGCTGCCTTGGCGATGGGAAGGTGTCAGTTTGTTCCAATAGTAATGCGATATTAGCGGTTTGAGCTGCCACAAATGTGGTTGCAAAAAAGTATGTTGCTCGCTTGCTAACAAAATGGGTGAGCAAAATATTAAGTAGAATCGCGATGCTAATACTTATACCCAGACCAATGATAGTGCCCAAGAGCAATAACGTACTATCACTATTACGTGATAACTCGGAAACAAAATAAACTAAAAAGTGCAGCGAATTGGGTAAGCCAATACCTATTACTAGCAGGGTGAGGCCTAGACTGAACCTATTCGACATGCGTGACGGCAAAAGGACAACAAGGCACATACCCAACCACGCAATAAAAAACAGTATTGATTTGAGATACTCAAATCCGGCACCTTCTGATAGCTGCGATACCAGTCCTAGCTGGGGGTAGGTAAATACAGCGAGCAATACCAGCAGCAACACCCGCCACGCAACGGCAAGCGTAGACACACGCGGCAGCGCCAGCAATACACTAATGAGCAGGAATATGGGCAAGGTGTCACGCAAGAAGAGAACGACAGTATTAATTAGCATCCAGCGTGTCCTCTTTGCTTTTAACTACTACCTTTCCTACGGCGCTATTAGGATGAAACTCGCCAAAAAAAGGATACTCACCGGCTTTTAATGGGCCAATAAAGATGGTCCCTCGGCTTTTCGCAAATATCACTTTTTCTCTGTTCAAAGAAAAGCTATCTATTTCTTCGGGAGTATCATCGAAATTGACAAAGGTTAGCTTTACTTTTTGCCCTGCAGGCACAATCACTTCCTGAGGAAAGAATAAGTGCTCTTTAATTTCCACCACCACTTCAGGTAAGGCGAACGCAAGGGGCGTATAAAAAGCACAAAGGGCTGAAAAGCAGAATAAAGAAATCTTAGAGTATGTAGTCATTGGAAAATGCCACCCTAACTTCTAATCCCCCGAGCGAACTTTCATCTAAAGAGAGCTCAGCCCCGTGTAATACAACGATTTGTTCTACAATGGCTAGCCCCAAGCCGCTTCCCGAATGAGGCGAGCTGTTAGATGCTCTTTTGAACCGGTTTAGCACGACAGCGCGCTGGTCAGCAGGGATGCCTGGCCCAGAATCGCAGACGCTTAAAATAAGCTCGTCTTTCCGTCGTTCAATCTTAATAATTATTTGTGCACCGCTAGGAGAGTATTTACTCGCATTGCTCACTAAGTTCTGAAGCAAGGTGTAAAGGACAAATTGAGAACTTAGCAACCAAGCTTCTTCTCCTTCCAGTGCTATCTCTTGGTTTTTATTTTCAATAGCGCCGTATAGGTCACTAATCACCTCTTGCGCGACCACGTGCACATTTACAGGTTCTCGCTGTTCTGCAAACGTTTCTGGGCTGGTGCGAGTAAGCAAAAGGAATTGATTTACCGCGTGGATCATTCTATCAGTGTCTGCTTTGAGCGGAGCCAACACGTGACCTTTTTCACCTAACTCGTTCGCTATATTGTGAATGTTTATTTTCATCACGCTGAGCGGAGTTCTAAGCTCATGCGCCGCGTTTGATGCGAATTGCTGCTCTCGTTCGAATGCTGAATTCAGTCGCGTGAACATGGTGTTTAACGTAGTAACAACAGGGCTAAGTTCACTGGGCTCACGGGATAACGCAATGGTAGAAAAATCATTACCCTGTCGGCTGGCAAGGAGTTTTGATAGGTGTTTTAACGGCGATAGTCCCCAAGTAATGCCAAAAAAGAGAATGAATGCAAGAATAGGCACACTAATTATAAAAGGGGTGATGGCGGCTACAGTTAGCGAGTCAGTTAAAGTGAAGCGACTACTTACGGGTTGAGCTACCATATACCAGCTATCATTATTCGGGTTAAACCGGGTATGTACCCGCCAGCGTGTACCCAGTGCGTTTACTTCAGAAAAACCCTCGGAGAAGCTGGTTAATGGCGTGCTTAGCGCGTCAGTAGATGAGCTGGCCAGCTTACCTTGTTTCCATACCTGGAAGAAAAGTGTCTGTTGCTGTGTGCGGGTGCCGCTATCTACGTATGAGATTGCCCGGGATAGCTCAACTAACTCGTTATCTAACAAGGTATTCGATATACCCAGTGTTGCGCGGTAGCCTTTAAGTGCTGCACTAAATATCACTAAAACAAGCGCGCTGATCAGTGTAAGAATTAGAAAGCGGCGAATTGAAGACAATTCACTCCCCCGATTTTGAAATACAATAACCGACGCCTCGAATAGTCTTAATAAACTCAGGAGGCATTTTCTTACGCAAATTACTCACGTGTACTTCTATTGTGTTGCTTGCCACTTCCTCTCCCCACTCATAAAGTTTATTTTCCAGCTGATCTTTACTCAGTATGCGCCCTGCGTTTTCAATAAGCGCTTTTAGTAGCATGAGTTCACGTCGAGGTAAGTGAACGTTTTGATTGTCGATAGTAAGCGTATGATGGGCAGTATCAAGGCTGACATTCTTAACACTAAGAATGGTGTGAGATGCTGTGCTCAGACGACGCTCAAGTACTCTAATCCTAGCTAACAGTTCTTCTATTTCAAACGGTTTAGGTAAGTAGTCGTCGGCGCCTGCATCTAAGCCAGAGATTTTGTCTAGTGTTTTATCCCGTGCAGTTAATATCAACACAGGAAGCGTTGCGTTTTTCTTTCGAATAGATTTTAGTACGTCGAGGCCATCAGTGTCGGGTAAACCCAAGTCAAGAATGACAATGTCACTTTGGCCCGCTCTAAGTGTTGCAAGAGCATCTGCGCCTGAATAAACACAGTCTACCGTGAAGTTGGCATTCTTTAGTGAAAGGGCGAGGGCGTCAGACAACGGCCTATCGTCCTCTACAAGCAGTACACGCATAAAAAACTCATTGATAAAAAAACAAATCAAAACACTAAACGAGAGACCTTAAGAAAACCTTAAGTGCTTGGTGTTTTACTCTGACATCTCTTTTTCGAGCGCGCGTATTGCTAAATCTTTGTATTTGTCCCACCGCGCGTAATCTAGTTTGTAAGGTATTGTTGGGTTGCCGAGCTCGTGAATTTTTCTACTTTCAGCATCGGCAAGCATTTCTGCTTTTCTGTGCCCTTCGAAGCTATCGAAGATACGTTCGAGTTCTCCATCATCTAGAATCCTGACAAGACCTAATCTCAATCTATTCGCGAGGGCAAGGTTATCCGGGCTAACAAAAAAGTACTCATAGTTGGGGTATTTTAATAGGTGGAACTGCTCTAAAGAGACATGCTTATCTTTGTGGCGTTCTAAATCGCGGTGTACTTCTATGATATTTCTGGGGAAAGCGTCAACTAGCCCCTTATCTACCATAGAGTACATAGAATGGAACCAAAGGCTCCAATCTTCACCACTTACGTTATAGCCATTTGCTTTAAGTACACTTAAATCTGGCCAGTCTGCGCCTTGAACCATGGTTGATTGCTTTAATGCTTCGCCGGTTTGTTGGGCAAAACTGGACTGCTCAGAAGGGTTAATCACCAATACGCGATAACCTGAATAACCTTTCAGCAGTGGTAACTTAATGGGCAGAAGACGCTGCTCTCGGTTACTGTTGGTGACACTCCACATTACATCCGCATCGCCTTTTAGCAAAGTAACAAGCTGACGACTCTGACTCATAGGATGGGGGTGAGGGGTTAAAGCAACATCACCGTATTCTGGTGTTGCTGCGATAACTGCACTGAGTACAGCTACGTGATAACTTCCATAATCATCATCGGCAAACGCACGTGTATATACTAACTCCTCAGCATTAACACTGGCCATAAGTAGCGTGTGTAGCATCATCATTGAAGCTACGAAGCGAGACATTTTCATTTTGTTTTTATAACGGTTCCAAATACAACGTTTTGACGTTACCTCAAATCGGTTTCTATGTCATCGGCAGATGATGGAATTTTATCCATATTTTTTGTTCTTAGGGGTTCGCATTTCCTTCAATTCCTGTATAATTCGCGCCCTGCCCAGTTACGCCCACCTTTGGGAAGGTGGAAGAATCAGCCGGCTCGAAGGGGTCATTGTGTTGATTTTAAGGTGATTTCTGGTGTTCAGAAATCAGTAACGACGATATTATTCGGGTGAATTTGAAAATGAAAACTTTTGTTGCTAAGCCAGAAACGGTACAACGTGACTGGTATGTGGTAGACGCCACAGACAAAACTCTAGGCCGTTTGGCTTCTGAAATCGCACTACGCCTTCGTGGTAAGCACAAGCCAGAGTACACACCTCACGTGGACACTGGTGATTACATCGTAGTAATCAATGCTGAGAAAGTTGCGGTAACAGGCCGTAAAGCGCAAGACAAAATGTACTATGCGCACTCTGGTTACCCAGGTGGTCTTAAAGAGACAAACTTTGAAAAACTAATTGCTCACAAGCCAGAAATGGTTATTGAAAAAGCAGTTAAAGGCATGTTGCCAAAAGGCCCTCTAGGTCGCGCAATGTTCCGTAAAATGAAAGTTTACGCAGGTGCAGAGCACAAGCACACCGCACAGCAACCACAAGTTTTGGACATTTAAGGAGCTATTAACATGGCAGATACTCAATACTACGGCACAGGCCGCCGCAAAAGTTCTACTGCTCGTGTGTTCCTACGTCCAGGCACAGGTAGCATTAAAGTAAACCAACGCGCTCTTGACGAGTACTTTGGTCGTGAAACAGAGTGCATGGTTGTTCGTCAGCCACTTGAACTTGTTGAAATGACTGAAAAGTTCGACGTATACATCACTGTTAAAGGTGGTGGTTCTAACGGTCAAGCGGGTGCAATCCGTCACGGTCTTACTCGTGCTCTTATGGAGTATGATGAAACACTACGTCCAGCACTTCGTAAAGCTGGCTTCGTTACTCGTGACGCACGTCGCGTTGAACGTAAGAAAGTTGGTCTACACAAAGCGCGTAAGCGTCCACAATTCTCAAAGCGTTAATTTTTACGTTTTTTGTATTTGCAAAAACCCGGCCTATGCCGGGTTTTTTATTGCTTTTTTTCGATTACAAGTTGCCTGCGTCCCACATTCAGTAAAGCCTTCAAGCCTCTACAATTCATAACAAAGGTTTAATTTGCTGGTGTTATCTAACCAAATATTCTTCAAAACCTTGATTTTAGGCCTTTCCCTCACTAAACCTAAACACACCTTTTGAATTAAATTATCGCTTAAATATCAGTAAAACCTTGTGTTTATAAGGGCTTTTCTTTTATCATTTGCGGTCGAAAATTTTGAAAACTTTCGTGACCTCGTAAACCAGTAAATTTTTACTGTTACGTCGCTGTCATGACAAGCCATATGATGCATGACGCAAGCGTGATAAAACCAGTATAAGCTTGGGTTACACATCATAATTATCCAAACCTGGAGAAATGTGGATGAGCAATGTATCTGTAGATGCAACAGAGTCTGCACACAATGAAAACCAGCCAGAAAACAACACTCGTCGTCGGTTCTTGACCGTTGCCACGTCGGTAGTTGGTGGTGTAGGTGTCGTTGGTGCTGCTGTGCCTTTTATTGCGTCCTGGAATCCAAGCGCCAAAGCGAAAGCCGCCGGTGCTGACGTTGAAGTAGATATCAGCGGGATTGAGCCTGGACAGTTAGTACGTGTGATGTGGCGAAGCAAGCCTGTGTGGATTGTACGTCGTACGCCAGAAATTCTTGAAGAATTAGGCACGCACGAAGATAAGCTGAAAGATCCTAACTCTGAAGCTGAGCAGCAGCCTGCCTTTGCTCAAAACCGTTTCCGTTCAATGAAGGAAGAGTACCTTATCCTTGTTGGTATCTGTACTCACTTGGGTTGCTCTCCACAGCATCTTAAAGACGGTGCATTTGAAGAAGTGGTTGAAGGCGTTCCAGATGGATTCTTCTGCCCGTGCCACGGTTCGAAATTCGACATGGCTGGACGTGTATTCCAAAACGTTCCTGCACCGTTGAACCTGGTTGTACCGCCATATCAATTCGTTGATGACAATAACATCATCATCGGTTCAGAAGCGGAGGCCGTGTAATATGAATGCTTTCCTAGGTTGGATTGAAGAACGCATCCCAATGATGCGCGTTGCGAATATGCACGCTCTTCAATATCCTGCTCCAAAGAACATGAACTTCTGGTATGTGTTCGGTTTTCTAGCAACTATTGTTTTGGTAAACCAGATTGTTACTGGTATTTGGTTGACCATGAACTTCGTTCCATCTTCAGAAGGCGCATTTGCTTCTGTTGAATACATCATGCGTGAGATCGACTACGGTTGGATCATTCGTTACATGCACAGTACTGGCGCATCAGCGTTCTTTATTGTGGTATATCTACACATGTTCCGTGGCATGATTTACGGCTCTTATCAGAAGCCTCGTGAGCTTCTATGGGTGTTTGGTATGTTTATTTACCTAGCGCTTATGGCAGAAGCTTTCATGGGTTACGTACTACCTTGGGGACAAATGTCTTACTGGGGTGCACAGGTAATCGTATCGCTATTTGGTGCTATTCCTGTTGTTGGTCCTGACCTTGTTATCTGGCTACAAGGTGACTACGTTATCTCTGGCGCAACACTAAACCGCTTCTTCGCATTACACGTTATTGCGTTGCCGTTGGTTATCGTTATTCTTGTGTTCCTTCACATTATTGCACTTCACGAAGTGGGTTCTAACAACCCTGATGGTATCGCTATCAAGCACAAGAAAGGTTCACTACCTGAGTCTGAAAAGACGAAGTATGAAATTCATGAATACTACACAAGCAAGTACGACATTGCTGATGACGTATTGCCGTTCTTCCCACACATCGTACTTAAAGACCTTGTGGCGTTCTGTGTATTCTTAGCATTGTTCACTTACGTGCTGTTCTTTGCCCCTGAAATGGGCGGTAAATTCCTAGAGCACCCTAACTTTGAAATTGCTAACCCACTTAAAACACCAGAGCATATCTTCCCTGTTTGGTACTTCACACCGTTCTACGCGGTACTAAAAGCGGTTCCTGATAAGCTATTCGGTGTATTAGCGATGTTCGGTGCAATTGCTGCGCTATTTGCTCTGCCTTGGTTAGACCGTGGTCGTGTTAAGTCATGGCGCTATCGTTGTGGCCTACACAAAGTAAACCTTATCGTGTTTGCAATTGTGTTTATCTTCCTAGGTTACCTAGGTGGTACACCGCAAGAAAACTGGAAAATCATTGCGTCGCAAGTTGCAACGGTAATGTACTTCGGTTTCTTCGTAGCACTGTTCTTGTACAGCAAAAACGAAAACACTAAACCTGTGCCAGAGAGGATTTCTAAATGAAAAAAATGATGTGCTTTTTAGCCTTCTTCCTACCTGGCGTAGCGCTTGCGGCAGGCGGGAACGTACACCTGGATAAAGCCCCTATCGATTTAACCGATAAGGCGTCTTTACAGCGCGGTGCACAATTGTTCATGAACTACTGCTTAGGCTGTCACTCAATGAAGTATCAGCGCTATCAGCGTTCATTCCAAGACTTGGGTATTCCTGACGAACTAGGTCAAGAATACCTGCAGTTCACGGGTGAAAAAGTGTCTGACTACATTACCCGTGCAATGCCAGAAGAAGCCGCTGCTGGCTGGTTCGGTGCTGCTCCACCAGACCTAACGCTAGTGGCTCGTGTTCGTGGCGAAGACTGGATTTACACTTACCTGCGCTCTTTCTATGTTGACGAAAGCCGCCCATTTGGTGTGAACAACACAGTATTCCCAGAAGTAGGTATGCCACACGTACTTCAACCACTTCAAGGTACGCCAACACGTACTTATGAAGAGCAAATGGTTGATGGAGAGATGGTTAAGCGTTATGTAGGCATTAAGTCAGATGGTACTGGCGCAATGTCTCCTGACGAGTACGACCAAGCTGTTGCCGATATCGTGAACTTCCTAGAGTACACAGGTGAGCCTTCTAAACTTGAATCTCACAAAATCGGTAAGTGGGTACTTATCTTTATCGCAGTATTGTTTGTATTTGTTTACTTACTGAAGAAAGAATACTGGCGAGAAGTGCACTAATCGCACAGATTTATGTATAATATGAAAAGGGGGCTTCTCGCCCCCTTTTTTGGTATTTACTCGTGCTATCTGAAAATCCTAGTAAATAGGGTCTTCAGGTAGCACGAGTTAACGTAATAAGCTTACCGTTTGTAAGCGTAAACTTGTTTCTCGACGGAGGAAATTGAATGGCCGTAGCCGCGAATAAACGTTCTATTATGACGTTGTTCTCTGACACAATTGATATTTATAGCCACCAGGTGCGTATTGTGTTGGCAGAAAAAGGTGTGGGTGTTGAAATCAGCTACACAGATCCTAGCAACTTGTCTGAAGATCTGTTGGAGCTTAACCCTTACGGTACTGTTCCAACTCTAGTTGATCGCGAGCTTGTACTTTACAAGTCGCACATCATCATGGAATACCTTGATGAGCGTTTCCCTCATCCACCACTTATGCCGGTTTACCCAGTATCACGTGGTCAGAGCCGCCTTATGATGCACCGCATCGAGCAAGACTGGTACTCGCTTGCTGCCCGTATTTTCCGTGGCGAAGGTGATGTAGAAGCAGCACGTAATGAGCTGCGTGAAGCTTTGCTATCTCTTGCGCCTGTATTTGGTGAAATGCCTTACTTTATGAGCGAAGAGTTCAGCTTAGTTGATTGCTATCTTGCTCCGCTATTATGGCGTTTACCTGCACTAGGTATTGAACTAAACGGTGCTGGCAGCAAAGAAATTAACGCTTACATGAACCGTATTTTCTCTCGTAGTTCATTTAAAGCGTCTTTGACTGACCAAGAGCGTGAGATCCACAACCCGCTATGACATCTATGACGTCAAACCAGCCCTATTTGCTTAGGGCTTTTTATGAGTGGATTGTTGATAACGACTTAACGCCGTACATTGTGGTAGATGCAACCAACGAGTTGGTTGAAGTGCCGCAGGAATTCGTTAAAGACGGTCAGATCGTTTTAAACGTATCACCTAGTGCGTGTGTTAACTTTTCTCTTGATTTAGATGGCTTATCGTTTCAAGCGCGCTTCTCTGGGCAACCTAGAAGATTAAGTATGCCTTGTGAAGCGGTAATGGCTATTTACGCAAGAGAAAATGGTGCAGGTACGGTATTCGCCACTGAAGAAGATGTGGCTCGTGCGCAGCAAGAGCGTCCAGAAACATCTGAAGATGTTTCTCAACCTAGCGGCCCGACGTCGCTGGAAGATGCTGATGCAAGCGACGTGAAAGACGCACCTGTTCCACCTAAAAAGGGTAAACCTACCCTTAAAGTTATTAAGTAGCTTATTAAGTAACTTATTAAATAGCTTATCAAATAATGTAATAGCCTGGTTTTGTGAAGTTTATCTACTCAGCAAAGCCAGCGCTTATCTTTCTTATTCCCGTTAAGTTTTATCTCCGTTTCCCCTTCGCACAAAAGTAAAAACACCCCATTACCTGAGTAATAGGGCGCTTTCAGGTGGTACTGCGTTTGACCATTTAACGGGTTCGGGTTATCACCACGCGGCTCGTTGGGAAATCAAAGCGATGGGCCTCGGTTAGTACCGATGTGGATAGACCCTCACGGCTTGGATCGTCAGCGTTTGCACTAGTGACTACACCTTGGTGAAGTCTTACTGCATCGGCAAGATCATCCCTCACCACATCATAGCCCGCAGCTTCTCCGCCGCCACCCGCTGCACTAGCGGCAGGGCCTGGCATAGTAGCTGCGGTTTCTGTGTTTGCTTCTGTACCCGCATCCCAAGTCACTGTCATGAACGTTTTTATATCACCAACCGCCATGTTGCTTACATTCGCAGCGTTTAAGCCGGTGAATGCGTCGTTGGTGTTGACCAGCATGGTCGTTACCGTAAGGCGCAGGTCGTCAGCATCGAGTTCTGGAACCACTAGAGTTAGTTCTGCGCCCATTGAGCGAGGACCCAATATGCCCCCAGAGTTTTGCGCATCCAAAAAGTCCGTGGAGTCCATGGCTTCAGTAATGACCATAGACGGGTCACCGCCTTCAGCCATTATTTCAATGCCCATGCTGGCTGGCTCGCCTTCATTAAATGAATGGAAGCCTAACTCATGCAATATGACGGCGGCAGGTGCAAAGGGCTGAGAGTAGGTTAAATTGGTAATTTGTACGGTATAAACCGCTGAATTACCATTAATACCGTCTTGTCCGTCCGAACCGTCCTGGCCATCCGTACCATCTTGTCCGTCAGTACCTGCTTCCCCCTGCGGACCCGCTGGTCCTTGAGGGCCTGTATCACCATCGTCGCCGCAGGCAGCAAGAAGCGCTGAAAGCATCAATAATGTACTGAGTTTAATTATTGGATTATTCATCGTATTGGCTCCTTAAGATGCAGGAACAGTAATAACTACACGTGCTACTGGGTTCAACCAACGGTGTACGGTAGAGTCCAGATCACTGGCACCAGCGGCGCTATCAGTATCACCAAGCGCATTGCGGTGGATGTGTACTGGGCCATCTTCACCATCTTCAATTTCGCCATTAACGATTTGTGCACCCACACCCGTGCCACCTGTACCCAAATCAACAATACGAGTGGGAGCGCCGCCACCGGCAACACCCGGTACGCCATATCCACCCAGCGCGTTTCCGGTCCCAGCTTCAACAACATCTGTACGGGCACTATTTAATTCATCATTAAGCTCAGTACCGGCGTCGTATGCATTAAGGTAATAAGTGTAGGTACCCGGCTCGGTTGGAATTTCAATACTGTCCATACCAACAAAAGCGTCGTTAGTAGGTATTAGCATGGAAAGTAGCGAAAGATATGGCTTGTCCATAGTATCGAAGGGATAGCTTAACGTAGCTTTCGGCGCGAGAAGTCCGCCAAAACGGTGCCACGTATTTGAACCATTGTCGGTATCAACAGGGCCGAGTAACGCTTCAAAGTTTGCGCCGCTTGAATCAGCATTTTGTTCGTCGTCAATAACACCAGCTTCAGCTAACCACGCTAAAGCTGACGACGCAGGTTGCCCAACTTCAAAGGCATCGACGGTGTCATCGTGAGCTATGACTAAGCGCGGCGTAAAACTCTGCGCCTGAGTCAGGTTGGTAATTTCAACGTCTAAAGTGACAGCTTGGCTTACTGATACTGCTGCTAGCGACAAAAGCGTTGCGCTAGCAAGTTTAGTGAATTTCATTTTATTGTCCTTATTTATGGCTTAAATCGCATAAAAATTTAGGGCAGTAAAATGTCCAATTCATCACAGAACTTTCACAAAACGCACACAGATTCGTCTCAATAAATAACAGTGCTGTTATAAATTCTGAATTTATATTTTTTAAAAAAATTGTAATCACTGTGAAAGAAAACCACGATCACACTGGTCTTGTTTTTTATTGGCGAATTAGGAGCGAGATATGATCCTTATCATCTACAGTGGAAATAAGTTTCAACAGAACATATCGCAATGCTTAAGTAAGCATAGCTTTCTTTACGACGCAGTCTCTAATTTTCAATCCGCAGAGTCGCTGCTTAAGGCGCAGCATTATTCGCTCGTTATTGTTGAGTCGCATGGAAATATTATCTGTCTTAATCGTATAAAAGGCCTTGTTGATACGAACCCCGAAAGTTGGGTGATGGCAGTGGAAAGTGACGCGATGACAGACGATGTGGCCGACGAAGAGGTAGATGAAGCAAACTACTATGAAGTAGGCGTAGATGATTATCTATCAGGGCCATTTGATGCACGCATGTTTACTGCCCGTATTCGCTCCCATATGCGTAGGAGTATGCCTAGCCAAGCACATTTAAGACCATCTCAAGGTAGTGAAGAGCGCATCGAAATAGGACCCCTTAAAATCGACCAGCGTTTTCATAGCGTAACCCTAAATGGCCAAGTGCTAACGTTAACGGCTAGGGAGTTTGCGCTACTGGATTATTTTTGTCGTCATCCAAACCAAGTTTTTTCTCGCAATCAATTGCTCAGTGAGGTGTGGGGCTATAACCACGAAGGCTACGAGCACACGGTGAATACCCATATAAATCGGTTACGCACTAAGCTTGATAAAATCAACAGTATTGAAAATGGCGGACAGCTAGTAGAAACCGTCTGGGGTGTGGGTTACAAGCTGAACGTCAATGGATATATAGAGAAAGCGCTTATTGCATGAGTGTTGTTTAGCTCACCCATGCCCTATCAGGCATGAGAGTTCAAAATTAACTTAAATTAGAAACAGCGTCGCAGTACCTAAGAAAGCAAAAATACCCACTACATCGGTTATCGTAGTTAAGATAACACTGCCAGCTAGGGCAGGGTCTATCTTAAGACGCTTCATGATCATAGGTAAGGTTGCGCCCGCTAAAGCAGCTGCAATCATGTTTACCATCATGGCAAAGGCAATAATTACGCCCAGCATGTAATCTTGTTTCCATAACGCGATGACAGAGGCAATAAGCACCGCCCAAATGGCACCGTTTAAAAAGCCGATGGATATTTCTTTACTGATAAGCCATCGTGAGTTACTCGCGTTAACATGGCCTAGTGCCATACCGCGAATAACTAGCGTTAGCGTCTGATTACCCGCTACACCGCCCATACTGGGGACAATGGTATTTAATATAGCTAACACAGCCAGTTGGCTGAGCGTTGCTTCAAATAGATCACTCACCATCGCAGCCATTAGCGCCGTCACTAAGTTTACCGCCAGCCACACCGAGCGTCGTTTGGTACTTTGCATAACGGGTGCAAAGGTATCTTCGTCGTCATCAAGACCCGCCATACTCATCATCGAGTGCTCGGCGTCCTCACGAATAATATCAACCACGTCATCAATGGTAATTCGGCCCACTAAGCGATGGTTTTCATCTACAACAGGTGCTGAAAGCCAATTGTATCGCTCGAACAGGCTTGCGACTTCATCGTCTGGCATATTCACAGGAATCGCTTCAGATTCCTCGTCCATAACGTCAGACACTTTATCGTCGGTATCTGCGGTGAGTAAACGGGTAACCGGAACAATACCAACAAGGTTGTCAGTTCGGTTTACCACGTAAAACGTATCCGTATTCTCAGGTAGCTCACCTTTTAAGCGGATATAGCGCAGAACCACGTCAATGGTCACATCTGGACGTAATGTGATGGTGTCGGTGTTCATGATGAAACCAGCGGTTTCCTCACCGTAAGACAGCGCTTGCTCTGCGCGCACGCGATCTTGTGCATCCATCGAATCTAGAATATCGGCCAATACTGGCTCGGGAAGGCTGCTTAGCGTCTCTGCTAAGTCATCGGTATCCATCTCTTCAAGTGCGTCAACCACATTAGCGGGAAGCATTTTTGTAATGATACCGTTTCGAACATCGTCAGACAGTTCTTCTAAAATGTCGCCGTGAAAGTCACCATCAATGAGCTCCCATAATTCGTCACGGGTTCTGCTTGGGCTAGATTCAAGAATGTGGGCGACGTCTGAAGGCGGTAATTCAAGCAGAAGCTTACGTACAGATACGAATTGACCGTTGGTCAACGCAGCGTTGAGTGCGCGTAACTGAGTTTGTACGTATTTAGAAACAAGCGCTTCTGCCATAAGGCGTTATTCCTACAAGCTAAAAGATGAACAATGCAGGCCATAGAGCCTAAGTGGGCGTAGAATATCGCAATTATGATGAGTCTGTCATGATAATTGCGTAGGTTTTGCGCAGGATTTTAAGATAACTGCGCTAAGTGTTGATTAATTGGTCAATGGATTGGGCAAGTAAGACTATTCGTCTTCGTTAAATCTGCCCTCAATAAGCTCTTCAATAGCTGCAAGTGCATCAACAGCATCAATGCCGTCCACAATCACGTCTACCTGTTCACCTTGATGGCTTTCAAGCATCATTAATCCCAATACACTGCTTGCGTCTGCTTCTTTATCGCCTTTTTTTAAGATGATTTTAGCGTCGAATTGATTAGCCAGTTTAACCAGTTGGGTCGCCGCTCTTGCATGCAACCCTAACTTATTGACGATAGTTAGCGTTTTTTGAATAGTCATTACTGATTCAGCTCTCTATGACGAATTTGAACATCAGGGTGTATTTCACTGAAGGTTTTCGACAGGGTCTGTGCGATATAAACCGAACGGTGTTGGCCACCAGTACAGCCAATCGCTACGGTTACGTAACTTCTGTTATTGCGCTCTAAATGAGGCAGCCATGTCGTTATTAAATTCTGAATTTGCCAAATGAACTTGGTCACTACAGGCTGCGACCCCAAAAATACTTCTACTGGTGCATCTAATCCGGTCAGATGTTTAAGGTCGGGCTCCCAGTGGGGGTTAGGTAAAAAGCGGGCATCAAAAACGTAATCCGCATCTTTAGGAATACCGTGCTTAAAGCCAAACGACTCGAACACAAGCACAAGGCGTGAGCTTTTCTTACCCAAGATACGCTCTCGAATTAACTCTGCCAGTTGGTGAATGGTAAGCTTATCAGTGTCTAAATATAAATCTGCGCGTTCTGCAATAGGAGCAAGTAGGGCAGACTCGGCTTTAATGGCTTCTGAAAGCGACTTATTGAGCTTGGCAAGAGGGTGAAGACGACGTGTTTCGCTAAAACGCTTAACCAGTACATCATCGCTCGCGTCAATGTAAACAATGGTCATCGACCACGAAGAAGGCAGGTAGTCTAAAATTTCTACCAAATCGTCAGGATTTTTAGGTAAGTTTCTCACATCGATACTTACCGCAACCTGATCGTACTCGTCAACAACTGTATGGGTTAAGGTGGGAAGTAAGTTTACCGGGATATTATCAACACAGTAATAACCTAAATCTTCCAATGCGCGAAGTGCGACAGACTTACCAGACCCCGAACGACCACTGATTATTATCAGCTTCACCTACTTTCTCCCTAATACTCTGGTTTTATCACATACGCGTTGTTGAATTAGGCGCCTACTAAACGGTTAATAGGCGCTTAATGTTTAACTTAATGCAGATAGAATATCGTCGCTTGTCGTTGCGCGACGTATTGCTTTAATCGTTTCTTTGTCGCTTAGTTTACCAGCCACGGTGGCCAGCGTTTGAAGGTGTCCTTCGGTCTGTTCCTCGGGAACGAGTAGCGCAAAAAAGATGTCTACGGGTTTCTCGTCAAGGGCGTCGAAGTCGATTGCTGGCGTGCTGGTTACAACAATGGCGATCACTTTTTCAAGGCCCGGCAGGCGTCCGTGGGGCAAGGCGATACCATTACCAATGCCTGTACTACCCATACGCTCTCGAGCCATCAAACTGTTGAGTACCGTTGCCTGATCAATGTTCTCGTTTTGCTTGGCAGCGATATCAGCGATGATCTCAAGAATTCGCTTTTTACTATTACACTGAACCGCACACTCGGTGCGGTCCAGACTTACGATGGCTTGTATATCCATGCTTAATTAACTACTAATGTTTTTTCAGTTTTTCCTTATGCTTGATTACCTGCCGGTCGAGTTTATCAACCATGCTGTCAATCGCCGCATACATGTCGGTATTTTCTGAGGATGCGAATACTTCAGCGCCACTTAAATGAACGGTCGCTTCGGCTTTTTGATTTAATTTTTCAACGTTCAGGATGACATGCACATTAGAAATGTGATCAAAGTGACGTTCAAGTTTGCTGAACTTCGTATCGACATAATTACGCAAAGAGTCGGTGATTTCGACATGATGACCAGTAAGGTTGATTTGCATATTTCGTCTTCCTTATATTATTAAGCCCGATTAAATAAGGCTTTTGCGTTGGTTCGACGGCGGGATCGACAACGATTCCCGGTACTTTGCTATTGTTCGCCGGGCAACTTTAATGCCTTGTTCGGCCAACAATGAAGCAATCTTGCTATCACTTAGCGGCTTGCTAGGCTTTTCAGCGGCCACTAATTTCTTGATCAATGCACGAATCGCTGTAGATGAACATTCACCACCAGACTCTGTTGCAACGTGGCTTGAGAAGAAATACTTCAATTCGAAGATTCCACGTGGCGTATGCATGTACTTTTGCGTTGTCACTCGCGAAATAGTGGATTCGTGCATATCTACCATTTCTGCGACATCATTTAGCACCATTGGTTTCATCATTTCCGGACCGTGCTCAAAAAAGCCCATTTGCTGCTGCACAATGCAGTTTGCAACCTTCATTAAGGTTTCGTTACGAGATTCAAGGCTCTTTATGAACCACTTAGCCTCTTGCATGTGTGAGCGGATGAATTGTGAATCGCTACTATTCTTGGCACGGCGACTCATTGCAGCGTATTGTTGATTTACGCTTAACTTAGGCAGACTGTCGGGGTTCAGCTCAACCACCCAACGGCCATTTTTCTTGGTTACTGAGACATCAGGAATAACGTACTCAGGCTCTTTAGTAACTAAAGCACTACCTGGGCGAGGATTCAAGGTTTGCAGTAAACGCATTGCCTCGCGTAGCTGATCTTCTTTCAATCGGCTTTTACGCATAAGCGTACGATAGTCTTTGCTGCTCAGTAAGTCAGAGTACTCTTCAATCAGTTGCTTGGCTTCAGCAAGCCACGGTGTGTCTTCTGAAAACTGGCGCAATTGCACCATCAAACATTCTTGTGGAGAGCGTGAGCCAGAACCAATAGGGTCGAACATCTGAATGCGCTTAAGCACACATTCTATTTCGTCCATTTCAATCGGCTCTTCCATATCATCATCGTTAACCGCTTCTAAAATATCATCAAGGGTAACGGTTAAATAACCTGACTCGTCAATAGAGTCGATGATTGCTGTAGCGATTGCGCGATCGGTATCCGAGAAGTGGGTAAGGCGCATTTGCCAAAGAAGGTGCTCTTGAATATCTTCAGTAGTCTCACCTTGGAAGATTTGCTCGTCGTCATTGGATGGACCCGGAGCTGGCGAAGATGAAGCAGAGTAGTATTCGTCCCATGTGCTGTCGATTGGCAGCTCATCGGGAAGATCGTTTTTCTCAAGTGCATCGCCGGCTTCTAGTGTGTCACTAGATGCAGAAGCAGTGGCCTCAGAGCCGCTGTCATCGTTGTCGATATTGTTCTTTTCTAGTTGCGGCTCGTCGTTACCTTCTTCAACTTCTAATAGCGGATTAGAATCGAGCGCTTCTTGGATCTCTTGTTGAAGATCAAGTGTAGAAAGCTGCAGCAGTTTAATGGCCTGCTGAAGCTGTGGTGTCATGGTAAGTTGTTGGCTAAATTTTAGCTGTAAAGATGGTTTCATCTACGTCTTATTTAAATGCTCTAAATTGAATATACCAGAGCGAAACTGAAAAATGGCAATTCGGTTACATTAACTATAGCCTGAATTGTTCGCCTAGGTATACATCCCTTACTTTTTGATTACTTAAAACCTGTTCCGCCGTTCCTTGCGCAATAAGCTCGCCATGACTCACAATGTACGCCTTTTCACAAACATCCAATGTCTCTCGTACGTTATGGTCTGTGATAAGGATTCCAATACCCCTATCGCGAAGATGTTGTATTATCTTCTTTATATCATTAACTGATATTGGATCAACACCAGCAAATGGTTCGTCTAACAAAATAAATTGCGGTTTTGCTGCCAGAGCGCGGGCAATCTCAACGCGACGGCGTTCGCCCCCTGACAAACTCATTCCCGTACTATTACGTATATGGTTAATATTAAATTCATCAAGTAGCGCATCAGCTTCTTCTTCTTGCTGTTGTGAATTTAAATCTTTACGGGTTTGCAAAATGGCCATGATATTTTCATGCACTGTGAGCTTTCTGAAAATAGAGGCTTCCTGCGGTAGGTAGCCAATTCCGCGGCGTGCGCGCTCGTGCATGGGCTGATGAGTTAGCTCATTGTCGTCGATTTCAATCTTGCCTTTATCCAGATTCACTAAACCAACAATCATGTAGAATGTGGTGGTCTTACCAGCGCCATTTGGGCCAAGAAGACCAACAATTTGACCCGTTGAGACAGACAGACTTACATCTCGAACAACCTGTCTTGACTTGTAAGCCTTAGCAAGATTTTTAGCGCTCAAAGTTGCCATTGCTATTCATTGCCCTCGTTGTCTTTTTTGTCTTTCTTAGACGAAGTTTTGCGAATGGTCTCAGGTGTGAATACTGTGGTCACTCGACCCTCACCATCCTTACCTGCGCCGCCAGTCGCTAGCAATTGCTCGGTAATCATATCGAACGTGATGTTGTCACCCTGTACTTTACTGGTGTCTTGTTTCAACTCTGCGTTTCCAGCAAGAGAAATCGTTCGGTTCACCACTTCATAGCGTATTTCATTAGCTTTTGCCGAAACTGGCGTGCCGTCTTCCAATTGCTGGGAATAGCTTGCAGGCTTTCCTCTAGCAATAAATATTTCACGACCACCACCGTCAGTGGCAATTACTTCCACTTCGTCAGCTTCAATAACCAAAGAGCCTTGAGTTATGAGTACGTCGTCTTTGTACAACGCGGTTTTATTTTTACCGTCGATAAACTGGGTGTTCGAGCCTATTTTTATGGGCTGCGAAAAATCATCTTCACTGGCGTGTACCGCACCGCTAGCGATGGCAAGCAATAAACTAGTTGCTAGGGGAATAAGTGGTTTGTACATGATCTAAAAGCTCGTATTCTTGTGTGCGTAAATTCGCGTTAAACCCATTACTTAAAATGACATATTGGGTGCCCAGTATTTCAACGGGTTGGTCAGATGTCATTTGCTTGGTTTCTAAATTAATTTGAATGTACTCGGTCGATATACTTCTGACAAAGTCATCGCCAGTTTGGTTCTCAATATTAACTTGGTTTTCCAGCTGGATTAGCTCGTTATTGTATAGTGTACCTTCATCAGCGGTTACCACCCATGGTGATGACGCGTTTTCTGTATAAAGGGTGTATTTAGGTTGCTGAAACAATACAAAGCCAAGCTGGTCGTAATGCTCCATCGACTCTGCAAATACTTTGTGATTTAACTCACCGTCTTGATTGTACAGCGTAGTGGTTAGATTTTTTGCTTTGTAGGCGGGCTTTAGCGCATCGTTTTCACGATTCCCCTGCGTTTCAGGCTGCTCTTCCATCCACGTAGGGATGTACATCAGCATCGCCAGAATAAATAGCGCCGATATACTTAATCCTAAGCGATTAAAGCCAAACAGGCTCATACACTAGCTCCAAAAATCTCATTTGCTACCCCTTTGGCCTGCAAAATGGTATCCGATATTTCTCGGACCGCGCCAAACCCTCCGGGAAGGGTCGTAATCCAGTTTGCTTGTTTTGCTACGTAAGGATGGGCATCGGCAACCGCAATTTTAACCGCAACGTGCTTGTACATACCCGTATCTGGCATGTCATCACCTACCGCAGCCACTTCGTCAGTGTTTAACTCAAGGTGCTTCATCAGGTCGCTAAGCGCGTCTGCTTTATTCTCTTCGCCTTGAATTATATGTGCAACATTCAGTGCCTTCATTCTATTTTCAACAATGGCAGAGCGACGTCCAGTAATAACCGCGACATTCACTCCATTGCTCACTAGCGCTTTTACACCATATCCATCACGGGTATGGAATGCTTTAAGTTCTTCACCGTCGTTACCTAAGTAAATTCGACCATCTGAGAACACACCATCAACGTCGCATACCAGCAACTTTATCTTGGCTAGTTTTGCGAAAAGCGAGTCATTTATTTCCGTGTATAAGGTGGTTGTCATTTAAAGCACTCCTGCTTTTAATAGCATATGCATGTTAAAGGCCCCAACAGGTTTGCGCTTATCGTCAGTAACCATTAACGCACTAATTTTATGGGTTTCCATCAAATTCAGGGCTTCTACAGCCAGCTGACCTGCGGTGGTAGTCTTGCCGCCTTTAGTCATTACTTCTTCTACTGTCGCACTGTGTACGTCTACGCGGGCATCGAGAATTCGTCGTAGGTCGCCATCCGTAAAGACGCCTGTCAGCGTACCGTCTGCCGCTATCACGCCTGTCATACCCAGTCCCTTTTTAGATATTTCCAGCAGTGCGTCAGCAACAGAAGCACTGGCATGGACAAGGGGGATATCACTGCCGCTTTGCATTATATCGCTAACTTTAAGCAGAAGTTTTCTGCCTAAACTACCGCCTGGGTGCGAAAGCGCAAAGTCATCTGAGGTGAAACCTTTTTGGTCGAGCAGTGCTACCGCAAGCGCATCACCCATAACCAGTGTGGCGGTTGTGCTTGACGTAGGAGCAAGACCTAGCGAACACGCTTCTTTTTCAACGCTGATATCAAGTACGACATCTGCGTGTTGCCCTAATGAACTGGAAGCACTGTTGGTCATGGCGACCACCTGTATGCCTAAGCGCTTAACTACGGGCAATAAGTTAACGAGCTCGTTAGTCTCGCCAGAATTAGAGATGGCGAGTAAGACATCGCCTTTGCTTAGCATGCCCAAGTCGCCATGGTTGGCTTCACCAGGGTGCATGAAAAATGCAGGAGTACCTGTACTGGCAAGCGTAGCGGCAATTTTATTTCCGATATGCCCAGACTTTCCCATACCACTCACGACAACTTTACCCTTGCAGGCAAAGAGAATATTACAGGCAGCGATAAATTCATTGTTTAAGCGCTCTGCCAGATTAGCAATAGCCTGTGTTTCAATTTCAATAACGCGCTTCGCTGAGTCGATATAGTTCATCTGAGTTTGTGTATTCATGATTATCCGAATAGCCAGAATTGATAGCCGATAAAGCAAGCCAGAAGTATGAATCCATTTGTTCTTGATATTGTACGTTTGCCGATTAAATCGAAGCTGAACAAGAACAATAATAATGTTAAACCAAGCATTACGTACATATCTCGGTTGTAAACGTCAGGGTCCAGGATACCAGGCGCGATTAACCCGGGCATGCCAAGTACGGCAAGCAGGTTGAAGATATTTGAGCCGATGATATTACCCAGTGCTAAATCGTCTTCACCTTTAAGTACACCCGCAACACTTGCTGCTAGCTCAGGTAGACTTGTACCAAACGCAATAATCGTTAGTCCGATAACCAAATCCGAAATGCCCATGTATCTGGCAATTTCTACTGCTGAGTTCACCAAAAAGTGAGCACTTAATGGAAGTATTACAAGGCCTACACCAATCCAAATGAGAGCTGACGTATTTGAAACGCCTTTGGGGATTTCATCTGCGGTTTCCGCAACCAGAGGGTCTTCTTTATCTACCTGTAGCGACAACCACGCCATCATTGCCAGTACGAAAATGAACAGGCCTAGTAGGATAATGCCTTCATAAGACTTAAGTTCACCGTCAAACATAAAGCCAATGGCAATCAATGAGATGATAAGGAGTGCTGGAAGTTCGCGCTTTAACGTTGTTGATGAAACAAGCAATGGTTTCACTAGCGCGGTTATACCTAAAACTAGCGCGATGTTCGTGATGTTAGAACCTAGCGCGTTACCCACGGCGGTGTTCATATTGCCATTTGCGGAGGCTATGGCGGAAACCACAATTTCAGGTGCCGAAGATCCCATAGCGACAATCGTTAGTCCGATCATCATTGGAGAAATGCCGATGTTTTTTGCTAATGCTGAGGCGCCATATACAAACCGGTCAGCGCTCCAACTCAGTACAATCAGCCCAACAAGAAAAATGACAATGTTTAAAAGCACAACAACCTGTAATAGAAAGTATTTCGCTAGATTGTCGCAAAAAGAGTGCCATTTGCCTATGCTCGCAGCGTTTTATTTTCGCCAAATACTGTCAATTGACGTAAATTTCCGCTGAATACGCAAATTAGGTCGCACTTACACACACAAGACTTCATATTCAGTTTCAGTTAAGAAACAACAAAATAGGATGGAGTCAATGTTAAGCGTAAAGATTGCTAGGGAAGGTTAGGCACTTAAACGTGAGATACCTAACATTCGTCTTAATCGAACATAACTTGTAACTTTTTGACTTTGGCGAGGGGCTTGAAAAAGCGTACAATGCCCTTAAATTACACCGCCCAGACAAGGTGTTCTAAGCAATGTCTGGCGATATAAATTCAAAAAAGTACACTGGAGAGTAAACTTTTTTGATTTTATGCGCTCATAAAGTAAACTGTGCAGTAAACCTTAAGAGTGGATCAAGTGAAGGCACAGAAATTGAATACTCACTTACTCTTATAATTTTAAAATTTTCTAAGTGGATTGAACGCGTTATTTTATAAGGTCTCAATCCAACGTCAGGGGTCGACATTTAAGTAACTATGGATCATTTAGTTGAAGTAGATAACCTTACCTTTAAGCGCGCTGATCGCATCATTTATGATGGGATATCGCTAAAGGTACCCAAAGGCAAAATTACTGCGGTAATGGGGCCAAGTGGTATAGGTAAAACCACGCTGCTGCGCCTTATTGGCGGGCAGTTAACGCCAGATGAAGGTGACGTTAGATTCGACGGCGATTCGATTGTTTCTATGTCGAGAAAAACGCTATATGAGACACGTCGTAGAATGAGCATGCTTTTTCAAAGTGGTGCGCTTTTTACCGATATGAGTGTGTTCGATAACGTGGCGTTTCCACTTCGCGAACATACAAAACTTTCTGAAGACGTTATTGCGACAATTGTCGCTTTAAAGCTACAGGCAGTAGGATTGCGCGGTGCAGCTCAGTTAATGCCTAGTGAATTATCTGGTGGTATGGCGCGCAGGGCTGCTTTGGCTAGGGCGATTGCACTAGATCCAGATTTAATCATGTACGACGAACCCTTTGCAGGACAAGATCCTATATCAATGGGTGTGCTGGTTAAGCTTATTCGTGAATTAAACGACGCACTTAATCTAACCAGTATTGTGGTGACTCACGATGTCACTGAAGTACTGACCATTGCCGATTATATTTATATCTTAGCTGACAAGCGGGTTATCGGTGAAGGAACGGCGCAGCAAATCAAAGAAAGTGACTCTGAATTAGTCCAGCAGTTCTTGAAAGGAAAAGCAGATGGTCCGGTACCATTTCATTATCCTGCACCTGATTTGAAAGCAAGCTTCTTGGGGGCAGATAAATGAAGTTCTTCCAATCAATAGGCGCTAAAACGATAGGGAAGGTCACTGCGGTTGGTCGAGCAGCTCTTATGTTGTTTGGTGCATTAATCGCTGTCCCTAGGCTTAAAAATGTACCGTTGGTGATTAAGCAATTGTATGTAGTGGGCGTTCAGTCGCTGCTAATTATTATGGTGTCGGGGTTATTCATCGGCATGGTAATGGCGCTACAAGGCTACACCATTTTGGTTGATTATGGCGCAGAAGGTAGCTTAGGCCCCATGGTCGCACTTTCATTGTTAAGAGAGCTTGGTCCGGTTGTGACCGCATTGCTTTTTGCTGGGCGAGCTGGCTCAGCCTTAACAGCTGAAATAGGCTTAATGAAAGCCACGGAGCAACTGAGTAGTTTAGAGATGATGGCGGTAGACCCGCTACGACGTATCGTCGCTCCGCGTTTTTGGGCGGGAATGTTAGCGATGCCTATGCTTGCCATTATTTTCAGTGCCATTGGTATTTTAGGCGGCCACTTAGTGGGTGTTGATTGGCTAGGCGTTGATGCAGGCAGCTACTGGTCAATTATGCAATCGACAGTAGATTGGAACCAGGATGTCATAAACGGCGTAATAAAAAGCCTCGTGTTTGCCTTGGTTGTAACGTGGATTGCCATATTTAAAGGTTACGATTCTATTCCAACATCGGAAGGGATCAGCAAAGCGACTACCGAAACGGTGGTCTATTCATCATTAGCAGTATTAGGGCTGGACTTCGTGCTAACCGCCCTTATGTTTGGTATCGAGTAGGGGATTGGAATGAGTAAGTATAAAACGGAAGTAATGGTTGGTGTGTTTGTCATGCTTACAATCGGTGCGTTGTTGTTATTGGCACTGAAAGTAGCAAACCAAACGGTAGCCACCGAAGGCGATACCTACACGTTATACGCAAAATTCGACAATATTGGCGGCTTAAAGCCGAGATCGGCAGTAAAGGTTGGTGGGGTAACGGTTGGCCGTGTGTCATCGATTACGCTAGACCAAGAAGATTTTACGCCAGTGGTTGAGCTGTCAATTTTAAATGAATACAACGGCTTTCCAGAAACCAGCTCTGTGTCTATTTTGACCTCGGGTTTGCTAGGCGAACAGTATGTTGGCTTCCAACCTGGCTTCTCTTTCGACGGTGTCGCTAATTTACAGAATGGCGATTACCTTCAGGATACTAAGTCAGCTTTGGTTCTTGAAGATCTCATTGGTCAGTTCTTATTTAATCGCGGAAGCGACGAAGACTAATCGCAGTATTACGGCCAGACGTATATTACCAGGTCGTTAAATTATTCCAGCGGCGTGATGAAACTTATTGGATTGCCATCAGGTCTGCTAAATAGAGTTTTAAGTTAGGAGAGTAATTTTGAAAAAGTTTATGGTAGCACTTGGCATCTTCATGATGTCTGTAGCGGGCATAGCGAATGCACAAGAAGTTAATGAACAAAACCCGTACGAATTGGTTCAAGACGTAGCAAACCGCACGTTTGAGCGCATCAAAGCGAACCAAGCAGCGATCAAAGCTGATCCTGAAATGCTACGCACTATTATGGAAGAAGAATTAGTACCTCATATCGACTACAAATTCGCTGCTTTTATGGTACTAGGTAAACACTTTAAGTCAGTACCTCAAGAGAAGATGGGCGAGTACATCAGCGTATTTCGTCAATATTTGGTAACAACCTACGCTGTGGCAATGGGCTACTACGACAACCAAGAAGTCATCTTTGAGCCTGAATCATCTTTTGATGATAAAAAATCAGTAACAGTGCGTGCAGTGGTTCAAGATCCAAACCGCCCTGAAATCAAAATTGCTTTTAAAGTTCGTAAAGATAGTAAAACGAACGAGTGGAAAGCCTACGATATGGTTGCTGAAGGCATCAGCATGCTAAACAGCAAGCGTAGCGAATTTGAATCAATCCTTCGTCAAGACGGTATCGATGCAGTTATCGCACTAATGCGCGACAAAATTGGTAAGCCAGTTGAGCTTAAGCAAGGCGAGCCAATCGAAATCGAAGGAGAGGCTGAGTGAGCCTATTCGAGGTAAACGACAAAGGCAATGTAGTGGTTCACGGTCATCTTGACCGTGAAACGCTGTCGAAGAATTTCTGGGATAGTTTGGACGGAAATGAGCGTAGTACCTTGATTAACAATAAAAGATGTCTTGTTGATTTAAGTGATGTTGAGCGCGCAGACAGTGCAGGTTTGGCTTGGCTTATTAATGCCGTTAGGGATGCAAAGCAAAATGGTGTTAGCATGAGCCTATATAAAATGCCTGAGAAGCTACGTAAGCTTGCTAAAATAAGCGACGCAGATAGCTTTTTACCCGTAGAATAAACACCCGTTAGCGAATTAAGAAGTAAGTTATGGAATTGTCTGAAATTGAAAAAATCTTGAAAGATGCGTTAGACCTTCACGAAGTCCATGTAAAGGGCGAAGGTTCGCATTTTAATATTATTGCGGTAAGCGATGCTTTTAACGAAATGAGCCGTGTGAAGCGCCAGCAAGCGGTATATGCGCCTTTGGCTGATAAAATTGCAGACGGCAGCATGCATGCAATTACCATCAAGACGTTTTCAGTAAAAGACTGGGAGCGTGAGCGCCAGTTTAATATTCCTCAATAATAGGCGTAGCACGTGGATAAACTCGTAATTAAAAAGGGCCCTGCGCTCAACGGTACCGTGCGCATCTCTGGCGCTAAAAACGCGGCCTTGCCATTGTTGATGACAAGCTTGCTGACCGACTCTCCTTGTCGTTACACCAACGTTCCTCGTCTTCGTGACATCAATACTACGACGGCACTTTTGCGTGAATTAGGTGTTGAAGTCGCACTACCCGCACCTAACGATATCGTTATCGATGCGAGTACGCTACAAAGCGTTACAGCGTCCTATGAGTTAGTACGTACTATGCGTGCGTCTATCTTGGTACTTGGCCCACTGTTAGCTAAGCAAGGTAAAGCGAATGTCTCTTTGCCCGGTGGCTGTGCTATAGGTGCGCGCCCGGTAAATCTTCATTTAACTGGCCTTGAAAAGATGGGCGCGAAGATTGAAGTAGACGAAGGCTATATTCGAGCCGAAGTCGATGGGCGTCTGAAAGGTGCGCGTATTTTCATGGATATGGTAAGCGTGGGTGCCACTGAAAACCTACTGATGGCAGCGGCGCTGGCTGACGGAACAACCATTCTTGAAAACGCGGCACGCGAGCCCGAAATCGTGGATTTAGCAAACTGTCTTATTCAGATGGGCGCGAAAATTAGCGGTGCAGGAAGCGATAAAATAACCATTGAGGGCGTGGAAACCTTAAACGGTTGTGATTATGCAGTGCTGCCTGACCGTATAGAAACCGGTACTTTCTTGGTAGCGGCCGCTGTGACAGGTGGGAAAATACGCTGTACTCATGCGGCGCCAGATACATTAGATGCGGTGCTAGATAAGCTAGAGCAGGCCGGAGCTAAAATCACCACTGGTGATGACTGGATAGAGCTAGACATGGAAGGGCGCAAACCACAGGCTGTGCGAGTTAAAACCGCACCACACCCAGCATTCCCTACGGATATGCAGGCGCAGTTTGTTACCTTGAACTGTGTTGCCGAAGGCACGGGCGTAATTACAGAAACCATATTTGAAAACCGCTTTATGCACGTGCCAGAGTTACAACGTATGGGCGCAGAAATCGCGTTAGAAGCGAACTCAGCAGTGTCTAAAGGCAGCTCAAGCCTTAAAGGAGCTCCGGTAATGGCTACTGACCTGCGCGCGTCGGCAAGCTTGGTGATAGCTGGGCTCATCGCAGAAGGTGAGACTCACGTGAATCGCATTTATCACTTAGACCGTGGTTATGAAGCCATTGAAGAGAAGCTGGGTGGCTTGGGTGCCATCATTGAAAGAGTGAAAGAATAACTCAAGGTTTCGCACTTCTACGAAAAAGCGCCAGATAGAATATCTATCTGGCGCTTTTTTTGTGTCTATTATCTATGCGGGCTGGTATTAAATCTTCACGTTTAAAACTCGGGAAGCCGAACTAATCTGCCAGCCCCAACAATACTTATTGACCAGCGCGAAGCTCTGCGACCGTTGCCGTAAGAGTAATCGAACGCCCGTCGCGGCTGAGCTCAATTTCAAGTTCAGTACCGGGCTCTGTTTCGGCAATCATGTCCAACGTTTTTGATGCGCTTTCTAAACGTACGCCGTCTATGGCTACAATGATGTCGCCAGGGCGGATACCCGCGATGTCGGCAGGGCTGCCTTTAGCTACTGCTGAAACGTCTATGCCTGGTCGGTTGCGGTTTTCACCGCCAACAAAACCAAGCTGCCCGCGAACAACACGTCCATTGCTGATAATTTCATCCATGACTCGCTTAGCTAATTCGTAAGGCACGGCAAAGTTAATGCCGTCTACATTGCGAGCGCGATTATTTGAATCTAGCACTTGGAAGTTGGCGTTAGTGATACCCAGCAAAATACCATTGCTATCTACCAGTGCGCCACCAGAGTTACCTTGGTTCAAAACTGCGTCGGTTTGAATGAAATCAACATAATTAGATAGACCATTTCGTCCGGCTCTGCTTACTATGCCTTGAGTAATGGTTTGTCCCAGATCGAAAGGATTACCAATCGCCATCACCACATCACCCACATGGGTGTCAGGTTCTGACACCTGAGGAATAATGTGCAGGTTATCAGCGGTGACTTTTAACACGGCAAGGTCGGTCAGTGGGTCGGTGCCCACAATTTGCGCTTCCAAAATACGTCCATCTTGAACCGCTACGTAAATGCTATCTGCATCTGCAACTACGTGGTGACAGGTAAGCAAATAGCCATTTTCTGTCATGATAACGCCAGAACCCAAATTGGTGCGCCCACGAGATTGATTTCTGAATAGGCCTGAACCGTTCTCAATACTGACGCTGTAGATATTGACTACTGCAGGCGCAGAGCGACTTAGAGCAGTAAAATAGCTTTCGCGACTAGCGCTTACTGAGGGGGAGTTAAAGAACCCTTGAGCAAGGCCTTTGCCTTGACGTAGATCGGGTAGGAAAACTAACAGTAATGCAGCAACAGCTACGCCAAGAAATACAGATTTTAGTAAGAAGTTAAAAATTGAGCGGCCAGTCACAAATCACACTTTTTGTTATCTGTCGCACTTAATTAATACGTGCCGTTAACTCAGCACTACTTCACAATCTTAAAGCGCAACATTCTTAAATTATCATCTTACGGCAAAGGATATCACTTTATTTAATAAACTACCGTAATGAAACGCAAATTTTGTGCAACTCAATTTGCACTAGCATGTACTTCAAAACCTTTCATGCTGTTCATACAGCCTTATTTACGTGGACATAGGTGTAGCTCGAGAATGCGGCTTATCAGAGGAGTCCGAAAAGAAGCCCCGTTAGGAAGCTAGGAGCACACTGTTTTCAACGGTTATCATTTGAAAACAAAAACGGCGCTTATAAAGCGCCGTTTTTATGCTAACCCTCAGCTTGGACACCAACGCGTCTGAGCGGAGGATGTAATTGAAGAGCTACATTGCTACTGTCTGATTACCAAATAAAGCGTAGAGTTTCCACGTTTTACATTGAGTGCGATAACGCCTTTGGCTTCGTCTAGTGCATTTCTAAACTCTGCAACCGTGGACGTACGTACGCGGTTAACGCCAATTATCACATCATCAGATTGAAGGCCAATTCTCGCCGCAGGCGCACCACGCTCGATATCAGAAACCACTACACCAGCATTACCAGCATCGTCAGTGCCGTTAGACAGGGTTGCTCCTTCTAGGGCTGGGTGAATTTGAGCAGCCGTCACTGTCGTGTCTGTAGCGTCATCTAATACAACATCTACATTCATTTTCTTACCTTTGCGCATAACGGTGAGCTCAACTTCAGCGCCCGCGCCCATACTCGCAATTTTTGCGCGCAGTTCTTGGAAGCTATGAAGTTTACGACCATTAATGGCAGTAATAATATCACCGGCTTGCAGACCACCTTTTTCAGCGGCAGAGTCTGGCTGCACTTCGCTCACGAACGCACCAATGTTCACTTCCGCATTCATGGCTTCGGCAAGGCCCGCGTCAATATCGCTACCTAAAATGCCTAGAAGGCCACGGCGAACTTCTCCAAATTCTGCAATTTGATCAATTAGGCTTTTCATCATATTGGCAGGAATAGCAAAACCAATACCGACGTTACCGCCGTTAGGACCAAAAATAGCGGTGTTGATACCAACCAGTTCACCGTGAAGGTTAACTAACGCACCGCCTGAGTTACCGCGGTTAATTGCTGCGTCGGTTTGAATAAAGTCTTCATAACCACCAATGTTTAAACCTGAGCGACCTAAAGCACTAACGATACCTGAGGTAACGGTTTGTGATAGACCGAATGGGTTGCCAATGGCTACTACGAAATCACCAACGCGCAGCGCGTCAGAATCGGCAAGCGGTAACGCTTTTAAATCATCAGGTTCAATTTTAAGTAGCGCGATATCGCTTTGCTCATCTGAACCTAGCTTTTTCGCCTTAAACTCGCGACCGTCAGTTAACTTAACAGTGATTTCATCTGCATTATCAACAACGTGGTTGTTGGTAACGACATAACCTTTATCGGCATCTATGATGACACCAGAACCAAGACCTCGGAAAGGGCGCTCTTGAACCTGTTCTTGCGGGGCGCCGAAGAAGTAGCGAAACATCTCGGGTACACGCTGCGTAGAGGTTTGTGTTCCTTCTACCGCAATGCTCACTACCGCTGGGGTAGCTTCTTCTAGCATAGGGGCTAAAGAGGGAACTTCATCTTTCTTATCAGAAAAGAACGGTAACGCCGCCTGTGTGCTAGCAGTAAAGCCCAATGAACTTACAACAACGGCAGACGCCAATAGACAATGGCGGAAAGACATTTTCATGTTCGCTTACACTCCTTCATGTTATATGCGACATAGCATGGTTTCACTAAAAGAGTCCGAGGTCGTGATAAAGTTCCCGATGTTACTGTTTTTCTGCGGTATTCTTATCAGATCCGCCGACGAACAGCCCAGAACCCGAGTTAGCGAAGTCTCTTGGCTGTGTGTCAGATACACGCTGAACTCTCGATTTGTCAGACCCTTTTAGGTTGTTACGTAAATATGTGGTTGCTTGTTCCCCATAAAAAGGAACTTTGCTGTCATCATCGCTGCCTTGCTCAAGCAGCAATTCATACTCTTCAATTTGTTGCTTCAAGGTTTCGCACTGGCTTTCAATGCTCTCTAAGCTTTGACGAGTTTGATGAATGTGGTGTTGCGCCTGCTGTGCGAGGATCTCTTTAACTTGCTTCTCAGTCTGTGCAGTATTGCCTGCGCCCTGCTTTTGTTGAAAAAAGCGACCTGCGAAAAAGCCAATAATTAACCCAACTACTAACAAAGCAAGAGATACTAACAATTCCATTATATTCTCCGAATCAATCTACATCTTGCAGCCGACCTTTACTTCTACGATCTAAAAGCTGCTTTCGACCATACGCTGAATATAGCAAGGTCGAACCCGAAAAGCGCATACATCGTGACATTTATTCGGTGTATGTCGAATTTCAATGTGAGATTCTACCGTGATTTCCATTAAAATTAAGGTCATAATTGAGAAATTCAAGCAGGTCGGTGCAGCAAGCGCCGCTATTGACTTTTGTACGGAGTGGTTTCGGCGATGACGCCATGGGAAAAATATCAGCTAGATCTTCAGTCGTCTGACTTTCGTTACGACGCGGCGCAAGAAAATGCAGTAAAAGAACTTCAACGTTTGTTTGATGAACTTACCCAACCTGAAAAGAAAACGACGTGGCGGGTAAAGTTAAAAGCAGCGTTTGGGAAAGGCCATGCGAAGCCTGGTATCCAGGGCATTTACTTTTACGGTGGTGTTGGGCGAGGCAAAACCTATTTAGTAGATACATTCTACGACTGTTTGCCTTTCGAAAAGAAAATGCGCGTGCATTTTCACCGCTTTATGTACCGTGTGCACGATGAACTAAAGCAGCTTAAAAACGCACAAGACCCGCTAAAGCTGGTAGCGGCTAAGTTAGCAAAAGAAGCGCGGGTAATATGCTTTGACGAGTTTTTCGTGTCTGATATAACCGATGCCATGATCTTAGGCACGTTAATGGAAGAGCTGTTTGGTCACGGTATTGTGCTGGTGGCGACGTCAAACATAGTCCCTGACGATTTGTATAAAAACGGATTACAGCGTGCGCGGTTCTTACCTGCTATCGATCTACTCAATCAGAATACCCGCGTGGTAAACGTTGATAGCGGTATTGATTATCGTCTTAGAACGTTAGAGCAAGCCGAAATTTATCACTACCCACTTGATGGCGAAGCCACCGAAAACTTGCATAGCTACTTTTCTCAATTAGCTCCGGAAGAAGGCTCTAAAGGCGAAGATATTGAGGTGAACAACCGAAAAATACCGACGCTTAGAAACGCTGACGGGGTATTGATGATTGATTTTAAAGCCTTGTGTGGCGGGCCCAGAAGCCAGAGCGACTACATTGAGTTAAGCCGTTGCTATCACTCCGTGCTTTTAGCCAATGTTAGGGAAATGGGCCAGCATAATGACGATGTGGCGCGTCGTTTTATTGCGATGGTGGACGAATTTTACGAGCGAAATGTAAAGCTGATCATATCTGCAGAAGTCGCGCTGGAAAGCTTGTACACCGAGGGGCTACTTAATTTTGAGTTCAGGCGCTGTCTTAGCCGCTTAAAGGAAATGCAGTCACACGACTACCTGGCAACCGAGCATTTGCCGTAAGCATAAATATGGGGTCAGAGTACATTTTGACCTCATTGAAAATGTGAAAGCTACCAACCTATACCCTTTCTAGGGGCGTTCACATTGGTATTACACGAAAATTAAGGTAGAATTTCGCCCAAATTTTTTGTGTCGCTTAGCCTACCGTTATTTTGGGCAGTGTTTCGCTTGGCAATTTTTAGCACCGTCGCGTTCGGCCATTTATTGAAACGTCGAGTTCGGCAATGCTACCAAGTAAGGCAGAGCGATGCGCCTGATGAACGGTCAGGCAACAGGTAGCCCGATAAAACCCAACGCAGCATTTCAAATTGCGAGAAAGAGAATTTTAAGATGGGAAGAGCATTCGAAGTTCGTAAAAACGCCATGGCAAAAACTGCCGGCCAAAAAACTAAAGTTTATTCTAAATACGGTAAAGAAATTTACGTATGTGCGAAAAATGGTGGTGCCGATCCAGACACCAACCTTTCACTTCGCCGCCTAATGGAAAAGGCGAAGAAAGACCAAGTACCAAGCCACGTTATTGAAAAAGCGATTGATAAAGCCGCTGGTGGTGCTGGCGAAGACTTCCAGCCTATGCGTTATGAAGGTTTTGGCCCAGGTAACTGCATGGTCATTGTTGACTGCTTGTCTGACAATGCAAACCGCACCATCACTGAAGTACGTAACTGCTTTACTAAAACCAACGCGAAACTTGGTGCACAGGGTGCGGTATCGCATATGTTCGATCACCAAGCGGTATTCCAGTTTGAAGGTGACGACGAAGACGCTATCCTAGAAGTGCTAATGGAAGCCGACGTAGACGTAACTGATGTTGAAGTTGAAGACGGTAAAGTTACAGTTTACGCGCCACACACTGAATTCTATCAAGTAAAAACAGCGCTAACTGAAGCCTACCCAGACATTAGCTTTATTGCAGAAGAAATGAGCTGGATGCCTCAGACCGAAACTGAGATAAGCGAAGAAGACATGCCGATGTTTGAAAAATTCATGGACATGCTTAACGACTGTGATGACGTGCAAGACGTTTACCACAACGCGATTACGCCTAACTAAGCTTCAGCTAATTTAGATTGATATAAAAACCCTCGCTAAGACGAGGGTTTTTTATTGTTGTATCTATAAAAAGAACTAGAACGTTAACGTACCTGCTTTATTCAACGTGTACAGGACGGATGAATACACTACAGGTATACCGTTTCGTATTTGATTGGCGCTAGCAGCTTGAGAATACGGTTTTCTTGCTGATAGGTTAGCCCCACATCGCGCATCGCGCCTTGGACATACTCCACCAATATGTAAAATTCACGCTCCTTAATATTGAGACCCGTGTGAGACTCCAACATTGTTTTTCCATCATATTCGCAAGGCCCGCCAATAAGCTCGCATGTTTGCAATACAAGTTGATCTCTTAAATGTTTTTTGGGAACACCTTTGAAGTAATGACCAATTACGGGGTCAGTGTAAATTCGTGTAATCGCTACGCCGTATATGGTATTGAGCGTTTTATGGCCGCCAATTTCTTCATAAAGGCTTTGTTCAGGAGCGCTGGCGCATGCGATTATCAATACGCTTAACGCAGCAATTACCATTAACCGGAAGCAGTGTCTGATCATTTCGTTCCCCTATCAAAAAGTGCTGTTTACCGTTAGATAAAATCCTGAAGAACTTTCTTGCAAAGGTAAATTGCCCAAATCCACATAGGCAGCGGTAATCGAAATAGATTTATTTGGGAAGTAGGCAATAAAGGCATCAACAACGGTGTCTTCTTCAGCTAAGCCTCCTAATCGATTGGTTTGCGTTCTAAACTCTGTGCCAATTGCTGTGGTAGGGCTAATTAATACTGCTAAAGAGCCCTCCCATTCGAGCTTAGCGCTATCGTTGTTTTCAGAACCAAATCCAAGTAAGCCAAACACATTCGCCTTTGTATATCGCGCGGTAAGATTGGTGAGTAAATTATAACCTGATGGAGTGCCTAACCACAGTTTCGTGGCTGAAAGGTAAACGTCGGTACCACTGTCGTCTTTCGCACCTAGCAGCATTGGTACGCCTACGCTGGGCAAGGGGGTCGTACCGTCGGGTAGCGAAAGAGAGCTGTCGTAGTCTCTGTTTTTCTTGTATTGTGCGCCGATGGATACTTGGGGTATCCATGAGTTTTGAGTAAAGACGCCATCGCCAAGAACCTTAACTTTTGCACCGATTATATCTTGCTCAATGGTGGTGCTGTTGGCGTTTGTAATAGCACCTTCTGTGAGTAACGCGAAAACGTTGCTTGTTAACCCTGAAGCAATATCGAGGCGCTGTCGCTGCACGCTAAGCTCTATACGGTCAAACAAACTAACGCTTGCCCCTGCTGTTGTAAGGGAATAATCGCTTAGGCTTAAGTACTGAATATTTGCCGAATAACTGACCTCTTCTTTACTCGCGTATCCGCCAATAAATGCCCAAGGCGTAATGCCGCCACCCGCTGTGCCCTCGAAACCTGTAATACCACCAGATGCAATTAAGCGAGATCCACTGTCTGCGAGTACGGGAGACGATGCGAGAAAAAGAGGGAGAAGCAAATGCCTAATCATAAGGTAAACCTAATGTTTTTAAATGGTTTTTTGTAATTCTATTTATCAGCATAGCGCTTAACCCATGAATTGTGAAATGCACGCTGCTGGCGATACTATCTATTATCGAATTTTTATTATCAAAAAATATTTGAAACTGATTCGTTTTTTATAGGGCTTATCATTGAAAAGCCGAATCTATACCATACACGCCATATTCATTGAGTACTTTAATTTTCTGTTCGCAGCATTCATGCGTGAACAACAAATAGCAGACGTATTGAGGAGTTAATTGTGTCTCATCCAATTATTGAAGATTTAAATAAGCGTTACACGGTTAAACAGTACGATGCGAGTAAACGCATTTCAGCTGATGATCTGGCGACAATTCTTGAGGCGTTGAGACTATCTGCGTCTTCAATCAACTCTCAGCCATGGAAATTTGTGGTTGTTGAAAGTGATGAAGCCAAGCAGCGTTTACACGATAGCTTTGCCAATAAGCATCAGTTCAATCAGCATCACGCTAAAGAAGCATCGCATACCATTCTGTTTGCCTATGATCCTAAATTTACGAAAGAGAAATTTGTAAAGCGTGTCGATGCAGAAGTAGCGTCTGGTCATTTGCCCGAAGATATGCGTGAAAACTTCATGGGCGCTTACGCATTTGCGGAAGCGAACACCGATGAAAACGGTAACAACGCGGCTTGGACCAAAGCGCAAGTTTATCTAGCATTAGGCAATGTTCTTCACACTCTGGCGCGTTTAGGCATAGCGTCTACGCCGATGGAAGGTGTTGACGCCGAATTGCTTGGCGAACAGTTTAAAGATGAGCTAGACGGCCACGTTTGCGAAGTGGCACTTGCCATGGGCTACCCAGATACAGAGCAAGATTGGAACCATGGTTTACCGAAAGCGCGCCTTGCAAAAGAAGATGTGATCGCGGTTGTGTAATACCTGACAACACAAGCTTGCTATGAATATAACAAAGCCCGCTTAGCGCGGGCTTTGTTTTGTTTTCTTACTTTTGTGTTCTGGCTTCCATTTCCTGTGTTCACTTATAACTTCTTTTACTTTGCGCACCGACAGACGCGAAAAAACGCGCACTAATGTAAGAAGTATTGCTCTGCGAGTTGTTGATGAATGTCGGCAAAATCAATTTGAAGCTCGTCGATATAGTTGTGCAGCGCTCGTCCTCGAAGTGTCGCAACAGGCTGTTTTTCTAAATCACTAATACTGTGGTCAATTCGCTCTATCATCGCTTCATTGTCGGGCAAGTTGAGGAACAAACTCTTTAGTTTGTTCAAGCAGAACAACACACTTCGCGGAAACTCCTTGCTATGTAGCATAAATAACAACACATCGCCCGGACGTATGCGAACGCCCATTTTCTGGCGATACATTTGGTAGCCGCTCAGGCTTCTAAGTACGCTCATCCATAAGATGTTTTCGAATGGCAGGTCACTCATGTCTTCGGTAAGGGTCGATGAGCGAACGTCAATTATCCTTGATGTCATATCAGCCCGTTCCAATGCCGCACCAAAGCGCCAGAAGAAATAGCCTTCGTCGTGGCTCATGCTGGCATCCATGGTTCCAAACATCAGTAAACACTGATTGATTACCTGTTTTAAACTTGCAAAGCGCCCGCGTTTACTTAGAAAGCTTGTACTGTTCTCTTTTACCGATAAGTGAAGTGCGTTCAGCGTTTCCCACACTTCTCTTGGAATAACGTCTCTGATTGTGCGCGCATTATCTCTTGCGTATTGAAGGGAATTCAATATGGAAGACGGATTGCGTGTGTCTACCGTAAGGAACTTAACGACATTCTTCTCGCTGTATTCATTATAAATGGCCTCAAATGGTTCGCGATTTCCTGTTATGTCTAGCAATGGCTCCCAGCCTGGCGAAAACCCTTTGGGTAAGTCCATCAGCAGGAGGTTGTTAACATTAATCAGGCGGGCGAGATTTTCAGCCCTTTCAACGTAGCGCGCCGTCCAATAAAGCGTTTCAGCAACTCGTGATAACATGTCAGTCCCTCCTAATCCACAATCCAAGTATCTTTACTACCACCGCCTTGTGATGAATTGACCACGAGGGAACCTTTAACAAGGGCAACCCTAGTGAGGCCTCCCGTTGTAACATAGGTGTGAGTACCTGATGAAAGGATGAAAGGGCGAAGATCCACATGTCGCCCTTCAATTGTAGAACCGTCAATAGTAGGGACGGTAGACAAATTCAAGGTAGGCTGTGCTATCCAGTTTCTGGGGTCAGCCTTAATTTGAGCAAGGGTTTCTTGCTGCTGCTTTTTGGTTGATTTTGGACCAATTAGCAAGCCATAGCCTCCCGATTCATTGGCAGGCTTTATTACAAGTTTGTCGATATTGGCTTCAACGTATTTGAAGTCTTCTGGCTCGTAACAACGGTAGGTTTCTACGTTAGGCAGCTTAATCTCTTCATCCAAATAATAGCGAATCATGTCAGGCACATAGGTGTACACCACTTTATCGTCTGCCACGCCAGCCCCCGGCGCGTTGATCAGCGTTACCTTGCCTTTACTCCACGCTCGCATTAGCCCGGGAACGCCCAGCATCGAATCAGGGTTAAACGCTTCTGGGTCTAAAAACATATCGTCAATACGGCGGTAGATAACGTCCACTCTGCGTAGGCCTTTAATCGTCTTCATATATACGCAGTCGTCTTTTTCTACGGTTAGATCTCGACCTTCTACTAGCTCACACCCCATTTCCTGAGCAAGATAGCAGTGTTCAAAGTAGGCAGAGTTGTAGATACCGGGTGTAAGTACCACAACTTCAGGCTTATCCTGAGGACGCGGTGATAGACTCGACAACATGTCGAACAGCTGTGAGGGATAGTCGTTTACGGGAAGAATATCCATTTTCTCGAACATGTCTGGAAAGACACGCTTCAGCACCGAGCGGTTTTCTAACATGTAAGACACGCCAGAAGGTACGCGCAGGTTGTCTTCCAGTACGTAAATCGTGCCGTCGCTATCTCGCACTAAATCAGAGCCACAGATATGTGCCCAGATACCGTTTGGGGGAGAAACACCTACGCACTGCTTTCTAAAGTTCACGGACTTATCGAGAAGCGCTTTAGGAAAAACGCCATCTTTAATAATCTTCTGATCGTGATACAGATCGTCGATGAACATATTAAGGGCTTTTACGCGCTGTTTAAGTCCTTCTTCTACGCGTTGCCATTCTTTATTTGGGATAATACGAGGAATGATATCGATGGGCCACGCTCGGTCAATTGAACTGCCTTCACCATAAACCGTGAAGGTAATACCCATTTCTTTCACCACCAACTCGGCGGCGTCTTGCGCGTTTTTGAGTTCTTCTTCACTTAATTGCGACAAATAATCCATTAACGGCGCACCGTGAGGGCGGGGTTTTCCATTTTTATCTATTAGTTCATCGTAAAACTCGGAAAAATTGCAGTGTTCCAGACTCACAGCTTTCGACAACGTCTGACTTTGTTTTTGGCTACTCAAACTACGCTCCTTATTGTCCGCGATTCATATCCACTGAAACGTCTAAAACCTGATTTCCACCACCAAACATAATGCCTTTAAGCGGTGTGATATCTGCAAAATCTCGTCCGACAGCTAACGTAACGTGCTGGTCGTAGGGTTTCAAATTGTTGGTCGGGTCGTAATCAATCCAACCAGAGCCCGGTACAAAAAGCGCAACCCAAGCGTGGGTGGCGTCTGCACCAGTAAGCTTTTCCTGACCCGGTGGTGGAATCGTTTCGATATATCCACTTACATAGCGCGCCGCCAAACCAATACTGCGTAAGCAAGTAAGCGTTAGGTGCGCATAGTCCTGACATACGCCCCGCTTGTGCTCAAACACGTGGCTTACTGGGGTGTTAATCGTCGAAAAGGATGGGTCAAAGGTAAAATCGTTAAAAATGCGGTTCATTAAGTCGTCGCACGACTCCACGATAGAGCGGCCAGGCGTAAACGACATCAAGGTATAGTCTAAAATCGCTTTATTGGCCTGCGTTAAGCGAGTAGGAATACTGAAAAACTGTGCTGCCAACATGCTCTGATCTACTGGGTAGCGGATTTGATCTCTCACGCTTTCCCATTGCGTATTGTGCGCAAACAGACCTTGTAATGGTGCTCCTTGAATTTCAACTTCACTGGTTGCGATGACCTGCATTTCTTCATGCAAAGTGGGTATTTCAAACACCGTTACCGTGTTGTCGAAGTAGTCTTTAAACTCTGCCTGATAGTCAGGTTCAGGCACAATGGTGACACTGGCGCTAATCCTTTTTTGATTGAAGGTGTTTAGCGGTATAAGGCGGGCATGGTTTTGTGTCAGGCTCACTTTGTCGGAATACTTGTAGGTAGTGACGTGACGAATGGTGTACTTCATTTTTTCACCTCACTTTCATTCGGACTACTGGCATCAGGCGCACTGGCTAACGGAGCTGTCGCTTCCTCATCTATTGGTTTTTCGACGATCTGTACAGACGCGGTGCCAATGCCAGACCAGTGCAGTTGTGACGCAGGCTTAGTGTGGCTGAAGTATTGAGTTTGCATCATTTCGCTAAATTTCTGCAGTTGTGATGTCACGCTTTTTAGTAAAGACACCAAGCCCGAAGGTGCTTGATTAGTGTTGATATTTAAGGTCTGTCTGTCAGCCAGCGCGAAGCTTGCTTTTAACTGCAACAGAATTTTCTCAGTGGTACTTAAAAAGCCGGGCTTGGCGCTTACCGGCAAGCTTTCGCAAAGCTCGGTAATTTTTTGGATTTGATGGGCTAATGAGCGCGGGTACTCGGCATCTAAAAGCAATAGCTCTAATCCCGTTTCAATACTTTGAAACGCTCGGTATCGGCGTCTGTGGGTAATAGCGCTCACTTGCGCCACCAACACGATTTCCAGCACGTTTTGTTGCTCAGCTTCGGGAAGCGGAAATTGCAGCAGGTTTTGCACCATAGACACAAGCTGTTTACTGCGCTCTAACCGTCGTCCAATTTCTATCATAAAGGCGCCATTACTTTTAGACAGGCTGTCTTGAATAGAGCCGTTAAACGCCATGGTAAGCCCAATTAATTTATCGAGTGTACTTTGTAATCTGTGCGTCGGCGTCTGCTCGGTAATGGTACTGAATTCGTGATGTTCCTCTTCTAGGCTTTCGATAATGCGCAAGCTGTCATAAGAAAGTAGCTCTCTCACTTGCAGCGCGCTTTGCACCACCATATTAATGCTACTGTAAAGGCCGCCGGCGAAGGAATTATCGTTAATTAGCGATATCACTAATTCTTTGAATCCTCCTTCGTTCACGGTTATTTTCGCTGCGTCTGGCGTAAGGTATGGGTAAATTAATGCCTGCTGTTCTAACCCAGATTTAAATCGTAACAGGGCATTTCTGTGCGCCTCATCGGGGTAAATGGCAAGCTCAGTGAATTTGTCTATAAATACCCTGACCAACCGAATCACGTTTTCACTTCGCTCTACCGCACAGCCCAACCAAAATAGGTTTTCCGCCGTTCTGCTAGGCAGTAGCCCCTCGACTAGCGCTAAGTCTGCATCTGATTGCAGTGATTTGGGAATAGAAGGCGCACGCTCTTGTGGCGGACCTATGGTTTCAACCCACGTGTCCTTTATTTCTGTTTTGCCATCGGTGCGCGCTGCCTTGGGCGTAAAACACATGGCTGAGGGGAGAATAAAAACCTGCCCTTGTGAGTACAACGCATAGCAACGCATAATGACTGGCTTACTTACCAGCCCTTTATCGTGCCAAAATGGCGTATGCGAAAGATTCACCTTTTTTCGCCAGAATAGGTCGGTTAACGCTACCGTTTGTAGTGTATTTGCAATAGCGTCAGCGTCTTTTTCACCGTCGTATTTTAATTCAGGGTCAACATAGCTTAATAACTCATATCCCGACCGATCGCTTTGCGTAAGGTTTTCTGCGGGAAAGGTTTCTTGTTGGCGAAGCAGTAAAGATTCACCATTAAAAAACTCAGCGGCCCTATGCAAATTGTTTTTGATGGCAGGAATTTGAATAGCGCCATTGCCCAAGGGGTTGAGCAATACCACGTTCTGAGTTCGGACTGCATGAATAAGCCCGGGAATCCCGAACGCTGAGTAGTCAACTTGCTCCAGTGAATCTAAGAATCTGTCCTCAATCCAGCGCAAAATGACATCAACTTTTCGTAATCCGTCTAAAGCTTTAAGCCAGACTTGTCCTTTCCTCACCGTTAAATCAGCGCTTCTTACCAGGGTGTACCCCATGTAAGTGGCAAGATAGGCTTGCTCAGAATAATACTGATCGTCTGGACCTCTGCACAAAATAACAATGCGCGGGTCATTAATCGCAGCGGTTTCTTGGTCAATAGCATGTTGAAGTTGCTCAAAAAAGCCTGCTATTCGCTGCACACCACATTCAGCAAACTCCTCACTCATTACCCTTCTTGCCACAATCCTGTTTTCCAGCAGCAGTCCAAGACCGCGAGGGAACTGGCAGTGATCGTTCAGCATGAAATACTCGCCGTTTACATCTTGGGCTATGTCAAACGCGCTTAGAAATACACCGTTGTTTAACGAGGAAAGCGTGTGGCTCTCGGCAAGATAGTAAGGATGACGCATCAAGTGGTCTGTAGAGAAAACGCCGTTGGTTAGCGTTTGCCTGTCTGTGTTAAGGTCTAATAGCACTTTATTGAGCAGTAAGACTCGCTGTTCAATGCCGCGGCTGAGCATTTCCCAGTCTTGGCTTGAAATGAGCATAGGCAAGGGATCTAGCTGCCAATTCTGGCGTTCATCGATATCCGCAAAGCCACTGTTTCGCATTAGTCGGCGAATTTCATTTGCTCTAAAGGACAGCTCGTCACTGTTAAGGCCTGACAAACGAGAAAATAACGTATTGAGCAGACGTTTGCTCTCATCCGCAGCAGTGCTCGAATTGATATAGCTGCTAAGCCATTCTGGCATGGTGAAATCTTCACTCATAAAATCGATTGTCACTTAAACTATAGTGTAGGAGGCCGGCGCAAATCCAGCGTATTTGGATATTCTTCATTCTCGGCTTCCTCTAAAGGTAAATCAAAATCACTGCGACCTTCATGGTCAACCACATACTGTGTAGCAAAGTGAGGCGACCACTCAGGCATGGAAGGCGATGCCACCGACGGGGTATGACCGTGATCCCAGAATCTGGCAATACGCCTTCCTTCTGCCTCAAAAGCGTTCACAGGCATAGTAGAGAAGTTGCGCCCGCCTGGGTGACTAACATGATAGGTAAATCCGCCTAAAGAGCGACCCGCCCAGCTGTCGTAAACATCAAAGACCAACGGCGCATGTACGCCAATGGTCGGGTGAAGCGCTGATGCAGGGTGCCACGCTCTAAAGCGAATTCCGGCTACATGTTCTCCGCGAATATTGGTGGGTTTTAACGGTAATCTGCGGCCGTTACACGACACTATGTAACGGTCTGTATGCATGTTTGAAACAGTGAGCTGGACGCGTTCCAGTGAGCTGTCAACATAACGCGCAGTTCCGCTGCCTGTCGCTTCTTCACCCAATACATGCCATGGCTCAATAGCGCTAAAGAGGTCTAGCTTAATTTGACCGACTTCACGGCTACCGCAGCGAGGGAATCGAAACTCAAAAAACGGATCGAACCATTCAAGCTTAATGGGGAAACCCGCTGCGTTTAGGTCGCTACATACTTCAGCGATATCTTGCCGTACATAGTGGGGCAGCATAAAGCGGTCGTGAAGCTCTGTGCCCCATCGCACCAGTTTCTTCTTGTATGGTTGTTTCCAAAACCACGCTAGCAGCGTGCGCAGAAGAAGCATTTGCATCAAACTCATTCTGGCGTGAGGAGGCATTTCAAAACCGCGAAACTCTACAATGCCCAATCGCCCGGTGGGTGAGTCGGGGTTGAATAGTTTATCGATACAAAACTCTGCACGATGGGTATTCCCTGTCAGGTCAGTCAGCAAGTGCCGAAGGAGGCGGTCAACTAACCAAGGTGATGGAACTTCGCCATCGGGAATTTGAGAGAATGCAATTTCTAATTCGTAAAGCCTTTCATCCCGAGCTTCATCGACGCGAGGCGCTTGGCTAGTCGGGCCGATGAAAAGGCTCGAAAACAAATAGGAAAGCCCAGGGTGATGCTGCCAATAGGTAATAAAGCTTCGCAGAATGTCTGGACGCTTTAAAAACGGGCTCTCTAACGGTGTCGGCCCACCCATTGTCACGTGATTTCCACCTCCTGTGCCCGCGTGCCGTCCATCAAGCATGAATTTTTCTGTACCGAGTCGACATGACTTTGCCATGGCATAAAGGGCATGGGTGTTTTTTACCAGAGTATGCCAATCGGATGCAGGGTGAACGTTAACTTCGATAACACCTGGGTCGGGAGTAACCGCAAACTTTTCAACGCGACTGTCGTAGGGCGGGGTATAGCCCTCTAATATCACGGGAATACTAAGTTTATCAGCGATGGACTCAATAGCGTTCAGCAGCAGCGCATAATGTTCAAAGTGGCTTACAGGCGGCATGAATACGCATAACATTCCGTCGCGCACTTCTAAACAAAGGGCGGTTAATACTGACTTTTCACTAATATACCCTTTGTGAGACGTTGGGGATGAGAGCGCACCGGTCATGTCTGCCGGATCCCGTTCAGCTAGCGTATCCGGACTACCTAAGCTACTCAACGGCAGCCGATAACCTAATGGAGAGTCGCCCGGTAATAAGAAGCAGTGCCCTCGTTTAAACGACCATACGCTACTTTGCCATCCGTCAAAAACCGTGTCGTAGGCGAGGGGAATAATAAAGCCTACGGGGTTATCTAAACCCTGTTCCAACTTGGCTAAAAAGCCTTTGCGGGTCATTGCGTGAAGCAGTTCTGGGGCGTCGGGTGACGGGTCTTGCGGCAGGTTACCCTCTTGCCATAAATGATACAGCACGTCTTCATAAGCGGTGACGACAACCTTTTCACTTAAACCCAACGCCGTGGCTAGTTGAGTAGCAAATGTTTGCGCTTCGTTTTGTGAGAAAGAGTAAGTGGCGTTGTTGTCAGCAAGTAGTGCTTGATTATGCCAGATAGGCGTTCCGTCTTTACGCCAGTAACAGGCATATTGCCAGCGAGGTAATGGCTCGCCGGGATACCACTTACCCTGTCCATAATGGCGAAAGCCACTATTACTGAAGCTTTCCACCATTTTCATGAAAAGCATGTGTGCTAAAACGCGTTTCTCTTTCCCGTCAGCGGCGGTGTTCCACTGTTCGCTTTCCATATCATCAATGGAAATAAACGTGGGTTCGCCGCCCATGGTGAGGGTTATTCCTGCATTAACTAAGTCCTTGTCTATTTGACCTCCAAGCCTATCGATAGCGGCCCACTGAGCATCGCTGTAAGGCTTGGTTACACGGGGCGGTTCGTGCAAACGTTGTACGTTGTTGTAGAAGCTAAATGTCGATTCACACTGATCGATGGCACCGGTGACCGGCGCGGCCGACAGTGGTTCAGGGGTACACGCCAATGGAATGTGCCCTTCACCCGCGAAAAGTCCAGACGTAGGGTCGAGGCCAATCCATCCCGCACCGGGAACGTATACCTCACACCATGCGTGCAGGTCGGTAAAGTCTTTTTCCGGGCCACTGGGGCCATCAAGAGACTTTTCATCACTTGCCAATTGAACCAGATAGCCGGAAACAAAGCGCGATGCCAGTCCTAAATGCCGAAATAGCTGAACCAATAGCCAAGCCGAGTCACGACACGAGCCGCCTTTTTTCTGCAGAGTCTCGTCGATGCTCTGGACTCCGGGCTCCATGCGCACACCGTATTCAATTAGGTCGTATACCGCGCGGTTTACACCCACTAAGAAATCTACGGTAGTAACAGGCTCTTTAGGCTGCTGATTGTCAATTAACTGCTGAAACAAAGACGATGCATCTTCTGTCTCAAGGTAGGGTGTTAAATCTCTCGCCAGCCGTTTTTCGTACGAAAACGGAAAGGTTTCAGCGTAAGACTCTAAAAAGAAGTCAAAGGGGTTAATAACCGTCAATTCGGCAACAAGGTCTACGGTGAACCAGAACTTTTTAGTCTTCTCAGGAAATACTACGCGTGCAAGGTAGTTACCAAACGGGTCTTGCTGCCAATTGATAAAATGATTCTCAGGATAGACTTTTAAAGAGTAACTTTTTATTGGTGTTCGACTATGCGGAGCAGGGCGAAGGCGGAAAGTGTGCGGTGACATACTGATACTTCTATCGTAGTGGTATTCAGTATGATGTGTGATCCCTACAGTGATTGTCATGCTATGGCTCCATTGCCAATTGATATACAAACAGCACAAAAAATCACCTTATATCCAAGTGAGTAAACTTACAAGAAGAAGCGATGGGCAGAAATGTAAAACCCAAAAATTATGTGCTTCAACGGTAATCTCGTTACTCACGATATTGAATAATGTATACTCACCCCAATATATGCGCTATATAACAGCGCGCGTTTTATAGCGCGACTTTTCCTTCACATATAGACAATTCACTACTTTGAGAGCACTAAACTTTCGCCACGGGTTTTCGTCCTACATGCCGCTTTTCATGGCATGGGTACTCTCGTGTCTCATCCTTAGTGCAAGCTTCCAAAGTGGTCAAATTAATAATGAAGTTGAAGTAAGTCAGCAGTCACCACTTGCCCAATTTAACTACGCGGGCAAAAGCTATTCGTTACGGTTTACCGGCACTAAGCTAGAAAACAGTGACGATCAAGGCGATGGACCTGAGGCAATTGTTGAATTGACCTTGGGGTTTATTGCTCTGGCTATTGTGCTGTGTTTGGGTATGGCAAATGTTGTACCCCGTGCTCGCCAATACTACCGCCAACCTTCTCGCGGCCCACCTTTATCCCTGAGCTAATTCTCTTTTTGCCTTAATGCGCTAGCACGTTCGCTTAGCTGCAAATTAAGGCGCTTCAAAAAATTAAATTATTCAGGATTTTAAAATGGCACGATTTTCATTTCGTGGCTTTGTGTATGTGCTCATCGTTATGCTCGGTTTACTGAGCGCTGCGCCCAACATATTGCCACAATCAATTAAACAGCAGTTACCTACGTGGTACACCACTTCCACACTATCTTTAGGCTTAGATTTGCAAGGTGGTTCGCATCTGCTATTAGCCGCAGACACCAACGCCTTGTTTGAAAAGCAACTCAACAGCTTTTCGAGCGACTTACTTAGCGAATTGCGCAGTCAAAACGTGCGCTATACAAAAACGTCTCATTCACTCACTCATAAAGATAGTCGTTCTGGAAGTGTCGTCTTTACATTGCGTAGTGCAGATGATGCGAGAAAGGTAAAAGACACCGCATATCAAATTTCCGCTCAGCCAAATGGTTCAAGTGCACTTGATGTAGAGATAAAGCAAAGCACCGTTACCCTTACGCTTAACGAGCTATACACCGAACAACTGGTTAAAGACACGTTAAGCCGAAGTGTTGAAGTAGTTCGAAAGCGTTTGAACGAAACGGGGCTTACTGAGCCTAGCGTTACGCTACAAGGTAAAGACGCCATTTTAGTTCAGATGCCGGGTATGTCTGACCCCACTCAAGTTAAAAAATTATTGGGCACTACCGCACAAATGACTTTTCACTGGGCCGCGAATAGCCAGTCTGAGCAGGTTATGAATAAGCAAGATGCGGCGGGTAATACCTATCGCTTAGAGCAAAAAGTGGCGCTAGAAGGTGAACATATTACTGATGCGGCAGGTGTCTTAAGTAGTGAAAATGGCCAGCCAGTAGTGACGTTCCGATTAGACAGTGCAGGTGCCAAGCAGTTTGCCACTATGACACGTGACAACATCGGCCGTGTGCTTGCTATCGTCCTTGACGACAAAGTGGTTACAGCCCCCGTCATAAATAGCGTGATCCCAGGTGGTCGTGGTGAAATAACCGGTAACTTTACATTGCCGGAGGCGGGCAACACCGCATTAATGCTTCGCACAGGTGCGCTACCTGTGCCACTTACCATTATAGAAGAACGCACGGTAGGGCCAGATTTAGGCAGCGATGCAATTCAAACCGGAGTGGAAAGCGGCGTGGCAGGTGCGTTACTGGTATTGGCATTTATGGTAGCGATTTACGGCAGGTGGGGCGCTATCGCAAGTTTTGCTCTTTGTATCAATATGGCGCTGGTGTTTGGCGCATTAACCCTGTTTGGCGCAACACTGACGTTACCGGGCATTGCAGGTTTGATCCTAACCATGGGCATGGCGGTGGACGCGAACATTTTGATTAATGAACGTATTCGTGAAGAAAGTAAAAAAGGTCGTCCTGCAGCCAGTGCAATAGAAGTGGGTTTTGATAAAGCGTTCGCGACTATTGTGGATTCAAACTTCACCACACTAATAGCGGTAAGTTTGTTGTTTATGTTTGGAAGCGGCCCTATTAAAGGGTTTGCAATTACAATTGCCCTTGGTCTGGTGTCTTCGGTATTTACTGCTGTAGCCCTAACTAAAATGTTAATGCTAAGAGTGGTTAAGTCGAAGCACAAGAATACGCAAGATCGCGCGCAGCAGCGCGTTCCTTTGCGCTTTTCATCACCGCTTTTGCGGTTAAGCGATAAGCTAAGCGGTATTAATTTTCTGGCAAAGCGTAAAATTGCACTCGCTGTTTCGGTAGTGCTAACAGTGCTTTCAATCGGCTTGTTTGCTAAGCCTGGCTTACATTATGGCGTCGACTTTACCGGTGGCACCATGATTGAGTTGACCGCACCAACCCTTACTACCGATGAGCTAAGGAATGTGATTGAAAGCAATGGCTTTGATCAGATAGCAATTCAAGAATATGGCAGTGAACATCACTATTTATTGCGAGCACCTGTTCTAGATAGCAGTGGCGAGCTTGAAAATAGTAACGCAAAGCAGACTGACGCACTAAAGCGTGCGGTTTCGCAAGCCGACAGTGAGGTAAGTTTTGATAAAATTGATATGGTTGGACCCAAAGTCAGCGGAGGCTTTGCCGAGCTATCCATTCTAGCATTGCTTATCGCAGGCGGCGGCATGTTGGTGTATCTGTGGGCACGCTTTGAAGCGCATTTTGCGAGCGCAGCGCTGCTAACCGTGATACTCGATTTAACCAAAACCATAGGCTTTTTCGCGCTTACGGGCATCGAATTTAACTTAACGGCTGTCGCAGCACTGTTGGCGCTCATTGGTTACTCTATAAACGATAAGGTGGTGGTGCTTGATCGCATCCGTGAATTATTGCGTTTAGACCCAAACAAGCCATTGGCAGATACCATTAATGAGGCCGTGAACAGCACGTTAAGCCGCACGGTATTCACTTCCGTCACCACGCTGTTGGCATTGTTACCGATGGCTATTTTTGGCGGTGATGCCGTAGAAAGTTTTGCAGTCCCTATGGTTTTTGCTGTCGTGATTGGCACGTCATCGACCTTGTTTATCACCTCTACGCTGTTGTATTTGTTGGGCAGTAGAAGAGAGAAACAAGGTAAAGCGCAGTTAAAGCCTACTGCAGAAGAGATTAAGGCTTCGTTGTCGCACATCCCTTAGGCGGCACAAGTTCCTTAACCCCAATACCTCAGCGTGCTTTTGTACCTCAATACATTGGTGCAAAAACGCGGTAAGGTAGCAGTATTAACAGGAACCCTTGATGCTCTCACGCATACCCGAATAATTTGCGTGAGAGTATCAAGGGCAATAAGGAACGTATAATGTTTGCAGTTGATCACATTATTTTACTCAGTGCAGTGCTTGCCATTTTGGGCGTACTGGCCAGTAAATTATCCCCGCGCTTTGGCGTACCTGTTTTAGTTTTATTCCTTGGTGTAGGTATGTTGGCTGGAGAAGATGGTATCGGCCGAATCTTCTTTGATAATGCTGATGCTGCGCATGCCATTGGTACATTTGCTCTTATTCTCATCCTATTTGATGGCGGTCTACAAACGTCAAAAAAGTCCATAGCGCAGGCGTGGAAACCCGCCGCGTTACTCGCCACTTTTGGCGTAATTGGTACGGCAGTGGTCACCGGTATCGCTGCTATGGTTATTCTCGATTTACCGCTTTATAAGGGCTTATTGCTTGGTGCTATTGTAGGGTCGACAGACGCCGCAGCAGTATTTTCTGTTCTGCGCAACGCTGGTATACGCATTCCTTCAAAAATAAAATCCACACTAGAGCTAGAAAGTGCGTCGAATGATCCAATGGCCATATTTCTCACAATTGGCCTTATTACGCTTATTCAAGACAGCACCACTAAGCCAGTTGACTTACTTTCGCTGTTTGCCAGTCAAATGGGAGTGGGAGCGATAGTGGGCCTTGCCATTGGCGGTATTGCAGTATGGCTTTTCAGACGCGTCACCTTAATGGCCATCGGTTTGTACCCGGTATTTGTGATGTTGTTTGGTGTATTGTCTTTTGGCCTTGCTGCGAACTTAAATGGCAGCGGCTTTCTCGCTACCTTTATTACGGGTGTTATCGTGGGTAACAGCCGCTTTGCTTATCAGCGTAATACGTTCGTGTTTCTGGATGGGCTGGCCTGGCTTGGGCAAATTGCTATGTTCGTTATCTTAGGTTTGTTGGTAACGCCCACCGAGCTGTTTGTTAATTGGAAAGAAGGCCTTTTAATTGCGTTTGTGCTTATTTTTATTGCACGTCCGCTGGTGGTTATGCCGATTTTGTTGCTTTCAAAATTCTCGTTCAAAGCATCGTTGCTCATCTCATGGGTGGGTTTACGCGGTTCGGTGCCAATTATACTCGCTATATTTCCGCTAATATTCGGCATGCCATATGCCGAGCTCATTTTTAATGTGGTGTTCTTTATCGTGCTTATTTCCGCCTTATTACAAGGTTCCACCTTACCCTATGCGGCGCGTAAGTTAGGTTTAGTGTTGGACGATGAAGTAAAGGAATCGAGCACGCTGGAGATTGTAAAAGTCGCTAAGAGCAAGCGCGAGCTTATAGAAATAGAGGTATCGAAGTTATCACCGGCACTACATAAAACCATTAGCGAATTAGCCCTTCCCGATAATACGGTAGTGGCGATGATTGCCCGTGGTGAAGAAACCCTTATACCTAAAGGAAGTACCAAAATAGAAATGGGCGATCAAATTTTCATTATCACCAAACTGCTCGATAAAAGCGCCGTTGAGCACTGCTTTTACAGCGAGCAGGAATAGGGTGCTATTGTAGGGTACTTCATGTAGAATGCGCCGCGGAGTTGGCCAGGCAATCGCCGCTTTCGTAAGAAAGGGGAGGAAAGTCCGGGCTCCAAAGGGCAGGGTGCCAGATAACGTCTGGGCGGCGTGAGCCGACGACAAGTGCAGCAGAGAGAAGACCGCCTAAGCATGTTTACATGCCGGTAAGGGTGAAAGGGTGCGGTAAGAGCGCACCGCACCTCTGGTAACAGAGTGTGGCAAGGTAAACTCCACCCGGAGCAAGACCAAATAGGATCCCTCAACGTGTGGCCCGCATGGGGATCGGGTAGGTTGCTTGAATCAGTGAGCGATTGCTGATCTAGAGGAATGGTTGCCCACGACAGAACCCGGCTTACGGCCAACTCCACTCTTTTCTTAGAAAGCTTTTCAAAATGCACTCACAGTGCCGCTTTTCGTTAAAGCTTTTTCCTAAGGTCGGTGACGGCTATTCATAGGCAAGTGAAGCCTCTACCTGAAAGTACATCCCTCAGGCAGAGACCTTTATCACTGGTTATTGAAAGAAATAGCGGAACGTCGCACCAATGGTGCGTGGCTGGTTCACCGTAAATCCAAGTCGAGCTCGTCCACCACGTTCTCTATCAAAGGATAGCTGGGCGTTTTCGTCGAACAGGTTGTTTGCATACAGTAATATTTCATAGTCATCGTAGGTAAGACCGAAGCTCATATTAAGCGTGCCGTAGTCGTCTAACAACAAGTCTAATTCCGTTGTTTCTGCGCCAGTGGCACCGCCAAAGGCAAGGCCTGAAGTGAATATACCTGCGCCTGCAACTTGGTCACTAGGCTGGGTTATACGGTCTCCCACGTACTGGTAAGAGCCTTGGAAATAGGTGCTGTTTGAAGAGAATAAAGGCTGCGCTAAATCGTAGGTAAATGCGATGGCAAAGCTCTCTTCAGGTACTGAAGCTAGGCGGTTACCGTCTTCTACGCCACCTAGTACCGCACCATCACCATCAACAACGGTTGAATCGAACTCGGCTTCAATGATGCTACCCGTTAATGAGAAAAAGAGCTGGTCAGTAAACTGACGCGTAAGCTCAAATTCAATACCTTGGGTGTGGGCGTCCGGCACGTTAAATGATACACGTGACGAGCAAGAACCAGCATCCAATGTAACCTGAAGATCTTCAATATCGTTATAGAAAGCCGAGATGTTAGCTGACCATCCACGACCTGATGATTTCATACCGATCTCATAGTTGGTGAGCTTTTCATCGTCATAGTCTTGGAACGAACCAAAGATTGCTTCATCTTGGTCGGTACACAGGCTTCTATTTAGCGGGTCATTTACACCGCCAAGTCTAAATCCTTGAGACACCTGAGCATTTAAGTTCACGTTTTCGTTTACGCTATACTGGCCGATAACGCGAGAAGTAAAGCCATCTGATTCTGTAGAATCGGTCTGGTTGTCCCCGTTGGCAAATAAGCCCCCAGAGATAAACTGACGCTCTTCTTCATAATCGTAAAAACGAGAGCCCACGGTCATTTTAAAGTCATCGTTCACTTGATAGTTCACTTCACCAAACACAGCAAGCTGCTTCAAGTCGTACGGTAAATAGGCGTTGTAGGGAGAATCAGCTTCAAAACCATTGGCAACCGCTGCCGACGTGCCTTCACCTAAGGTGGCGTCGGTAAATGCGTCGTACCCAGGGGTAGGGAGTGATTGGTCGTAAACACGCTCTGTAGAAGAGTAGAAAGCGCCAACTAGCCAGTCTAGCGCGCCATCGCCATTGGATGCGGCGCGAAGCTCAAAGGTATCTTGCTCTACTTCCGTTCTGTCTAATAAGTTCGACGGTAATAGTACGGCTTCATCAGGAAAACCTAAGTCGATACTTACTGAGCCCGAAAGCGCGCTGGCATCACGACTTACAAGAATATCGCGGTCGGTATAGCTATAAACAAAGGTAAAATCAGCAACGTCGGCTTGATATTCAGCAGTTACGTCAGCAATCAAGGTATCGTCAGAGAAGCCTTCTTCAAGCAGCAGGTACTGTTCTCGTTCACCCAATTGAATAGCTGGGCGGGTCGTTGTGTAAGGGTTAGCAAACACGTTATACACTTCCTGTCTGTTAAACCCGTTCATTTCTAATTCTTGGAAGATAAGTCGTGGTGTAATCGTGAGCTTATCGTTGGGTGCGATAATGAAAGCTACGCGTCCGCCAGTTCTATCGCCGTCGTTAACGTCTTCGCTAAACGCGCCGTTTTCACCTAACGCATCTATAAAGCCTGCGTAATCAGTGCGGTATACCACCGCGCGCATGGCAATGGTGTCGGAAATAGGTACATTTACCATGCCCTTAACGTGACCGCCCACGCCACCGTCTGTCACACTATTAAGATTAGCTTCAAACTTACCTTCAAAGGTATCTAACTCGGGCTGATTGGTGATGTAGCGAAGGGTTCCGCCGATAGAGCCAGATCCAAAAAGCGTACCTTGCGGACCGCGCAGGGTTTCAATGCGGTTAAGGTCGAAAAGGTCGAGATCTGGAGTAAATAAAGACAGCGAGATCACGCTTTCATCGAGGTATACGCCGACCTGCTCCTTAACGCCTGGTTGGTCTCGTACAATTTGACCCGCTGAAACGCCACGCATAGATACTTGGCTTTGGCCTGGTCCTAAGTTTTGAATTGATACGCTCGCCACGTTTCTAGCGACGTCTTCTAAGTTTCCTGCACCGCTGCGTTCAAAGTCTCGCTGCGTTTGTGCGTTGATTGAAAAAGGAATGTCTTCAATGGATTCTGCACGCTTTGTTGCAGTTACTATGATCTGCTCAAAGTCATCGTCATCCTTTTGTTGTGTGTCCTGCGCCATTGCACCGGAGCTAAGCAGCCCCATTACCGCAACGCTAAGTGTGCTTCGTCTAAACGACGATTTTTCTATTTTAAACATAAGTCCATCCAGGTTGGTTGTTTCTATTTTGTTATCAGGCAAGGGCGTAATGTGGCAAAAAAGTTGGGTTATTTCCATAACTTGCGAAACAAATATTTCATTTTTTGTTGTATCTAATGCGGTACGTTTTTCTTGTTAATTTAGTGTTAATTGTAAATGTGTGGGGAATGTGCGTCTAAAAGGTCAAAAGAAGCGTCTATCTGGCTAATTACAAAAGCAATAATCTAAGTATCATCTTTATGAGAGAGGTGTTGACCCTAAGAGCAAAAATGACTGGGCGATAAAAGCAAGCGGCAGCAAGCGGTTTATATCAGCGTCACAATAAAAGCTGATGGGTTAATTAGAAAGTACAACATGAAAGCATTGTTCAACAGTTAACGCTAAGAAGGTGAGTAATAGAGTGGAGAAAGCAGTGAATACAAGCGATGTAGTAAAAGGGATATTAGCAATTGTTATCGCAAGCTTTCTGTGGGGGACAACAGGCACTGCCGCTCAGTTCGCTCCAGAAATCAGTCCTCTGGCAATCGGTGCCTTTGCAATGGGTATAGGTGGTGTATTGCTTTGTGTTAGTGCCCGAAAATCACTGGTAAAGGATGCACCTATTCTTTTTTCTACACCACTGACCTTTCTGTTTGGCAGTGCATGTGTTGCAATTTATCCGCTGGCCTTTTACAGCTCAATGCGTTTGTCAGGCGTTGCTATAGGCACCGTGGTTTCTATCGCCAGTGCACCACTATTCGCTGCGCTTTTAGAGTATTTTTTAAGTAAAAAGCCCGTGTCTTTAAAATGGTTTATTAGTTTTGTGTTTGGTGCGTTTGGGATTGGCATGTTAGCCATGGGTAAGGCACACGACGCAATGGCGTTGTCAGCATCTAAAGATGATCAGGTGTTCGGCGTTATATTGGGTTTAATTGCCGGTTTAACTTACGCTGGATACTCATGGGCTGCGAAGCAACACATTGACGCTGGCGCAAATTCAAAATCTGCCATGGCCGGACTTTTCGGTTGCGCTGCCGTTGCTCTGTTGCCTTCCCTCTGGTTTACCGGTCAAAACTTGTTTGCTAACACTATCCACATTAGCGTTTCACTCTATATGGCTGTTGTGCCGATGTTTCTTGGTTATTTGCTATTTGGCTATGGTCTTCGCACTACCGAAGCGAGTAAAGCTACGCTTATTACGTTAATTGAGCCACTGGTTGCGACACTTTTCGCTATTTTTCTAATTGGCGAAGTATTCAAGCCGGTGGGGTGGGTTGGCATGACGCTGGTGTGTCTTTGCCTTTTAATCCAATCGATAAAATTTCCCTTTGCTTTAAAGCGCTGTGGCAAAAAAGCAACGGCGTAATGTTGAAACTGCGTGTGGCTTATAATGAAAAGTCAGAATACTTGTTAAGTATTCTATCAATTTGACCCGTTTGTTTTAATTCAGCAATGGCGCGGTTAATGGCGGGGAGCTTATCTTTATGTCGATTGTGAATACGCAACGCCATTTTGCCTGCGGTATGGATGGGGCCCAGCGCTATTTTTATGTTGTGCATTGAAGACCAGTAACGCGCCGCTGCTTCCTCCATTATGATGACATCTATCCGTTTCATGCCAAGGGCTAAGATAAGGTTACTCTCGGCTTGAAAGTCCATTCTGACGAACTTATCAGAATCAAAATAGACATAGCCGGAGATCATCCCTACGGTTTCACCGTAGATAGAGGCGACGGTTTGGTATCGGCTATGGTTTTCAGGCAGAGTAATAAAGTATTCTGTGATGTCTATAATGGGATCTGAGAAAGTGAAGTCGCCCGCGGGCTCATCTTTAGACAGCCAGCTTGGACTGAAAAAGTCGAAATCAAGAGCGCCTGTTTTAAATGCAAGCATGGCACGTTTGGTAGAGAGCATGACTTTTTCTGTCTTAATACCTGCTCTATTCATAATAAGGGGAAGGATTTCAACTAGAATACCGGCCCTATCTTCGTCGACAGCATTTTCGTACGGGATAGAGCTGCCTGACGTTCCAAGATTATATCGCAGTACTTCATCGGCAGTCGCGCCACCGCCTAAAAGCGAAACGTTAATCAATAAGATAAACGAAATAACTTTTTTGATGTGAGGGGCTAATCTCGCTAAGGCGTTCACTCAAGATGTTCCACTACAATAGGTTAATGAACGGCGCTTTCTTCACTATTTCTTTCAATGCTTGCCCAATGCTCAACTTTGTCGATGAGGTCAATAGCATCAAAAGGTTTACTTAGGTAATCGTCCATTTCGGCGTTAACGCAGCGCTCTTTGTCACCTTTCATGGCATTGGCGGTTAGTGCGATGATCGGCACATTCAAATAGCGTTCTCCGGCCTCACCATTTCTTATGCGTTTAGTTGCTTCAAAGCCGTCCATTTCTGGCATTTGACAGTCCATCAAGACAACATCAAAGGTCACTTTCATTTTGTTCAACGCTTCAAGTGCCTCTAGGCCTGATTTGGCACTCAATGTAGTGTGGTTGTTTAGGTGCTGTTTAACAATAACCTGATTAATGTCGTTGTCTTCGACAATTAATACTTTGCGTTTTTTCCCTTTTTCCCGTTTCACTCCTGAGGAGTGGTGAACTGGCTTAAGCAGGGCTTCGTCGGCTTGTTCAAGCATAATAGTGAAAGAGAACGTGCTTCCGTGACCTTTAACGCTCTCAAGTTTTATATCGCCGCCCATGAGTTCGCATAATTGTTTGCTAATAGAAAGGCCAAGGCCTGTTCCGCCGAATTTGCGAGTTGTAGAAAGGTCTTCTTGGGTAAAGACATCAAAGATTGTACTTTGCTTGTCTTGTGCGATGCCAATGCCGGTGTCTTTTACGCTACATAAAAGCTTAAGGCTGTTATCTGCATTTTGCTGAATGCTGGTGGTGACTTCAATACATCCACTGTCGGTGAACTTCACGGCATTACCTAACAAGTTCGAGAGTATTTGTCTAAAGCGTACATCATCGCCTTGTACAACGTGAAAGCCTTGTAAATCAAAGTGAAAATGTAGCGCTAACCCTTTTTCTTGGCACATAATCGCGTACTGACTTTGAAGGTTTTCAAGCGACTCTAAAATGTCGAATGGGTTTTCTTCAATTTGCAGTTGGCCTGCCTCAATTTTAGAGAAGTCCAAAATATCATTTACGATATGTAAAAGGCCCTGGATACTAAACTTAGCAAGAGACAGGTAGTGCTTTTGCTCCTCAGTGAGTTCAGAGCTAGCCATTAACTGCAAAACACCAGAAATACCGTGTATTGGCGTGCGTATTTCATGGCTCATACTAGCGAGGAAGCTCGATTTAAGACGGGCAGACTCTTCCGCTTTTTCTCGCGCATCCTGAAGATACTGTTCGGTTTGTCGTTGTTGAGTAACGTCCTGTTGAAACCCGATATAGTGAGTGACTTCACCATTTATTTTTACCGGCGTTAAATTCAAACGATTATAAAAGGCGCTGCCGTCTTTTTTATAGTTGAGCAGCGTCGTTTCAATAGGCTCGCGCACTGCAATAGCCTTGCGGATTTGGTCAACTGTCTGCTTGCTGGTTTCATCGCCCTGCATCGACCTGCAGTTATGACCGATTATTTCTTCACGACTGTAGCCTGTAAGCTCTTCAAAGGCACTGTTTACGTATATTATTGGTTGGCCGACGCGCTTAATGTCCGAAATGATGATCGACACCGTTGCTTCATCCATAGCGTGAGTGAGCACTTTAACGTGACTTTCAAGAGAGCGTTGTTCAGTTTCGTCGCTACCAACATAGATATCACCACGAATATTACCATTAGCATCGGCCAGTGATGTTTTAGTCCAATGAACAAACCGCTCTTGGCCGGTTGATACCGAAAAGTGTGTAAGTTCATTGCTCTGTGAAGAAGCAAGCTTTTGCATAATGAACTTCAAAATACCGTTCTTTTCACCGTACTGGTCATGACAAAAGTCGTCGAAGCGCTTATTAGAAAGTAAAGTTTGCTTGTCTTGATCAACCACTACAAGCATATCGCCCATTGATTCCAACACGTTGGAAAACTGTTCGTTAGACAGCGAAACCTCTGTCAAATCCCAAATCAGTTTGTCAAACGCTTCGCGAATATCCGCAAGTTCTTGGGCCTCAACGTCACTATCAAGGCGTAGTGAGGTCTTATCATCACTGTTTAGTCGATTCTTAATGTCATTGTACAAAGTCGAAAGTGTTCGCTCGGCAAGCGTTCCCGTCATACTCACCATATGCAAAATGATAAATACGAAGCCTACGATCATTGCCAGCAATACAATCCCAGTCCATGCGGCTTCTCTGTATGCGGTGATGGTGGGTTTAACGCTGTACAAGGTTAGATTTTGCCAATCAGCCTTTTTTATAGCGTAGCCGCTGTCATCAAAATCGGAAAAGCTTGAGTTGGGAGCAATGAGTGAGGGCTCACTGCTAAACAGGACATGCCCACTAGAGTCGGTAACAAGCTGGTTAGTCAGTCTGGGATAGGGCGCGAGCAAAGACTGCAAGCTATCCACATACATGACAAGTGCGCCTTCCGCTACGCCTCTAAGTAACACTGGAACGCTTATTAATACGCCGTACTTTGATACCGAGGAGTATGCATTCGATGAACCAAGGGTTTGCTGGCGCCATGCACTACTGAGCGACTCGGGGATAACAGCATTCCAGTTTTTATCAATCACCCGGTTCCCGGCAAAATCAAATAGCGCAAACTCGACACTTTTCGCCTGAGTTAAATTTAACGAGCGGAAAAACATGGGAAGGTAATTATCCCTTTGCTCGAAATCAACCAAGGAATTGATGATGATATCGTTAGCTGCCAAGTCTGCTAGCTGTCTAGTGGTATCGCTAACAATGTAATTGATATCTTGTTCTAAACCATCAACAGATTGTTGTTGAAGCTGGTCGGTTTGTTTAACAATGAAGTGAAAAGAGAGAGCAAATAGAATGATAGACAAAACCGCGACGAGTAAAACCAGTCGCGGTAGCATGCTTGAAAGCAGAAGAGAGCGTAACCTTGGGGGCTGCTGCATCATTGCACGCCCGTTGTTACCAAGTGACCTTTTTCGTTAAACGTAGTCATAAAATAATCCTTTGCCCAGAGTGCATCGTGTCTGTCCTCTGAAAATGGAGCTGTGTAGTGCTTCACTGCACCTTGCACATTTTGAAGAGACTCTAGCGCACCGCGTAATGCGTCTACTTCTATACTACCAGCTTTCGCGGCAGCTGCCGCGATTAAATGAGTTAAATCATAAGCATGAGCCAAACCTGTCACACCACCAATCGCAGTCGCATCCACCAAGCCATACTTATTATAATAGGCTTCTAACAAGCTTTTTGCCTTGGTATTTTTCTGGTGGTTGAAGTGGAAGGTTTGAAGTACTGACACATTGTAGTTAGCGATGGGCTTTGCAAGTAAAGAGGCGAACTGACCCGACGCGACTCCCCAATGCGACACAACTGGGAGAGAGGCGATGCCTTGTTTTGCCATCTCATCGAGTACCACAACACCTTCAGGAACGTTAGTGACAAGAATGATCGCTTCCGCTTTCGCGCTTTTTATTGCCGCGATATCCTCAGAAAAGTCTTTCTGCTGCCAATTTATCCAATGGGTTGCTGTTATATCAATATCATTATTACTTGCAGCTTGTGTTAATGATTCAAGGTTTGAGCGTCCCCATCCTGTTCTTTCCAGTACTAACGCAATATTTGAAAGCCCCATATATTTGACGTGATTAATTAGGACTGACGCTGCTTCAGCGTCGCGTACCGACACGCGAAATATGTTATTCGGTGAGTGCCCGTTGTCGATAATAGGCGTCCCCGCTGCCCAAGGAACCAACATCAAAATGTTTTTTTCGTGTATTGGGTCGACTTCAGCGAGAACTACAGGTGTATGAACGCCGCCTACTACCGCAAGTAAATTGGGAGTTTGGGAAAATTGCTCAATGTTATATACACCTCGAGCTGGGTTGCCGCGATGGTCTTTCGCAATAACTTTTATTTGACGACCTAGAATCCCACCAGCGGCATTTATTTCGTCGACGGCAAGCTCGACCCCTCTTGTAATAGCGATGCCACCTTCAACAGCTACCGCTGAAAGATCGGCATCAATACCAATCACCAGAGGTTCCGTTGAACTTAATGCTTTACTTGCAGTAAAAATTGAAAAGACGCAAGCCAGCGAGAGAAAGATAGAAAGTGCACGCATGAATAGGCTACCTAAATGTTAACCTTAAAAGTGTATAGCAATGTGCTCAGTCTTTTAGCGTAAACGTCTTATCCTTTAGTATAAGTTTGATGCTTTTTTGAGAGCTTTTACGAGATTTTTGAGCGCTGGCGACGGGTTGGTGTACTAAACGAGTGCGCATTAATTGTGGCACGATTCTACTATTAGCTTATATTTCGAGAAGAGTGGTTGTACATTTGCTAAACAGTGCTCGACGTTGTTTAGTTGTTCCTCTGGTGACGAGGTAGCAGTAAAACCGCCTGATAAAAATGGTTTGCGTATGTTGCAAGCAAGGATAAACAGCGGTTTGGAGCGTGAGTGCGAAAGAATACCCTGCCAACAATAATAGACATTGAAGCAAGTGGATTTGGCGCAGCGAGTTACCCTATTGAGATAGGTATCGTGCGCTATGATGGTGCAAAGTGGTGTAAGCTACTTCGGCCTTTTGACTCGTGGGTTCACTGGGATCGAAAAGCGGAGTCACTGCACGGCATAACGCAGCAGATGCTGCAAACTCGAGGAGAAGAGCCTCGAAAAGTCTGTGTTGAGTTAAATAACTTCCTTGGCAATACGGTTGTTTACAGTGACGGTTGGGTCGTTGATAACCCGTGGCTAATTAAGCTCTACGCCGCAGCGCAGGTAGAAATGTCTTTCACGTGTAGAGCATTGGAATATATTTTGTCTGAAGCACAAATGAATCAATGGCATGAGGTGAAAAGCCGCCTTGCGAGCCAACTTGATGTTAAGCGTCATAGAGCGAGTTCCGACGCGATGGTAATTCAACAGACTTACGCAAAAACCTTATCATTGGCATAACGGCAACTACGTTTCGTCTTTATGATGGGGTGTAATACTAAAAGCGCACTGTGAATGCAATGTAGCGGTGACCTAAAACAAGGATGACTTAAAACAAGTAATTGACGCCCAATGAGAGAGCCATATTCTCTTCTTCCCCAACTTGCCTATGTTCAAGTTCTACCGCCATGTTTAAACCCTCGCTTTTGCCAAGCAGCCAGCCCAACCGAGTAAAAGTACCTACATCATGAGGTAAATAAAGCCACTCTGCGTAATGCTGAAAGGCGGTATTGTTGGTTTTGTACGTTGCATAGACCTTTTGCGGAACCCAAGTGTTAAACCGCCGGCTGGCGCTAAACATACCTTGTGACCCCGCTGGGTAGGTATAACTGTTGTCGTATAGATAAGTTTCGGTTGTAGATTGAATGCGGTACATACTATTTAGCTGCCACCGCGCTATTTTTTTGCTTTTGAATTGGATAGGACTGTAGTGGGGAGCATTTATTTCCGCGAGCACGGGGGAAGCCGCCATAGACGCAGCCAAAGTAAGTGCCAGAAGAATTCCAGTAACCACATTCATGGAAGAGCCCAAGTTGTTGTTATCATGGCTTGTAAACAACCAGAAACTACAAGCGATAGTGTGTTCGTTATTTAAGCATAGCTGCAAAAAATAGATGATGAAAATATTCTTTGCTGTTTTTTATTTGTTTCGTTGATTTTGCGAGCCAAATAAAAACGCCGCTAGTTTATACCAACACTTTTTTGCAAAGCGTTATAAAAACTGAGCGGCGTATTTAAAAGCGTTATTTGGTTATCGAATTAAATCGATGCTTTTAACGCTTCTGCTTTATCTGTTGCTTCCCATGGGAATTCGTCACGACCAAAGTGACCGTACGCAGCCGTTGGGCGATAAATAGGGCGCTCAAGGTCTAGCATTTGAATAAGTCCATACGGGCGTAGGTCGAAATGTTCACGGACCAGTGCCACTAATGTTTTCTCATCTACCACACCTGTACCGAAGGTATCGATGCTGATAGACGTTGGCTCTGCCACACCGATTGCATAAGACACTTGGATTTCGCAACGCTTAGCAAGTCCTGCTGCAACAATGTTCTTAGCAACGTAACGACCCGCGTATGCTGCACTGCGGTCTACTTTTGATGGATCTTTACCAGAGAACGCGCCACCACCGTGACGGGCCATACCACCGTAAGTATCAACAATGATTTTACGACCTGTTAAGCCACAGTCGCCCATTGGACCACCGATAACGAATCGTCCCGTTGGGTTAATGTGAAAGCGTGTATTTCCATCAATCCATTCACTAGGCAGCACTGGCTTAATAATTTCTTCCATTACCGCTTCGCGAACTGTTTCAGTGCTTACTGAATCGCAGTGCTGGGTTGAAAGCACAACCGCGTCGATGCCAACAGGCTTGTCGTTTTCATATTTGAAAGTAATTTGGCTTTTCGCATCTGGGCGTAACCAGTCTAGCTTACCAGATTTACGCACTTCGGCTTGTTTTTGAACAAGGCGGTGAGAGTACGTGATTGGCGCAGGCATTAGTACGTCAGTTTCGTCGCTAGCGTAGCCAAACATTAGACCTTGGTCACCCGCACCTTGTTCTTCAAGGCTTGCGCGATCAACACCTTGATTGATGTCAGGTGACTGTTTGCCAATAGCATTTAATACCGCACATGAATCAGCGTCGAAGCCCATATCTGAGTGCGTGTAGCCAATTTCTTTAACTGTTTTTCGGGTAAGCTCTTCAATATCTACCCATGCAGAGGTAGTTACTTCACCACCCACTAAAACCATACCGGTTTTTACATACGTTTCGCAGGCCACCCGAGCGCGAGGATCTTGTTCTAAAATAGCGTCAAGAACCGCATCTGAGATCTGATCAGCAATTTTGTCCGGATGTCCTTCAGACACTGACTCGGATGTGAATAAATGCGTGGCCATAAATGCTCCGTAAGCGTTAAATTATCAAAATAGTCGTATATTGTACTAAAACAAGTTATAAATACCAGTCTTTACTTCTAGACGTCTAAAAGTCTCTTCGTTACGAATAGTTGACACAACCCGATCACTTATAGGGTTATTCAGGTCGTAATTGTCGAAGTTAATGATGTATTTGTAAAACTAGGCGTCAGATATAACTGTTTTTGCTGTAATGGGAATACGTGATGGTCAGGGTATAGACCATTTTTTACTATGACTTTCGCTATTGGCAATGAAAACCCATTGAACTGAAAGGTGGCATAGGTAAGAATAACGCCACATTCATTCGTATAAAGAAGTAGAGCGAACGCCTTACCTCTACGCTCGTCTAGCTTGCCTAGCCCGCTAAGATACGAAACAAAAGATACAAAATAAATCAGGAGACAACATGCCCTCTCGTCGTGAACTCGCCAATGCAATCCGTGCATTAAGCATGGATGCCGTTCAACAAGCTAAATCTGGTCACCCAGGTGCCCCAATGGGGATGGCTGATATCGCACAGGTACTATGGGGTGATTTCTTATCACACAACCCTGCAAACCCATCTTGGGCTAACCGCGATCGCTTTGTGCTTTCAAATGGTCACGGCTCGATGCTGTTGTACTCTCTTCTTCACCTATCAGGCTACGAACTGCCAATTGAAGAGTTAAAGAACTTCCGCCAATTGCATTCAAAAACGCCAGGTCACCCAGAGTACGGTTATGCGCCAGGTGTTGAAACGACCACTGGCCCACTAGGCCAAGGTATCAGTAATGCTGTGGGTATGGCGCTTGCCGAGAAAGTGCTAGCGGCACAATTCAACAAAGATGGTCACACTATTGTTGACCACCACACCTACGCATTCCTAGGCGACGGCTGCTTAATGGAAGGTATCTCACACGAGACATGTTCATTAGCCGGTACACTAGGCCTTGGTAAGCTTATCGCGTTTTGGGATGACAACGGCATTTCAATTGATGGTGAAGTGGAAGGTTGGTTCACCGACGATACACCTGCACGCTTTAAGAGCTACGGTTGGGAAGTGATCGATGGCGTTGACGGTCACGATGCAGAGCAAGTGAAAGCCGCCATTGAAAAGGCACAGGCGAATACTGCGCAGCCTACGCTTATTTGTTGTAAAACCACCATTGGTTTCGGTTCGCCTAATAAAGAAGGTACCGAGTCTTGTCACGGTGCACCACTAGGTGAAGATGAAATTGTCGCTACTCGCGAGAAGCTTGGCTGGAGCCATGGCGCGTTCGAAATTCCTGACGATATTTACGCGGGTTGGGATGGAAAAGAGAAAGGCTCAAAAGCGGAAAGCGCGTGGAATGACGCTTTCGCAGCATACGAAGCCGCCTACCCAGAGCTTGCAGCAGAATTCAAACGCCGTGTAAATGGCGAACTGCCAGCAGATTTCAGCGACAAAGCAGACGCTATCATTGCTGAACTTCAAGCTAACCCACAAAATATCGCGTCACGTAAAGCGTCACAAAATGCACTGAATGCGTTTGGTCCGCTACTTCCTGAACTATTAGGCGGCTCTGCTGACCTTGCAGGTTCTAACCTTACTATTTGGGAAGGCAGCAAAGGCGTTGAAGCGAACGATGCGTCAGGTAACTACATTTATTACGGTGTACGTGAATTTGGTATGTCTGCCATGATGAATGGTATTGCCCTTCACGGTGGCTTTAAGGCATACGGTGCAACCTTCCTAATGTTTATGGAATATGCACGCAACGCGGTACGTATGGCAGCGCTAATGAAGCAGCCTGCAATTTTCGTTTACACCCACGATTCAATTGGTCTAGGTGAAGACGGCCCAACTCACCAGCCAGTAGAGCAGGTGGTAGCGCTACGAGCAACGCCTAACCTTGATAACTGGCGTCCTTGTGATCAGGTTGAGTCTGCTGTGTCGTGGAAGTCTGCTATTGAGCGCACTGACGGCCCAACAACGCTGATCTTCACACGTCAAGGCTTAGCGCAGCAAGAGCGAACGGCTGACCAAGTGGCTAACATTGCCAAAGGCGGTTACGTACTTAAAGACTGTGAAGGTACGCCAGAGCTTATTCTTATCGGTACCGGTTCTGAGGTTCAGCTAGCCGTTGAAGCCGCAGCGAAACTAACCGAGCAAGGCAAAGCCGTTCGCGTAGTGTCTATGCCATCAACTGACGTATTCGACCGTCAGTCTGCTGATTACCGTGAAAGCGTACTGCCTTCTAGCGTAGTTAAACGCGTAGCGGTTGAAGCCTTGTCTAAAGACAGCTGGTACAAGTACGTTGGCTTTAATGGCGCTATCGTAGGCATGGACACCTTTGGTGAATCTGCACCTGCTGGCGACCTGTTTAATCACTTCAACATTACCACTGACGCTGTAGTAGAGGCTGCACTGTCTCTGTAAGAGGTAATAGATAAGCCTATGGTAAATATTGCCATAAATGGGTTTGGTCGTATTGGTCGTAACGTGTTGCGCGCGCTGTATGAAAGTGGGCGCAACAACGAATTTAACGTGGTGGCCATTAACGACATTGCTAAACCCGAAGGCATAGCACATTTACTTAAATACGATACCGCCCACGGGCGGTTCCGTTTTGATGTGGCCTTAGAAAATAACACGCTAAATGTCGCAGGCGACGATATTACACTGCTCGCGATAAGCGATATTAAAGACCTACCCTGGAAAGACTTGGGCGTTGATATTGTGCTTGAGTGTACGGGCAAGTTTGATGACAGAGCATCGGGGCAAGCACATTTAGATGCCGGCGCTGGCAAAGTGCTTTTCTCGTCACCCGGGTCACCAGATTTAGACAATACGGTCATTTTCGGAACCAATGAAGACACGTTGACCAGTGAACAAAAATTAGTCTCCAATGGCTCTTGCACCACAAACTGCATTGTTCCTGTTATCCAAGCGCTAGACGCTGCGTTCGGTGTTGAAAGTGGTACGATCACAACCATTCACGCGTCTATGCACGACCAGCAAGTTATCGACGCCTATCACGAAGATTTGCGCAGAACCCGTGCTGCAAGTCAGTCGATTATTCCCGTTGATACCCGACTTGCTGCCGGTATAGAGCGCATTCTGCCTAAGTTTGCGGGAAAATTCGAAGCCATTGCGGTTCGAGTGCCAACTATCAATGTTACTGCCATGGATTTAAGTGTAACGCTTCAATCTAAGGTAACGATTGAGCAAGTGAACCAAGCCCTTCGCAATGCAAAAGCGGGGCGTTTACAGGGTATTTTGGACTACACCGAAGAGCCTTTGGTGTCGGTAGATTTCAATCACGACCCTCACTCGTGTATTGTAGATGGCACACAAACAAGAGTCAGTCACAAACAACTGGTTAAAACACTGGTGTGGTGTGACAACGAATGGGGTTTTGCAAACCGTATGCTCGATACCGCAAAAGTGATGTTCGACGCAAAATAAAGCATTGATGCTGCCAAGGGTTGGTAGCACCAGCCCGCGCAGCTTTCACAGTTAATTTGAGCGTGTCTTACCTTCAAACACGCTCTACTGAATTTAAATTAACATAGGAAAGACGATGGCAATTCCAAGCATGAGCGATATGGCCCTAAAAGGTCAGCGCGTATTAATTAGACAAGATTTAAACGTGCCGGTAAAAGACGGCAAAGTAACTTCTGATGCGCGTATCAAAGCATCAATCCCTACGATTAAAGCAGCCCTAGACGCAGGTGCGGCAGTTATGGTGATGTCTCACCTTGGTCGTCCTACTGAAGGCGAGCCTGCAGACGAATTCTCTCTTCAACCTGTTGTTGATTATCTTAATGACGCCCTAGACGTACCGGTTAAGCTTGTAAAAGATTACCTAGATGGTGTTGAGCTTAGCGAAGGCGAACTGGTTATCCTTGAAAACGTACGTTTTAATAACGGCGAAAAGAAGGACGACGAAACGTTAGCAAAACAGTACGCAGCACTTTGCGATATCTTTGTTATGGATGCGTTCGGTACTGCTCACCGCGCACAAGCGTCTACTCATGGCGTTGCTAAATTTGCACCAAAAGCCTGTGCTGGCCCATTACTTGCTGCAGAATTAGACGCACTTGGCAAAGCGCTAGACAACCCTAAGCGTCCAATGGTTGCTATTGTGGGGGGCTCTAAAGTATCTACCAAGTTAACGGTACTCAAAACACTTGCTGAAAAAGTTGACCAGCTGATTGTTGGTGGCGGTATTGCCAACACTTTCATTGCTGCTCAAGGCCATAATGTAGGTAAGTCACTAGTAGAGATGGACCTTACCGAGCAAGCCACGCAGCTTATGAATGAAGCACAGGCGAATGGCGGTAATATTCCAGTACCTACAGATGTGGTCGTGGGCAAAGCGTTTGATGAGAATACCGAAGCGACGCTAAAAGTAGTCAGTGACGTTGCCGACGACGATATGATTTTTGATATTGGTCCAGACTCTTCAAAGGCGTTAGAGGACATTATCAAGAACGCGGGAACCATTGTATGGAATGGCCCTGTAGGCGTATTTGAATTTGAACAGTTCAGTGCTGGAACAAAAGCGCTGTCTGAAGCGATTGCGGCAAGCGACGCATTCTCAATCGCAGGTGGTGGTGATACACTAGCAGCAGTTGATAAATACGGGATTGCCGATAAGGTCTCTTATATTTCAACAGGTGGTGGCGCGTTCCTAGAATTCTTGGAAGGAAAAACACTACCAGCGGTAGCAGTACTAGAAGAAAAAAATAAATAAGCCTCAACGCTGCACATTAAAGCAGCGTTTTATAGCGCTAGAGAGTTCATAGAAGCTCCTAAAAGCTAAGGCCTAGTACAAATGTTGCCCCACTATGTGTCACGCTCAGTAACAGCATTTTGAGCGTGACCATTTAATCGGAAACGATTACATCTGCGAAACAGTGAAGTACGCAGATATAAATACCAATCTTATTACAGATGTGTTTACTTAAGGTGTCGGCGTGCCGTGTCTGAGACAAACAGATCTTTAATAGAATTGGTATAACAATAAACCCTACACCTGTCTATTAAGGCAGTAATATACAAAAGGAGTGTTTCAATGGCATCACAAGCTCAGCAGGCAATGCTGGATAAACTGAAGACGCAAACCGGTTTTATTGCAGCGTTAGATCAAAGCGGCGGTAGTACCCCTAAAGCGTTGCGCTTATATGGCATCGAAGAGTCAGAGTACAGCTCAGACGAAGAGATGTTTAATCTTGTTCACGAAATGCGTACACGCATTATCACCAGCACCCCTTTTAGCGGCGAGCGCGTTCTTGGCGCAATCTTGTTTGAAAACACCCTTGATAGAGAAATTGAAGGCATGTCTTCTGCACACTACCTGTGGCAGAAAAAGCGTGTTATTCCTTTCTTAAAGGTAGATAAAGGACTAGCTGAAGAAAGCAATGGCGTTCAAGTAATGAAGCCAATGCCTGGTCTTGATGCACTGCTAGCTAAAGCGGTAGCGCAAGACGTGTTTGGCACTAAGATGCGAAGTGTTGTTAAGCTTGCGAATCACCAAGGTATTAAAGATGTTGTTGCTCAGCAATTTGAAGTGGGTAAACAAATCTTAGCCGCAGGCCTTGTTCCGATTATCGAGCCAGAAGTAGACATCCACAGCCCACAAAAAGCGGAAGCTGAAGCTCTTCTTAAATTAGAGATCCTAACGCAGCTAAACCTTCTAAACGAAGGCCAGGAAGTTATGCTCAAGCTAACGCTTCCAACAGAAGCTAATTTCTACAAAGAGCTTGTCGATCACCCTCGTGTACTTAAAGTAGTGGCGCTATCTGGCGGCTATAGCCGTGAAGAAGCAAATGCGAAACTGGCAGAAAACCAAGGTATGATTGCGAGCTTCTCTCGCGCATTGACTGAAGGCGTTTCTGCAAAGCAGTCTCAAGAAGAATTCGAGGCAACGCTAGATAAAGCGATTGAAGATATTTACCAAGCCTCTAAGGCGTAATCTTCCCTTTTGTCAGCACTTCTAAAGAGCGCCTAATGGCGCTCTTTTTCGTTACGAGTTCTTTTGAAGTATTGTGACACCTTCAACTTAATAAGCTCATCTTTACAACCTTGCTAAATGGATGCCTCTGGGGATTTAAGGTCTTTACTAATACTTTTATATGTGGCTATAAAATACGCCCGCCCACAACACACAGGCAATAACGATGGATAGAAAAACGCCTGCTGATGCCAAGTCTTTTGCTAACCCTGATAGGGCATGAAACTCTGTACCTATTCTGTCGATGGTGACTTCAATTGCCGTATTGATGATTTCCGCAAATAAAATGAAAAAAATGGAAGACATTAAAATTGCACGTTCAAGAAAAGGAATTGACCAAAAAGCAAGAACCACGAATGCCACAGCGGCTAGACTGAGTTCTTGTTTAAATGCAGCTTCGTTCTTAGTAAGCCAGCTAAACGCTCGAAGTGAATTCTTTAGAGCCTTAAATACTCGACGCAGGCCTTTTGGTTTGTTACTTGGGTCGAAGTGCGAGGTGGTACTAACCACGGGGTTTGATTCATTTAGGCTTCGCATTGTTTAAAGATATCCATAGTAGGTTGGTAAGTAATACTCTTTACACTTGATAAACCAAGTAACGTGTCAAACAAGTTGTCTTGAGAGTAAGGGTGGTTGGCCAGGTTTTTAATACAATTTCGGTAGCCTGAATCTTCAAACTTCGACGCCCAAAAAAGCATAGGAATGTGAGTTTGTTCTTGCGGTGCAATTTGATAAGGGAATCCATGCAGGTAGAGTCCTTTTTCACCCAAAGATTCACCGTGATCAGACAGGTATAGCATGGAAGCGTTTGGCACATTTTTTAATGTATTAACAATCTCTCCAAGTACATAGTCAGTGTACGCAATGGTATTGTCATACGTGTTGATAAGCGCCTGCGAATCACAGTTTTGAATATCACTTCTAGGACAGTCGGGAGAGAATTTGGCAAATTCAGCGGGGTATCTTCGATAGTAGGTAGGGCCGTGAGAGCCTATCATATGAAGAACAATAACCCTGTTAGTTGTCGCAGGTGATGACAAAACGTCCTTCAAAAGCTCGTTGAGTAAAACATCGTAGCAAAAATCACCGTCACATAAACTAGAGTCTCGGGATGGGTCAAATGCAATAGTTTCAACTCTTTTGCACACCCCCTTGCAGCTACTATTATTGTCTATCCATGTCACGTCAGCGCCAGCCCGATGTATGATATCAAGCACATTATCCTGACTTTCCGCAATGCGAACATCATAGCTTTGCCTTGAAAGTCGAGAAAACATACAGGGTACTGACACCGCAGTAGCGGTCCCGCATGAGGTCACGTCGTTGAAACTTACCGCGCCTATGTCGTTCATAAAGGGCGTAGTGTTTCTGCTATAGCCATTACTGGCAAATTTGTCTGCCCTTGCTGTTTCTCCAACAACCAGTACAGTCGTAGAAGGCAAAGCGTTATTTCTATTTATTATAGAAGGTGTCTTGTCCAGTACCTTGTAAGGAAGTGGTGGATAAAAGTAGGTATCTCTGAGATATTTGTAGCCAGAATCGTAAAATGCATAAGGGATAATATACTTGGCCAAATCTTTGTTATTTCTACCCACCGCAGCATAGTCTTTATAAAGGCCAGCAGCGATAACGATTATTCCAACCACTGCTAATACGTTGAGCTTAAGTAAGTGCTTAACTCTAGCAACTAATTTTCCATTAATTTCCTGATTAAAGACGGCAACAACGGGCACCAATCCTAACAAGAAGAAAAAGAGTAAAAGCGTTGAGTTTAGATAGGCAAATGCTTCACCAGAATTGGTCTCCATCACATTTTGAATCATACTCTTATCAAATATCACGCCGTAAGCGACCGTACCGTATAAAAGAAGTGAACTGACTAACAGCGTCACTGCCACGGTCAATCTTGGCAAAAGAATGGCGCCTAATAGGCTAAGGGCGATGATATTGAAAAAGGTAAGCAACAATGGAACGGACAGAAAAAATATCCACTGGCCTACTGAAGTTGGCGACACAGCGTGATAGACATTTGAAATAAAAGGGTAGTTGAAAACCAGCGTTATTAAGACTGATGCTATAAAAACAAAATTGGCTAATGAAGGGTTTAAATTTAACGAACGTGGAAATTTCAAAGTCAGTTCTCTTGTGTACTACTTGCAGCACAAGATAACTTTCAAAACTTAAATAAAGCTTAAGCAAAACTTTGGGATTAGCGTTAATGGGAATTTTTATATAGAACCAACAATTCCAGATGGTTTCCCATTGCAACCACTTGTTATACATAGAGAAACGGCGTGAAGTTGTACAAAAAGCTTCCTAGGCCGTCACTTTCTATCGTTAATTAATTCAATATTATTCTCGCCTTCAGTTTATCTTAAGATTGAGATCATAACCTTAGCGAGGAATAAAAATCGACCAATGAAACATGAGAATACTCCTTATAGAAGATTCATTGTCTTTGAGAAATAGCCTGAGCTTAGGTCTAGAAAAACTTGGCCATTCAGTTGATTTAGCTGCCACAGGGCCCGATGGTTTGAGTATGGCGCTTCTTGGTAGCTACGACATTATTGTATTAGACCGCATGCTGCCAGAACTCGACGGGATGGCTATCTTGAAAACGCTAAGAAAAAGACGGGTAGAGACCAAGGTGCTCATTTTGTCTGCACGTGCCGAACCTGAAGAGAAAGTTGAAGGCTTGTTAGCAGGCGCTGATGATTATCTATCTAAGCCTTTTTCATTTGAAGAGTTGTCAGCGCGACTTCTCAGTTTGATGAGACGGGGCGTAACAAACTGTATTAACGATCAAATTACTATTAATGGATTGATATTGGATATTCAGGCCAAGTCTTTTTTATTTGGAGAGCAGGCGATTAGTTTAACGCCGAATGAATATCGCATAGTAGAGTGCATGTTCCTAAACAAAGGCAAGGTCGTCACATCAGAAAAATTAAGTGAATTTATTTCCGGTAGTTATGACTATATCTCAAAAAATGCAATTGAAGCGCACCTCTCTTCAGCGCGAAAAAAAGTAAGGGCATGTGGCGCTACACTCCCCATCAAAAGTAAGCGAGGATTTGGCTACGTAGTGGTGGAAGGCGATGAAGTCAATACGTAAAACCTTAACGCGGCGCCTTTCTATCACTATTTCTTTGCTGGTGATTGTCGTTTTACTCGCTGCAGATATCGGAGTTGATACCTGGGTCCAAAGAGAGTTTAACCAAGGTTTAAAAGCCAAAGTTGGCATGCTTCAAAGCTTAGTTAATGAAGATTTAGACGGCGTTGAGTTTGAGTTCGCCGGCGAGTATTTCCCTGAGTTCGAGGGTGCCTCTTCTCCAGAATACTTTCAATTGTGGTACAAAGGGCAGATTTTCGAAAAGTCGGAATCCCTTGCACTGTACACTGTCGACGAGCTGCCGTTTGAAAACTTAAGTTTAAACGAGGCGGTGATTAACGACATAACGCTGCCAGACGGTCGCTCTGGGCGTATTATTCACACCAAATACGTGCCTCAAATTGACTCTGAAGACCGCGAAGCATTCTATAGCGTCAGAGGCGAAGTGCAGCGCGACCCCATGGTTATCGCATATGCAACCTCCACTGAGCTGTTGAATTTCACTCTTTGGTTTATCGATATCGCGTTTTTAGTGGCGCTTATTGTAATTCCGTTAATGGTAAGGTTCGTCGTGCGCAACACGGTGTCTTACGCCTTGGCACCACTTGATGCATTGAACAACAATATAAGAACTCTAAGGTTTACTGCCACAGACAAGCACGAAGCATTCTCTACAAACGTTTCAGAACTAGAACCAATCGTCAGCAGCTTGAACCATTTTATAAACGATAACTACGCACTATACCTTAGAGAGAAAAGACTTACCTCTGACATTGCTCACGAACTTAAAACGCCGGTTTCCGAACTTATCAATCTGGCGGAAGTTGCCATGAAGTTTCCAGGAGAGGAGCGACTCGAAAAAGATTTTAAACCGCAGATTCTTCGCATTGGTATGCGAATGAAAAACATCATTTCCGGTTTGATGTTAATCCAAAAGCACAGTGCCAAGCAGACTCAATTAAACGACCTTATTAATATTGAAGAGCTCGTCGCCCAAGTTGTTGCAAGCAAAGCGGTAGATAATATTAATGTGGTTGCGAAAGAAAGGAGCGACGTGGTTATTCACTCTAACCGAATTGCGGTAGAGTCTATATTTAGCAACTTGTTAGACAACGCTATCGAGCATGGAAAGCATTGTGAGCCGATTAGCGTGTATATAGGTAAAACACCATCAGGGCAGGCCCAAATAGAAGTGACAAATACAACACACACTGAAATTGATGAAAGTGATTTGAGACATATGTTTGAACCCTTGTGGCAAAAGGATGCATCACGTACGTCAGAAGACAACTTTGGCCTAGGGCTATCAATAGTAAGTGCATTGTGCGGAGCAATTGGGGCAGCCGTGACGGTAGATAAGTTGGACCACAACCACATCTCTTTTTCTGTGACTTTCAAAAAGGCCTCTTAAAAACGCGTGCTGTTAAAATGCGCTATTGCTTGCAGTAAAAAAATATGACGTACACTGCCTCACTCAGGAATTCTGAGTTTGTTTGTGACAAATACGTGCAACCGTTTATTGCCTGCGTTTACTAGCAAGAATGTTTCTTGTAAAAGCGTAATCGCCTGTGTAGCATAACGCCGCAATTTTCCTTATATAATTGAATTTCTGGAATAATCATCGGTGAATAATCATCAGTACATGAAGCAGTACACCATATACGCATTAATTGCGTTGTTGTTTACTTGCTTATCTGGACTTAAACAGGATTACAAGCCGATCACGTTCAAGCATCATTTTGATGCTTCTATTTCCGAATATTCCTTCGAGTTTGATACAGAGGAAAGTGCGCCGGAAGAGCCCGTCCCGCCACAAAATGTTGTGCTGGATTACATTACGGACTCCTTCACGGATACCGCAAAACCACGTCCGCGTGGGCTTTTCAAAACATCCCTTAACTACGCAACGCCGTTAACCCGAGCGCCGCCTATTGCTTAGTTTTTTAGGTTTAGCGGTTATTGGCTACCTAAAAAACACGTTAATTCGATATTCCTAACAACGCACCAGCGCTTTGCTGGATGTTTTTGCGTGCTTAATTATCAGCGGTGAACCTATTTGCTGAAAGCGCGCTAGTGGCATGCTGTCTTTTTATAAGGCATGTCACGATTAGCCTTTTTATTACGAATTTACATTATGAGCAAAAAAGCACTTCTTGCAGTAAGCATTGTTTCCGCACTTTTAGGTGGTTGTGGACATGAAGAACATGCTGCGCATCACGAAAAACTTCAATTCAACGTTACTCATCCTATCGTACAAGACACAACGCTGGTAAAAGAGTACGTCAGTCAGATACGTGCCATTCAACATATTGAAGTTAGAGCTATGGAAAAAGGCTATCTTCAATCGACCTTTGTTGATGAGGGACAAACGGTAGAACGTGGTCAGCCCATGTTCAAAATAATGCCGAACGTATATGAAGCTGAACTACACCGCGCTGAAGCCGAGGCTAAAGCGGTCGAGATGGAGTACAAAAATACAAAGTCGCTTGTTGAACAAAACATTGTTTCTCCTAACGAACTTGCCGTCATAGAAGCACAGCTTCAAAAAGCTCAGGCTGAAGTTGAACTGGCAAAGACTCACTTAGCATTCACAGATATCAAAGCGCCGTTCACAGGCAAAATGGACCGACTGGAAGCTCGAACGGGAAGTTTGCTTGATGAGGGCGAACTGCTCACCACATTGTCTGATATCAGCACAATGTGGGTGTATTTCAATGTGCCTGAATCAGAGTATTTAAAGTACGCGCAGAACAGCGCATCAAATGATCAAACGTCAGTGCGATTAAAGCTTGCCGATGGCAGTATTTACGCGCATCAAGGCGTGATAGATGCCATTGAAGCTGATTTTGATAATCATACCGGTACCATTGAAATGCGTGCGTCTTTCCCTAACCCAGACCAACTGCTAAGACATGGGCAAACCGGTAATGTCATGGTGGATATTGCCTATCCGGATGCTTTAGTTATTCCTCAGAAAGCCACATTCGAAATTCTCGATCAAAGCTTTGTATATGTGCTGGATAGCGAGAACAAGTTAGCAACCCGCCACATTAACATCGCTGCAGAACTCCCTAACATCTATCTGGTTTCAGACGGACTAGCGCCGGACGACACTATTTTGATTGAAGGACTGCGAAGAGTTTCGAACGGCGATGAGATAGAGCCTGAACTTATTTCAGCCAGCGACACATTAGCTGAACTGTCATTGCACGCAGAATAAGGGGGCGCTATGTTTGGAGTTTTTATTAAACGTCCAGTGATGGCCATCATGTTATCGCTGATGATTATATTTTTGGGCGTGTTGTCGGTGTTTAGCCTACCCACGTCACAGTTTCCAGATATTGCTCCGCCGCGAGTGCTTATTTCTCTGGCATATCCCGGTTCGAGCGCTGATGTATTGGTGAAGTCATCGCTGGTTACCATTGAGCGTTCAATCAACGGTGTGCCGGGCATGAAGTACATCGTGTCTGATGCGACCAGCGCGGGTGAAGCCACCATTCAAGTTATCTTCGATTTAGATGTAGATCCGAATCAGGCGCTCATTAATGTGAAAACGCGGCTTGACCAGATCATGAACCGGCTGCCCCAGCTCGTGCAGTTAGAAGGGGTGGTACTAGAGCGGGTTCAGCCTAGCATGTTGATGTACATAAACGTTTATAGCACGGACGAAACGGCTGATGAAAAGTTTCTGTACAACTATTCCAATATCAACCTTATCCCAGAGATACAGCGGGTAAACGGTATTGCCAGTGCAAAAATATTGGGAAGTCGCCAGTACGCCATGCGAATTTGGTTAAAGCCTGATCGCATGCGTGCTTACAATGTTTCTGTAAATGAGATCATGGAATCGATAGACGAGCAAAGCTTGATTGGACGCCCTGGGCGACTTGGCAGAAGCTCAGGCATTACTGCTCAGTCCAAAGAATACGTGCTTATTTACGAAGGACGTTACGACGAGCCTGAAGAATATAAAAATATCATTATTCGCGCCGATTCCGACGGTCGCTTGCTCAAATTAGGTGATATTGCCGATGTTGAGTTAAGTAGTGAATTTTTCGATATTTATTCGAACAAAGACGGATATCCTTCCGCTGCCATAGTACTTAAGCAGAACTACGGAAGTAGTGCCAACGAGGTTATTTCTCAGGTGAAAGCCACTATGGCTGAACTAGAAAAAACGTTTCCAGAAGGCATGAAGTACGAAATCAACTACGATGTTTCCAAGTTTCTAGATGCCTCTATTGAACAAGTGCTGCATACCTTGTTTGAAGCCTTTATTTTGGTTTCCTTGGTGGTGTTCATCTTTCTGGGTGACTGGCGCTCCACACTTATCCCGCTTCTTGCTGTGCCGGTTTCACTGGTAGGGACGTTTTTCTGCATGCAGGCCACAGGGGTGAACATAAACCTTATTACTCTGTTCGCATTGGTACTAGCTATAGGGATTGTGGTGGATAACGCTATTGTTATCGTGGAGGCCGTTCACGCGAAAATGGAAGAAAGCAGCAGCCTAACCCCTTATATGGCGACCCAACAAGTACTGGGTGAAATGGGGGGAGCTATTATCGCAATTACACTTGTGATGACGGCGGTTTTTGTGCCCCTTATTTTTATGACGGGCCCGGTAGGTGTCTTCTATCGCCAGTTCTCTATTACCATGTCATCGTCAATTATCATCTCGTGTATTGTGGCGCTTTCATTAACGCCAGTGCTGTGTGCGATGTTGCTTAAAAACCCACATTCACACACAAGAAAGGCAACGCCATTAAGCAAGTTTATTGATGGATTTAACTATTATTTCAATAAGTTAACCGGTCGTTATACAGGCATTATTAAAGCTATCGTTACACGCCGCAGTGTTACTGTAGTGCTGCTTGCGGGCTTTGTGGTAAGTACCTTTGGCGTTAATCAGGCATTACCTACAGGCTTTATTCCCGGTGAAGACCAAGGGCAAATCTATGCCATTATTCAAACACCGCCAGGCAGTACCCTTGAAGCGACGAATACAGTAGCGCGAGAGTTGCAAAGCTTGGCGCTGGACGTTGAAGGCGTCTCCTCGGTGTCCTCGCTTGCTGGCTATGAAATTCTCACGGAAGGACGAGGTTCAAATGCTGGTACCTGCTTGATTAACCTTGAAGATTGGGCTAATCGCGAACAGTCGGTACGTGACATTATTGAAGAACTAGAAGCCAAAACACACCACTTAGGTGCAGTGATTGAGTATTTCGAACCGCCTGTTGTGCCGGGTTATGGCGCGTCGTCGGGGTTATCATTTCGTTTACTCGATAAAACCAACACTACCGACTATCAAGAGTTCGACCAAATCAACAAAGCCTTCATGGAAGAGCTTGGTAAACGTGATGAGCTAAAAGGTTTATTCACGTTTTACGCGGCCGATTATCCTCAATACAAAATTGAGATAGATAACCAAGCTGCAATGCAGAAAGGGGTATCTATTGGCGCGGCCATGGAGAATTTGAATATTCTTATTGGTAGTACTTATGAGCAAGGCTTCACGCGCTTTAATAACTTCTTCAAAGTGTACACACAAAGTGCACCGGAATATCGTCGTTATCCCAGTGACTTATTGGATTACTACGTGAAAAACGAAGAGGGTGAAATGGTGCCTTACTCGGCCTTTATGAAGCTGATTAAAACCCAAGGCCCTAATGAAATTACACGCTACAACCTTTATACCTCGGCAGCAATTCGTGCAGAGCCTGCAGCAGGGTATACCTCGGCGCAAGCGATAAAAGCAGTTGAGGAAGTAGCGGCTGCAACCCTGCCAAAAGGATATGACATAGGTTGGGAAGGCTTGTCATTTGACGAGGCTAAACGAGGCAATGAAGCCATCGTTATCTTTGCCGTAGTATTGTTGTTTGTATATATCGTGCTGGCATCACAATACGAAAGTCTGCTTCTACCTTTTGCAGTCATTCTTTCACTACCTACCGGTATTCTCGGCTCATTCCTGTTTCTAAAAGGAATGGGGCTGGCCAACGACGTTTATGCGCAGCTTGGCTTAGTTATGCTGGTTGGGTTACTCGGCAAAAATGCCGTGCTTATTGTGGAATACGCAGTGCAAAAAAATCAGCAGGGCTTATCGATTGCTGACGCGGCAGTTGAAGCGGCCAAACAGCGCTTTCGTCCAATCCTAATGACATCGTTCTCGTTTGTAGCAGGGCTAATTCCGCTTGTTATTGCAACGGGGGCAGGCGCAGTGGGTAATAGAACCATTGGTGCTTCTGCCTTAGGCGGTACTTTGTTCGGCACTATTTTTGGTGTGCTGGTTATTCCTGGGCTTTACTACTTGTTCGCCAAACTTGAAGAAGGTAAGTCATTAATCAAAAACGAAGATCATGTCCCTCTTACTGAAACTTACCACTATAACGATGAGGTGCTAAGCGATGACAAATAAAAAGCGATTTACTTATAAGCCGCTGTGGTTAGCGCTTAGTAGTGCGTTGTTAGTACAGGCATGTGCCATCCCTACCATTGAAACGCGAAACCCTAATCTAGATTTGCCAGAGCAGTTTAACGCGAAAGTTTCGCAAGTGGATACTCAGGCTGGTCAAGGGATTAACCAGAGTACACAAGCAAATATTCAATGGAGTGAGTGGTTTAACGACCCTACACTTTCTGCGCTGGTGGAAACGGCGGTTAAGAACAACCAAGAGGTGTCTATATTAATTCAACGCATTAATATGGCGTCGAATGAAGTGTACGCACGGGAAGGGGAATATTTGCCTCGACTCTCTGCGGGGGGAGCCGCTGAAACCGAAAAGGTAGGCGAATATACCCGGGAAGGCGCAGTAGAAGAACAGTTAAATATCAAGGAGGATAAAGAATTTCCCGACCCGCTGGCAAACTTAAAACTAGGCCTTAATGCGTCGTGGGAAATTGACGTTTGGCATAAGCTGAGAGATGCGTCTAAAGTGGCCTCGCTTGAATACTTGGCGTCGGTTGAAAGTAAGAACTTTTTCGTTACCCAGTTAGTATCTGAAGTTGCGCGTACTTACTATGAACTGCTGGCGCTAGATAACAAGCTAGAGAATCTTGACTCAACCATTTCGCTACAGCGCAATGTTATTCACACTATTAATGCGTTGAAAGAATACGGGCGGGCGTCATCGCTACCCGTTGCGCGATTTAACGCGGAAGTGAAGAAAAACGAGAGCGAGCGTTACTTGATTGAGCAGGAAATCCTAGAGAAAGAGAACACGCTCAATCTGTTATTAGGACGCACTCCACAGCCCATTCAAAGGGACAGTAACGTGTTGCTCAGCGCCGAGCTAAAAAGCCCGCAGGTGGGTGTACCCTCTGCGCTATTAGACAATCGCCCTGATATAAAACAAGCTGCACTCACGCTCCAAGCAGCAGAGTTAAATATCGATGTGGCTAAAGCCAACTTCTACCCTTCTTTTGAGCTAAAAGCAGGGGTAGGTTTATCGGCGTTTGATAGTCGTTACTTGTTTAATGTGCCTGAGTCATTGGCATATTCCTTATCTGGTGATGTTTTTGCGCCATTAATAAACCGCAGGGCGATTGAGGCGGTTTATCAAAATGCCAGCGCCGAACAAATTGAAGCGGCTTACGAATATGAACTGACCGTTTTAACGGCGGTAGCTGAAGTAACAAACAGTTTATCGAAGCTTGATAATTTGGAGAAAAGTGCTGAAGCACGGCGTCATCAAATTGCTTCACTCGAACAGTCGATTGATATTGCCAATAGGCTCTTTTCGTCAGCTCATGGTGAATATTTAGAGGTGCTGCTTGCGCAACGAGAAGCACTGGAAGCGCGTAGCGAGTTTATAGAAACTCGTCAGCAGCAAATGGCCGCACTGGTCGATTTGTATCAGGCACTCGGAGGCGGATGGCAATCTTAAAATCAAAAGGAGAGCGCTCGCTCTCCTTTTTTCGCCTTTATCAAAAGCTGGCGGTGAATTTCAGACTCAACGTGTGACAAAAGCAGAACGCATGCGGTGTTAAATGTTAACGCGTAAAGTTAAAGCGGGCAAAAAAGCGCTCAGCTTCGTCACTATCAAAATCATAGCCATTATTCGTCATCGCTTCCAAAGCTTCTTCTACCGTTTCGTAAAAGCCATAAGGAACCTCGGCAGCGTCATAACACTGAGAAATCTGGTGCTTAGTTGTCAGCATAATGTCGGTATCTAATATCACCACGGCAAGAAACGACAGGCCGCGGGTTTTTCTTACCCGAGTTTGTTTTACAAAAATATCAAAGGTGGAAGGGGGCATCAGGCTTTCACCGTAAAGACAGCTTACTTGTGCCCATTTAGTGCCCTTTTCGAATTTTGAAATGTCAGAAGACATCTTTACTACGCCATTTCTCATGGTTTCGTCATTCCACGGTCCGCGCGCTGAGAAGAGCAGCAACTGACCGCTTACGCTACATTCAAACTCGCCGTGTGGATTATTCATGGGCATTACCTTTAAGCCTTATATAGAAGTTAGCACTTTACTGCTATCACGCAACTAACCATTCGGCTAAAGCCAGCGCCCCTGTGTACTGCGCTTAATCGCCTAGCGATGTCGCTCAACGTTTAATCTTTATTGGCTGAATATATTCAGTAATATGGAGACGATAAATGCATCACTACAACGTGATCACCCCATAAAAAAGAACGGATAAGAACAAATAGATTAAGGTGAGATATGTCTTTAACGAGAAATCACAGGTACCCGTCAGTCAAAAAACGGTTTGCTATATGGGCTGCACTATTTAGCGTAGGCACACTAGCTATGCCAGCCACAGCGCTTGCAAGCAATGAGAGAGAATCTCTTACTACCGACTCTGAACGCTATTTTAAATCGGAAGATATTTTTAATTTGGAATACGTGAGCGAAGTTCAGGTGTCGCCAAACGGTAAATATGTTGCGTATGTGCGCCGTTCAAACGACATTATGTCGGACAGCAGTCGAGCGAACGTCTGGCTAGCGTCGGTTGATGGAAAGTCACACCGCCCTTTACTGTCGTCGAAAAAGAGTTACTATTCTATTCGCTGGTCACCAGACGGTAGCCGATTGGCTTACCTTTCTAATGAAGAAGGTAAACCGCAATTGTATGTGCGTTGGATGGATACAGGGCAAACGGCACTCGTAACAAATGTCACCTCAAACCCAAGTAACATCACTTGGTCGCCAGATGGTAAGCATATTGCTTTCACTATGAGCGTTGATGCCAAGGAAAAGCCGCTAGACATTAAAATGCCTAAAAAGCCTGACGGTGCAAAGTGGTCTCCTAGCTTTCAATATATTACCAAAGCGCGCTATCAAGCCGATGGCCGAGGCATTCTTGAACCTGCTTACACCCATATTTTTATTGTTCCTGCTGACGGAGGCACAGCACGACAGCTTACTTCAGGGAACTATCACCACAATGGGCGCTTAAGTTTCTCTCCTGATAGCGACAAAATCTATTTCTCTGCCAACCGCAGTGAAAATTGGGAGTATGAGCCTGTTGAGGGGGACATCTTTTCTGTGGATATGACGGGTAATATCGCACAGCTTACCAACGACAAAGGCCTTGAATCATCGCCTGTCGTATCGCCTGACGGAAAGCACATTGCTTACGCACGCCGCGATGACGAAAAAGTGATGTACAAAAATAGCTATTTATATGTGATGAAGAGCGATGGTACAGATGCTCAAAATTTAACAAAAGACATTGATAATTCAGTGTCTAACTTTCACTGGAAAGATAATAAGCACGTTTATTTTCAGCAGTCGGTTCGCGGTTTAGCGCAGGTGGATGTGGTATCGCTATCGGGCAGCGTAAAAGCCGTAGCTAAGGGGCTGGGCGGTACTACGTTAGGACGACCTTATGTGTTTGGCACTTATCACGCTGTTGATGATGTAGTGGCGTATACCAAAGGACGTACCGATCGCCCCGCTGATTTATATGTCACTACGCGAAACGAGCGACAGCTTACTGCACTAAACGAAGACGTACTAGGTCATAAGCAACTTGGCGAAGTAAAAGAAATTGTCTATCCGTCTTCTATTGATGGCGAAGAAATCCAGGGGTGGTACATTCTGCCGCCAAACTATGACAGCTCGAAAACGTATCCGCTTATCTTAGAAATTCACGGCGGACCTAATCTCGCCTATGGCCCTGTTTTCACTGCTGAACTGCAGCGCATGGCTGCAGAGGGCTACGTGGTGTTTTATGATAATCACAGAGGTAGTACAGGTTATGGAGAACGCTTTGCATTGCTACTTCAAGGGAAATACAGTTCGGAATATGACTTCTCAGACCATATGTCGGGCGTAGATGCGCTTATTGAAAAAGGCATCGCTGATCCAGAGCGACTGTTTATTACTGGTGGTTCAGCAGGCGGCATTGCATCAGCCTATGCCATTGGCCTTACTAACCGATTTAAAGCAGCCGTAGTCGCTAAACCCGTTATCAACTGGTTATCGAAAGTGCTGACTGCCGATTCAGGTCTATATCAAATCCCTTTCCAATTTCCGGGTAAGCCTTGGGACAATGTAGAGCACTACTGGAAGCGCTCACCGCTATCGCTAGTAGGCAATGTAACGACCCCCACCATGCTGATCACGGGAGTGGAGGACAAGCGCACGCCAATGTCTGAGACCGAGCAGTTCTATCAAGCGTTAAAGATTCAAAAGGTTGATAGCGTGCTGGTAAAAGTACCTGGATCGCCGCACGGGATTGCTTCTAAGCCATCTAGAATGATTGGTAAAGTTGAAAATATCTTGGCGTGGTTTAAAAAATACGACAGCGTGCAGTCACAAAGTACGCAAGTTGAAGCTCAATAATTAGTGTGCTGAGACTAAGTGGGGCTAATGCGCCGACTCAATCGGTTCAAGGCCCCATTTTTTTAGTATTCGAGTATATTCGCCATTCGCTTTTAAAATCGAAAGCGCATGTTTAAGTGAGCTTACTTTGTCTTGCTCAGTCTTAAGGCCAGTGGCAACAAAAAGATCAGCACCCAATGCTTCGATAACATATTCGCTCGTTGCGTCGTTAGGGTTAAAGCCTGCGTCGCTGATTTCATACTTTCCTGTCTCAAAATTGGCTAATGCAAAGTCGATGCGCCCCATATACAAAAGCTTCCACAGTAGTGCTGGCTCAGCAACCAAAGCGAGGTTTTTATTTTCTTCAAAACCTTCTTGCTGCAAAAACGATGCTGAGCCATAGCCGCGTATTGAGCCTACTCGGAACTGCTTCGCGTCGTCTAAGGAATTGACGTGTGCTGTCTCTTTCTGCTTTAAGCGGATCAGCGAGGCTTGCATGTGATTTACTGATGAAATCCACTCAAATTCATCTTCCCTGTTCGGTGTTTTCAATAAAGATAGAAGTACCAGATTGGGATTATCGAGGGTTTCTTGTACTGCACGGGCCCACGGCATGTGTTCCAACGAACTGCTAAATGGCAGCAGAGGTTCTAGTGCGTTTGCGAGGTCTACGTTGACGCCTTGTGCTTTTCCATCCTTATTAATCCAGTAATAGGGTGGGGTGACCTCGGTTAGAAAGTAGACATGGTTGGACGATGCGAAGGCAAATGAACTTACAATCAGCAACAAAAAAATCCAGATACTACGAAACATAACTACTGTTAAGAACCTATAAAAAATAACATCAATTGGAGGTTTTAGATAAGGTAATGCTAATGCGTAGTATACCGGTTTTATAGGCAAATAATACTGATATTTGCCTATAAAATGTTCAATTTGAGGTGCTGATAGTCGGTACTTGCTTATTCTACCGCGGGATGTAATTGCTCGATATCAGGAACAACTGTGAGTTTTAAATCAAGCGCTTTCCAGTAGTGGCTTTCTCGTAGCAGGTCAGCTGAGATAATAGGTTTTTCATCTAACCAGCCATCGGGGAAGGTAATGGTCAGTTCGTTCTTTTCTACATTAACAACGAGGTCAGGTACAAAACCCTCTTGGCGTTTAATATTAAGCAGTACACCCAAACGCAGTAACGCGATTAAATGCTTAACCGACTGCTCATCGAAAAGATTAAATGCGGGCAATTCATTGGTTCGAATTTTCTTTCTATGGAATCGCACGAGCGTAGCTAGCAGTAATTGTTGTTCCTGCGTAAACCCAGGCATGTCCACATTACCAAGAATATAGGCGCTGTGTTTTTGTATGCCTCGAGAGTTAATTTGCATGCCGACTTCGTGAAGTAAAGCTGCCCAGCCGAGCATGCTTTTAAAGTCACGCCCTTTAAGTTTCCATGCTTTTTCAACATCGTTGAAAAGTGAAAGGGTTGTATTAAGCACCATAGTGGCTTGGGACGTATCTACATCGTAGCGGGTTGCCAAACTACTAGCGGTTCTGCCGCGAATATCAGCGTGATGAAGCTCATCTTCCATCTGATAAAGCACGCCTTCGCGCAAGGCGGCAGGCGAGTACACCAAGCCTTCAATCTCTAGGGCTTTGAAAACGGCGATAAGAATAGCGAGGCCGCCAGCAATAACCACACGACGATCTTCACTTAAATCTGGGTAGCTTAATTTGTCTATATGCCCTGCGCTTATGAATTGCTTCATTAAATTGCGCAAACTTTTAAGTGTCACCGGAATATCGTGGCCATTGGGTCTGTCTTGCTGACAAAGTATAAACAGCGAACGAATGGTACCAGACGTACCGATACACTGGACCCAGCCCAGTCTGCGATATTTATTATCTATTAACTCAAGCTCTTGCTGTGCAGCCGTGATAGCACGATCAAAGGCTTTTGGCTTTAGCTCACCGTCAGGGAAAAACCGTTTGGTATAGCTTACGCAGCCCATTTGAAGGCTGCGGCAAAGTAAAGGCGTAAAACCTTCGCCAATAACGAACTCAGTAGAGCCACCGCCTATATCAATAACCAGCTGTTGGCCGTCGGAGTGGTTAGTATGTGCAACGCCTGAATAAATAAGTCGCGCTTCTTCTACACCAGAAATGACTTCGATAGGGTAGGGAAGGATATCTTTTGCTGCGCTGATAAAATCGCGGGCGTTACGCGCTCTGCGCAACGTATGAGTGGCGACAATTCTCACGGAGTCGGGCTCAAAACCTTTAAGGCTCTCTGCTACTACTTTTAGCATAGCAAGCCCACGCTCCATCGCTTCATCAGACAAGATATCGTCGTCGTTGAGACCTTCGGCCAAGCGTACTTTTTGTTTAACTCTATGCAGAATCTGCACAGACCCAGCAACAATGCGTGCTACTACTAAGTGAAAACTATTTGAGCCAATGTCTAGTGCTGCGACTTTATTGACTTCGCGGGTTTCCACGTCATTAAAAACTGATTCGTGCTGGGTCATGTACTAATTTTCTATCCTACAAAGTGTCTTCTAGCTTCTTCAAATAGTCATAAATTTCTATCTGAGAACGAAGTTTTTTACGATTTCCCCTGCGAACGTACTTGTTGCTCTGATCCTTGTCAATCACTCGAGCCTTCAGGGTATCTTTAAATTGTAGCTCCATTATATCAACAATGCGCTGTTGAAGACCTTTATCATACACTGGACAACCTACTTCAATGCGGTTGTCCATGTTACGGGTCATCCAGTCAGCAGAAGAGATATACACTTTTCTATCGCCGCCACCTTCAAAAATCATCACGCGAGGGTGTTCGAGAAATCTATCAACAATAGAGATAATTTCGATGTTTTCGCTTATTCCTTTTATCCCCGGATTAAGTGAGCACATACCGCGCACTATACCGCGGATCTTAACCCCCGCCTGGCTAGCCCGGTACAAATCATCAATGAGTTCTTTATCAACAAGGTTGTTAATTTTGAAAGTGATTTGTGCCTTTTGGCCTTGGTTCAAATGCTGAATTTCTTGACGAATTAACGACTGAATTTTGGTTCTGGCGTTTAATGGCGATATTTGAAGATGCTGGAACTTGTAGCGTCGGTAAGGGTATTGAATAAGATCGAATACCGCCACGCCTTCATCGGCGAGTTCTTGATTACGGGTGAATAAGCTGTAGTCGGTATAAATCTTTGCTGTTTTCTCGTTGAAGTTACCCGTACCGAAATGCGCATAGTTCACCAAACTGCCCCGTTCTTCACGGGTCACAATACAAAGTTTAGAGTGAATTTTAAGAGTAGGCACGCCAAGTACAACGCGTATACCTGCATCAGTCATGCGCTTAGACCATTCGATATTTGCCTCTTCGTCAAAACGGGCGCGAAGTTCTACCACAACGGTTACTTTTTTGCCGTTGTCTACTGCGTCAATCAACGAGTTTACAATGCGTGAATTACTGGCAACACGATAAATATTAATACGTATGGTCTTAACATTCGGGTCGAAAGCCGCCTGACGCAAAAACTCGGTGAAGTGTAGGAAGCGATGGTACGGGTAGTATAGTAGTATGTCTCGTGCAGTAATGGCATCGAAAACGGTGTTGTACTTAGAGAATGCCTTGCTGTCGATAGCAGGCAGCGGCGTATGCTCTAAATATTCTCGACCCACATTAGGGAAGCCAATAAAGTCTTTAAAGTTACGATAGTGCCCAGCAGCGTGCATGGTATCTAGCTTCGTTATCTTAAGTCGCTTGCGCAAGTCAGATTTCATGTCCTCTGGCATGTTCGTGTCGTAGATAACACGCACAGGCTCAGCGATAAGGCGCTGCTTCATACTTTCAGACATCTTTTCAACGAAGCTTTCGTCAATTTCTTCGTTGATAGAATATTCCGCATCACGCGTCATTTTAAACGAGAATGCTTCAATTTCGTCGAACTTCACGAAACCGCGGAAAATGTCTTCGATACACAGCTGAATCATGTCATCGAGCATAATAATGCTCTTCTTCTTGCGGCTTTTTTGCGGTGGGATCAGCATAAAGCGCGACATTTCAGAGGTAGGAACCTGAATAACCGCAAATTTAGGATTGCGGTCCTTTCTTCTAAGCGCCACATATAAATACACTGAAGTACCGTTCAAACGGCTAAGTAGGTCGGTCTTCTTATCTATTAAAATAGGTGCAATGTGACGCAGTGCTTTGTTAACGAAGAAGTTGCGTACCCACTGCTTTTGATAATCGTCTAAATCGTCTTTTCGAAGAATATGTATGTTGTAGCGAGCTAGGGACTTAACCACATCCTTATGAATTTGGTCGAACTTTTCAGAAAGCTGGACTACCTTTTTCTGAATAAGCGCCATAAGAGCGGTTTGGCGTTCAGCTTCCTCTTCATTGCCGTCATTTTGCGCAATGGTAATTTGTCGTTTCACGTCAGCGGCGCGCACGCGATAAAACTCATCTAGGTTATTTGAGTAAATACCAAGAAAACGAATTCGCTCCACGGCGGGATTGTTTTTATCTGCGGCTTCTTGCAATACGCGTTCGTTAAACGCAAGCCAGCTTAATTCTTTGGGATAATATAAAACGTCGTTATCCATAATGTCTCAATTCACGTTCATAAAAATGGTCAAAGACTGCCATCAGTCAGTGACACTACTGTGACAACACGTATTCTGGTGCAAGTGCGCACGCATTGCGTTGTGGTTATTCCATTAACTTTCAATATGATGAGTTCGTAATTGTGATACGCGGGATAGTGTATGGCACCACAAATACGCCCTTGTTTTTATCGCTTCGCGGTAATATCCACCACCAAATCGTTAGCCAACGACTCCAGTGAGTCTTGCAATGCGCCGTCGTCAAAATCTTCTGGCACCGCAATTTCTGCTTTTGCTTTGAAAATCAGGCTGCCCCAGTTAGGCGCGCTTTCACAGTGTGAAGCAAAGGTGAGAATATTCAAATTGAACTGGTTTAAAATAGAAGTAAGCTCTTGGACAATACCGGTTTTGTCATTGCCCATTACATCAACCGTCAATTTGGTGGTGTTGTTATTTTCACTGCTCGCTACCGCTACAGATTGCACCGACAAATCTTTAATGGCGTCTAGCGCATCGATTAAGCCCTGTTTGTTCTCATCGGCAACATGTACTTCTACAAAACCGGTGAACATTCCCGCCATATGCGCAAAGCTCGATCCTTGCCAGTTGCCCTCATGTTTGTATACACACTTAGCCAGTGTGTCTACTAAACCCGGCTTGTCTTTACCCATAATGCTTATAACCAATGATTGCATACGATGCTCCTTATTGGGCGTGTAGAGAAAAACTTTGATCGTCTTCCTGTTGGGTAATACCATAGGCGCAGAGTAGGTTGCGCGAAGGTAATGCTTTAAACTTTCACTTGCTATTAGCATAACAAAACTTACACTGCTCACCAGTGCAATTTAGGGTTATTCTTCTTAAAAATGAAGAATTTCGAAAATAAGAATTACTAAACAGCCGCATGACTTTCGACAGCAATAGCACAAACAAAAAACGCCAGCGAAGCGACAGGTGGTCACGCTATGTAGTGACCGGCTTCGGCGGCCTTGTTTTGTTGACGTTAGTTATTCTTATTACCCATCTAATCAGCCAAGCTCTGCCGTTGGCATATACCCCTAGCTTAAATCATCTGTTGAGCTTGAAAACGCCAGATAACGAAAAAATTATCAGCGCAGGCGACATTATTAACAGTCAGCCAATGCTGGTTAGGAAGTCTGACTGTCGATTGGGATTAAAGTTGCTTAAAGGCGATGCTCTGGTAAGTAATCACGATTATATCCGTCCTTGTGAGCATAGACTGTCTTCCCACAGTGTGATGGGAGAGAACTATATCGTAGACGTTTCTCCCAACGCCCAAGTGAGAGTTTTACCGGTTAGATCGTTCAATATGACCGACGGTAGCGCAGAGGATATTGCCACAAGTACGCCGCAAGCGGCGTTGTCGAACAGCATTACGTTCGCGCTTCCCAAAGATGAGTGGGAGAGACGCAGTGACTGGAGCATTGCACTGTCCTCAAAATGGGCAGTGGTTTCTATCGTTCAAGACAATAAAGTGTTTATCCGTTGGGTAAATCGGCTTCGTCCTACACAGGTGGTGGATAAACGGTTTCATAATATAGACAGACTCGTATTGTTACCCGGCAGTCAGAGCGTGTTACTCCAAGTGGATGATGCCCTTTTCCTAAATAGGCTCACGGATGAAGGTGCGTCACTACTGCCAATAGCAGGAAACATCACAGCGTCATTAGATGAGAAGATTGTATTTCCGCTTGCTAAAGACCGCACCTTTTTCCTAATGAACAGCAATACACAGACACTTACTCGTTGGGTGCTGAGCAAAAGCGATAAAGGCCTTACCTTTGAACAAACCTACCAAGTAGCGTTACCAGGAGAGAACGTTAAGGATGTGGCAGAACATGCCAGTATGAACTTAGTGGCTGTGCTGACCGACAAAGCAAGAGTGTTGTTGGTAAACCGTGTATCGGGCGATGTAGTGGCATCACAACAAATAGAGCGTTCTGCTGAGAATATCATTTGGTACGGCAATAAGCTTTATGGCTATTCAGATAGCACCTTATCAGTATGGGAAGGCAAGCACTTAAGCGGTGTTACTACATGGGCCTCTCTGTTTGAACCGCAGCATTACGAAGGGTATGAAACGGAAGAAACCGTATGGCAAACCACCAGTGCCTCTGATTTTCAAGAGGCAAAGTTTAGCCTAACGCCGCTATTAATAGGCAGTATTAAAGCCTCTCTTTTAGCGCTGCTTATTGCTATTCCGGTTGCTATCGGTGCCGCAATTTACACCGCGTTTTTTGCTAAAAGCCGCCTTCGCAACGTTATTAAGCCGGCTATCGAATTGCTCGAAGCGATTCCCAGTGTACTTATTGGCTTCATCGCAGCCATTTGGTTATCGCCAAAAGCTGAGCAGTTTTTATTTTCCTTTGCCTTTTTCCTAATCGTTATCCCTTTTGTGCTTATTGTCGTTGCCCTGGTACAGCGCCCTGTTGCGGAATACTTACCAAAGAAGCTAAGACACGGAGCAGAGCTACTATTTGCTATAAGCGGAGTGTTCCTTTTAGGTTTTATTAGCGTGGAGTATGCGCCTTCGCTTATTTTCTCGATAATGGGGGTAGACGGGTTTACAATGCTTGCGGCTGAGTCCGATAGTCCCATCGGGAAAACGACTATAGTGGTAGCGTTAGCGTTAGGTGTGGCCATATCACCTAGTATCTATTCCCTTGCTGAAGATGCCATAAACGGCGTTCCAAATGATTTAAAACACGCCTCTTTTGCTTTAGGCGCCACACGACTACAGACCTTACTTCATGTTGTGCTTCACGTTGCACTACCGGGTATTGTTGCCGCGATTATGCTAGGTTTCGGCCGCGCGTTTGGTGAAACTATGATAGTCCTTATGGTGACGGGAAATACGCCAATCTCCAGCTGGGGCTTGATAGAAGGTTTGCGAGCACTTACTGCTAACTTGGCAATTGAACTTCCAGAAGCAGATGTATCATCGGCGCACTATCAAATTCTATTTTTCACCGCGTGTATTTTGTTCCTGTTTACCTTCTTGGTAAACACCATGGCAGAGCTATTGCGACAGCGTATAAGAAGTAGGGCGTACTATGGTTAATCGAACAACGTTTGGGTTAAGTGCGGTACAGCGTCAATCGTTAGTCATTAGCTTAACGGCTTTTTTCACCAGCCTGCTGCTTATTGCGCTAGTTAGCGTTCTTATACTTATTAGTTTTCGAGGTACGGCATATTTTTGGCCAGAGCCCATCTATACGGTTACCGGTACGCATCAAGACGGCACAAGGTTTTCGGTGCTTGCGAACCTATTTGATGAATCAACAAATGAGGATGTGACACTTAAGTTCTCAGATGCTCAGCATCCTTATGGCTTTCAAATCCAGTTATCTCGAGTGGAAATAGAGACTTCTCTACTTGCAAGCGAAAGCGCAGAAATAAAACTGTTAGACGGCAGGCGTGTGTTGGCAATTCCTGAATACATCGTCGTGCCATCTAAACCGCCTCAACCTCTTGGTAACATTGACATTGTGCTAGAGGAAGTGGCTCAAATAAGCGCTCAAATTGAAGATTTAAATACGCAACACCTTGCACCTATTCACGAAGCGCTATCTCAATTTGATAAACGTAATGTTGTTGCCGACGCGCCAGCAAGAGAGCGTTTAGTGGCATCGTTTGACGAATACCAAAAGCGTGTGGAAGCGTTAGAAGCAACACGAGCTGAATATACCTTATTGGTAAGTTTTGCTGACGAAACGCCGTTTGTTATTCCCATATCTAGTATTCAAGATGTAGATTTTGTCAGTCGTCTAAGTACATGGGAAAAGTGGCAGGTGGCGTTTTCGGAAATCGGTGTTTTTCTCACCGATTCGCCTAAACAAGCGAATACCTCTGGTGGCGTCTTCCCTGCGTTGTTTGGCACTGTACTCATGGTATTCTTAATGACCATCATCGTAACGCCCTTTGGTGTATTAGCCGCTGTTTACTTGAGCGAATATGCACCTAACACGGCGCTTACCACCATTATTCGTGTCAGTGTAAGCAACATGGCAGGTGTACCTTCTATTGTTTACGGCGTATTCGGCCTTGGTTTCTTTGTTTATACCTTGGGCGGCAGTATTGATGAGCTATTGTTTAGTGACACACTGCCAGCACCCACAATGGGAAGCCCTGGCGTTTTCTGGGCTGCCTTAACCATGGCAATTTTGACCTTACCTGTAGTGATTGTGGCGACTGAAGAAGGCTTGCGCAGGGTGCCGGAAGGATTGAAAGCGGGCAGTTACGCATTAGGGGCTACCAAAATTGAGACTATAGTGCGTACCGTATTGCCTATTGCGTCTCCGGGTATTATGACTGGCGTAATTCTGGCGATTGCGAGGGCGGCAGGTGAAGTAGCGCCACTTATGTTAGTGGGTGCGGTCAAGTTTGCGCCAACCTTGCCCATAGATGGAGAGTTTCCTTATCTCCACCTTGATAGGCAGTTTATGCATTTGGGCGTACTTATTTATGACGGAGCGTTTCACAGCCAAACTGATGGAAAGAGCGCAAGCATGATGTTTGCCGCTTGCTTGCTTTTACTCGTGGTGGTGTTTGTATTAAATATTCTGGCAGTTGTACTTAGAGCGCGCCTGCGCAAACGCTATCTCAAAGGATAATACAGGTTTTGTAACATGTTGAAGTTGTTTGAACACAATACGCTAAACGTTAACGACATTGGTGAAGAACAAACTGCGGTAGAGGTTAAAAACCTCAACCTGTGGTTTGGCAATAAGCATGTGTTAAATGACATCAGCATGCGGATCCCAAAAAACAAAATCACAGCGTTAATTGGTCAAAGTGGTTGCGGTAAATCTACACTCATTAGCTGTTTCAATCGCCTTAACGATTTGTATGACGGTTGCAAATACGATGGTGAAATTATTATTGATGGGCAAAACATCAATAGCCGCAAAGTAAATGTGTCACGCCTAAGAACGAACGTGGGCATGGTTTTTCAGCGACCCAACCCCTTTCCTATGAGCATTTATGAGAACGTGTGCTACGGGCTTAAGCTTCAAGGCGTTAAAATTCGTCGACACTTAGACGACGCGGTGGAAAGCGCACTGAAACAGGCGGCGCTGTGGGACGAGGTTAAAGATCGTTTATTTGAATCTGCGCATGTCTTATCTGGCGGTCAGCAGCAGCGTTTGGTGATTGCTAGAGCACTGGCGTTGAAGCCCGACATTCTACTTCTTGATGAACCCACCTCGGCCCTTGACCCTCTGACCACGCTTTTTATCGAAGAACTGATGGATGCATTAAAGAAACAATGCACCATTATTATCGTGACGCACAACATGCAGCAAGCGGCTAGGGTAAGCGACTACACCGCCTTTTTCCATCAGGGCAGGCTGATAGAATATGCAGACAGCGATACGCTGTTTACTATGCCAGAGAAGAAGCAAACCGAAGACTACATAACGGGGCGATATGGATAAGGTAGCAGTAGGTGTGTGTTCTCACACGGGTTTGTACCGCAATGCAGAAGTTTGGCAAGACGTAGCGGTTTGTCACGATAGTTCTGCCACAGGTAGCGGCACGATTGATTGTCGTTATTCGTTATGCTTACGCCGCGAGGAGAAAACACCATGCGACAGGTAGCCTTAAACACGCATATTTCGGGTACGTTCAATATCGAGTTGGAAAACTTGCGTAACTCGGTATTAACCATGGGGGGCGAAGTTGAACAGCAGCTGGTGGATACGTTAAAAGCGGTAAAGCACAATCATGCCGCTCTGGCTGAAAAAGTGGTGTTGAACGACTTAAAAATTAACTCCATGGAAATTCAAATTGACGAAGAGTGCTTGCGCATTATTGCAAAACGTCATCCTACTGCCAGCGATCTACGTTTAATTATGACCATTTCCAAAGCCATTACCGATATAGAGCGAATGGGCGATGAAATCGAGCGTATAGCCAAACTAGTAACGCGCAATAAGTTGCCGAGCTCAGATACCATTAAGAGCAGCATGTTACTCATTGGCGAGCGCGTGGCCGCCATGATGCGCGGCACATTCGACGCTTTTGCTCGTCAGGATGAGGCTGCGGCATTAGAAGTGTACGACCAAGACAACCGCATTGATAGTGAATACAAGCGTCTGCTGTCGTATACCACCTCCGAAATGCAGAAAAGTACCGATGACATGCAGGATTGGTTGGATGTTTTGTGGGCAATGCGCTCGTTAGAGCGTATTGGCGATAGATGTAAGAATGTGTGTGAGTATGTGGTTTATCTTACTCGGGGTACCGATGTTAGGCATACACCGTTGGAAAATATGCAACAAAAATTGGAAGATTTGACGTAATCCTGTCCAAATGGTCAGTACGATTTTGCGTATTGATATTCAAATATGGATACATGCGAAATTTATTTGTCATAAAACTGAAATATTTGGTGGATTTATCATCGCATTCAAATAATTCCGCATACTTTTATCGTTTTTCAGTGATTTTCGCTATGGCTTCTAACATGATTACGTTATCATGCGCCGCAGCCAAGAACAGATCGTGCAAAATTTAATCGAACCTTATGATAAAACACAATTTGTCTTTAACTTCATTCTCTAGCCTTTGTGGTGAAGAGATCATGCTACTTACTCAAGTAGCGTCCAGCCTAAATCGCGTTTAGATCGGGAGCGATTATCCGTGGAATTTTTTGAAAGTTATGGCCTAATTCTTATAATCCTTGCCGCCGGCGTTGGTTTCGTCATGGCATGGGGTATTGGAGCGAATGACGTTGCCAACGCAATGGGTACGTCAGTAGGTTCTAAAGCTTTAACCATAAAACAAGCCATTATCATTGCAATGATATTTGAGTTTGCTGGCGCCTACCTAGCAGGTGGCGAAGTAACGTCTACCATTCGAAAAGGGATTATCGACTCAACCTATTTTATAGACATACCTGAATACCTTGTATTAGGCATGATCTCATCACTACTTGCAGCTGGAATCTGGCTTGCGGTAGCGTCATGGTTGGGGTGGCCTGTATCTACCACTCACTCAATTATCGGTGCAATCATCGGTTTTACTGCCACTGGCGTCAGCATGGACGCAGTAGCATGGGACAAAGTGGGTGGTATTGTTGGTAGTTGGGTAGTAACCCCAGCTATTTCAGGCATCATTGCTTATCTTATTTTCATGAGCGCGCACAAGCTCATCTTCCAAACTGCCTCTCCGTTTGCAAATGCTAAGCGTTATGTGCCGTTCTATATGGCATTAGCGGGCTTTGTGATGTCGCTTGTTACTATCAAGAAAGGCCTTAAGCACGTTGGTTTAGAGCTAAGCGCTGTTAACGGATATGTGCTGGCGATTGCTATTGCCGTGGCGTTAGGCTTCTTGGGTAAATGGTTTATCGGCCGTATGAAGTTCAGCGGTTCTGAAGATGCAGACCTACAGGCGGCTAACGTTGAGAAAGTATTCGCACTTCTAATGGTAGTAACAGCCTGTTGTATGGCGTTTGCCCACGGTTCAAATGATGTAGCTAACGCTATTGGACCATTGGCTGCGGTAGTTAGCGTAGTAAGTAGTGGCGGCGAAATTAACTCTAGCACTACGCTTGCACCTTGGATCCTTCCTCTTGGTGGTTTAGGTATTGTTGCGGGTCTTGCGCTATTTGGACATCGCGTTATCAAGACCATTGGTCAAGGTATTACACACTTAACACCAAGCCGCGGTTTTGCAGCAGAACTCGCTGCAGCGTGTACGGTAGTTATCGCATCAGGTACGGGTTTACCTATTTCGACTACCCAAACGCTTGTAGGAGCGGTACTAGGTGTAGGTCTGGCGCGTGGTGTATCAGCGCTTAACCTAGGCATTGTGAGAAATATCGTCGTATCGTGGATTGTTACGTTGCCTGCAGGCGCAATCCTCTCGATTATTTTCTTCTACATTCTTAAAGCGTCGTTTGGCGTAGCGTAAAACACAGCGCTTACAAACGTTCGTATTAAGCGAAAAGAATTAAAAAAGGCCGTGCTTGAAGTGAAGCACGGCCTTTTTGTTTGTGGAATGTTTTCTTTAATCAATAGAGATAGGCGTTTCGAAGCCACGGGGTTTAACACCCACAACGGCGCACTTAAGCTGATGGATAGTTTCTTCTGCGGTGTCACCCATGATGTAGCCAGGCACACCTAAACGTGCCACTGTGCCCATAACAATAATGTCGGTATCAAGGGATGTGGTTGTGGCTGCAATTTCTCTTCGAGGGTAACCGTGAACAATGTGCTTCTGAGGTTTCAAATACTCTAATACATTGTCATCCAATTCATTGCCTAGTTCTTCAAGCAATTTGTCTAGTTCCGATTCACGCTCGGCATGGATTTTTGCAAGATCGGTTTCCATTCTATCGTTATCAACCGATATGAAACCGTCTCTTGCTATGTTCTCAGGAACCGCATCAAAAACGTGAACAATGTGTAGCTGTGCAAACTCTAACAAGGCTATTTGGCTTGCGTGACGCAAAATGTCGCGATTAAGATCGCGCCTAATAGACACTTCATGCTGTGGATAGTGATAGTTCAAATCCAGTGCTGCAACTACGTTTTTGTACTGACTGCGAGGCTTGTGGTTAATGATCCAAACCGGGCAAGGGCATTTGCGGAATAAACGCATATCTAAGCTTCCGAATAGCTTATCTAGAAAGCTCTCTTCTGCCCGTTTAATTACTAGATCGATGTTGTTCTTTTTTACATAACGCACAACGTCAATAAGCGGCTGACCTACCGTTACCGCGGTAGACACAGGATAGTGTTTTCCCCAGCTTTCCGCTTGTTCTTTTAACCAATGCTGGGCTTGGGTTTCCATGGTTTGCTGAGAATCAACATAAGAGAAAGACTCCATGACCATACTGGCGTTGGGCGGCAAAGATTCTAACGAAAGCATAATGGTAAGCGAGGCTTGGTGCGCTTTGGCGATATGCAGTGCTTGGGCTACCGTATCATCTTGACGATGAGAGTCGCTTAATACACATAAAATGTTCTTATAATGTCCTTTCATACTGCCCTCAATAGTTAATCGCTCTATTGACTGAATGATACAAGAGCGGGTCTTACTTCGCTGTAAAAATATGTTGCGTATAACGCTTTAATTTAATCCTAACGCTACTTATGGGGGCTTTCCAGCGGGAAATGTCAAATTCTCAAAAGCTTCTTATAGATTGCACAATAAACAGAATTATCTACCTCTTTTTTAGGGTGTTGTGTACGTACAGCTGCGAATAATAGAAGATTGCTCTCGTTAACCATGGGTATCAACCCTAGGCGCTATTTAATCTTTATGTTAGATTAATCCAATATTTTTTAATCCCTTTTTAAATAATTGTGAGATGCCCATGAAATGGCCTAATCTTAAGCACCTGCACTATTTGGTGACGCTACATCAAGAGCAACATTTTCACCGTGCTGCACAGCGCTGTAACGTAAGTCAGTCAACATTGAGTACGGCCATTCAGAACCTTGAAGAGCACTTCGGAAGCCAACTTCTTGAGCGTGAACATAAAACCTTTGTGTTTACATCGTTGGGACTAGATATTGTTGAACGCAGTAAAGTGCTACTTCAGGAAGCGGGAGAGCTGGTTGAGTATGCGCAAAACGCGGGTAATTGGCAGCGAGGCACTTTAAAACTAGGTGTTATTCCAACCATTGCGCCGTTTCTTTTTGAAGGCATGATGGGGGCGTTTTCTGCATTTTTACCCGAGATCAACTTAGAAATGCAGGAAGACACAACGGAGAAGTTGCTACAGCAATTGACCGACGGCAGGTTAGACTTACTTATTCTAGCGTTGCCAATGGAAACACCAGGTTGTAAACAGATGGTCTTAGGGCATGACCCGTTCCATCTTATTGCGCACAAAGATATGGCTGAGCAACTACCTAACCCTGTCGACATTTCAACCTTGCCCAAAAAGAGTATTTTCTTACTTCAGCAAGAGCACTGTATGACCGGGCATGCGGTAAGTGCGTGCAATCTTCAGCACAGCGACCAAATTAGCAGCGTAGCGGCAAGCAGCTTATATACCTTGGTGCAATTAGCGAATAGCAAAATGGGCTACACCTTCTTACCTGAACTTGCGATAAACCAGTCTATTCTTGAGCACACAGGTCTTAAGAGCTTCCCCGCTGAAGAGCAGGGGTTTCGTGAGATTGGCTTAGTATGGCGTTCAGGCACTACGCGTATGCAGCTGTTTCGTCGTATCGGTGAAATTATCTCGCCACTGTTGCCTATTCCTACACTAAAATAACCTTGGCGCTGAGTGCGCTACCTTTCATATTTATCTAAAGCGGTTAAGCCTATAGGTTCAGCCGCTTTTTTATTGCTGACATCAATTATTGTCTTGTGCACCAACCCCAAAGAAGTTCTTCATCCATCGCTTAAAGCACAGTTTCATTGGCGTTATTCCCTAAATGACAATTTATTTATCAATTAAACAAACTTTTTTGCAAAGCTTATCGACTTAATGGTTAAGTAAAAAAACAGAGCGTAAAAACGGGGAACGGCGTGTTTAATAAACGAGATGAAAAACTCGTGGAACAGGCATTAAAGGGTAATAAAAAAGCGTGGTTTACGCTTATATCTCGCTACGAAACCGCTATGTATCAATACGGTATTCGAATGACAGGGAATAGCCATGATGCAGCAGATTTAATGCAGGAGATTTTTATCTCTGTGTTTCGCAGTCTTGCCTGTTTTAAAGGTGAGGGCAGTTTTAAAAGTTGGCTCTATCGCATTGCCCACTGCCGCTGTGTTGAGCTGTATCGCAAGCGAAAGCCGCATTCAGACATTGACGACATACAGGCGCCGCTTTGCGGTGCACCATACCCAGAAATGCAGCTTTATAGCGACCGAGAGAGTAGAGCGTTAACGCAGGCTATGCAGACTTTACCTTTAGGCCAAAAAGCTGTGGTGGAATTGAAATTCTTCGGCCACTTCACGTTCGAAGAAATTGCACAGCAAATGGATATCTCAGTAAATACCGCTAAGTCGCGACTTTACGCAGCCTTGGCAAAGTTGAAGTTGGAGTTGGAATAATGACCTTATATGACAAAGAAGCCTTATTCTCAGCTTATCTGGACAACTCGCTTGATAGCGAGCAAGAAAAGCAGTTTAACGCGTTGTGTGATTCAGATGCTGAGTTCGCGCAGGCGGTAAAAAATAGCGCCCGTTTGAACAGCGCAAGTGCAAGCTTCGTTGCTCCGGCACTTCCCCAGTGGGACAAAGAACAGACCTTTTTTAAGAAAGATGAACCACGTTCGCTGTCGTCTTGGTTTAGCTTCCCAGCGTGTGCCATGGCCATGTCGGCCTGTGCGCTGTTAGCCGTACTCACCGGCGCAAAGCTGTCGTATAGCGATAACGGTATAGCGCTTACGTTTTCAAACAAAAGCGCCAACACAGTAGATGAAATGGTTGAGCAGCGCGTTACGCAGGAAGTTGCTAAAGCTTTAGGTGAGCAACGTGATTTCTATCAACAAGCAAACCAAACACTATTCAAAGAATACGCTCAGGCGCTATCTACACAGCAGCAACAAAGCAGTGCAGAGCTTACTAAGTACTTGTTAGCGTCGAGTAGGGAAGAACGCAAACACGACTTTGCCGAGCTTATTAAATTTATCAACGAGCAGCGTATTGATGATCAAAGATTCTATGCACGCCAATTTACGCGTCTACAGGATGAAATTGATGACATTGAAATAGGGTACAGCGCGGTAAATTTACCTAACAGCCGTTCTGAAGTGCCATTAACCATGCCGTATGAAACAAACAATCCACAGTCGTCGCTAGATGATTAATGTAATTAGGTGAAATTATGAAACGTTTATTAACTGCTTTACTACTTTGCTCTGCTGCTGGTGGTCTTGCGAACGCACAAAGTGCGCAAAAATATGACACGCTATCGAATGAATTAGAAATAATGTCTGGGGTACTCAAAACGTCCTTACGACAAAATGCCGCAACTGATTCTTGGAGAGTGAGTCAAATTGAAACCAGCTATCTTGCTGGGCAGGGGGCGGTATTTACTTTTTCAGTAAGAGGCCAAAGCGGTAACTGGGTACGAGAGATAGAAACGCTGGTAGAAGGATTAGTTGCCACCGTACCACCTGCACCGCCTGCACCACCAGTTCCGTCTGCAAATTCGTTTAGTGATGTTGATGACATTGTGTTTGAAGCAGCCAGAGAGTGGGAAGCTTACGCAGAAGAAACCAGCCATCGTTTTTCTCAGGCGTTTGCTGACAACAATAGTCGCTTACGCGACTTGCGCAACATGCAGCGTGAACTTGCCTGGGAAGCAAGAGAAGTAGAGCGTGAACTGCGAGATATTACCTTTGAATTGCGTCACGCTGACGAGGCGCGAAAAAAAGAATTACTCGCGCAAAAAGAGCAGTCTGGAGAGCAGCTTAAGCAATTAGAAGCGAAAGAAAAAAGCATGAAGGATGAGCTTAAAGCAATTGAAAAAGAGCAGACTAAACAAATGGAGGCGCGTAAAGCGCAGCAGCAGCAAGCTTACAAAACGTTTCTGGCCGGTTTTGAGTCGGGCATGAGCGAGACCTTATGCAGATTTGGGTCAGGCTTACGCGGTCTGCCGGAAAATGAACATATCAGCATGGTGCTGAAAGAACTCGAGATGGACGAGAGCCGCGAGCGCAAAGACCGAATTTATGTATTTACTCGTGCTGATATAGTGCGCTGTGTTCAAGAAAAAATAGACGCGAATAAACTTCTCACCAACGCTAATATTTATCAGTTTTAAATAAATAAGCTCGGCGCACTTATGAACGCTTTGCTTTGTTAAAACAGCACGCGTGCCTTCGTTAATGAACGTTGATAACGAAGGCGCTTTTTATTGGCCTACATTTTAGGTGCAATATGCCCTAATTCTGCTGCCCATGTGAGTTCAGATCTCTTAAGGTTATTTGCCGCACTAGCGCCAAAGCTGTGCAGCGCATTGTAAGCGCTATTAGATGGAACACGGCAATAGTGGCAAAGTGCATAGAATAAAAGGCTACAGCGATGCTGTGAGCCATCGCAGTGTAAGTATATCTTCGCTCCTTCGGTCAACATTTGAGATAGTTCATGAAGGTATTGATGAAGATGCGTATCCTCAGTAGGCGATTCCGACGATGGGTGTACAAAGGGAACCCATAGCCACTCTAGCCCAGCTGCGACAGAATTGTCGCGTATAACTGGCGCATGTTCTTCACTGGTCTGAACCGTTGCAATATGGGTAACACCCAGTGACTTAAGGCGTTCAAAGTCACTTTCAACGGGCTTTTTACCCAAGCATATTTGTCCTGCGTGTAGTGAAAACCACGCAATACCTGGTGTCAACGTAGTGCTGTTTTCCTTTTTCTCGGCGTCTTGCTTGTTTGTTAGCATAAGTTTTTACATGGTTTTGGCATAGCAGCTTAATTTGGGCCTTTTGTTAAACGACAAAATAATAAATTGAAAAGTAGTGGCAGCTACATCCGCCAATCACGAACATGTGCCAAATTGCATGGGTGTACTTTACCTTTTTTGCCACGTAAAAGCACACGCCTACACTGAAACACAGCCCGCCTGCTACCAATAACCATAGGCCAGCACCGGGAAGGGCGACATAAAGAGGGTAGATAAGACCCAGTGCAATCCATCCCATCAGCAAATAAGTCATCACGGATACCTTTGGGAAACGGTGCTGCGCGACGAGCTTAAACGCCACGCCGCCAATTGCCAAGCTCCAGATAATTGCGGTCATAGTAATACCCAACACGCCACCAATCGAAACCAGTAGCAATGGTGTGTAAGTACCTGCTATCAATAAGTATATTGCGCTGTGGTCAAATAGCTTAAGCCATCCCTTTGCCTTTTGATGGGAAATGGCGTGATAAAGGGTTGAGCTTAAAAACACCAGAATGAGTGTAGAGCCATAAATAGCTGCAGTGGTTAACGCGAGCGTATCTTCCGCTCGATACAACATAAATACTAACCCCACGATAGCAGCAATAAAGCCAACCCCATGACTAATACTGTTCAGCCACTCTTCCAGTACAGAGTAGGCTTTTGCAGGAATGCTTTTTGATTGCGGCACAGCCTGTGTCTGAGTCTGTTCTTGGATCATCACAGCTCCTGTTTTTTTATTTCTAAGAATAATGGGTAGTAAATGTCTTTAAAGCCTGTTGTCGCACTTTCTCGATAAGACATGCGATCATTTCAGCGACTAGCGCTTTCAATTGAAGCGCGCAGTTCAGCATTTTCCCTACTACGTCCACTAGGACAATTATAGCGCACACTTGTTCGCTCAATGCGAAAATAATAACAGAAAACGTCAAAAATCTGATGACAATCAGATTACAAAAAGAGGTTAAAATACCAATACGCATAGATAATTGCCCACTCACAAGGCGCTGGCAAGTTTCCTAGCAATGCTTGGGAATGTAGGGCTGAGTAGTGATTATCTATCCGGACTAGTTTAAATCTGCATTCTCGAAACAGCCGCCTAATTTGTCCAGTAGGACTTTTAACGTACGGCTTTCATCTGCAGTCATGCCATTGAGCTTGCAGAGCATTTGCGCAGGTACGTCTTCTGCTATGGCTTTCTTCTTCTTGCCCGTTTCAGTGAGTTGAACGCGCTTAACGCGTTTGTCGGCTTTATCTTTAGTGACAACTAAAAAGCCTTTGTCTTGTAGCTTTTTGAGAATCAGCGACATAGCACCACCGTCTATGGCCGTTCTCTCCAGAAGCTCGGCAATAGTAATGTCGTCATCTTCCCAAAGCGCCATTAAAGTCACATATTGAGGATAGGTGATATCCAGCGCTTTAAGAAGGGGGCGGTAAGCACGAGTGAATGCATTCGACAGCGTATAAAAACGGTGGCAAAGCTGATTTTCCAACTTTAATAATTCTGACATGACGCTTAACCCTTATCGATACGGCTTTTTCTTAATAATGATATTTTGCATACAAAACACTTGATCTGCAAGTTGGTTTGGTGATAATTTATTTTGCATGCAAAGTAGTTGTTTAAATAAACCTATGAGGAGAGTAACTATGCATAAACTTCAACAAGTCGTTTATACCGGAAGTGCAACAGCAACGGGTGGTCGTGAAGGAACAGCGAAATCAAGTGATGGTAAGCTAGCCCTTAAACTCTCTACACCCAAAGAGTTGGGCGGTGCAGGTGGAGAAGGGACGAACCCTGAACAAATGTTCGCAGCGGGCTATTCGGCGTGCTTTATCGGTGCACTTAAGCATGTGGCTGCATCGCAAAAAATTAAGCTGGCCGATGACATTAGTGTAACTGGCAACGTTGCAATTGGACCTATTGAACAAGGCTTTGCTATTGCAGTAAAACTGACGGTAGATTTGGGCGATATGGACAAAGCACAAGCGCAAGGCTTGGTGGAAACTGCACATCAAGTATGCCCATACTCAAATGCGACCCGCGGTAACATTGAAGTAGATATTAGCCTTGCTTAATTAAACGGCAAACGAGTCAGCGGTTAACGCAGATAGTTAATGCCCTCGTCGGATAGCTACGCCTTCGTCAGATGGCGTAGCTGTCCTGCACTTATTCATGTTAACCCTTACTGCTTTTCGAAATATAGCGCAGTTACAACGCAGCTCTTCGAATTAGAGTCGCCAGTCATATAACAGATTGATACACTGAGATCGTATCAATCATCCTTTAGGAAGTTATATGAAAAAATACGGATTACTGGCTACATTCGTATGCGCGCCTGTTTTGTTCGCATGCAGCGACAACAGCAATGTAGACGCAGCCAAGACAGACAAAGATCAAGCCGTCAGCGTAGGCTCGACTTCAGACACTGAAGCACAAAATGTTGCAGTAGCAAACCAAGCTGACGCGGCTATTGCCTCTGGGGTAGATTATCACTCCTTCGCGAACCCTAATGAGATTCGGGTTACCCATCTCAGTCTAAACCTAACTGCAAACTTTGAGACCAAGCAGCTTGTTGGCGACGTAACGCTTGATGTAAAGCGTGAAAAGCCCGACAACAACACATTGGTGTTAGATACGCGAGCATTAGACATTCAAAGTGTTACCGTAGACGGTGAAAGTGTTCCTTTTGAAATGGGAGAGGTTGACCCTGATTTAGGTACACCTCTTACGATTACGTTACCTAGTTCCGCAAACGCAGTAACGGTTGCGTATTCAACCTCATCTGAAGCGTCTGGCGTACAATGGTTAACGCCAGCGCAAACTGCAGGTAAAAAGCACCCGTTTCTGTTTACCCAAGCGCAAGCGGTTCACGCGCGAAGCTTCATTCCGCTTCAAGACTCACCGCAAGTACGCGTAACCTATGACGCGATCATTAAGACACCTGAAGCGCTGTTGGCGGTGATGAGTGCGTCAAACGATCCTACCACCGAGCGCGATGGTGAATATGAGTTCACCATGCCACAGCCTATCCCTTCGTATCTTATTGCGTTGGCTATAGGTGATTTAGAATTTAAAGCCATGGGTGAGCGTACCGGTGTGTATGCTGAGCCTGCGTTACTTGAAAGTGCAGCGAAAGAATTTGAAGATACAGAGGCGATGTTAGAAGTAACAGAAGAAACCTATGGACCTTACCAATGGGACCGTTACGATCTGCTAATTCTACCACCGTCATTCCCGTTTGGCGGTATGGAGAACCCTCGTTTGTCGTTTATCACCCCAACGGTCATTGCTGGTGATAAAAGCTTGGTTTCATTGATTGCTCATGAATTGGCGCACAGCTGGTCTGGTAACACGGTAACAAACGCTACATGGCGTGATCTGTGGCTAAACGAGGGCTTCACAACCTACTTAACTTACCGAATTATGGAAATGATCTACGGTCACGATCGTTTTAAAAAAGAAGCGGTGCTTGGTTATCAAGACCTGGAGAATGATGTTGCTGCATTAGAGGAAAATGATGAGATCCTGGCTATCGACCTTCGTGGTCGCAATCCGGACGATGTTTTCTCAAATATTCCCTATGAAAAAGGCGCACTGTTCTTACGTGAAATTGAACAAAAGATTGGCCGAGAAAACTTTGATGCTTTCTTAATGCAGTACTTTAAAGACTTTGCTTTTAAGAGCATTACTACCGACACCTTTATTGCTTATTTAGATGATACTTTGTTAAAGCAGTATCCAGATAAGCTAGACGCGGAGCGCATCCAAACGTGGATTTTTGAACCAGGCATTCCCGAGGGAGCGCCACAGCCAGAATCTGATGCGTTCACTAAAATCGATGACACACGAAGCGCTTGGCTTTCTGGCGACGTGAAAGCGGCGGATATTGAAACCGCGCAGTGGACTGTACACGAGTGGCTATATTTTCTAAACAACATGCCTGAATCGCTAAGCAACGCACAGCTGGCTGAGCTAGATTCAGCGTTTTCACTCACCTCGACTAAAAACAACGAAATTGCTCATAGCTGGTTGATGATCGCAGTAGAGAATAACTATCAGCCTGCCTATGATCGTTTGTATAGCTACTTGGTGTCGATAGGGCGCAATAAGCTTGTTAAGCCCCTTTATCGTGAGCTATCAAAAACACCTGAAGGCAAGGCGTTTGCTAAACGCGCATTTGAAGAAGCGAAACCGGGCTATCACCCACTTACTGTGAAAGCTAATGAAGGCTATGTGAACTAAGACTTTATTAGACTCATGCGAACCGGTCTTGATAAGAAGACCTTCGTTTTTGTGATAGCGACAGTAAAGGTCTACGTTTGTAGATTACCGTTACTTGGCTAAAAAATAAAAGCAGCTCAATTGAGCTGCTTTTTTTGTGTCTGTCACTGGTATAGAAAACGCGATAGGAAAAATAATAAAAATTTGAACAATTGTTCAAATAAAAGATCTGAAAGTTGGGTACAACGTATAGAATTTTACTTTGATGTGTATCTGTACAAAGCAGCTTATCGCGATCTTGCTTGTACTTTGAAGGATTAAACCGACTTTAAGGAGTTTTTATGTATACGCAAAAAATGCATCCAGCAACGACATTTCCCGATGTCTCAGCAACCCTATCGACAGGGGAAACGGTGTCGCTTACCAATAAAGAAGAGGGATGTGATTGGAAAATGGTGGTTGTTTATCGCGGTAAACACTGCCCAATATGTACTAAATTCCTGAACAAATTAGAAGATTATAAAGGTCGTCTACGTGAGCTCAATATTGATTTGGTGGCTGTAAGTGGTGACAGCAAAGCACAGCTCGATGAGCATCTAGACGACCTGTCGATTACATTCCCTATTGCTTACGGTCTCTCGCAAGAAGATATGGAAAAACTTGGGCTATACATCTCCAAGCCGCGCTCAGATAAAGAAACCGACCACAATTTTGCTGAACCTGCGCTATTTGTAGTGAATGAAAAAAACGACATTCATATTGCTGAAATAGCAAACGCGCCGTTTGTGCGCCCTGACTTAGAGCAACTCGTATCAGGCTTGGAGTTTATACGTAACCCAGATAACAACTACCCCATTCGAGGCACCTTTAAAGGATAAGGTTAACAGGCACTAGTTATGTGTGATTAAAAGGTAAGGCTCTGGTGGTTTTCAGAGCCTTTTTTATTTACATATAGAAACCGTCAAAAGCTAGTCTTAATTTTATCGCTTGCTTGTTGTTTTCTATTGCTTACTCGTTTTCAACTGACACTGAAAAAGCAATGGGGGCCATCTGCTTTTTAAAGTCTTCCAGTGCATCTAAAGGTAGCTCAACATTTATTACCACACTGCTTCCATAGTTACAGTTCGCAATTTTACCTTGAGCTTGCTCTACCAAATGACGTACAAACTGCTCGTGTTTGAAATCGATGTCTACGCTAAGCGGTTCCAGCTTTATCTCTTGTCTTACCTCAAGAGCATCTACGGCTTGCTGTGCTGCAGCCGAGTAAGCCCTTACCAATCCCCCCGCACCTAATTTAATTCCGCCAAAATAACGCGTGACAATAATCATGATGTCGCCGATATCTTTGTGCTGGAGTACATTTAATATGGGTTTACCGGCAGTGCCGCTAGGCTCGCCGTCATCAGCCATCGCCGCGCTACTTGGCGAGTTAGGGTTGCCAAAAACATAAGCCCAGCAATGATGTCTGGCGTCGGGATACCGTTGTTTCACACTATCTAAAAGCGCCATTGCACTTTCACGAGAATTTGCAAAGCCGGCACAAGCAATGAATTTGCTTTTCTTAATTTCGTACAGGGTTTCAACCTGTTTAGCTGGAACGGGATAAGTCATCAGCGCATTGTAAGCTAAGACAATTTTTTATTTAAGCCAAATAAGGTAAGCAGTGTGTTTTATCGCTTAATAAAACGAAATTTTAGACGACGATAGGCTCAGATAGAACGCAGTGGTCAAAAATACTACTATTTGGCGAATTATCTTGAAAGGTCGTATTTCGTTTACTGTTCTAGCGGGTGCTTATTTCTGGGTTTGTAGTTAAGTTTTTGAATTTTAATAGCTTTATAAAGTTGGCGCAGTGATTGTAATAGTGAATATGAGTGTGGCCAAGGCGTAACACCACAACAACGTAACTTCGTCCCAATAAGGAAATCATGCTATGAAATCACGTATTACTGCTATCGCTATTGTTGCTCTTACCTCTGTGTTCACCGGAAGTGCTTTAGCTTCTGTAGAATTTAAGCCTACCGACGATTCGGTCACCTCTAACCTTTGCGTTGCTGCCGCTACCGGGAACAAGTGGAAGCTACATGAACAAATTAAAGAATCTGCGCTAGATAAAAAGTACGTAGCACAGGACATGACGTGTAACGGACTATCTGTCGCTGCGTTTGTTGATCAATATGGCAAGAACGGGGACAGCATCAAGAAGTACCTGAATATTCAACAGCAGCAGATTGCTAGCGTGGTGCACGCAAAATAACCCCCCCACAATTAAACGGTGCTAGGCTTGTACGTATGCGTACGCGAAAAATCGGCTGTGTGAAAAAGCGGGTTTAAAAAAAAGGGCTGTTGATGATACAACAGCCCTTTTTACTAATTTAACATGACTGCTAGCGTAGAATACCTGATACAGTTTCAGATACATTCAATGCGCCTTTTTGAATTTCATCAATAATGCTTTGCACTTGCGCAATCTGTTGACTATTTTGATCAACACTGTCTTTAACGCCTGCCATTTTCTTCGTGGATTTGTCAGCAAGCTTTCTGTTCTCTGCCACTACACTTTCAATCTCCACAGTCGAATCGCTGGTACGTTGCGCTAGCTGCCTCACTTCATCTGCTACTACAGCAAATCCTCTACCTTGATCGCCTGCACGTGCAGCTTCAATAGCGGCATTTAGTGCTAAAAGGTTGGTTTGCTCAGCAATGCCACTAATCGTTGTCACAATGGTTTCAATTTTTAGCGATTGCTCACTCAGTTCGTGCATAAGTTGATTGGTTTGCTCAACTTCTAACATGGCTGTATTGAAAATCTCAACGCTTCGTTGAAGTGACGAGGCACCTTCATGGGCAATTTGAGACGTCTCTTCTGCCGTTGATACTGCGAGTTCCGCCGCCTGTGCGATTGCATTCTTTTCGTTAATTGCATCGGTAATGTTAGATGCAAATTTAATAACTTTTACTACTCGGCCCGAAGCGTCAAACACGGGGTTGTACGTTGCTTCCAACCACAATGCGTTACCGTGCGCATCTACGCGCTCAAACTGGCCTGAAGAGAAATTACCGCGGGCAAGATTATCCCAAAAATTAGGATTTTCTTGATAAAACTTATCGCGACAGAACATGCGATGGTGTTTACCTTGAATGTCGGCCAAACTGTATTTCACTGTTGCAGTAAAATTCTCATTTGCCGTGATAATTGTTCCATCAGGATGAAACTCAATCACCGCCATCGACTTGTTTAGTGCGTCAGTCACTGCTTTACCGGCAAAATAGGCGTTTTCATGTTCAGTGATATCGTGGTAAATGGCATGAATTTCTGTAACGCCATGCTTATTCACCGCTACGTAGCTTGCCTTAAGCCACTTCGTTTCACCTAACGCCGATTTTCTTGCAACCGTGTCGCTAAAGCTGCCGCCATTGACCAAGTGTTGCCAAAACGATTTGTACTGTGACTCAGGTTCAATACCTTCAACGCGCATTGCCGCATGGGAAAACGACGTTGCGGTTGAATTTGGGTAATCCAAAATGGAAAGTAATACGGGAGAGGCAAATGTGCACTGTCCATCGGTACTATAAATGGCATAGGCCATTGTGTTTTTGAACGCATCCAGCGTACCAAGCAAGCCTTGGCTCTCGTCCCTAAGAGCCGAAATGTCATTATTGTATCGAGAACTTGATACGAACATAACGTCTCCGAAAATTACAAGTATAATTAAGAATTAGTGTAGTCTATGTTAACTATATTTAACATTTATGTCGTTTAGACATTAGGCGAAGCCTATGTCTAAGGCATTATCAATTAGACTTAATTTATTTATAAGTGGTTGTTTTCATTGTTACAGTACGGTAACTATTTCCATCTAACAAGAAACACTCGAACTAATAAGACCACTCGATGCCATTAGAACGCTTTATCCCATTTCGCAAACATGATGTTAGTAGATTGTGTGAAAACGTAATTGTGCAAGAGAGGACTCTTTTTCGTACGTTCTCAACATTGCTCGTTAATCGCATACACTATCAATATCATGAGCAACTTGAGGGTCTGAAAGATAGCTATAACGACTTTGATCCAAACAAAGACACCCGCGATCTTACACCTTCAAGTGAAGCTACGAGAAAGCAAAGCCAAAAGGCGTTTTCGAGTGCGTTTGCCAATCTATTAAACGCAGCCAATTTTGAAAAAGTCACAAACGAAGATTTAGAAGCAGCATTAAACGAAGAATCGCTGTTTAAAGTGCGCCTTGCGGTTAGCTTCGAAGACTTTGAAGATGTGGTGTTTTATCGACGGGGCGAGTCGGTAAAAACTGAAACGCTGCGTACTTTTTTCGGGTTGCGAAAAAAGCAGGTGTCATTTACCAACTACGACAAAGTGGCTGTTTATATCACTTTTAAAGATGAAGCCTACTTCAAAGAGAAAGGGCAAACGCCAGTTACCTTTAAACCTGGTTCCACCATAGTAAAGCTTTTCCAAAACGTACCTAAAGCAGACTTGGAGATGCTGTTTCCCAATAGCGAAGTCAAAATGCGTCCGCTAGATAAGTTGATCATTAGTGCATCGGCGGCAATAGGTGGCACCGTGGTGCTAGTGACTAAGTTAGGCGCGTCGTTACTTCTCATGGCATCTTTTCTGGCCTTTTGGCTTGGCTTTAAAGACGATGAAGTGGAATTGACTAAGCAAAGCCTAATAACTTTTGGTATTGGCATGGGTGTATTCGGCAGCTTTATCTTTAAGGAATGGACAAAGTTTAAAAACAGAAAAATCAGGTTTATGAAAGCCTTGTCTGACAATCTCTATTTTAAAAATTTAGACAATAATGCAGGCGTGTTTCATACGTTAATTGATGCAGCAGAGGAAGAGGACTGCAAAGAAGCTTTGTTGGCTTATACATTTTTGCTGAAATGTAGTGAAGTGTCTGTAGAAGGTGGTGCTGCATTCTGCGCGGTGCGTGCAGAGCGCGAGATTGCCGCTGGTGGAATGACATTAGCAACGCTTGATAGTGTAATAGAAAGTTACTTTTCAGAAGAGCTTGATTGTGCGCTCGATTTCGACGTTACTGACGCTATTAATAAGCTGGTGGACATGGAACTAGTCGAACAATACGGCGATATTTTTGTGGCGCGGGCGCTTAACGATGCTGTGAAGATACTTGATGACTACTGGGATAATATTTATCAGCCTGTTTGATTGACCCTTTAACATCGATAATAGTACGCCAAGAAATAATAAAGCCTAAGCGAAGCTTTCAAGCCTTATTGCTACTCATTACGCACGTGAATAGCGGAAGGTAAGCGCTGACAGTTTGAGTATTTATCCACTAAAATAACCTTCGTGTTGTGCTTGTTTAACTGTGTCTAAAAAGGCTTTTATTCTTAGCGATTGATGGGGGCGCTGTGGGTGCACAACAAACAGCTGACTGCTGCTTTTTATTGGAAGCACACTCGGTGTCGCCCCCGGCTTAATTTCTTCAAAAAGTGCGACCAGTTCACCCGCCTTACTATGCTTTTTCGCCACATAGCTTGGCAGTCTTGCAATGCCGCGGCCTTCCAGCACATGCTGAATGAGCGCCAGATTATCATTAAGTTTTAACCAGCCTTTAACCGCTGTGCGCTTACCGTTTATGAGCCAGTTATCTTGGTCGGGGCCGCAAAAGCACTGGTGCGCATCTAAATCGCTCAACACTTTGGGTGTGCCGGCTTGCTTAAGGTATTGCGGTGCTGCAACTATGGTGTGGCTATAAGTAAATAATGGCTTGGCCACCATATCTTGCGGCGGGTTGTTAGTAGAGCGAAACGCCAAGTCGAAATGACCTCGGTTTAAGTCGTGCCTTTGATAGCTGGTATCTAAATGGAACGAAACATCAGGATGCTGCTGCGAGAAGGAAAAACACAGTTCGCTTAACAAGTAGTGCGCAAACATATTCGGCGCCGTAATGGCGATAATTCCTTCTAGCTGCGTTTGCTCACGTACTAAATTTTGCTCTAGCTCTACCACGCTGCGATTAATCTTCTGTGTATCGGCGTACACTTGTTTACCTTCGTTGGTAAGACTTACTTGGCGTGTTGAGCGCTGCAGCAACTTTACGCCTAACGCAAGTTCAAGCTCCCTTATTTGCTCCGACAGGTAGCCCCTCGATATTTGCATTTTCTCTGCCGCAGCACCAAAGCTTAAGGTTTCTGCTACCGCACTAAACAGCATCAATCGCTCGACTTTTTTATGTGGTTTCATTGGCTTGTTACTTTTTACACGAGATTAAATCGGAGATAAATATTCACAACATGCTCGAAAAACTGCGTCTTGAGCAACGTCACATCAAAAAATGTAGAGTTAGTGATTATATATGGAATACAGCTATTCGCTATAAAGAATAATGATTTCGCTATTGTGCGCTGAAAGGTGGTAACTGCAAGCGTAAACTTGAGCTATCCGAAAGGCCTTTATTAATTCTTTTTTGCGAGCGATGTATATGAAAAACCTTCCTCTAAATCAGTACATTTCACACGCCAGTCAGCTGGTTTATGGCTGTATGGCTATTGGTGGAGAGTGGGACTTTAACCCATTAACCAAAGATCAAACCCAGCATGCGTTTGCGGCGGTCGATGCTGCGCTAGAAGCCGGTATTACCGTGTTCGATCATGCTGATATATACCGAATGGGTAAAGCAGAACAAGCATTTGGTGAAGTGTTAAAAGCACGCCCTAACTTACGGGAAGAGATAGTGCTTCAGTCTAAATGTGGGATTCGTTTTGAAGATGAACACGGGCCCAAACGTTACGATTTTTCGAAAGACTGGATTGTCACTTCTGTTGAAAACACGCTTTCGCGATTAAATACGGAATATCTCGACCTGCTTTTGCTGCACCGCCCAGACCCATTGATGGAAGAAGAGGAGGTTGCCGCTGCATTTGATGCCTTGTTTGATAGCGGTAAGGTTAAGCACTTTGGCGTGTCGAATATGAGCGGCGTACAAATGCAGCATCTTAATCACTATATTAATCAGCCGCTTATTGCGAATCAGGTTGAGATGAGTCTTACTAACTTAGGCTTTGTGGATGAAGGTATTTATGTCGGTAACCCAGATGGGCAGCATGTGAACTTCACAGCGGGCACACTTCAATACGCAAAGCAAAACAACATTCAAATGCAGTCGTGGGGGCCAGCAAGCCAGGGTAAATATACCGGAGCACCCGCCACGCTAACTGCGCAAGAAGAAGCGACTAAAAAACTCGTTGCGACCTTAGCGCAAAAATATGGTGTATCGCCCGACGCAATCGTGTTGGCTTGGTTAATGCGCCACCCCAGCAACATTCAGCCAATTGTTGGTTCGGCAAACCCCAAGCGTATTAAAGCAAGTGCAGAAGCCGTTACAGTGACGCTTACTCGGGAAGACTGGTACGCATTGTACGTAAGTGCAAAAGGGGTGGAGTTACCATGATGGGTTCTATTTCTTTAACGCAAGCTCAATCAATGATTACAGATAGCATTCATTGGGCGCAAGAAAACAATCAACACATTGCTGTCGCTGTCGTAGACAGTGTGGGTGAGCTTATCGCGTTCTCTCGTATGGATGAAACTAGCCCGCAAACCTGTCTACTAGCGCAGAACAAGGCTTATACGGCAGCCAGAGACAGGCAAAAAACCAGTCAGCTTGCTGCGTGGGCAAAAGAAACGAGCAAAACCGTTAACTTTTGGACCGACCCTCGCATCACAGGTATGGCGGGTGGTGTACCTGTAAAAGATAAGGCAGGCAAAGTAGTGGGTGCAATAGGAATTAGCGGTATGGCCGAGTTTGATGACGAAGCGCTAGCTCAAAATATTATTGCTCAGTTTTAACCTACTAAGGAACAGGTTGATGATTAAAAAAACATCTAAAATGACAATGGCCTATACCGCAATATTGCTTGCGTTAACTGCTTGCAGCCCATCTCTTAACAATAGAGACCCTAACAGCGGTGTGACGAACAGTGGCGAGAGCAACAATGCGGCACAGCCACAAAGTAGTTACCTAAAGCGCGACGTGCGCGAAGACGTCTTCTACTTCGTTATGCCAGACAGATTTAACAATGGCGATGTAAGTAACGACAGCGGGGCACCAAAAGGATCGATCTCTCACGGAGGTCTCGACACAACGTCTAAATGGGCGTTTCATGGTGGCGACATGGCGGGCATCGAACAAAAGCTGGATTACCTGAAATCTATGGGGATCACCGCTATCTGGATGACTCCTATTTTGCGTAATAAAGCGGTGCAGAAAGGCGGTTTTGCCCACCATGGATATTGGATAGTCGACTTCACCGAAATTGACCCTCACTTTGGCAGTAACGCCGATTTAAAGCGCTTGATTGACACTGCGCATAAAAAAGATATTAAAGTATTTTTCGATATCATTACTAACCATACGGCAGACGTGATTAAGTATGAAGAGTGCCACAACGCCGACGGTTCGTTTAAAAGTGGACTAGACCAGTGCACTTATCGCAGCTTGCAGGAAGTGAAAGAGCAAGGGACTTACCGTGCTTTTGTTCCAGAAAAAGAGCAGGGTGAGAAATTTCCAGAATGGCTAAACGATCCGCGCTTTTACCACAATCAAGGTGATACAACTTTTGAAGGTGAAAATAGTTTATATGGCGATTTTAATGGGTTAGATGATATCAATACTGAAGACCCTGAAGTGGTTAAAGGGATGATTGATATTTACACCAAGCTTATCAGTGAATTTAAACCAGACGGCTTTAGAATTGATACGGTAAGGCACGTTCAGTTGCCATTTTGGCAAGCATTCTCACCGGCAATTATGGCGCACGCTAAAGCTGAGGGAATTGAGAACTTTCATGTATTTGGTGAAGTGTATGACCCAAACCCTGAAGCGCTAAGTTCATTCACTACCGAGGGTAAACTTCCTGCCGTGCTTGATTTTGGATTTCAAAGTGCGGTGGGAGGCGTGTTCTTTGAAGACAAGCCAGTGTCGACCATTGAAACGCTGATAGCACAAGATCATCTTTACAATGACGAAGACAGCAACGTTAATCAACTGCTTACTTTTTTAGGCAATCACGATATGGGTCGCCCGGGCTTCTTCTTAAATAAGCATTTACCCAATGCGTCTAACGAAGAAAAGCTGCAGCGCAGTATGCTGGCACATGCCATGATGTTTTTCTCTCGCGGCGTACCCGTCGTTTACTATGGCGATGAGCAAGGCTTTAACGGTGATGGTAACGATGTGGATGCCAGAGACGATATGATGCCATCTAAGGTAGCTAGCTATAACGACAATACGTTGTTAGGTACTGAGCAAACCACCAAAAATGACAACTTCAACCCTCAGCACCCGCTGTACAAATCTATTGCAGAGTACGCTGCCATTCGCAAGCAGCAGCCGTTACTTCAATATGGAGTGCAAGAAAATAAGTTCTTTGATGATAAAAAGCAGGTGTTTGCCTTCGCCCGCGTAGCGAATGACACAATGCCAAACGGGGGCCTGGCGCAACAAAATGACGAAGCACTTTTAGTCGTGTTTAACGTGTCAGCCGAGCAGCAAACGGTAACGGTTTCTCAGCAGTATGAAAGCTACTTAGTTGTTTCAGGAGCCGCTAAAATTTCCGCTTCTGACAACGGTGAAACACAGATTACTCTGCCAGCTTTTAGCTTTGGGTTGTTTTCATCAAAATAATATCCTGAGCACCAGACGTTTATTAAAGCGTGTGGTGCCTCTTTTTTTACCTGCTCCCTGTGAACATGCAACACAGACAAACCATTGTCATAAAACCACAAAATCTCTATAGTTGCTGTACGGTGCGTTGATCAACATCGACACTCCATAGCAGCGCCATTGCGCCGAATGAGCATCTCTATCTCCAATGCAACAAGCCTGGTTCTCTTCTACATGAAAATATTGCATACGTCTGACTGGCATTTAGGTCAGAGTTTTTTTACGAAAAGTCGCAAAAATGAACATGCCGCTTTCCTTAAATGGCTTCTTCAACAAGTAGAAGTGCATCAAATAGATGCGATTATTGTCGCGGGCGATGTGTTCGACACGGGCACGCCGCCTAGCTATGCCAGAGAGCTCTACCATGCGTTTATTGGTGAGCTACAGGGCATGCAGTGTACACTGGTGGTGCTGGGGGGAAATCACGATTCAGTGTCGGTATTAAACGAAAGTAAGGCGCTACTGAAATACTTAAATTGCCACGTAATAGCCAGTACGTATGGCGATTTAAGTGAACAAGTCATTATGCTTAACGATCGCAATGGGCAGCCCTGTGCCGTACTGTGTGCCGTACCCTTTATTCGCCCACGTGATGTGCTTGTCAGTGAGGCAGGGCAAAGCGCCACTGACAAGCGTCAAGCGCTTGGCGATGCGATAAAGCAACATTATGGGGCGCTTTATAATGAAGCCCTGTCACTGCGCGCTTCAATTGAAGAAAAACAAGCAGAACAGGGCAGTGAAAATAGTGCTGCCATTCCTATTATTGCTACCGGGCACTTAACCGCTTTAGGCGTGAGTCAGTCAGAAAGTGTACGCGATATCTACATTGGCACCCTTGAAGGCTTTGACGCCAAAGGGTTTCCGCCCGCCGATTATATTGCACTTGGGCATATTCACAGGCCACAGAAAGTCGCTAAGACAGAACACATTCGCTATTCAGGCTCACCCATACCGCTAGGTTTTGATGAACTAAACACGCAAAAGCAAGTGGTGTTGGTTACGTTTGAAATAGAAAGCACAACGCCAACTATCTCAACGCTTCCGGTACCGCGCTTTCAGGCCATGGAAGTAATAAAAGGGGACTTAAAAGCTATAGAGGCGGCCATTAATAAGAGCGATGCCATCACGTTAGCTTCTCAAACAGATGATGCCGTTAGCGAATTGGATGAAGTAGATAAAGCCCTTAGCGAGTTTAATAAAACCATTAGCGCAACGGATAACGCCATTAGCTCTAAAGACCCAGTGTGGTTATGCATTGAAGTTGAAAAAGAAGACTATCTGACTGATCTACAGCAGCGTATTCAGGGCTTGTTAGAAGGGAAAAACGCTGAGATTTTACAGTTGAAACGCAAGCGTAAGCGCATGGTAAATAGCCTAACAGAAAAGCAAAACGTTCAGCTTAGTGAACTATCGGTAAACGATGTATTTGAAGCGCGTTTGGCATTGGAGAGCATAGAAGATAATACAACAAGTGAGTCGGCACCAACTGAGTCGGCACAAGCAACCCTGCTAGATGACGACCAAAGCACCCGAGCAATGGAACAAGCCGGTTCAGAGAAAAGCGCTTCACGCTTAAACCGGATAAGGCAGCTGTTCAATGAAGCAGTAGAGCAAGTGCACACCAATGATGAAGATACCGAAGTACCAGTAGAGACCTCATTGGCAAACACAACAGAAAATAAAGGCGAGTAATACAATGAGAATACTGACCTTACGCCTTAAAAATCTAAACGCCCTAAAAGGGGAGTGGAAGATAGATTTCACCCAGTCGCCGTTTATCGACAATGGCCTGTTTGCCATAACTGGCCCAACAGGGGCAGGTAAAACCACCCTACTTGATGCCATTTGTTTAGCGCTTTATCACCAAACCCCTCGCTTGGGGCCAATTTCAACGTCTAACAACGACATCATGACCCGCGGCACGGCGGAGTGTTTGGCGGAGGTTGAGTTTGATATTAAAGGCAAAGCATATCGTGCGTTTTGGAGTATGCGTCGGGCCAGAGGGAAAGTTGACGGTAATCTGCAAAGTGCCGAAGTTGAGCTAGCCGAAGTTGAAAGCGGCAAGATATTGGCTTACCAGGTTAGGCCGAAAAGTGAAGAGATTGAAAAGCTGACTGGCCTTAATTTTGCCCGTTTCACCAAGTCTATGATGTTGTCGCAAGGGGATTTTGCTGCGTTTTTAAATGCTAACGAGGCTGACCGAGCCGAGCTGCTTGAAGAGTTAACTGGCACTGAAATTTACGGGCAGATATCACAGGCAGTACATCAGCAATTTAGTGACGCTAAACAAAAGAAAAAAGAGTTTGCGATAAAGCTGGAAGGCGTAACCTTGCTTAGCGACGAGCAAATCGCCCAGCTTGAAGAAGAGCAAGCACAAACCAAGAGCCAAGTCGCCGTGTCTAACCAAACACTTGTTCAGTTACAAAAGCAACAGCAGTGGCAACAAGCGTTTAACGCCAATGAGCAAACCATAAAAGAAGCCAGTGAAGCGCAGCAGACCGCGAATAACGCCATCAATGAGGCGAGACAAGAACTTGATCTTTTAACCCAAAGTGAGCCAGCTGAAAAGCTTCGCCTGCCATTTTTGCAAAAAAACGGGCTTCAGCAAGACGTAACCCGTTATAAAGAAAGGCTTGACGGGAAAGCAGCCCAGTTGCCCGACTTAAAAACGCAAAAGGCACAGCTCAGTTTGGAAGTGATGAACGCTGAACAAGCGTTAGTTCTTACAAAGCAACAAAGCAGTGAGCTTGAAAAGCGCATAAATGAGCAGGTAGTTCCGCTAGATAACCAAATAGCGCAGCTCACTACCGAACAGCAAAAAGCAAACGAAAACGCGGCACGTTTAAGGCAGTCAATAAACGCGTTAACGCTAAAGCGCACAGAAATCGAAAACGCTTCGGCAGATAACAAGACCAAGCTTGGTGAACTGGAAACCTACTTACGTGAACATCAATCACTTAGCGGCATAGCGGAATTTATAAGTGGCTGGAGTGAAACGGCGCGCCATATTGAACATGATAAAAAGCAGTTAGAAACACTGACACAAAGCGTAAATAATCATCGTCAGGCGCTTTCATCCCTAGATGACGCTATCGCAAAAACAAATGAGTCGTTAAGCGCGTTAACGCAGACCTTCGATGACAAAAACGCGCAAGTAGCCAAGTGCGAAAAGGCACTTCAGGCCGCGCTATCTGACAAACCAAGTGATACTAATAGTGCTAATGCAACCAGTAAAGCAAGTCTTCAGCAAGAGCGTGATACCAAGCTTCATCATTGGGATAACGTATTACAGATAGGGCATATTCAACAGCAATATTTGGCACTAGAACAAGAGAAAGTATCGCTGGGTGCGCAAAAGGAAGACTTAGCGAAGAAACTAGCTCAGCAGCAATCTGACCGCCAAGCCTTGGTTGATGCTTACAAGCAAACTCGTAGTAATTTAAAAGACATAGAGGCGCTTATCGCCTTGGATGCTGAAGTGGCGCACCTGCGCGCCCAGCTAAAAAGTGGCGAGCCATGCCCTGTCTGTGGGGCAAACGAGCACACCACGTCTAGCGTGGTTATTGATGTACCTGAAACTATCCAAAAGCGAGATAGCTTAAAGCAGCAGTTAGATGATATTGAGCAGCAAGGGGCGCGGGCAAAAGAAAGTGTTACAAAAACTGAATTCACTCTTGCTCAGGTTAATAAGCAGCTAGAACAGGCAAGCGGGCAACGAGATACGCTGCTAGAAAAGTGGCAGCAGATTTCAAGCGTACTTAGCGCTGATATACCGAGCTTTGAAAAGGTCGACATTAATACTTCGCAAAGCGTCGCTCAATTTACGGAGCAGTTTAAAACTCGTCTCGATGATATTAGTGCCCAATTAACCCGTTTAGAGGAGTGCGAGCAAGCTCTAAATGCTGCATTGCAGGCTAAAAATGAAGCGCAACAGTTGCTACAAGCCAAACAGTCAGAACTTGCAGTTTCTCTGCAGCAGCGCGAAACCTTGGAAAAGCAATTTACAGAACGTAGTGCAGAGTTAGAGAATAAAACAAAAGGGGTTAACGATGGTATTTTAGCGCTTAGGGAAACTATGACGGCGCACGGTGCTGATATTCACAACTTGGCTATTGATGGAATTGCCACGTGGTTAAATGAAAAAGCCGAAGCGCTTAAAACCTATAAACACAATCATCAGCTACACGCTAAACTTAAAGATGAGTTGCAAGGGGTAAGTAGCGCCTTGCTAGTGGTTAGTCGTGATATCGAAAGCGCTGAGAATCAGCTAAAGGATGTATCTGAAGAGCTTGTGCAGCTAGATAATAGTTTAAAGGCGCTGCGAGACTCGCGCAAAACCGTATTCCCAGAAGGGGATATTGCTGAAACAAGGAATAAGGCAAGCGCTGGCCAAGAAATGGCTGAGCGAAACGTGAGTGAATGCAAATCTCGCCTGCAACAAACGGACACTATATTGTCTCGTTTAGAGGCCGAAATTGCCCAGCTCAATGAGCAACTGCGCGAAAAAGAGCAAGCACTTACAGAGGCAACAGAGCACTTTAGCCGTCAGTTGGCGAGCAGCCCATTTGACGATGAGCAAGCGTTTAGCAATGCGCTTTTAGACGAAGATACCCGCAACACCTTACTTGAACTGCAAAAGCGATTAACTCAGCAAAAACAACAAGCAGACTTAAAGCTAGAAAACGCGCTAGCTACCCAACAATCGCTAAAAGCCCATGCTAACGCAGCATTGTGGCAGAGCGAGTTAGAAGAGCACGGTGCACAGTGGCTCGATACGAAAATTACCCAGCAAGCTCAGCAGCGTGACACGCTGTTATCGTCTTTAGGGCAAATAGAACAGCAGCTAAGCGCTAACAATCAAGCCCGCGAAAGGCAGCAACAGCTTGTGGATGAGATGGCTGCGTTTGAGGCCTATTACGACGATATTACTTACCTACACTCGTTAATTGGCTCGGCCAGCGGCGACAAATTCAGACGTTTTGCACAAGGGCTTACTCTGGACAACTTAGTGCAGCTTGCAAATCAGCAGCTTGATAAATTACACGGTCGCTATCAGTTAATTCGAAAAGAAAACGAAGGGTTGGGTTTAAGTGTATTAGACACCTGGCAAGGTGACGTAGTGCGAGATACCAAAACCCTGTCTGGTGGAGAAAGTTTCTTAGTGAGCCTAGCGCTGGCTTTAGCTTTATCTGACTTGGTCAGTCACAAGACCAGTATTGATTCACTGTTTTTGGATGAAGGCTTTGGCACCCTTGATGCTGAAACTTTGGATGTGGCGCTTGATGCACTAGACAACCTAAATGCCAGCGGAAAAATGATTGGTGTGATAAGCCATATTGAAGCCATGAAAGAGCGTATTCCTACTCAGCTTAAAGTGATTAAACGCAACGGTGTGGGCTTAAGTGCACTAGAAAAACCTTATGCGGTGGGGTGAACTCACCGCTTTAGGAATTAGTAGTTAAAACGTTTGCTTACAAGTATGTGCTTGGTAAATGCTCGCAAGATCATGGTTTTATGATACTTTATCGTTATTAAAAGTAGATATGGACATCATATTTAGTGAAACGATTTGCGATATTCCCTCTTTTTGCCTCTTTCTGTACGTTTGGTAGTACCTTTCAGTGTGAAAGTGAGTTTGCATGGCTAAAAAGCACGTTTGAAAACAACGATGCCGGTTTTCAATATAGCGTCGAGAAAAAAGGGCAGGACCTTTATTCGGCCCACAATAGTGCGATTTTGGCGCGAGTACAAAGCGCGAAAAGCGAAGCGCAATGCCACACAGTGCTTAGCGACTGGCTTACATTTTTTCGCAAGGGGCACATTGGTCTTGCGTTAAATACGAATGGCTCAGAGGAAGCGGTACGCGAATCGGTAGTGCATGATTTCGACTTATCGGCATTTAAACAACATTTGAAAAGCCAACGTGACGAAACTCTTGAGGGGATTTGGCAATTCTCAAGCTATACGGTTGCCTTAAAAAAAGAGGGCAATGTCCATAAAGCTTATATCGTTGAAAGTACCAACCCTTCATGGAAGGCGGGACAAGTAAAGTTCATCGTTAATGACCCTGAAGACAACAATACTGCAAAAGTGACGTTTTTTATGGGCGATCACTCCGCCCGACAAATCGATACCATGACACTCTTGGGTAACAATGAAGTGGTGTTGGGCAATAGCTTTATCGTTATGTCGCGAGAGGAACCGCGACAAGAATCGTCGCCTGAAATAACACGCTATGTTCGCCTACTAAGTACAAAGGCTCCGCTATTCGAGAAAGTTTCAGAGAACACTGTGTTAGTTCGCATACCGGCTTTCGATCACGCCTTCAAAAAAGACATCGACGCGGTTATCGCTAAGCACCTAGACACGATTTTAAAAACTGAAAACCTCATTATCGACATCCGAGGAAACGGTGGTGGTAGTGACGTAAGCTATGCGTCTTTACTCCCTATTTTATACACTAACCCTATTCGCACTGTAGGCATGGAATACTTATCTACCGAGCTTAACAATTCTAGAATGCTTGGCTTTTTGCAAAACCCTCATTTTAGTGAAGAAGAAAAGCAATGGGCAAAAGACGGGTACGACATTCTTAATCAACACATCGGCAGCTACATCAATATTGATGAAGACGTAACGGTGGAGACATTCGACAAAATTGAACCCTTGCCGAAGAGTATTGGCGTACTTGTTGATTCAAGTAATGGCAGCACCGCTGAGCAGTTCTTACTGGCGGCTAAACAAAGCAAAAAAGTAAAGCTGTTTGGGCAAACTACCGCAGGTGTACTCGATATTTCTAACATGTATCAAACTGATTCGCCGAGCGGTACTTTTACTTTGTATTACAGCCTGACTAAAAGTTTACGCATTCCGCATATGGCCATTGATGGGGTAGGCATTCAGCCAGACTATTATATTGATGGAGAACTTCCTCTTTACCAGTGGACGTCTTATACGCAAAAGATACTTGAAGGCATGTAAACCCTTATAAACGGCAAGCATACGGTTATTTGCGAGTAACTAAGACCAAACAGGTTCATTTGTGTAACGTTATCCTTTATGGTGCGTCGTCAAAATAATAATGGACCAACATTTATGGATTCAACGTCACGCCCCAGCCTGTTTCAGCGCTACATGAATGGCAGTTTGGTACTGCAAATTATCATTGGTATCGTATGCGGTATTGCGATAGCGAGTTTTTCACCTTCAGCTGCTCAATCAGCAGGGCTATTGGGTAACTTATTTGTAAAAGCCTTAAAAGCAATAGCTCCTTTATTGGTTTTTGTTTTGGTCATGGCATCCATTGCCAACCATAAGCAAAACGAGCAAACCTTTATCAAACCCGTGCTTGTGCTTTATTTGATGGGCACACTACTGGCCGCGCTCACCGCCGTGTTGGCAAGCTTTGCTTTTCCTACAAGCTTAAGCTTAGTGACTTCAGATGTTAGCCAAGCTGCGCCGAAAGGTGTGTCGGAAGTCCTTACTACTTTGCTTTATAACATGGTAGATAATCCGGTAAATGCATTAGTAAATGGAAATTACATTGGTATTCTCACGTGGGCTGTAGGCCTAGGTTTAGGTCTACGTCATGCTAGCGAGGCAACGAAAGCGCTACTTCAAAATATGGCAGATAGCGTAACAACCGTGGTGGGTTTTGTTATTAAACTCGCGCCCTTCGGTATTTTCGGCTTGGTAGCTAATACCATTGCTACAACGGGCTTTGAAGCATTGCTTGGCTACTCTCATTTACTAACGGTACTGATTGGCGCGATGCTATTTATCGCACTTGTGACCAATCCCTTGTTAGTATTTCTGGCAACCAAAAAGAACCCTTATCCTTTGGTGTTCAAATGCCTGAAAGAAAGCGGTATTACGGCGTTTTTCACCCGTAGTTCGGCGGCGAATATTCCGGTAAACATGGCGCTGTGTAAACGCTTAAAGCTTGATGAAGACACCTATTCGGTATCTATTCCGTTAGGCGCCACGATTAATATGGCTGGGGCTGCAATCACAATAACCGTGTTGACGCTAGCTGCGGTTAATACCTTGGGAATTTCTGTAGATTTCCCTACTGCTGTATTGTTAAGCGTTATCGCTGCGGTATCAGCATGTGGAAGTTCAGGTGTTGCAGGTGGTTCGCTGCTGCTTATTCCGCTTGCCTGTAGCCTGTTTAATATACCCAATGAAGTGGCTATGCAGGTGGTTGCGGTGGGCTTTATTGTTGGCGTACTGCAAGACTCTGCTGAAACAGCATTAAATAGCTCTACCGATGTCTTGTTTACCGCCGCTGCGTGTGAAAGGGCAGGCGGCCAGTAAACATAAAAGCGTTAAACAGTTTAAGTGTGCGAACTTACTGCATCTACCGCTTCAAAAATTAGCCGTGCAGCCAGCTTTGCTGTGCGGCTATCAATATCATAATTGGGGTTCATTTCCGCAACGTCACACAATCTCCATTGATACCCATAAGTACTTTGGTGTTGTGCTAAAAAGTGTAGCGTGTTGATAACAAGCGTGGGGGATATTCCCAATGCACTGGGCGCGCTAACGCCAGGTGCTTGTGCGGCTGGAAATGCATCTAAACATACAGTGACGTAAAGCTCATCGATGTCTTTTAGCATCGGAGATAGCAGCTCATCTATTCGTTGCATGCACAGCGATTCATCATTTAACGCCAAGTCGGTTAAATAGCGCGTGTTGGACGCATTGGCAAAGTTAAACAGCGCTGTTGTATTGGCCGCTTTCGATACGCCCAAACAAGCATAATGAAACGGTGTGTCGTGTAACTGGCAGTGATCATACACTTGCCTGAACGGCGTACCTGAACTGGTGTTTGGTGAAGGCTTTCTTAAATCAAAATGGGCGTCGAAATTAATAATTCCAATGCGGGCGCTTTCGGGCTTAGCATTGAAAACCCCTTGATAGCTACCCCATGCAATTTCATGTCCCCCTCCCAGACCGATGACCAAACCATCATTTTGCTTGAGCGCATAGCAAATGGCGTCAGCATATTGGGTTTGCGACTGGGCTAAGTTCTCTTTAGCGGTAACATTCCCTAAATCGGCTAATGATGCGTTTGGCCAGTGCCAAGGCAAGTTTGCAAGTGCCTGGCGAATAGCGTTTGGACCCTCAGCTGCACCTACGCGGCCCTTGTTAAATGCCACACCTAAATCACTCTCAAACCCAACAAGGGTAACGGCGTTGGCCAATGAATTATCTTCGCCCACTTCAAGTTCGTTAACTTTTTGATGCCAACGTAGGCCCTCAACACCGTCTTCACTGTCTATTCTGCCTTGCCACTTAAACATGTTTACCTTCCTTAAACACCGCAATGGGGCGGTGGCCATTAATACAATAGGCAAGCTCTGCCGGTGTTTCGATATCCCACAGTGTTAAGTCAGCAAGCTTACCTGCTTCAATAACACCTCGGTCGTGCAGCCCAAGTGCGCTAGCCGCGTGTGCAGTGGCGCCTCGTAGCGCTTCTTCTGGCGTAAGTTGAAACAGCACACACCCCATATTTATCGCTGTAAGGATTGAGGCTAACGGCGAACTACCTGGATTAAAGTCAGTGGCTAAGGCCATGGGCACATTGTGCGCCCTTAGGGCGTCTACCGGCGGCTTTTGAACTTCACTTAGGTAATAAAAAGCGCCTGGTAAAAGTACGGCAACGGTGCCACTTTGGGCAAGTAAGGGAATATCGCTGTCAGCTAAATATTCGATGTGGTCTACCGATAGTGCGCCGTACTTAGCTGCTAGCACTGCGCCTTTGCTGTCGCTAAGCTGTTCTACATGAGCTTTAATGGGTAAACCGTGCTGCTGTGCGCAGCTAAACACCCGTTCTGTTTGTGAAGTTGAAAAACCGATAGTTTCACAAAATACATCAACGGCGTCAGCCAAGTTTTGCGAAGCAATGTGAGGAAGTGCCTCGTTGCAAATGAAATCGATATATCCTTCTGAGTCGTCAGCAAATTCATTGGGCAGGGCGTGAGCGCCTAAATAGGTAGTTTTAATACTCACAGGAAGATGCTGCTCAAGGGATTTAGCCACGCGTAACATGCGCACTTCAGTGTCTAAATCCAGCCCGTAACCTGATTTGACTTCAATGGTGGTAACACCTTCTTCGCACAGTCGCTTTGCGCGTTTTATCGCAGTGTGAAGCAGGGTGTTTTCGTCAGAGCGTCGAGTTTTTTCAACCGTCCCTTTAATACCACCGCCGCGCTGCGCAATGTCTACATAACTTGCGCCTTGCAATCGCATTTCGAATTCTTCGGCGCGATTGCCGCCATACACTAGATGCGTATGACAATCGATGAAGCCAGGCAATAGCCACGGGTGTTTGGGCGTTGAACCTTCATTTTGGGGAATTAGGGTAGTGGCATCTATTACGCTTTTGGCTTGCTCAAACACTTCGTCTAGTGAGTCATCGCAAGGAAGTAACGCAGCAATTTTGCCGTCTTTTATGGCAATGGCGTGTGGCGGTAATTCGCCATAGGGCAACTTGTTGTCTTGCATAGACGCAATGCGAACATTGTAAATAAGCGTGTCGTACTGATAACCCATAACGTGCTCCACTCTAAGCCACCTCTTGTCTGGTTTTTCGTCTAACTGGTCGTCTTGTTCTTTGTCTGGCTTTGACCAGAATCTTTACTGAAACGCAGTGTAAATTTTGAGTTCAGTGTACTTGTGCATACTTGTATATACAAGTATGCTGTTAGCATATTATTAACAATTTAGTTGTGAATGGCCACGATATGCAACCTCGGTACAGAGTAATTAAGACAGCAATTTTGGATGCCATCGAAAGTGGTGAGATGAAGCCGGGTAGCCAAGTGCCTTCAGAAAACCAACTTGCCCAGCAGCACGGTGTAAGCCGAATGACTGCGCGAAGAGCGTTAAGTGAAATGGTGGACGAGGGCATTTTAATGCGCAGCCAGGGCATAGGCACGTTTGTGTCAGATAGTCGCCCTATGAGCTCAATGCTTGAGATCAAAAGCATTCGCGATGAAATAGAGCAGCGGGGGCATAGATACACTAACGAGATATTGGTGTTGGAAACCTCGCCAGCCAGTGATGCTATTGCTCAACGACTGGGAATCGATGTGGGAGAGCCAGTATTTCATAGCATTATCGTACACTGCGAGAACAACCTACCTGTTCAATATGAAGACAGGTGGGTTAACCCTGCATGGATTAACGACTATTTAGATAAAGATTTTAAAGCTCAAACTGCAAACTTTTATTTGAATCAGGTCGCGCCCCTTTCACAAGCCGATCACAGCGTAGAAGCTGTGGTTGTTGAAAAAGATATTGCACAAGCACTACTGATTAAGCCTAAAGAGCCGTGCCTGAAAATTACGCGACGAACCTTCTCTCGAGTGCCCAGCGCAATAACCAGCGATGAGAGCAATATTGGCGAGTCGTCAACGGCGAATGCTCAGATAAAGAACGGTTTAAGGGCGACGTCAGATTCATCCTTAGATAATAGTCCAAAAGCGAGTTCAAGCGCAGTGGTTAGCCACGCGGTGCTGTATCACCCAGGTAGTCGATACCGCTTGGGAGGACACTTGGAGTTCTAAGTGTCATTGCGCCAAAGGCGCTAGCAACTCATTGCTTTCTAAAAAGATGACACTTCCTAATAAAAAACAAATCGGCAAACGTAAGAATATGCCTAGGAGAAGTTTATGAAACGCCTCGACCCTACAAGAGAAATACGTGCCCCAAGAGGCAGTACGTTAAATGCGAAGAGCTGGCAAACTGAAGCGCCGCTTCGCATGTTAATGAATAACCTGGATCCAGACGTTGCGGAGCATCCGCAAAATCTGGTGGTTTACGGCGGTATTGGGCGTGCGGCCCGTGACTGGGCGTCTTACGACAAAATTGTAGAAGTACTCAAGCGTTTAAATACTGATGAGACGTTGCTGGTTCAATCAGGCAAACCTGTTGGGGTATTTCCCACTCACGAAAATGCACCTCGTGTGTTAATTGCTAACTCTAACCTTGTACCGCATTGGGCAAACTGGGAGCACTTTAACGCTCTGGATAAAGAAGGTTTGATGATGTACGGGCAAATGACCGCAGGGTCATGGATATACATAGGCTCGCAAGGCATTGTCCAAGGGACTTATGAAACGTTTGTGAGCGTGGCCAAAACGCATTTTGAAGGAAGCGCTGAAGGACGCTGGATTTTGACTGGTGGCTTGGGCGGTATGGGCGGAGCACAGCCTTTAGCTGCAACCATGGCTGGCTTTTCAATGGTAGCTGTGGAGGTGGATGAAACTCGCATAGATTTCAGAATTCGCACGGGCTATTTGGACAAAAAAGCGCATTCGTTAGATGAAGCCATGCAACTCCTAGAAGAAGCCAAAGAAGCTGGGAAGCCTGTATCAATTGGCCTATTAGGCAATGCCGCTGAAGTATTTCCCGATATGCTAGCGAAAGGGATTGTTCCCGACGTTGTGACCGACCAAACCAGTGCGCACGATCCGTTGAATGGCTATCTACCAGTGGGGTGGACGCTAGATCAAGCTGAGGCGCAGCGTAAAAAAGACGAAGCGGGTGTTGTGAAAAGTGCTAAACAGTCGATGGCGCTGCAAGTTAAAGCAATGCTTGGCTTCCAACAAGCTGGCGCTGCTACTCTTGATTATGGCAACAACATTAGACAAATGGCGCTAGAAGAGGGTATTGAGCATGCGTTCGATTTCCCAGGTTTCGTTCCTGCTTATATTCGACCGCTTTTTTGTCGGGGCATAGGGCCTTTCAGATGGGCTGCGCTGTCAGGCGATCCGGAAGATATCTATAAAACGGACGCTAAAGTTAAAGAGCTTATACCCGACAACCCCCATCTACATAACTGGCTAGATATGGCCAAAGAACGCATTCAATTCCAAGGCCTGCCCGCGCGTATTTGCTGGGTGGGGCTGGGTGAAAGACAAAAGCTGGGGCTTGCCTTCAATGAAATGGTTCGCAGTGGCGAGCTAAGCGCGCCAGTTGTGATTGGACGGGATCATCTCGACTCTGGTTCGGTAGCTTCACCCAATAGAGAAACAGAGGCCATGCTCGATGGTTCAGATGCCGTTTCGGACTGGCCGCTGCTGAATGCCCTATTAAATACAGCGGGTGGTGCAACCTGGGTAAGCCTTCATCATGGTGGCGGTGTAGGAATGGGTTTTAGCCAACACTCGGGTGTAGTGATTGTTTGTGACGGTACGGACGAAGCGGCTGAGCGTATTGCTCGGGTTCTTCATAACGACCCTGCCACGGGCGTAATGCGTCATGCAGATGCAGGCTACGACATTGCAAAAGACTGTGCTGCCAAGCACAGCTTGGATCTTCCCATGGTCAATAGCGTGGCTAATAACCAAATCCCCGATAGAACAGGCACTCATTCAAGCTCGAACAAAAGCTTTGGCGGGGAGATATAGTCATGTCGCATTCGTCTTTTTTTGCTGAAAACGGTGGTGTTAAGCAACTTAATCTTGTGCCAGGTACATTGACGTTAGATCAGTTACGGGAAGTACATCGAAGCCACGTTCATTTATCGTTAGATGAAAGCGCAGTACCCGCTATAAACGCCGCCGAGCAAGTAGTGCTTAATGTCATTAAAGAAAACCGTACTGTCTATGGCATCAATACCGGCTTTGGTTTGTTGGCTAATACTCGTATTAATGTTGATGAGTTAGAGTTATTGCAGCGCAGTATTGTGTTATCGCACGCGGCCGGTACGGGCGACTTTATGCAGGAAGATACTGTGCGCCTGCTCATGTTGTTAAAAATCAACTCCTTGGCCCGTGGTTATTCTGGCATTCGTCTAAGCGTAATAGAAGCGCTCATTACCTTGTTTAATGCACAAGTTTACCCCGCCATTCCTGAAAAAGGTTCGGTAGGCGCCAGCGGCGACTTAGCGCCTTTAGCACACATGAGCGTGGTGCTGTTAGGGGAAGGGGAAGCTTTTTATAAAGGAGAGAGAATTAGTGCGGCCCAAGCCCTTGAAATAGCCGGTATGCAGCCGATTGCGCTGGCACCCAAAGAAGGCTTAGCACTGTTAAACGGCACGCAAGCCTCGACAGCGTTTGCACTTCAGGGGTTGTTTTATACTGAAAATGCGCTTCATAGTGCTATTGGTATTGGAGCGCTTACTGTTGAGGCTGCGTTAGGTTCCCGCGTGCCGTTCGACGCGCGGATCCACGAAGTGCGTGGCCACAAAAGCCAGTGCGATGTGGCGACTGCGTTTAGAACATTGCTAGACACCTCAGAGATTGGTCATTCACATCAACGATGTGAAAAAGTACAAGACCCGTACTCTCTGCGTTGCCAGCCACAGGTGATGGGAGCGTGTTTACAGCAAATGCGCTATGCCCAAGAGATTTTGGTGGTGGAAGCTAATGGGGTAAGCGACAACCCGTTGGTTTTTGTTGAAAATAATGATGACGCTGATACGCCAACTGGCGATATTCTATCTGGCGGAAACTTTCATGCGGAAACCGTGGCAATGGCGGCAGATATGCTGGCTATTGCACTATCTGAAATTGGCGCACTGTCGGAGCGCAGAATGTCGTTAATGATTGATACGCATTTAAGTGGTTTGCCACCGTTTCTAGTTGAAAATGGTGGGGTAAACTCGGGCTTCATGATTGCGCAGGTTACCTGTGCGGCGCTTGCTAGTGAAAACAAAACCCTGGCGCACCCCGCATCTATCGATTCGTTGCCTACGTCTGCGAACCAAGAAGACCACGTGTCTATGGCTACCTTCGCTGCCAGGCGTTTACGAGATATTTTCGATAACGTGGCAGGTATATTGGCCATTGAGTGGTTAGCGGCCTGCCAAGGGTTAGATTTTAGGAAGCCGTTTAAAACCAGCGAAAAGCTCCAAGTGTTGATGCAGCTACTAAGAGACCAAGTGCCGTTTTACGACAAAGACCGCTATTTTGCGCCAGACATTGAAAAGGCCAAGCAACTTATTAAGCAGCACGACCTTATGGAAAAGACACAGTTAAACCTGTTAGGCTAAAATGATCACAGGCTCGGTATTTCGAGTAAACAAATAAAGATCATAAATAGAGTAGAGGTGGGAATGATATGAAAACAAATGGACGTTGGTTAAGTTCAAACGAGGCTCGTACTTCTATGAAAGGCACTTTCAAGAGCGGCACTTTTGTGAAAAGCACTGTGCTGGGGTTACTCGCCGCGTCGGTGTTTACGTTGGCAGGCTGTAGCGACAGCGAAGTGGGCGATGTGTCTCTTGGTCTTTTTACCACAAAAGACATTAAAATTGATGCGCTTCAAGACCCCATAGTGACAGGTGTAACCTGCCATATTTCAAGTATTGAAGCGAACCTTGATTTGTCGGACCCATCAGACAGTTCAATCGCGTGCAGACAAACCGGCCCTATTACGGCTGAGATGTTAAACGCCATTGATAAGTCAGATTCAGGTGAAGTAATTTTTAAAAAATCTAAGAGCGTGTTTTTCAAAAACATGAAGCTTCGAAGAATTTACGATGCCGACTCAAAAACGCTGATTTATTTGTCTTACAGCACCAAAGAGACATCTGGCAGCTATAAACATAGTTTGTCTACGGTACCACTGTGGGAAACGCTAGCGTTTAAAAAGCCCGCGTAGCGAAACGCATCAACTCAATATTAAAAAGCCCTCTTACATGAGGGCTTTTTGATGCTAGCACCTTGTATTTAATCTATCCACGCGGTTGTAGAGTAGGCTATTAGCAATAGTCTAGAAAAAGCGTGTATAAACCAGCATGGCGTTAAGCGCGGTATCATCGTCTGTCAGCGGGCTATCGCTGATGCTATCGTCAAAGAAGGTGGCGCCAACTTCTAAACGGGTCATGCCGCCCAGAAACTGTCGGGTCGAGATGGCAACGCGTACTTCCGTATTGAGCGCGCTATCGCCGTTATATGCACTTCGAAATGCCGTGGCTTCTTCAGGGCGTACGCCGTAGTAATAGTCGACGTAATTGCTGTCTTGGTAGTTTACGCCTATAGACGGCTCGATCATGACGTTATTTATTCTAAACCTTTTCCCGATACGGGCGGACGCTTGGTAGCCATCAAACTTACCAAGAATATCGGCATTGGTTGACAATGAATAAACCCAGCTACCCGTGTTGTAGTTAAGCCCAACTCCGGCCGCGTAGCTAAAATCTCTGTCGTCCATACCTGTAAATACGGCACTGTCATCTTCTTCATAACCTGCAAATATCGGGACAAGCTGAGCGTCAAGAGTAAAGCCACTTTCGCGAAAAAGTTCATAGCCAATAAATGGTCCGTAAACGCGTAATTTTTCACCGGTGTAGCCGATAATAGGAATAGGAACAACGCGATTATCAAAGTCGGTATATACATCTTGCGATGCTGCGACGCCAAAACCCCACATCCAACCCTGAGGTTGTTGAGCGCCAGCTTGTTGTGCAAAAGCAGGAGTAGAACTAACACCTACACAAGCTAGAGTTATTGCGCCAATAACGGTTTTTAAATTCATAGGTAAATTTCCTTTTTAATCAAGATACTGCTCTGCTGTGTTCTTCGATCATATTCGCTTGTGCCTATTGAGCTAAGCTGTACGTTTTTGCAGCGGCTTCTGAGTGGGCAATTATCTATGCGGATTGGTATAAGAGCCTTCAGGTAACGTGAAAGGCTGCGTTACTGGCAAGAAAGCAAGTTATTCTGTGAAATCGGTGTGGTAAAGTGCATACAACAAGTTGTATTGAATAGTTTAGAGAAGCAGGTAACCCGTGAGTTACAAATATGTAGTGGGTATTGACGGTGGTGGCACCCGGTGCCGTGCATTGTTGCAAGATATTGATGGCAATACATTAGGTGAAGGGGCGGCAGGCCCTGCAAATATAATGACCAACCCCGAACAAGCAATGGGGTCGGTAATAGACGCAACGTTAGACGCAATAGACAGTGCTTCGTTGCCGATTACATGCGAAGAAGTGTTGCTAGCTGCTGGATTGGCAGGGGCGAATATTCCTCAAGCAAAGCAGTCTTTTTTGGCGTTAGACAACCCATTTGCCGATACCGTGGTAATAAGTGATTTACACGCCGCTTGTTTGGGCGCGCACGACAATCAGTCTGGAGCCCTTATTATTTGCGGTACAGGTTCAGCGGCAACCCGTTACGACAAGGGTATATTTACTGACAAAGGTGGTTACGGTCTGCAAGTTGGCGATGATGCAAGTGGTGCGTGGTTGGGCTTATCAGCTATAAAGCATGTACTGCTTTCTTATGACGGCGTAGAGCCCGTTAGTGAACTAAAGAAGCGAATTTGTGAGCACCTTAATTTAGCGTCACCTCAGCAATTAGTGACCTTGGTGGCAAATTACAACGCTGCAGATTTTGGTGATATTGCCCCAGTGGTTATACAGGCTTATCGAGACCAGTGTGCCGCCGCGACATCTCTTATTCGAAAGGGAGCAAATTACCTCAATCAGTTGGGTGAAGCATTGATTAATCAGGCTTCTACATTGCCGCTATGTTTGGTTGGCGGTCTCGCTGATGTTTACACGCCTTTACTTTCGTCTTCTATCTCCTCTAATTTAACAGCGCCGCTAAAAAGTGCTGAATATGGCGCTATCAGCTTTGCCAAAAGAGTAAAAAGCGAATGATAGAATCAATTACTGTCGAGCAGGTTTTAACGCCAAAAGGTTGGCTTGAAAACCAAACCATTACTGCTGATAGCGGCAAGATAGTCAGTATTAGCGATGCGACCTCAGCAGAGCTCAATAGTATTTACAACGGAAAGCTCATTCCCGGTTATTTCGACACGCAAGTGAACGGCGGTGGTGGTGTGCTTTTTAATCATAGCCCTTCTGCCGCTATAGTAGAAACCATGGCGCTGGCTCATCTTCGTTTCGGCACAACGTCCATGTTGCCAACTATCATTACCGATAATGCTTCAACAATGGCTCAGGCGGCGGATGCCATTGCGGAAGTAATGGCGGGCGGCCCAGAGTGCATTAAAGCGTTAATAAAAGGGATTCACTTTGAGGGGCCCTTTTTGAGTAAAGCAAAAAAGGGCGTGCACGAAGCACAATTTATAAGAACGCCTTCTGACGCAGAGCTTGCAACCTTATGTCGCAAAGATACTGGTAAAGTCTTACTTACTGTCGCACCAGAAACGGTGAGTACTAGCTTCGTAAAAGAAATGGTTGCTGAAGGAGTTGTGGTTGCAATTGGGCACACCAATGCCAGCTATGAGCAAGTTCAGGCGGCTATCGACGCGGGAGCTACAGGCTTTACGCATTTGTACAACGCTATGTCTGCATTAACCTCCCGGGAGCCAGGAGCCGTTGGTGCCGCGTTGCTTAATGACACCGTATATTGTGGTTTTATTATCGATCATCACCACTTACACCGCAAAAGTGCTGAGTTGGCATTAAACGTGAAAACTGCCAACCGCGCCTTGTTGGTTACCGATGCCATGGCGCATGTGGGCAGTGATATTGAGCGTCTTCACTTTTTTAATACCGAGATCGTTAGGCATGGCGATAAACTTACTACGCCAGACGGCAAAACACTGGCTGGCTCGTGCTTAGATATGCATAGTGCAGTTTTGAATACGCACAATGATTGCGGTGTAACATTAGAAGATGCGAGCAAAATGGCGAGTGCCACGCCGGCTCAATTTATGGGGCTAGAGAGTGACATAGGCAGCATTACAGAAGGTCAGCGCGCAGACTTTTTACTGCTTAATTCCGCCAATGTACTGACCCACGTTTTCAGTAATATGAGAATGGTCTTTTAGGTAGAAATTTAGTATTAACTTAAATGGCTTTGAAATAAGGAAGTGTTATGAAGTTTGTGACAAAGTTTACTGTTCTGTTAGCCGTATTAATGTTGGCTGCAGGGTGTGTTACGCAACGAGGTATGGATTCTGGCGAAAGCGTTCCTTCTCAACCTAATAGCAAGGAAGCCACGCCAACTGAAAGCACAGAGCAAGAAGATGTGGTGCAAGATGGCGACAGCGTAAATGATGGAACCACGAAAGGCGAATCGACTAAAGAGCCAGTTAGCAAGCCAGTAGCGCCACCAAAACAAAAAGTTGGGGTATGGGTTAGCGCTAAAAAGTTTCCCACTCACACGCATATCGGTACCACTAAATTTAACAATTTTACGAAAGAATATAGCTACGACTGGCAATTGAACAACACGCTGTATAGCACATTCAAAAAAGCCATTGAGCAAAACAGTCGTTTCACTGCGGTGGATATCTCTTCTATGGTTGACGATGCAGGCGCCCTAGATTTTGTGATAGGAGAAGGAAATAACGGGGCGTTCAATGACAAACAAAACACGTTAAGAAAATCGTTGTTAGACAAAGGCATTGCCACTGTGATTATCGTTGAAGAAGCGCCGACGGTGGCTATTACCGAGTGCGGTACGTATGGATGTTCAGAGCATCAAAGCAAAGGGTTCGGACTGTTTACGCGTAGTTTTTTGGGTACCGATCACTATATTGCTTCGGCAAGCTTTAACGTTAGTATTGAGCGTTTAGACAAGCCAGTTGATATCTTAACGCTGCCAGTGTTTACCGAATTTCAAGATGATGCGCTAAAAAATGAGCGTGTTGAAGATTTCACACCGCCAGATAACTTTGATGAAATAACAGAACAAGAGTTAGCGCCAATTAAAAATACGATTGTTAACTACTTTGACCGCTTAGCGACAGCGGTTGGCAAGTATTTATCTGGTCAGTAAGCTTTTAATATACTGAAACAAAAAACGGGCACTTAAATAAGTGCCCGTTTTGTTATGTGGCTCACTTCATCTATTGATGAAGGCATCGATATATAATTACGCGTTTTCTTTATGCGCCAAAAACTCTTCGTAGTTTCCATCGAAGTGATTCAGTTTCTTGTCTTTAATTTCGATGATTTGCGTCGCCAGTGACGAAACGAATTCACGGTCGTGACTAACAAAAATAACAGTGCCATCAAACTTGTATAGCGCATTGTTCAAGGCTTCAATCGACTCCATGTCCATGTGGTTAGTGGGTTCATCCATTACTAAAACGTTGATGTCTTGAAGCATTAGCTTTCCGAACAGCAAACGGTTTTTCTCACCACCAGAACATACCTGCACGCGTTTGTTGAAGTCGTCAGACGTAAATAGCAAACGTCCTAACATACCTTTTATTTGCAGGTCATCGTGTTTGGGGCTACGCCATTGGCTCATCCACTCAAACATAGTGATATCTTCGGCAAAGTATTTAGCGTTATCCTGCGGAATGTAACCAATCGCAGCGTTTTCAGCCCACTTATAGCTACCTGCGGTAGGTTCAATGTCATTAACCAAACACTTCAATAGCGTGGTTTTGCCGGCCCCGTTCTCACCAATAATCGCCAAGCGCTGACCAGCTTCTAATAGCAAGTTCGCGTTATCGAATAACGGAAGATCTGGGTAGCTATGGCCTAAGTCTTCAAGTGTGATGGCAAGGCGGTGAAGTTTCTTATGTTGGTTAAACACAATATAAGGCTTACGACGGCTAGACGCTTTTACCTCAGCTAATTCAATTTTCTCAAGACGGCGGGCACGCGAGGTGGCTTGTTTCGCTTTCGATGCGTTGGCAGAGAATCGCGCTACGAAGCTCTGTAGCTCTTCAATTTCCGCTGACTTCTTAGCATTCTCTGCATGAAGCTGTTCTTGAACGAGCATGGCAGCTTGAATGTAGTCGTCGTAGTTACCCGGATAAACGCGCAGCTCACCGTAGTCGATATCGGCCATGTGCGTGCATACAGAGTTTAGAAAGTGTCTGTCGTGCGAAATAATAAGCATGGTCGATTTACGTTTGTTCAGCTCTTCAGCTAGCCAACTGATGGTGTAGATATCCAAGTTGTTGGTTGGTTCGTCTAGAAGCAGAATGTCAGGCTCGGCAAATAATGCCTGCGCCAAAAGCACACGTACTTTTTTACCAGGTGCGACTTCTTTCATTAAACCAAAATGATAGCTTTCGTCGATGCCAGCAGAGTTTAAGATATCGCCAGCGCGCGCTTCGGCGGTGTAACCATCCATCTCGGCAAATTGGGTTTCCAAGTCCGCCACGCGCATGCCATCTTCTTCGCTCATTTCAGCCTTGCTGTAAATGGCGTCGCGCTCTTGCTTAACTTCCCATAGTTCACGGTCACCCATGATAACGGTATCGACTACGCTAAACTCTTCAAACGCAAACTGGTCCTGACTCAAGATACCTAGCTTTGTGCCTGGCGCCATAGAAATGTTGCCCGACGATGGAGTAAGTTTACCGCTTAGAATTTTCATAAAGGTAGACTTGCCACAACCGTTTGCGCCAATTAGGCCGTATCGGTTGCCGTTGCCGAATTTTGCGGAAATATTTTCAAATAATGGCTTAGAGCCAAACTGCATTGTGATATTTGCGGTGGTAATCAAAACAGGTATCCAGGGGTAAAACGATGAGAAGAGATAGTAGTGAAAGCGGTTGTCACTTCACTAATATATAAAAGCGCGCGCACTATAAGGAATTGAGGGCTACATGTCGAGGGAATTTTGAACAGTTTTTGCGCTGATGTGCTTTTGGCGAAGCTTATCAAGTATAAACTCGATTGCCTGACTGCTTTTGAATGAGTTATGTGACGAGTTAACAATTGTTGTGTCTTTTGCCTCAGGTAAATATGCGCTGCTATAACTGACGACAGAGTCAGTTATAGCAGCGCATTCTGTTTCTGACTGGCAATACAAGGTACTGGTTGAGCCAATAATAGAATAGCTCTCGCCTTCTACAGGAATGTCGGCTAACGCTGTCATCAGCGGGTGATCGGGGCGCAACACTTGGACGCTATCTGGCCCGTAGTTTTGCAAGAAAGGAAGCATAGCAGCGGTTAATCTGCTCACGCCTACTTTTTCGATAAAGTTTTTAAATAGCGCTTTAAAACTAAAAGGGAGTGTGATGAGTGAAGAGCCTAACGATCCTATAAGGCTATTAGCTATTTCTGAGCCTCGGTGTGGAGTGTCGAGAAAAAACACCGTATTCTCTTTATACACAGGACTAAATATAAATATATCTCGCAACATTTCATCACCTTCAGCAAGTAGCGCTTCTGGAGGCTCTGTGAAAGTAGTATCCCATAACGTGTTATCTGAATGCGTTGAAATCAGCTTTGCGATTACGCCGCCCATACTATGCCCTATCAATACCGCAGATGAAGAAGCGCCTTCCGATGACGCTATCCGCTGGTTTAGCTTGTACAGTAAATTGCGAACTCGCATGGCGTTATAGAAAGGAGGAGGTCCTGATGGGTAGTACACGTGCAATATCTGATAGTGTTGAGATAATTCTTCGTCATTGAAAATAGCCATTGTGAGATACCGCCAAATTAGCGGGTCTGAATTGAGGCCATGAATCATAATAATCGGGGTTTTGACTGAAGAAAGCTCTCCAATACTAAAGACTCCCATTCTCTTTTCAGCGTCTTGTGCATTAATAAATCCTAGCCAGCTGAAATTATGGATGTCGGCATTTTGTAATAGGGAAAGGTAAGCGGCAGCAGGTGAGTACCGTTGCGTGTATGTGTTGTTTCCAACCAGTATTTCGGTAGGCACATCGACGTGTTGGGCTTGCAAGGATATGTGAATTCTAAGCCCTTTCAATGCAACCGACTCAACTTGAAGGGAGTAAGGCGAGTAGATACCTTCTAGTGGATAGTTTAGGTCAAGGCTACGGCCATTCTGTGCTTGGTTGCTAATTCGAGCCACTGCAGCACCGCCAAGTTCACCAAATACCTTAGGAGAGAGGCGAGCGTCTAAGGCTTCTATTTCTGAAACTAAAACGAGCTCGCTTGGGCCCGAGTAGTTAACCTGAATTAAGTTGTCAGTTGTATGTCTAAGACGGAATAACTTGTTTACTGCGAGGTTATACCCGTCGATCCCTATAGCACGATGCGCATCGGAAAGACTGTCTCTTTTTAACAAGGTAATAAAGCAATCGAGCGCAAGCGCAATATCTAGTGTAGTACTTTGCTCGTACGACGTGCACCGAGCAGCCAGTTGTATGTTGTCGAAGTGGCTTAAGTCGGGCAAATAGCCATATCCGTATGCACCGGCCAAAGACAAAGGGGATACTTTTTTACGCATAAACTTATCTGAACTGCATGCACTAATACAGCAGACAGTCGCTACCAATACCCAATAAATGAGATTCTGCTTGATGCGCATTTCACCCAAACGCTAAAAAAAGTATTAACCTTTTATAGCGTGTTTTTGTCAAAAATTGCACCTCAAACTTAACTCCATATGGTATGAGGCGTGAAACAAGCGTTTCGAATCCCCCGCTCATTCTACAGATTGCCCCTTATGGTTTGTTGCTTCTTTTATATTAGTGGCAAGCAAATAATTCCAGCATAAAGAAAATATTACATAAAAGTCAGCGCGCGGTGATGCATCAATGCAGAATTAACGAACAAAGCTTTGATCAGCATTTTTCGTATAAAGGTCACTTAAATCGTTATTTTAAAGAGAAAAAATGGAATCTTGTCTATTATGAAAAAAAGGCATTTTTAGTTGGTCTTAATCTTGCTGTGCTTATCTACTGAAAATAAACCGCAGAGCGCAAATGCGTCTGCTGAATCAGTGCGAAGTTTTATTTCACTCTAGTTTATCGTGAGTTAGGTAACGCAAAAGAAGAATAAAACTGGGCATTTTAAAGAGGGAAACATCATGAAATTTTTGAAAAAAATTGCGATTGGTTGCTTTTCGGCAACGGTTTTAATGTCAGGCAGCGTGCATGCAGAAGCAATTAGCTCAGATTCCGTAATGCAAACTCAAGCCGCTCACTACAATAAGCAGCAGCTAATTGACATGGTTAATCGTGCAGACGTGCAGAGTAAATTGGTTAGCTTAGGTGTAGATAGCAACCAAGCTATCGCCAGAATCAACGGCATGACCGACAGCGAAATTGCCCAATTAAATGATGAAATTAATCAAGCGCCAGCGGGTGGCGTTGTGGGCGCAGTGCTTACCGTACTTGCTATTATCGCAATTTTGGACCTAATTGGTGTAACTGACGTTTACCCATTTATTCGTCCAGTGAACAGCTAATTGAATGATCAATTCAGTTAAAAAGGCCTGCGCGTTAGCAGGCCTTTCGCTTCTATTTTTGCTTTCAGGCTGTCAGTCCACACCTCAAGCTGACAAGCTGCGGCAAGAGGGACTTGCCTCTTTACCTGAATCTCACACTATTCAATCTGTTCCGTTTTTCCCCCAAGAACAGTTTTATTGCGGACCTACCACACTATCTGAAGTGTTTGGTTATTATGGTGAAAGCACCTCTCCAAATGATATTGCGCCTAAGTTGTTCATTCCTAATAAAGAAGGGAGTTTACAATTAGAAATGGTGAGCGCTACTCGACAATTTGGTTTTTTGCCATATTCTGACCGAGGGACTTTATCGTCAATTATGTCGTTAGTTAAAGATGATATCCCAGTGATTGTTTTTCAAAATTTGTCCATCCAGTTGTTACCCCAATGGCACTACGCTGTTGTTATTGGGTTCGATAGTGATAAGGGAACAGTTATTTTACATACCGGCCTTACGCCTAATCACGAAATGTCGCTTGAGCTTTTTGAAAGAACGTGGGGAAGAGGAAATTACTGGTACTTGGCACCAGTTCCTCCTAATGTAACCTCGCCTGAGATGACACCGTTCACTTATGTAAGTGCGGCTTACGACATGCTTAAAGTGGGAGATAAAGCGCGTTCATTGGCATTTTTGGAAACCGCGTCGCATACATGGCCAACGTACTGGTTAAGTTACTTCTTGATTGCCAATTATTACTTAGAGCAAAACGACAGCCAAGCCGTGGCTTGGTTTAAGAAAGGCTATGAAGTGGGGCAGAACCAACACGTGTATGTTCACAACTACGTATTAGCTTTGCGCGAAAACAACATGCCCGAGAAGGCAAATACAATTCTAAAACAGGGGCTTGAACGCTTTCCCAATAACGAACCGCTGTTAACATTGGCTGAAAAATAAACCTAAACTTTAAGAGTATTCGCATTTACGAAAACTTATCGTCTACTATTAACCTAGGAAGTAATTGTGAAAGTAGGCTATGCCAAAAATACTGAGCTCATCAACAATTTCGTACGAGAACGGAGTAGTCACCACTCGACTCTATGGCGCGTTTAATGAAAAAAGTGCGGAAGACTACAGCGATCGTCTTTTTAAACTAGTCATAGGACTGAATCAACGACCCTTTTCCCTTCTGGCAGATATTAGCCAAGTTGAAGGTGCAACTCCTGAGGCCTTCGACATACTCAAGCGTATTATAAAACGGCTCCCTGAAATGGGATTAATAGCGAAAGCTTATGTCTACAAAGGGCCTGTCATACGCGGAATTATGTTTCAGAGGATCCCCGAGCTCAAAAGTATGGATTATCTTTTTTTCACAGATATTGACGAAGCTTCTTCGTGGTTGTCTCGCGAATATGAACGCAAACTATCTCTGCTCTCTGATTCCTAATTAGCCTGTAATAAGTTAATAGCACAATTAACTATCTGAGTGGCCATTATCTATGCGGATTGGTATAACTGGTGCACCTTTTGCCTCTTCTTTCACGTACTAAGGTGTAGCTAAAAATAAAAAGTGCCTACTCATATATGCAGGAGCCCCGTCAGCCGTGGACAGCACTCAACTTCTTGAAAATCAGCAGGCAATAGCAATAGCCGGATTAGTAGGCGTTGTTATTGTGCTCTTCATTGTTAAACGACTTATTTTGGTGCGTTTGAAAGCTAAAGCGCGTTCAGAAAACAGCAGTATGTCTGATATCTATCGCGTGCTTGTGTTGTCGTTAAATGCCCCACTTAATTTGCTTATCTGGGTGATTTTCCTGCTGTTGGTTAAAAGTATTGTTTCAGTATTTCAGATAGAAGATGAAGGGGCGATTAAAGCGCTAACCATTGTTATCGAAGCTGGCCTCATCATTACTTTATTTCTCTTCTTCGAGCGTTTTGTCACTTACTCATTAAGTCGTTATCGCGACCAGTCAACCATAGTTAAAAATACCAGCGCAATTGCCGGTGGAGCAGTTAGAGCGCTATTCGCTGTATTAGCAATTTTGATTATATTAAGCACCATGGGGGTGTCGGTAACACCCATTGTTGCATCGTTAGGCATTACTTCGCTCGCAGTAGCACTAGCGCTACAGCCAACGCTTGAAAACTTCTTCTCGGGTATTCAGTTGGTAATGGATAAGCCCATTCGTATAGGCGACTTCATAGAGCTGGATTCTGGAGAACAAGGTTTTGTAGAGAAAATAGGATGGCGCTCCACGTGGGTTAGAATGCTACCTAACAACATCGTGATCATGCCTAACAGTAAGTTGTCTAATTCAAAGTTGATTAACTACTACTACCCTGAACGCGAACTGTCGGTGCCTGTTGAAGTTGGCGTGCATTATAGCTCTGATTTAGAGCATGTTGAAAACGTATGTTTAGAGGTTGCCAATACTATTCTAGAGCAGCACGAGTTTGGTGTTGAAACTTATCAACCTTTTGTTCTGTTTCACACTTTCGACAATTCTAGTATCAACTTAACAGTGATGCTGAGAACCCGTGAATACTTTAACCGCTTCTTCATAAAGAGCGCCTTTATAAAAATGCTTAAAAAGCGTTTTGATGAAGAAGGGATTGTCATTCCATTTCCAATTACTGCGCTTAACCTAGAGCAGGAAGGTGCAGCTAGCCTGCCGACAGCGCACGAACACATCAAGCCAAGAGGCTAAATAGACTGGTTTGCGTAGCTCAATAAAAAAGCCACGTTGTGTAACGTGGCTTTGTTGCGAGTACGCTAACCCATCAAAGGGGTTAGAAGGTGTAACGTGCAGATACGCCTAGTAGGTCAACATCATCAGCTATAACGTAAGTTGCACCGAAAGAGAATTGTGGTGTAAAGAAATAGTCTGCGCCAATTTCAAAAGCTGTTTCGTCGTCTTCAATGTCGATATAGCGGATAGCACCGCGAAGCTCAAATTGCTCTGACAGCATTGAACGAATACCGGCAGTAATGCCATAGCCATTGTCGTCAGCTTCAGCAGAAGCGAAGCTTGAGTCTAGGTCAACATCCACATACTCATACGTCAACTCACCAAAAAAGTCGGTTGTTGTAGTTAAACCATAGCGGTAACCAACCCCTGCAGAGATATAGTCAAGTTCACCGTCAACACCATATTCGTCTTCACTCAACTGACCATAACGACCTGTCAGGTATACATTTTCGTTAAGTGATTTGAAGCCTTGAATTTGAAAACCGGTTGGCTCGAAGTCGCCTGCGTCTTCAATATCTGCTTGTACGTATCCAGCTTTAACGAAGTCATATGAAGGCGAAGCTGCGAAAGCATTTAAAGAAAGCGCGCCAAAGATACTGGCGAGAATAGTACGTTTCATTGTTTCTAATATCCTTTTAACAATAATTACTCCCAACCACTTCGGGAGCCTCATCATTATGGGGATGGATTTTAGAAATCAAATGGGCAACACGACTCGATTTTCACTATTAAACACCTTAAACGGTGTACGTTTTATCATTACAACGGCATTACCGTACAAGAGCTTAGTTAATTCCTCTTCAGTATTGTACAGATGAGGATACTTGAAACGCTTAAGCCGCAAGAAGACAAACAAAAAGAAATGATAGGTTCTAGGGTAATTAAGGTCACCGCGTAAGCGCCTATTGCTGCCCCTGTTAGGTGAAAAAAGCCGGTTAGTGCCGCTAAAAAACCTGCGGATTTATCAGAGTAGCCAAGCATGATAGTTACGCTGCAGGGCATTGCGATGCCAATAAAAAAGAAGGTGACATAGGAATAAGTCAAAATACCCACTAACCCTTTTATTGCGAAGGGGGAAATAAGTAACCAAAAAAGCACTGAAAGCACAGCGATAAACAAGCTTGAATACTTGAATTTAAACAATGGTGAAACAGAGGCTAGTCGAATATTGATTATGCTTCCCATCACAAAAGACAGCGTAGCTAGAAGCGAATATATCGAGAACACAGTTTTGGTGAGTCCGAATTGCTGCATTATCATTGACGGCGAGATGGTAATGAAGCTAAACACAATGCCATAAAGTAGTCCGCTGGCCATACCCACTGAGACGATTTTCATCATTGTGCTTTTAATAAGCGCTAAAGTGTCGCTAAAGACGTTCTCTGAGGTTGTCGGCATATACTGTTTGAGGGTGGTGGAAACTGAAAGCAGTAAAAGTAAGGCGAATACTCCCATTACTAGTACAAAATAAAAGATAGATGAAACGCCGAAGGACTCGCCAATTAGTGTACCTACTAGTGGCGCTATTGCTGGCGCGATAGCGAATGCAATGTTGATAAACGAAAGTGAAACATTCAGCTGCTTTTCGCTAAATATCTGACGCGACAGTCCGCGCGATACTGAAACGCCAACCCCACCGCCTAAGCCCTGAATGACTCTTCCTACAAGAAAGGTATTTTCTTCGGTGGCAAGTGCCACCATAAGCGTACCGGCGATGAATACAAAGACTCCATACAGTAGAAACTTTTGTTTGTTTAGGTAGTCGCAGGCGACACCAGACACTAACTGAGAAAGTGAGAACGCGATAAGAAACACGGCCACGCTTTTTTCAATTATTCCCACATAGCTGTGGTATATAGCAGCCAAATCAAAAAAGAAGGGGCTATAAATGCTGGTAGAGAGTTGGCCAAGAATAGACAAAATGGTGAAGGTTACCGTCAGCGAATAAAACGTATGGCGTGACATGGTGTGCTTCATCTAAGGGGAACCAAACTATGGGTAAAGAAACAGTGCAGTTAGGCTACAGATTTGGTGTTACAGTTTTAATAAAGAGGCTTTTTTTAAGTTTGAGAAAACTGATATCGTGATGATATAAGCGAGTGGTGACTAGTAATTATAGAAAAAATGGTGGCCCCACCCTGACTTGAACAGGGGGCAGCTTTAATAGCATAAAAGAGATAAAACAATAGAGGGAGTTTCTGACTCCCTCGAGTATCAGCGAGTTTGTAGTAGCTCAGCCTGCTTCACTACTGAATTCTGAGATTCTACAGCTCTATCAATAACACGGCTGTATACCTTTTTCTTTTTAGACGAGTCGGCGTTGCGAACGAACTCAGACAGGTTGGAGTTGTACTTTGTTGTCTGGCCGTTTTTTAATCTGGCAAACATCATTATTCTCCCATTTTATTGCCCAATTAATGAGCGGGCAGCGTTTGTATCAGGGTAGTAAGCGTCTCGCGAGTAAATTTATGCTTAACATGATTTTCTACAGCCTGAATGTTGGCGTGGTACATGCGAGTGCCCCCCTCGTTGTCCTTTAACAGTAGAGCTATTTTTATCTGACCACCAAATTGCTGCTTTAGTTACCAAATAAGGATTGTATGATGAAACTCGAATTGATTCTTACCAGTTCTGAACTAAACTTGACTGTAGTAGTATTAAGTAGGATTTTATCCTTACTGAATTTCATCTATTGGAGGTAAATTATGGCAATGGTAAAGAAAAGTATCACAGTAACAGATCAACAAGAACAATGGATGCAAGCTCAACTAGCAACTGGTAATTATGCTAGTGACAGTGAATTATTACGAGATTTGATCAGAAAAGAGCAAGTACGAGCAGCCGAGATTGAAGCTATTCGTTTAAAGTTAATTGAAGCAGAGCAAAGCGGTTTTGTTGAAAGGTCACCGAGTGAAATGCTAGCTAGCTTTAAAGAAGAAGCACGAAATAATGGGAAACTATAAACTCAGTGCAGCGGCTGAGTCTGATTTAAAGCGTATTTGGTTTCGTGGTCTTGCTGAATTTGGCGAAGCGCAAGCTGACGCATATTATTATAAACTTTTAGAACGCTTTGAGCAGTTAGCAAATCAGCCTTACATTGCACCTGCTGTTGATGATATCAGACTAGACTATCGTCGAGCAGTTTGTGGAGTTGATAGTATCTACTATCGCATTCATGGTGATTATATTGAAATAATGCGGGTGCTAGGAAGGCAAGATGCTCAACTCAACCTGTAATGAGTTTTCAATGAGATAAAAATGAGCAATAGTTTTTTATCAGATGGGCTCTTAAAAATTGATAACCAGCTTCGGTTGCTCGCTGATGAAAAAGAGTCATTCTTACGACAAGCTTCACATTATTGAAGTGTCTACAAGTGGCTTTGGTAGCTATGATGAAGTCTGATAAAAAATGGCCCACCCTGACTTGAACAGGGGACCTGCCGATTATGAGGCTCAAACCGAGCCTTTACCGATAGTTACTTTATTTACCTGCTAATTACTTATTGTTTCATATAAATCAGTAGGTTATTGCGGTTTTGTTATCTCTGTTGCTTAATTTTTTAAGCAATTCAGCGCATTAGATTTTGCGCTCAAAGTAGCACAGAGGTAGCACAGTATGTCAGCAACAAAATTCAGATTTACAGAACAGGCCATTGAAAAACTATCAGGCTCAGACAAACGGGCTCGATATTACGACATTCAAATGCCAGGTCTCATCATTGATGTTCTTCCATCAAATAAGAAGACGTTTCGGGTTTATAAGAAGCTTCCAGGCACACAGAAGCCATTGTCGGTTACTATCGGCTCTTTTCCATCCATTGCAGTAGAGCAGGCCCGTAAGCAAGCTAGAAAGGCGATGGCGGATATTGCTGATGGAATGAACCCCAACGATAGCAAACGTCACTTCAGGGCCGCCTCAGTCACATTGGAGACGGTTTACGAGAGCTATAAACTTTCCAGAAAGCTTAAAGAAACTACGTTACGTGGCTACGAGCAGGTGATGGACTGTTATTTTGACGATTGGGCAAAGAAGCGTATGGCTGACCTTACAGAAAACCGCATCTATCGTCGGCATTGTGAACTGACTAAGCGCAGCCCAGCACAGGCGGATCTTGCCATGCGCACATTGAGGGCGCTCTTTAACTTTGCTAGGGCTGAGTATAAATCCTCAGATGGTAGAACTTTATTTCCTCATAACCCTGTTACTGTTTTGTCGGAAAAACGTTGCTGGAATAATGTTGCCCGCAAACAGACTAGACTTCGACCCTCACAGCTAAAGCCATTTCTTGCGGTTATTAATGAGATGCGTGACGAAGCCATAATTCATAGACAAGACTTTACTGCGACAGTGTGTGATTTCGTAGAGTTCATGGCGTTTACAGGTTTGCGCAAAACAGAATTACTTGAGCTGGAATGGAAAAATGTATTTTTGGACGACCAGCTATTCTGCTTAGACGATACAAAGAATGGTCATGGGCTGGAACTGCCAATCACCAAGCCACTTGAGGAAATCTTTAAGAGAAGAGCAGAGTACCGTGTTTCGGGTTTTGTTTTTGGTGCTGACAACCATCATGGCAGAGTGGTGGAGCCTAAGAAAATTATTAAGCAAATGAACGAACGCGCAGATGTTTCTTTTACACTGCATGATCTTCGCCGTACATTTTGTTCTGTTGCTGAAACGATTGGTGTCGGGACTTATACCTTGAAACGGTTGCTGAATCACAAAACAAGCAGAAGTGATGTTACTGCGGGGTATACGGTTTTGACAGCGGAGGAATTAAGGGAGCCAGCAGATAGAATCTGTCAGAGATTATCGGAATACGCTGGAGTTAAAAGCTGTGGTGGAGAAAGTTCGTTACGACAACTTACAAAACAGTTAGCAAACTTAAGCAAGGAACAGCGACTTGAACTGATGTCAGCGCTTATAGGGTAGTATTAATTGAAGACGAGACAGACTCCTTATTATTTGACATTTTAACTCCACTATTTTCATAAATAGCCCAGCAAGGCTCAGACAGCAGGCCCGGTAATTTTATTTCTTATATGGTGCTTAACGTCTAAGTATAAGACTTATAGGGAATAAAGTGGTATTTTACCTCGGCTATTTATATACAAACAATGTTTCTAATTTAAAAACATTCGCAAGATAATAAGGACGATGACAGCAAAAGCGCATGATGGTAAGTAGCATCATAAAAAGTAATTCTCAGCTTAGAGGGACCGCACCATTTAAATGATCTCTACCACAGGAAATCTAGTGAAGTATAAAAATATATTTATCCCCGAAGAACACAAAACTATTGCAGCAGAACACAACGCGTTTTCAAATGATGTCGTTGGAGTATTTGCGTTCAGTATGGGCATTGCGTCTCTAGCGAGCAACAACCCCGTTGGACTGGCAACTGCTTCTTTTTTATTCTGCGCCATTTGGATGGCATACAAGGGTTTAATGATTTATTCAATCCTAAGAAGAGTCTACAAAGATGTACCTTGGTGGAAGCAGTTGATTGATGGATTTTTGTACAACTTTATTTACCTCCTCGGTTTTAGTTTTGTAGGGGCAATTGGTATAGAGTTAATCACAATTGAAACTTTTAAGGAATGGTCAATATGGAGATCGCTGAAATTTGGGAACTAACAATAGGCTGTAGGCATTCCATTTGAACGCAAGGGCACTGATTCGGTTGCAATAGGTGTAATGCTAGAACACGGAATGACTCTAAGTAAGAACAATAAATACATGCGCGCCAATGGACAGTTCGGAAGTATAGAGTAGCTAACACGCAAATCCAGCCGAAGCAAAAAAGCGCAGCTGACTTGGACGCTAATCGAAAAAATAAAATGAAACCACAGTTTTCTGAATTTACGTACGGATATGCTCTTACAGAAGAGATGTCTAGAAACTACAGATTTAAATCAGTTCCAACATTCCCATCTTTGATTGAGGAAGGGAGGTCCGGTGGGTACGACGTCGAACTGGATATATCTGGAGTGCCAGTATTTTTACAATTTAAAAGATCTGATTATTTGTCCACTTCTAATGCGAAGTACTACAAAAATTTTAATTCTAAGTATTATCGATTCAACTTGCATGCATTAAAGCACTCAAAGCAGCATAATTTATTGCTTAGTTTGGAAGGAAGGGGCGAGCTAGTGTTTTACGTAGCTCCCAAATTTCACAGTCAAAAGTCACTCCACAGTAATTATTTTAGCTCGAAGATAGCACAGAATTCTATCTGGTTGCCTCCTAAAGCTATAGGAAAGCTACCTGATAAGGAAGAGCATTCAATTTGTTTTAACAAATCAGCTTCGCTGGTTTATTTTTGTTCTGAGCCAAGAAGGATACAACTGAAAGCGGTTAATACAGCAACTGATTTAGATAAGTATTTTTCGAATGTTGCTTCACGCTACAATGAGTCCAGAAAAATAGAAGAGCCACAAGATATTGAAGAGTCTGTTGAGGAAGAAAAGAAAGAGCAGAAAGTTGATCAACCTCAATTGACCTGGCAAGAGATATTCGAAACATTAAGCTCCGTATTGAAAGATCAGCAGCCTCAATTTGCAAATAATGTTTTGGATAACTTATCTGGTGAAAGCAATATAATTCTGAGAACAGCAAAAATGGCACGAATTGGGTTTGGGTTAAATATGGTGCTACTTGACCCTGTTACCGAGTTGAAGGGCAACGGCAGCATTAACGCTGCCGATTATTGATGCGCAAGGGGAAAGGTTCGCGACGAACATTTTGTTCTGTTGCTGAAACTATTGGGAGGTTTCGGTTTTCCCTGCGCCAGTAGAGTCGGCCATGAAAACAGACACAGGTTCATCTTCAGGAGGGTATTTTTCTCTATCAGTCAATTCGTTTGCAATGGCAGTACGATTCTTTTTAGCAAAGTTAATGGATTCTTGTTCTATACGCTTTTCGTCTTAAAAGAATGTACACGAATTATGTGCGACCTTATCTTTATATTGAATCACCCCTCTCTAATTTTCGATTCCAATAGAAATAGTGACGACATCGCCAGCATGATTTTACAGCACTTTTCTAAATACTTTGAGTAAGAAATCGTTCTTATTTGACCAGTGCCGCCACTTTGATACTGGATATTTTTTCCTTTGTCGATAATTCGCATAGATTGGTGGTGAGAGGCATTCCTTAATGTGCTATCAGTGCATTCTAAAAATTGACTTAGTAATTCATCATCTTTAAAAGGTCTACCGCGATTTGCTTTATTTATTGTACGATACTTTTCAAGGTTCATTTCTTCGAACTCGTCAAAGTGTCTGCCTTTAATAATGTTGTTTAAGCAGGCTAGTACGATGATGTTACTCGTATAAACTTCATAAGCATTTCCATAAAACATTTTGGTCCTTTCAAATCCATATGAACTTGCTACACAACCATCCCTCACGCTTGCTAAGTTTTTTGCGTATAGAAGTGTCTGATCATACTCGCTGTAATGCTCAAAAAAATCGCTAAAAATATCGAAGTATCCTCTCATGTTTTCTTTCCGTAATTCATGATTATAAAAACACAAAAATTTTGAAAACTCTTTTGAGTCGGTTAATTTAGCTCTTTTGATCGCTTGATAGCCGCACTCTGTTAAATGATATCCTTTAGGAAGGGTTATGCGATAAAAGAAATCTTCAAGAGCCTTGTATATAGAACCTTTATTGTCGAATCCGCGCGGGTCATATTTTTTTATAACTTTTCTAGCAAGTGCAGTTTTATTTTTGCTATGTAAGGACCAGGATTTTTTTAGTGATGACCAATATTTAGTTGTTCCAGGGAGTCCACCAAGTTGCTCATAAACGTCAGTAATCTTCCCATTCTTACCTGGATTAGGCAAAATTGCGGCTTGTGGATTGTTTGCCATTATATATTGTGCTTCATCCATCCAAGAAAAATTCCTGTCCATATTTAAATCTGGTTCAGGAATTAGAAAGTGAGGGTCTAGATTAACAACATTTCCTTCCTCAAATGCCAGTTCACTATTTTCACAAAACTCTAGTTCAGTGGCGAAGTTGTGATAATCCACATGCATAATCAGGCCAATAGGCTCTTCACAACTCGAACAAGCGAAATCATGTCGCTGTATGGGGTTATGACCTACCGAAACTCTAACCGTCGTTACATGGTCACATGTCAAACATTTCAAGTTCTCTCTTACTTTCATAAGTCCTTTTATTCCCTCAAATCTAGCATATATGGTTGGTGTTTAATGGTCTTTCTCACGATAAATGGCATTATATAGCAGTTTGAAATAAGAACTGTCTAAGCGCTATTTTCATGGGGTTGGAAAAGTTGATTTATTACTTCATGAACCAAAAACAGAGTGCTAACACTGCCAGGATGAAGTGTCGTTGAGCCATGCGCTAAGCTATTCCTCACATGGTGAGCATTACTCGCAATAGCATCGACTAAGTCAAATTCGTTGAACGCATCAGAAATTTCCTCTTGAGTAGGTTCTTCCCACTGCATTTCAGGCTCACTATTAAAATCGTGTTCCATCGCTCGAAGTTCATTTTTCTTCTGCTCTGCATATTGCTTTAGTCTTACTTCAAAGCTGGGAAAGCCTTGGTTTGTTATCCAGCCTCGCTCTTTTGCATGCTGTAGAAGAGGGGACAAAGTCATTTTCTTCTTTGATTTTTCTGAAACTTCATTCTCGTATTTCAAACGTAGCGCCATCTCGAGAGCAGTAAAGGTAATGAGTTCAGACACCTGATGAAAGCGATAGACATACCAGGAGTATAAAGAGATATTTTTTGCGGTCTCAAAAAGCTGACGAACTTCTTTGGGAACACCAGAGTGCAGTTGAATACTGGTTAGCTCTTCGTGATTGAGTTCCAAGGTAGTATTAAAAAAATGCTGTCGGCTGTCTGGCTTTGTGATCTCTGAAAGTTCCTTTAGTGGATCCTCGATTACTTTTGACAATGAATACCTCCTTTTTCCTCAACAATGGGTTATACAGCATACCTAACCCCATAACATAAAAAAGTAGTCAATGCGGTTACGCTGAAAAAAAAGTTTGGTTGATATCATTGCATCGTAGATGATGCAAAAATTTTTCAATCTTGATTTGGGGCTTAAAAAGAGTGATAGGGTAAGTATCGACATAATGTTAAGAGGTCGATATGGCAAAGAAAAAGCAAACTCCATCAAGTTCAGGCCGATTCAGGGTGAAGCTCGAATACTCAGCAAGTTCAGATGAGCTTAAAGCGTTATCCAAGCGTTTTATTAGGGGCCTACGGTGGCTGCTCATTATCGTTCTTGTTTCATCAAATTCTAATCTTAATTTCGACGATATTGATTTGCGCGAGTTCTGTAGTAAGCGCGCTCAGTTATCCTCATCTTTCACAGAATTTCGAAAACAACAACAGGAATCTATATGTAAGAACTATATGTAATTATATGGGGGGCGCTCGAGCCCAAGTGGTGTAAGGGCTATGTCATTGTCACGTTTGCTTTAGTACACAAGGTTGAGTGGTTTCTTACACAGAATTTGAATGTTTTGATTGTTTTGATACACAAAAACGTTCATTTAGATCTGTGGATAATTTGGGCTATCCACAGATCTAAGAACTCTCTCTAACCTTCGGTACTGAAGAAGCTGACTTATGTATTAGCACGCCATCATTCGATACAGAAATATTTAATTTTGGATAACAAATTTTGACCAGTTTAATTGCATTTTTTAGTCTGTTATTAAACACAGACGGTCGGTTAACTCGTTTCCATTCGTTAGGAAAGATAAGTTGAAGTTGCTCCCAATTCAAAAATAGTGGCTTGCTATAGCTTACTGAGGGCGCTCTGTAAGCTACCCAGCAGTAGAGATCTATTCCGATTGGCGACCGGTTATGCCATAGAAATTGAAGAGCTCTGGCATCAACAGGGTGTGGTTTTATCAAGCCCATTAGTTTTATGAACGAATCCGATAGCTCGAAAGTGACTTTTGAGTCAGAGGAAAAGATACTTAGGTCAGATAGCACTGCACGTGCCCTGAGCTCAAATGCTTCATTTTCATCGGTCCTAACTTCCTTGATGTAGAGATCTGCTGTAATTGTTTGAATGAATATTTGTATGAACGCTTTAAGTTGCTGCTGACCATTTGGAGCTTGACCTGTAACACTTGAGTACAGTTGTCGTCGTGAAGCTGTGATGGTTTTAGGAGTTTTATATCTAACTGCTAACGTAGTCAGGTAACTTAAAGTTTTCCTGGCCATACAGCCACTAGGCAATCCTTCTGGGGAGTTAATGGAAAACGTCCTTATTGGGTTGTCCGCAGACACTTTGACAGCGTTCTTTGCATCTTTGGGAGCGAGAGGGAGTATACTCGGATCAGTAAACTGCCTTGCATAATATGCAATCGTCCCAGCTTTATCAGCAGGTTCCTCTCTGATCCATTGGACAAGCTCCATTGCTTTTATAAGTTCAGGCACAACTTATTTCCCTTTGCCTGCAACAGAGTTCGACACGATTCTGGGTTGAGCATTTAACCATGAATCGAACTCTTCTACAGGAAATAGGATACGACCATTAAGTTTTATGTATGGAGGAACGGGGTAATGAGTGCCATTAACTCTGTTTTGATAAATATGGTTGTATAGTGTGCGTCGACTAGTTAGCAGAAGAGGGGCTATCTCTTCCATACGATAGAACATTTTTTTCATTGTAAGCACCTGCTTGTTACTCAGTGCTTACCTATTTTATGCATGCGTTTACTTTTTTCTCCGAAAAACCAGGGTAACTTTAAGGGGGTTTTTCTATGGCTGAGAAAAAGTGGCGCTGAAATGACGTTTTGAGGCGTGATTTTGGTTAAAAAGCGAACTTTGAATTTGGCATGCCAAATTCAAGTAATGGAAAATTTTGGCTTGAACAGCTACTTTAATGCTATTTATTTACCTTTAGATGAAATAAACACGCAAAGAAAATGACAACGCCTAGAATCAGTGCACAACCAGCAAGTAAAGGTCCCATAGTTAGATTCTCCCAGCTTTAATTGCATCAAAAAGATCGTGCTTAAGTTTGTCATAGCGTCGGGTAGCTCGAATAGCCAAAACCATCAATACCCAAACCTGAAACCATTCATATGTTGTCATGTCAGCCTCGTACTGATTTAGCGCCTGTTTTTTCATTAGTCAAAAAAAGCCCGCTCAAAATTAGGCATGCCTAATTATTATAGATAGGTATCGTAAAGCTCGCCTCGCGCCTGAGCATCCTCAGCCTCTTCACGAGTCATGTGCTCACCATCAGCGATAACATTTCCCATACCATCATCCAGCTTATCCAATTGTTCATTTCCTTTGTTGTCAGCTTCATTACTACCAATAAAGGCACTAACAATGAATAAAGCGACAACAGCCAATATCCCCAAAAAGCCTTCGAATCCCATTTTTACCTCCACGCTCAATTTGGCATGCCAAATTGATGGCTAAGTATTCCTTAGTATCTAGGTGCTATTAAAGCTAAGAAAATCTTAGTTTTCAATAGCAGATGTCGTACACCAAGTGAAAGCAAATGATGGTTCGCCGTTCCCAATACGGTTAAAACAGGCAAGAACAAGGGTAGGTCTATCCCAAAAGCAATTAGGGATACAGGCAGGGATGGACAACTTTGTAGCGTCTGCGCGCATGAACCAGTACGAGCGCGGTGTTCATACACCAGACTTTAAAACGGTGCTGTCTTTAAGTGCAGTGCTGAACGTGCCCACTGCATTTCTGTTTTGTGTGGAAGATGATTTAGCTGAAGCGATATTGGAGTTTCATCAAAACAGACAATAGCGACGTATCGTGACCCCAATATTAAGCCTTTTCATGTTTTACTATATTTCCATCTTATTTGCCTGACTGCCTGGTAAATTTCGCTAAGAACCCACCCGTAAAACAGAGGCATCATGAGCAATACCCCTCTCTTTTATTCGGGCGCTCCGCCGCCCGCTATGTCGAAGTCGAAAAATCGCCTTCAACATAGCGGGCGTCTGGGTTCTGGCGCTCACACGCAGAAATTTATTTGCAGATTGCATCCTGATTTATATGCAGGTAATCTTTGAACCACTAGCCCGTTCGGGCAACGAAAAAAGTCGGCGCTCTCCAGCTGCCGTTTCCACGTAGTGAGGCATCCTCACGTCCTTCTAAAAATATATGTCATGTCACGTCGCATTTTCGGCGTTTAAGTTCGGCGCTTAGTTGCTGCCGTTTCTATCTATTTTGATTATTTAATCCCAGGCGAGATCGGTCCGAGCCTTGCGTTATGCGCTAAACAGGGGCGAATAGGCTTAAGTGTCGCTGAGTTGTTTACAGCCAGTTAATCTTACAACCTAAGGAATGACATGATGTTTAATGAAGTACATGAAGTGTCTCAGCTTAAAGCCGAGACCCGACTAATCGCCAGAAAGAGGCATAAGCCGTCGAAGCTAGACAAGTACGGTGTTCACTTGCGTAAACTCTATGAAGAGGGCGCTAGTAAAGCGGAGCTTCAGCGCTGGCTTGTTCGTAGAGGTGTTGTAGTAAACTGGACCACGGTGAAACGTTGGCTGGACAGAAATGCCTAAGTTCGCCAAAGCAGAAACGCAGGCAGAAAATGTAGTTAAAGGGCTGACAAAAGCAAGAATTATCAAGTCATATGGTACAGCCCGTAATTACGAACAAGCTCTTAAAACTGTAGCCAAGTGGACAAAGGAAAACAAACTAAACGGGCTTCAGTCACTGACACCAGACATTGCCAGGTATTACCTTGAATACCGAGCGGAAGCTGTAGGGCAGAAAGCGCTTGATATGGAGCGACAGGCCATTCAGGCAATGATGCAACTGAATGGCAAAATCCCTCCTAAAGCAACCTTGTACCGCGTCAAGTCAGAGCTAGAAGAAATTAAAAGGTCCAGAGCCTACACGTCGGCACAGGCTCTAGCAGTATCCAAACATCAAACTGACACACATCAACTTTCCACTCAGATAGCATATGCTGCTGGATTAAGAGCACATGAGCTTCTGACGCTTGCAAGAGCTGAAGAGCGAAACCCTGACAAACGTCCCGCTTTAAACTCAAAATGGGCAGGGCGAGAAGGTCAGCTTTACACGGTGCAGGGCAAAGGCGGGTTGATACGTCACGTACTAATTCCTAACGACTTGGTCGAGCAGCTCGAGCAGCGCAGGTTTGAAAACCCAGTAACCGTCAAAGATCGGAAAATTAATTATCTCCAGCGCTATGATATCGGGGCAGGGAAGCGATGGTCAGACTCCTTCAGTAAAGCGTCAAAACGCATCCTTTTCTTCTCTACAGGAGCCCACGGGCTCCGACATAGCTATGCTCAAGAAAGGATGCGCGAGCTAAACGCTATAGGGTATCGCCGCGCTCATGCTCTGGAGACGGTTTCGCAAGAGATGGGACACTTTAGACCGGAGATTACGGAAGTTTATTTGATGTAGCTAGGAAGGTAATAAGATACAGCTGACGCTTTATTAACTTTGATCCACAAACAATTTACTGCGATAGCAAGAAGCATTCGGGATAGGCATACTGAATGGGAGAAGATCGTTTGTAGCGGCCGTTAAACCATGGATAAGAATACCAACAAATCATAAGCGTATTATCTGTGCCTTTTGGCTGTCATTTTCTAAGACCTTCGATTTTATCAGAGGATTTTACACCAATTCATCTATATGATGGAAAAGTTGAAGCAGACATCCAGATAGTTAGGAAAATCGGTACAATCAACCTCTTAAGTAAGCCAAAAACTGCGGAGGGTTAAGCTATCTTTAAACTAATAAATAAAGTATCTCAATAGCTTGCGAAGATTGGAGAGCCAATATTTCTATAGGAGTTACTGCTAGTCAAAAAAAATTGTTGTAACCTGTACGTCATGCGCTCCTAAAGGAACTGAGAAGAATGAGCAATGTAACCCCAATAAAAGATAAAGCAATCGAAAAAATAAGCTTAACTGACATAGATCTTGATGTTCATAACCCAAGGTTTGGTAATGGTGAATTTACAGAACAAACATCTCAACCAGAGATTCTAAATTTCATAGTAAAAAATTTTGGTGTTGACGATGTACTTAGTTCACTCTCGGTAAATGGCTTTTTTGCAGCTGAACCGATAGTTGTTAAAAGAAAAGGTTCTCGATATGTCGTTTTAGAGGGAAATCGAAGAGTGACTGCTATGTTGATTTTATCTAACGATAAAAGAGCAGCATCGCACTCTGACAGAATTGAAAAATTCACTAAGCTTCATTCTGAGCATGGTTCTCCATCATTTGATCCCGTTCCTGCGATAATATTTGAAGAGGACGATGATGACAGGACACTTTTGTCATATCTCGGTGTCAGGCATATCGTATCTACCAAAGATTGGGATTCTTTTGCTAAAGCAAACTGGGTTCAGTCAACAGTAAGTGGTAATAAAATTTCAATAGATGATGTATCTGTTATGACAGGTGACAACCATCAGACTATACGGAAATTGCTTCAAGGCTATAACTATGTAAAGCAGCTTGAAAACAAAAATTTATTTGATCCTGCAAACAGTAATAAAGGCGGAAGAGGCAGCAACACCAAGTACCCATTTTCTTGGGTATATACCATCCTTGGATACAAGCAAATTAAGGATTTTCTGAAAATATCAGAAGATGCCACTGATAAACACCCTATACCTGAAGAGTCTTTGGAAAACGCCGCTCTGTTGCTTAAAGCGATGTTTGGAAATAAAAGTCTTGGTAAAGATTCGCAAGTTGGTGACTCTAGGAACCTATCTCAGTTAGCTTCAGCGGTATCTACTCCCGAGAAGGTTAAATTTCTTAGGGAAGGTAAACACGTTAAAGACATTGAAGAGCTGACCAAGCCTGCTGAAGAGCGCTTAACCAGCATTCTCTTTACGATGAGAGATTTACTAGCAGAAGCAAATGATAGATTAGTACGAGAAAATCTGGACAGAACAAAAGTTCCCCAACTCCAAGAGTATTTAGAACAAATTAAACGCCAGTTCAGAACATTAGATAAAGGATTAGCAGATCAGTTAAAAGGTCAGGAAGGAAGTGACTGGTGAGTTACCAAGTATTTGATAGAAAATTACATCAAGATGCCGAAAGCAATGCAGATCAAACTGAATTTAGAGCTTTATTATTCGGAAGTGCTAACGTGGAAGCCGGAATAGAAGATGACAATATTGCTAATAGTTTAGACGATTATCAATTAGACCAACAGTTAGACGAAGATTGGGCTATGGATGATGCAGCCAAAGATAGTGCAGCAGGACTTCTGCTTGAAAAACTTCGCATGAGATCAGAAATTCTTGGTGACCATTACCCATTTGAAATCAACGGAGCTGAAGTTTCATTGAAACCTGGGGAAACAAGTCTTGTTTATCGGTTCTGCCTAGCAGTTTCAAATGCACCGAACATTACTAAAGGAGAATTTACAAAACTTCCACGCGAGTTTGAGCAGATTGCTGCTCAAGTAACAAGGTTAATGCTCGGTCAAGGTGCCCAATGGCTGCATACCGGCTGGCCGAGAGTACAAGGAGCACCAAGGAAGTTCAAAGACCTCGTAGAGTATATTAAAGCTGAGACAAACTCTTTGCATGAATGGACTTGGTCGCCTCATGCTGGGTTGGAGGACGATGATGCCATTAAAATTAAAGATTGTGGTGTCGACTACATTGCTTGGCACGATTTTTTTAACAACAGAGATGGCAAGCTGTATGTAATGGGGCAATGTGCATGTGGCAACGACTGGGTAAATAAATTTAATGACATTAAACCCAAAAAATTAGAAAGTTGGATTCGTCCCTTGTCATTGGTTTCACCTATAAAGACAATGGCCATTCCATTTTGTTCGGCCAGTGGATATTTAATAGACAGCTCACATGAAGACAATATTTTATTAGATAGACTCCGATTAACTTTAATTTGCGAAAATAACCAACTCATCCTAGAGGAAAAAGACAATTTAGAAAGTCTTATTGAAATGGTTAAAGACGCAAATTAACATTTTCAAAGTTATTACCAAATATTTGGCATGTTTTCTACTATAGCTTTCATTATTGGAGGGGGAACTGCATTTCCGATAATGGTATAACGCATGTTCATACCGTAGGTATCAGGGAATACAGTCTCTTTTGGAAAACCTTGTAGTCTAGCCGCTTCAACATATGAAAGCCTTCGAGCAGGTTTATCTTCTCTGAATCTCCAAACGTCGTGTTTAAGCTTAACCAATTTAGGGCTCATTGGGTGTAAAGGGACGTGCCTGGCGTTACTGACAATTGTTTTACTGGGTTGATCCCACCCTCTATACCGGTCTCTCGATAAGTAATACCAATGAAAGTCGAGGTTATAGAATTCACCTTCTGGCCATTCAGGAAGATCTCCAATATATTCCCTCTGTGAAGCATGAGGCTTTGATGTATTATTTCCATGTGTTGGTTCAGGGAAATTGTAACGTACTCCAAAATCAGAACGAATACCTACAAAGAAAAGTCTTTTACGCTCTTGTGGCAACCCGTAGTCGGCAGCGTTGATTATTTGAGCTGTCACTTTATATCCAGCTCTCCTAAAGGTATACAACTGACTTCTGTACAAATGCGCAAAGTTTGAACGCACCATTCCGCTTACATTTTCTACAACGAAAGCTTTAGGCTTTATTTGATTAAGAGCCCTTGCAAAATCTCTATATAAATAGTTTATCTTACGATCTGCATCCCTAGCGCCACCCTGGCTAAATCCCTGACAAGGGTAGCAACCCACCAGTAAGTCTGATGAAGGGAATGAGTTTATTTGCTGAATGTCCTTTAGTAAAAATTCGCCTTCATTGAGATTTCTTTCATAAAAATCTTTTGCATATGGTAGTACGTCATTAGCGAATATCGTTTGAAAACCGGCTTGTTTAAGGCCTATATCTGACCCTCCACAACCAGAAAATAGCGAAACAACAGTTGGCATGGCTCTATTCAATTATTCCTTCCAGATCTCAACAATATAATACTAAACCTCAAGTGTGGCCACTAATATCCCTATAAATCGAAAGTTGACGCCAAGTCATGGTATGTGACCATCCGGTTGTTGAGGCCAGATTAGTAAAGATCTAAATTTGTTATCTTAACTCGCTAGTCTACTTTGCATCGTTAGATTATGGAAGGCTTACATACCTACTGACCGCTACTCCAATTCGAATTTTAGAGTAAGCGGACACTGCCATGTATAGGAGAACTCAGCTAAATACTTAGCCAAATAAGGTATAAGACGAGACATCGATCATAAAAGAAATCGTACAAAGCACTATTGTTCATGCAACTCAATCTGCATGCTAGAATAATAAGTAGCACAGAGGTAGCACCAACCAAAACAGGTTAGTAGTAACTATCGATGAAGCGTAGGAAAAATGGTGGCCCCACCCTGACTTGAACAGGGGACCTGCCGATTATGAGTCGGATGCTCTTTTAGCACCCTAGTCTGTACTTACTAATGTTTACTATAATAGGTTTTTAACTTGAAGAGTGATATAGAAATTACTAGTTGACTCTGTGTAACCCTCATAGTAAAACTTACTAAGTTACCGGAGGGCGGGTATGGCTAGAACACAACCATCAGCGGTTGCGAAACATCATGTGGTAGTGATTCAGCAAGTCAGGGGAAGCACTGATCTGAAAATACCTGCTCTCTATATCAAAGTTGGTAATCAAATAAAGTTAGTTAGTTCGCTGGTTGATTACTTTATATTTTTTCCCACACGTAGTTTAAATTGGAAGCGCAAAGTTTCTAGAGCATTAGGCTTATTCTACGATTTCTGCATTTCTTACAATCGCGCCTACCACTCAAAAAAAATATTTAATTTTCACAAGTTATTGATTAGGAGATTTGCCTTGGCCTTGCTCAAGGGGACGATTGATATTGATGATCATGAAGATAAATTAAAATTATATTGGCCTCCTGCAAGTCTGAAAAGCACTAAGTCTATATTATCGACAATAAAAGCGTATATTGAGTGGTGTGAAAATGAAGGAATAATTGAACCGCAGCCTAGTAACCTACTTGCTCGTCCAAGTGATGAAAGCACAACTCTCCGCTTCTTAAACCAAGCGAATAAAGCTAAAGCTTTTATGTTCTTGAATCATAGTGTGAAAGCTCATGAATTAGCACGAAGTATTGCCGAGAAACAGGTAAATAAAACTATTGAGTTAGGCGAAATTGAGTTCGGGTCTGGTGAGGCTAGAAAATTCCCCTCTGAACTTGTTGCTCCATTGATTGAATTTGGTTTTATTAAAGATGAGAGTGCAGTTTTACCTGAAGATCGAGAAGACTTAACAGCTAAGATGATCACACTGTTGACAATATTTGGTGGTTTACGTGTAAGCGAGCCATTTCATATATGGTTCAACGATGTTGTGCCGCAAACAGATGATTCATGTAAGGTTTTTTTACGGCATCCAGCCGAAGCATACACTGAGATAGCTGGTGAAAAAAATATTCATCGTAAAACTTATTTAGCTCAACGAAATTTAAGACCAAGAAATGATAACAACAATTCGAAGAGTTACAAGGCAGGATGGAAAAGTCTAAAAGTTGATGACAGTTTGTCTGCCCCCGTCTTTTTTATTCACACCGCAGCTGAAAAACTTTTCCGTGAAATGTTTAGATACTACCTTAGTTACCGTACAGGGCTAATGAAAAGCTATAAAGACAGGCATGGCACAGAGCATCCATTTCTGTTTGTAAAACAAGCTGGCAACGCAGGTGAACCTTATAGTATTAAGGCTTATCAGGATGCTTTAAAACGTGCGTACAAGCGATTAGAAAAGCGATTAAAAAAAACAATAAAATATGGAAAGTTGGAGGGGACATCGCCGCATGGCCATAGGCATCTGTATGGGCGAACACTAGCTGAGGCGGGCGTACCATCCAAGATAATCCAATTAGGTCTCAGACACCGCAGCCTTCTTTCTCAAGGAACTTATACTGAACCAACCTTTAACGAAATCACAAGTCAGTTAGAGAAAGCTAGGCGTTTAATTGAGTCAACTGTCGGCGCATCGTTGACAGAGTCTGATATGTCAATATTGGAAATGGAAAATGATTAATGGAATTACTAGCGGCAGTGGTTTAACAGACGAAGTTGCAATTAGCTTTCTAGCGTTACAGAAATACCCAGTTGACCAAAGTGTAGTGACATATCTGACTGAACGATATAGAAGTGATGATCAGTTCATACCATTAATCGAAGTGCTAACATTTCGCGGTGGGATACCATACAAAGAAAACTTAATAGTGCTGGAATTAGACAAGTCGATCGAGCTGGTTAAAGACGCTTTGAAGCATGCTTATCACTTTGAATCATTGAAAGAGAGTCAAGCAACTAACAGAAATGCAATTATAATTTTGCTGAGTTATATAGCTAAGTATTTTCAATTAAATTCACTGAAAGAGATTACGCTTGATGTCTGGAATTCCATCGTCGTTCAGTTCAAAAATGTAGACACCAGCTATCGAGAGCAGCTATCAGATAGGTTTATCAATGCAACTAGAATATTAGCAAAAACACTTGCAAAAGTTCATGAAAATGATGAATACATCGCATCGATTTCAATAAGGCGTAGTGACTATCATTTTGGCGCGATAGCAGCTGGTTACGATAAGTGGCTTAGCCTATTCGAAGAGTGGCGTGACGGCTTGTTACTTAAAAGCACAAAAGATAGGAACGCTTCGTTCACTAAGCTATTGAATTATTTGAGAACTGTTGAAAACTCTTATGACCCCTTTACCTTTCTTACTAGTGAAAGAAAATATACCTTTTGGAAGTATCTTGACGAAAATGACGTAAACAATAAGAGAGCAGCAGCTCTTAACATGAATGACTTTGTAAACTGGATCATTGAAGGGCGACTAACGGAAGAAGACGAAGATGGCGGTATCACAAGCATTGGCTATCCGCTATTAACAGCTAAAGAAATAAAACTAGTTCTTAATAACAAGAACGATATCAAGCCTAAACCTACAGAAAGCGTTAAGCAGGCTATGCCGACTAAATGGCTAATGCTTTGCAAGGAAATACTGTCGGAAGACGATTACGCGTGGCCCAAATCCCTCGATAAAGAATACGTAGACCTTATCGATCCAGACACCAACAAGATAGCGCGAGTATGGTGCCCAGTCTCTACCTATCTTTATTTGATTATGTGTGAACTTCCTGTTCGCAGGATACAAATTAAATCGTCAGACTCTGGTGAAGGTGACAGCCAAACATACTCTCAAGAAGAAAAAAAGTGGGTGACTAACACTTCACCACACGCGGGCTACTGGAAGCAGCTAGGTAACAAAGTATCCGAAAGAGGTATTATTAGAAAAATTTATAGCCAAGGAAAAGACGGTGTCGGGATATATATTAACACCAATAAAACGCAAGACAGATCACAAGGCTTTTCTGAAACCTCTGGTTACGTAATACCTTGGCATAATGAATCAGTTATAAAATATGCCTATGAGCTTTTTGCTTGGCAGAAAAAGTATAATCCTGTAAAAACGCCAAAGAAATACAAGGACATTCCAAAGAATATCTGGTCAACTAGGCCAACAGAATTGGTTAAAAATATAATACCAGACAGATTTTACTTATTCCGCTCCCCTTTAAACACTTCTCCAGATTCCCCTTCAGCTGATTGGCTGTTAAATCGTTTTTGGTTGGCGCTAATGGACGAACTTGAAAAGCGCATCAAAGATCAAGGCGAAGATGTTGAAATAATTACTGACCGAGAAGAAAATGGGGCACCTAAATCGGCTATATTCACCGCTCATGGTCTTAGAGTCACAGGGTTAACAGCATTTGTGGAAAATGGAGTGCCGATAGAGATTTTGAGTAAAATTGTTGCGGGACATGCATCAATTCTAATGACTTTGTATTACATCAAACACACAGCATCACATGTCTCAGAAATCTTAACGTCTGCACAAAAAAATATTGAAGACAATCAGCAAGCGAACTTTTCCAATTGGCTCAAATCCTCTGCGTGGGAAGATGCCCATAGATATTCAATATTTAACGATCAAAAAACCGCAAAAGAAGCTTTTAAAAAGAGCGTCCGATCATTGTGGGAAAGTAATCAATTAGGTCTTTGTCCCAATGCTGGCACATTATGTAGTGTTGGCGGTGAACTAATTCGTAAAGCAGGTCAAAATGGTAAAGATGTATATGGTGAAGTACCCGGTGGAGAAGGAAATTGTGTTCGTTGTCGTTTCTTCATCTCTGGTAAGCCTTGGTTAATACCCTTATGGTTGCATGGCAATAAGATACTAGCTGATTCACAGAAGCTTTCCGTTGAAGTTGAATTAGCGCGGACTGAGCTTGAAGATCTGTATAGACAAAGAAAATTAGTTGCTAAAGAAAAAGGTGCGGCTTTCATCACACCAGCATTGAAAACCGAAGTTAAAAGTGCTGAAGCTCTTTTGTCTAGAAAAACCGCAGCGCTTGACCAAAAACTTTGCGATGCTCACGCTACATACAGATTAATAGAAGGTATTCGTTGTTTAGCTAACGCTAAATTCGATGCATGTGATGCAAATAAATACATCCCAATCCGACAGGTCGAAAGCCTAGAAGAAACAAAGTTCTTTGCTCAAAATAAATTCCGTCAACAAGATTTGTTAGTGCAAGCAAGTCGTTTGTATGCCCACATCCGCGATAATGACTTAGAACGTGAACGCAATCATTTTATTGATAAAATTATGTTAAATGCAGGTGTGGCCCCAATAACAATGGGAATGTTGACAGAAGCTGAAGTTAAAAGTGCGAGTGACTCACTTGCATCTTATCTGACTTATAAATTTACAGATCATGAACTCAATCAACTTGATACTAATGCTGTTACCCTTAGACAGCTAGGTGTAAAAATAGAATCGACAGATCAATTAATTGATATGGCTAGAGAGCACACCAAAGCCTTAGTTAGCAGAAAGGGCCAGCATTACGATGACTAGAAACCAAGTAACAGAATTATATGAGCTTTTAACTGCGGAAAATCAAGGTAAAGCCAATAAACTAAATAAGCTCGCAGCAATACACAGTGTTTGTGAAAAACTCGCAAAAAAAGGGTTAGCGATAGAGATAACCAATCTTGTTGACTTATTGATGCAACAAGGTGTCATTATGAGTCCACGGTCAATTTATAACAAAGAAGGAGGCCGCAATCCTTACAGACGCTTAGTGGATGCTTGGTCAGTAAATGCCACATATGAAAGAAGTAGAAGAGAATCTGATAAAAAAGAAATTGCTGGTCAGGAAGAATTAGTAACCGAAAATGAATTATCAAAAATCACCGATCCTGTATTGCGATATAAGGTCAGTTTGCTATACGGCGAGGTTACAGGTTTACGGAACCAAAATGATATGCTTCGTAATGTTAAGGAATTGCCTGCTATTCAAACCGTCGTTGCACCTGAATACGAACAGCTAGAAGCAGGAGACATTATGCTTGATGAATATGAGGTGGACATATTGGAAAGTTTTATAAACAACAACGGTGTCTTGGGGTTTGATGATTCAGGTAGGTTATATGCAAAGACTACAATTTCTCGCCAAACACGACTTTCTTCAGATGATCTAAGGCTAGTTTTGGAAAAAGTACTTAAAAGTTATGGGAGAAAATTTTAGCAGACCCAATATAAAATCAGGGTTATTACATTTTTAACAAACAGAAATTTGCAATGTAATACCTTTCCTAAAAAACTAAACAGTAGTCTAACAGTGGTAACGTAGCGAGATATCTCCCATTAGCAGTAATAGGGGAACACTTCTCACCACACGCTAAAACGCAGTTGCTTAATAACTGCTGAACCATGTAGCTCAGTATGCTAGGCTATTGAAATATGGTCGTTCTGTACGCTATTTTCTTTTAAGTGCCTGCTGTTACAGATGCCAAGAATAAGGGAATATATTTAGTGTCTCATGAAAATGCAGAGATTTGCGAAGAGGATTTAAGTAAGCTTCTGTCTGTCACGGTTCGCGCCGCTGGGCGAGTGACGGACACACACCTTAAAATAATAACTGAAGAAATTCAGTTAGAAGAGACCAATACAAAAGTTCATACATATCGGCTACCCCTCGACGCAAACGGTAGGGTTCGTTACAAACCATTAGCTGACTACCTCCGAGACCAAGTTCTCGACTATGCCATACCGCGCAAGAGCATAAATGAAGCTAAAAAGGAGTTCGATGAAACCGGCTCTAGTTCGAAAATAACGAGACTCCAATTTGAAGCAATGCAACTTTTCTCATCTTTGAAAAAAAGCGGGGAGGGTGGCGAGTTATTGGTTTTTGCTTTCGCTGAAGCAGTTTTCGGTCTTTCTCAAATTATCTGCAAAATGAGCCTAAAAACGTCATCTGAAATGCATTACCACGGGGCAGACGGAGTTTATGCTGAAGGAACTAAAGACGGTTTACTGAAAGTATATTGGGGAGAATCAAAGCTGTATGGCGATTGCTCAACAGCCGTAAGAGATTGCTTAAGTTCCCTCGCCCCATTTCTAACCGAACATGATTCCAACGTTTCAACACGTTCTAGAGACATATTTCTAATAAATGAATTTGCCAACTTCGATGACCCCAATATTATTGAAGGGCTTAAGAGGTATTTCGATATGAACGATTCTAAGTCGCTGTCTCTTCAGCATTGCGGAATTGCTCTGATTGGTTTTGACAATGAGTTATATCCAGAAGATGAGGTAATCGGAAATGATAGCGATTTAGCAGAAAAGATTAAAGAACATGTACCACAATGGACTAAACAAATAAAAAATCGCGTAGGAAAAGAGAAAATAAATAATTACGATATCCACTTTATATGCGTCCCAATGCGAACGGTTAGCGAATTCAGGGAGTATTTCCTGAGCTTGTTGGGAGTCGACAAATGAGCCTGCAAAGCCTACAAAATTGGCTAGAAAGTAATGATGGCATTAAGGCGCAGTTAGACAAGTTGAGAATTTGGTCAGCTCGAAACAGCATAATCGCAAGCCTTTGCGATACGGATGATAATAACGAAGCCCACAACTGGCAAAAGCTTTTGCTAGCTGCCAGTATTTTTACTCAGAGTGATAATAAAAGACAGCTAGAGTATGCGCTAATGATTGCTCAGAGCGCCTTATGCTTTTCTGAGGATGCAATCGTCCGCGATGCAGGTAGTCTAATCTTAGCAAGACTATCTAATCACAGAACTATTAATCTAGCTCAAGAACAACAACTTATTCAGCCACATATAGGTTCTCGGGTCGGTGTCATTGAACAGTTGCTATGGAATAAGAGAAAGCTTAACTCCGAGATTGTATTTAACAATAGCCAATCAATTTCTGGCAACCCTTTTCAAATTGAACTGTGGAGCAAACTAGCTAATGCAGATTGGATATCAGCGACAGCACCTACAGCAGCAGGTAAAACCTTCACGATATTGAACTGGCTTTTGTCGAATTTCGCGAATAAAGGAAGCCACTCTGCTGTTTTCATTGCTCCCACCAGAGCGTTAGTTACCGAGATTGAGCGGCAATTGAACGACCTAAAAATAAATCACAACCTCCAAAGTCTGAAAATAACGTCATTACCGTTAAGGGAATTAAAAGGTAGAGATGAGCCGTTCATCGCAGTTTTTACTCAAGAGCGACTTCATATCTTCTTGAATTCAGGTGTTACTCCTCAGAAGTTTGATATAGCAATAGTTGATGAAGCACAGAAACTTGCTGATGAAAGAAGAGGTGTAATTCTTCAAGAAGCATTGGAAAGAATATACAGAGAAAACAGTAAGTGTAAGGTTGTATTTCTCAGTCCGCACACTGAAAATCCTGAAATCTTGCTGGAAGATGCCCCTGTAAATTTGATTAAAGCGGTAGTGCCTAGTGCTTCTCCGACTGTAACGCAAAACCTTATAGTGGCTGAACAAATACGCGGAAAACCTATAGACTGGAAATTTTTTCTTTCAGTTGATGGTACATTGGCAGATTTGGGGAGCTTCAAGTTAATAGATAGACCAACCAACGACTCAAAAAGACAGGCATTTGTTGCACTAGAGTTGGGCAAAAATACGACCGGCACAATGGTTTATGTTAATTCAGCAAGCGCCGCAGAAAAAGTTGCTACACTTATTTATGATGGTCTCGAAGACGAAGAGCTCTCAAGTACAGAAGAACTTGATGAACTCTCAGAGTCATGCAAAAAAATTATTCACCCTAAGTTTCTATTGGTAAAGCTTGTTAAGCGGGGTGTAGCTTTCCATTATGGCAATATGCCATCGATAATTCGAGAAGAAATTGAGCGGCTTTTCACTAAAGGCGAAATAAAATTTCTTATCTCAACCTCGACTCTTATTGAAGGTGTGAACATAGCATGCAAAACAATAGTAGTAAGGGGGCCGAAAAAAGGCATTAAACATCATATGACGCCGCAAGATTTTTGGAATCTTGCGGGAAGGGCCGGTCGCTGGGGATCAGATTTTTACGGTAACATAGTTTGTGTTGATGTGAGCAAAGATAAAGTTTGGCCTGATGGCATACCTCAAAAAACTGCCTATCCTATAAGAAGAGAAACAGACGCTGTTATCAAACAGTATGACGATTTGACGAAATACATTTCAAATCGAAAAAATATGCATACCGAGGATCTCGATCATAAACTGGAGCACGTTACAGCTTACTTGATGAACAGCCAGATTCGAGACGGTTCCATTTTGAATTCATCTCCAATTAAAAAAATTAGCCGAGAAGCTGCTCAATATATAGAGGACTTAATAAAGCCCTTATTGAGCGACATTGATATTAAAGACCAGATAGTATCCGCCAATCCCGGAATATCTGTCATAGCGTTACAAAAACTACTCAACTATTTTAGAGAATATTCTGGAAATGTTGAAAATTTACTCCCCATCCCTCCCGAAGACTATGATTCTGTAAACCGCTTTGTATTTATATTCGATATTATCAATTTGACGTTGGCACCAGTATTTGCACCTACTAAGCGAGTTTTACCCTGTGCACTGACAACGTGGGATTGGATGCGCGGAAAATCTCTAGGGATGATGATTTCAGCGAGACTTAACAGAGAAAAAGAAAATGGGGACTATCAGTTTGATGAAGAGCTTCCTTACGCAAAGTTGATTAGAGATACTATGGCTCAAGTGGAGGAGATCGCAAGGTTTTACGCTCCTAAGTACCTAGGAGCTTATCTATCAGTTTTAAGACAACACTTCGAGGAGTCTGATGCGTTAGACAAATTTCCTGATGAGCTAACTTACGACTTATTCTTAGAGTTTGGTGTGAGCACAAAAACTCTGATATCTCTCATTGGTCTAGGTTTATCTCGAACAAGCGCTATAGAAATAGCCGAATTTTATGGCCGAAGTGAAATGAGCGAAAAGGAAGTTTTGGCTAGATTATATGAAGGTGATTGGGAGATATTAGACCTTGCGCCTTTGGTGAAAAGAGAAATTAGTAAAATTGTTGCAACTCATAGAATTAATGAGGTTTGAAAAATGGCAAGGTCCCAACCGTTACAGATAGGTGGAGTACACTTTGATAAGAAGGGGGATGCTCATGAACACCTGAAGACTATGCTGAACAAATACAGGCCTGAAGAGACTGTTGGCGAGGATGATACAGCATTTTTGCATCAAACGTTATTAAGGCATCCTGATGCGAATGAGAAAATAGGATGCGGGGTTGAAAGCTTTTTCGTTAGACGGGCAGATTATAATACCATCTGTTTCTGGGTACGTCGAAAAGACGGTTCGGAAGAAAAATTTTCTTACAAAAGCTGCCTTTAATATTGAGCACTTATTACTTTTTTCGATAACGTTTAGCTTTAAATATTTAGGCTCGCCACTGGAATTCTTGGCATAAAAAGTACATATAATTGATTTATCTTGGGTTGGAATGAATTGCAGTTAATAATGATTCACATAATGAGCGGCCTTCAATCATTGAATGACTGATATAAAACAGTGTTTTATTTATCCTCTGATAGGGTAAGTGAGCCTGTAATCTTCTTAAGTAGTGGATAATGATGCAATTATATGTGTGGGGAGAGGTGCCGCTGTCATCATTTTTTTCTCACGCTTTGATGCAATAAGTGGCGATAAATCTGTCTGCTAATCTGCCGCTATTTTGTTAGACAGTGCGAGATTCGATTTTAGTTTATTGACTGAAGGTTGTGTTCAATAGACTGCTTACACATCAATTAAGCTAATGATTAGAACGCTGCGATGAAGCAATTGTGAGAACAGGGTAAGTATTTTTGAAGAGCGAAACAAAAATGTAGGGAAGTCCGGATCACCTATATTATCTCCATGTCTTGCATGAACGACAATGTATACTCTGACTCGACTGACGTCGCTCAGGGTACCGCATAATGCTAAATTGACGGGCGGGAGGGATGTTGCAATCCGACTTGATCCTCCTCTTACTTGCCTTCATTGTATCCCGCTAGCAGCAGGCTGTCCAATTGTCTAATACTCTCAGTTGGCAGATAACGTGGTGTCGCTTGGTAAACTGACAAACGACGCAGAAATGTTGCCGAGTAAACTTTTACCAGAACATAGGCTTCGTTTCAGTCTTCTCGGTATGGCAGACACAGGTGCCACTTCGACCAGAGAGGGCTATACTCAATATCGAAAAACGCCCGTGAGCAAGTAGAGGATTGAAGCGAATGAATAACCGCGCAGACATAGTAACCGTTGAGCAACTCAACACGGAATTGCTCGATTTTTTCGGTGAGCGAAGTTTGTTAGACGAGTGGATGGTTACGCCGTTGCCCATTCTTGAGCAAAGACAGCCTACAGAGCTTTGTCAAACCAATGAGGGCCGCATTAGAATTTTGCAGATCATAGGGGAGATGAGACATGGCGAAATGGCGTAAGATTCGGTGTTAGGAAGTGACGACGTTCTAGAGAGTTGCTTTACAGGCAGGCGTTTGTCCCTTCACTTATCAACCTCATTCCTTACGTTCTCATGAAAATAGGGTAAGCCGTTAATCCAGACTGTCCCCCATGTTAATGCCTGTTCGCTTCCATAGTGGCGAACATCAGTCCAACAAATCAAATTAGTATTAGGAAGGTTACAGGCCGTAAAGCAGTTATGCTTTAGTGGTGACAGAAAATACATGGTATGTTGCTCAGTCAGATTATTGAAAAAGGATAAATGCCTCTTTATCCATAGCCTGAATACGATGGATTAGTGGTCGAGCTGGTTTATAAAACGGAAGTAGTTTAACGATGAATACAAAAGCCATGTCTGCGTTTTTCAAAGAGAATCTCAATGCTCCATTCGCTAACGTGCAATGGTCTTGGGGGGCTGAAAACGAAAAAGGATGTTATTTACGAGTATGGGAAGACGAGAATCATGATGGGAGATGCTTAGTCTATCTAAATAATGCCGGAGACAAGCGACTGGGGCAAGCGGAGCGACTGCGACATATAAAATCTATCAAGCAGGGTAAACCGGGTTATGTCATTCAGATAACTGAAGGCATGGAGACTGAGGATGGAACGTGGAAGATTAAGGCATATCAGGAAAGCATATTGCGTATAACCGCCTTCTTCGAAAATGACGCGGGCGATATATACGCAGAGGTCAATTTTGATGCCCCAATTTATCCCGATTTTATCGGTAAAGAAATTGATGTCGACGGTATACAGCATGCCGCAAAAGCCAATAAGAAAGCCAGTGACTTATTGGAAAAAGCCATAACTAGATTTGGGTGGCAGCCTACCGGGATCTCGTCTGACAGCGAGGTAATATCGCTTATTAGTAAAGACGGTAGACAGTTTGCAAAGCTAATCATATCGAGCGCTCAATGGATTCGCGAGTAATTGTCGCGCTGGATGAAAAACACAAAACAATATGCAGGGTTAGTTAATGGCAGGCAATAATATCCAACGCTTCCGCTCTGTATTTTACAGCGTTGAGAGAGGCTGCGCGGAAACATGAATGCCGAAAAAGTCTATTTGGGCTGGGATGTCGGTGGCTGGAACTGTGATAAAAACAGTAAAAGCCGGGACGCATTAGTATTTTTAGATGCTAATCGGAAAATTATGGGCGTGCCGTGGCGTGGAAATCTAGCCGCAACGATAAATCAATCCGACGACCAAGTGACCTTTTTAAAAGCATTGTTCCGCCTATGTGAGTTGGAGTACCAACATCAGAAAATGTTATTGGCTATTGATACTCCACTGTGTTTCAGCGATGGTTTTCGAAACTTGCTGAATGGGACTTTTAGCGCTACGGGTGTTACCAGTAGTCAAAACCCATATTTATTTCGACAATGCGAGCGTCAGTTGGCAGAGCGAGGCTTTAAGCCCTTATCTGCAATCAAGGATATGATAGGTGCGCAGGCGACCAAAGGAATTCACGCACTTGCTAAGTTTGTTCCCGATTCAGTATCTACAGGGGTCTGGCAACATCAGAGTATTACTGCTATTGAAGCTTACCCTTCACCGTGCAAAGAGTCTAAATACATCTCGGCGTTAACCAATATGACAAAGTGGCCGTTGGTAAGCGCAGAATCGGAAGGTCCATTGATGACGAACGGTAAAGTGCGTCATCAGGACCATATCGATGCATTAATTTGCGCACTCATTGGCTGGAGCTTCGATAATACTCCGGAAGCTTTGTGGCAACCCAGCGAGGATGCACCGGTTAAGGAGGGCTGGATTTTTCTTCCCAACGATTGTTTTAGGCAGAGTGAAGGGCACAAGAGGTGTTAAGCACATCTACAAGTTTTATTTGTATGTAAAAGTAAACGTCACCTTCAATGTGCTGCAATCCGGCAGATTCAAAAATTACGAGTATTTGAATCTACTTCTAACAAAATGCACTGGTCACCATTTTATCTGACACTTTTAAAACAGAGTACGATCAACATTGGAGGTCTCTTTAGTACGCAGGCTGTGTGAAAACTATTGATCACCTTTTGGTCTAAGTATGCGTTTTATATGATCAATCTGTCTTAGCTATTGATCCTCAATCTGGGTGTCAGTTGGTAAAATGAAACTATCAGAAAGCTGATAGGTTTCAAATGCATGTCGAGATTTATCGAAGGCCAAAGCAGAACACAGAGCACGCTGTTTCCGGAAGTTTTGGATGATTATATCCATGAAGATAATCCGATTCGTGCAATTGATATGTTTATCAATTCATTGGATTTATCTGAGTTGGGTTTTGCTCGTAGTCAACCTGCTAAAACAGGTAGACCAAGCTACTCGCCAGCAACCATGCTCAAGATTTACCTTTATGGCTACCTTAACCGCATTCAATCAAGTCGACGTTTAGAAAAAGAAACACAGAGGAATGTGGAGTTAATGTGGCTGGTTGAGCGCCTAACCCCAGATTTTAAAACGATTGCTGACTTTAGGCGTGATAACGGCAACGCTATACAGCAAGTCTGTAAGCACTTTGTGTTGATATGTCGTGAACTGAATATGTTTACGGATGCCATTGTGGCTATAGACGGCACTAAATTCAAAGCGGTTAATAATATCGCTAAAAACTACTCTCGTGGTTTGATCAAGACGTGTATTGAAACGACCGAAAAAGATATTGCCAATTATCTCATGGAACTCGACAGGGCAGACCGCCAGTCGCGAGCTGACGATGCAATAAAATTGAAAGGCAAACTCGCTAAACTGCAAGCGCGTCTGGAAAGCGAAAAGGTAATTCAGCAAGAACTGGAATCCTTACCCGATAAACAAATATCCTATACCGATCCTGACAGCAGGCGAATGGCGCTCAAGCATAAAGGCGTGTTAGTTGGCTACAATGTTCAAGCGGCTGTCGACACCAAGCACCACCTGATACTTGCACATTATGTGACGAACAACCCCAGTGACAGACATCAGCTTGTCCCCATGAGCCAACATGTACAACAAATATTAGATAAACAAGACATTACCATTCTTGCAGACAGAGGTTACGACGACAGTACGAGTTTTAAGGCCGTTCATGAGGCAGGCGTTACGGCAATTGTTCCGAAGATTCGTACTTCAGCCAATCGAAGCAAGGGACTGTTTACCAAAGAAGACTTTGTTTATAACAAAGAGAAAGATGTCTATGAATGTCCTGCTGGCAAAGACATCCCGTTTAGTTTTGTTTCAACGGATAAAGGTAAACCGTTACGTGCTTACATGTCGGTCATGACCTGCAAAGGTTGTGCTATAAAATCACGGTGCACAACTTCACCAGCAGGTAGACGGATCCGCAGGCTTGATGATGAGGAACACGTTGAGCGGGTTGCTCAAGCTTATAAAAATATGCCAAACGCAATGACATTAAGGCATCAAACCGTCGAGCATCCCTTCGGTACAATAAAGCAATGGGCAGGGACTCACCAATTGCTTACGAAGACACTAAAACACGTTAAAACAGAGGTAAGTCTGCAAGTCTTGGCATACAACTTCAAAAGAATGATGAATATCATAGGCGTTAACGGACTGATATCTGCATTGAAGTCCTAAAAGTTGAAGCAACAATCATTCATAATTTTACAGAGCCAAAAATTACACTGTAGAGCTATCACAGTGGTATCGGTAAAAAATGGGTTTTCACACAGCCTGTACGTAAAGCGGACGATTGAGTTAAACGCTTTTCATTGAGGCAGTCTGCAAAAAAGGGCTTAGCCTATATTACTAGAAATGAAGGATGGGCACTGAGCGTCAACTCTCAGTACCCCCTAGCCTTTAATAGTCGTTCTTAGCTTTCACATCCAAAACCTGACCGTTGTTGGCTATCTTGAAAAAGACTTGCTTGGCGGCATCAGAATTAGAGGCACTTACCACATAGAACTCTTCTTCTACGCTAACGACACTGAACTTTTCAGGCGACAAGTCTTTCCACGATTCATCCAGTTTACCCACTTCAAAACCAAAATCTTTGAAGGCCATTTGCTTCACAGATTTAGCTGCAATGCTGATGGCTTTCTGGCCGCTGATAACACCATGATCGCCATGTGCCAGAGCACTACCACTGATTATTGCGCAGCAAAGTACCACTGCTGATAACGTTTCTTTCATCACATTCTCCAATTTTAATAAGTTGAATTATTGCTTCAGGCCAATTACTTGGTATTCGCCCTTTACCAAAAGCTGCACAGCAATAGGCTTGTCCGATTTGTTTTTCCAATACCAACCATGTGAACCGGCGAAAGGAGCAGTAAAGCTGCCTTTCATCTCATTGGAGGTTGCTATGGTATAGCTCTCGAAATACCCGGTGGTATCGCCTTCCGGTTCACCATGTAAATCGAAATACAGGGCTTCACCGTCGGTCAGCCATTCATAAGTCATTTTTGCATATTGCTGCATGGCAAATTTGTATTCGACACCGCGCCCGGCAGGCACGACAACTTCAATGGTCTGAAATTCCTGACTGCCTGAAGTATTGGTATCAGCATTGTTGGTAGAAACAATAACATCAGATTCAGTCGCTTGTGCAAGGGTCGTCAACCCCAGCTTATGCCCGATTCCTGTTGGGTCGATGTTGTATTCCGCTGGAAGAATAAAAGTCACCAAAGCAATTGCCGCCACAACTGTTGCGGTGATACTGGCTTTGACTAAGGTTTTTGTACTGACAGTGTGTTGCATAATATTCTCTTGTTATAAGTTTAATTAACGAAGTAACCGGTAAGCTGATATCCCATCAACATGACGCCAGCACTCATAAGAGCCGTATTGGTCATGGTAGAGAAACGCTGGAACGAAGGCAGTTTTCGCCAAGCGTTGATGGCGATCAGGATAAACACGAGTGCTGCAAACTGGCCCAGTTCAACACCGATGTTAAAGGCAATCAGATTGGTAATAAGCCCATCTGCCGGTAAATGGAATTCCTGTAATTTGGTTGCCAATCCAAAACCGTGAAATAAGCCAAAGATCAGTACTGCCCATTGCGTATTGGGTTGCCAGTTAAAACATCGCTTGAAACCACCTAAATTATCAAAGCCTTTGTAGACGACAGACAAACCTATAATGGCATCAATCAAATAGGCGTTAACCTGAATATCGCTCAGCACACCGAACAGTAAGGTTGTGCTGTGACCAATAGTAAACATGGTCACGTACAGCAGTACTTCCTTGCTGCGGTACAGGAAGAAGATCACACCCACCAAGAACAGCAAATGGTCATAGCCGGTGATCATATGCTTAGCCCCGATGTACAAAAACGGAATAAACTGCACACCTTGGTTTTGTTCCAGAAATGCGCGGGTATTATCGTCCACCCCATGTGCGAATACATCAATGCTGATCAAGGCTAATGCGCCCAGCAGCAGAGTTACGCTGAGTTTAATAAGACTATTTGGCATCAGACGACTCCAATACTTCTGTGTCAGTCAAAAGTGACTCCTTTTCTTTGTGTAAAATTCGATATAAGGCCGGAATAACGAACAGGGTGAGCAAGGTGGATGAAATGATCCCGCCTATCACCACCGTAGCCAATGGACGCTGCACTTCCGAGCCAATACCAGTATTGAGCGCCATCGGGATGAATCCCAGCGATGCCACTAATGCGGTAGTTAATACCGGGCGCAACCTCGTTAACGCACCATCAAAAATGGCCTGATTAAGGGCGACACCTTCTTTGCGTAATTCACGGATAAAGGACACCATTACCAGACCATTCAATATGGCGATACCCGACAAGGCGATAAAACCCACCGCCGCCGAAATGGAAAACGGGATATCACGCAATAGCAGCGCAGCTATTCCCCCAGTTAATGCCAGTGGCACACCCGTGAAGATGATCATCGCGTCTTTAAACGAGTTCAGTGCCAGAATCAGCAAACCGATGATCATTAGCAAGGTAACCGGCACAACAATACTAAGGCGCTTGGAGGCCGACTGTAGCTTCTGGTAAGTGCCACCGTACTCTACCCAGTAACCTGCCGGAATTTCGACTTTTTCCGCCACAGCTTGCTGAATATCAGCCACAAAGCTGCCTAAATCACGTCCACGCACATTGGCGGTGACCACCACCCGGCGTTTGCCATTTTCCCGGTTGATCTGGTTCGCCCCCGATACCAACTCCAGCGATACCAATTCTTGTAGCGGAATGCTATGACCATCGGGTAACGTTATTGGCAGGTAATTGAGCGCATCAATATCCTGTCTGCGTGATTCGCCTAAGCGCACAACAATGTCTGAGCGCACATCGCCCTGATAATACTTACCGGCAACTGCGCCGCCCAAAGCGGTAGCCACCTGCGATTGCAGATCACCAATACTGATACCGTGCTGCATGAGTTTTTGATGGTCAGGCACAATATTCAGCATAGGTAAGCCGGTAGTCTGTTCAACCTGAATGTCGGCAATGCCTTCTACCTGAGAAATAGCAGATTCAATTTCAGCGCCTAAACCTGTGAGAGTATCGAAGTCGTCTCCAAATACCTTGATGGCCAGCTCTGCCCGAACGCCAGCCAGTAGCTCGTTAAAGCGCATCTGAATGGGTTGCAGAAATTCGTAGCGGTTGCCGGGTATGGGCGCAACCAGAGCAGCGAGTTCTTCGACAATTTGCTCTTTCGTCTTGTCAGGATCAGGCCACTGCTCACGGGGTTTTAAAATAATGAAGTTATCCGCCACACTAGGTGGAACGGCATCGGTAGCCACATCAGCGGTGCCGATTTTGGCAAACACCCGCTCTACTTCCGGCATCTGCTTAATTTTGTCTTCCAGCGTTTCCTGTAGTGCAATAGCCTGACTCAGTGACGTACCCGGAATGCGCAGTGCATGCATGGCAATATCCCCTTCATCCAGATTGGGCGCAAACTCGCTGCCTAATCTGGTTGCCTGATAGCCAAATACCACCACCAATAGCGACGCAGCAAATACGACTATCCAGCGACCTTTCAACACCCAGCTTAACGCTGGACGATATAAGGCTCCGGCTCCACGGATCAGTGGGCTGTGCTTTTCTTTGACTGGCTTTTTAAACAACAACGCAATGGTGGCGGGAACAAAGGTGACGGAGAGCAACATCGCACTTAATAAAGCTATGACAACAGTAATAGCCATCGGATGGAACATTTTGCCTTCCACGCCTTCCAGCGCAAAAATGGGCAGGTAAACGGCTGTAATGATGAACACACCAAACAATGCCGGGCGGATCACCTCACGGGTAGCATCAAACACCAACTCCATGCGCTCTTTAAGTGGCAATGGTCTATTTCCACTTTGGCTGAGTCTGCGCAAACAGTTCTCAACAATAATAATCGCACCATCAACCAACAAGCCGAAATCGAGTGCGCCAAGGCTCATCAGATTAGCGCTCACGCGGGTCTGCACCATCCCGGTAATGGTCATTAACATGGCAAAAGGGATCACCAATGCGGTTAAAAAGGCTGCCCGGAAGTTTCCTAACAGCAAAAACAGCACCACAATGACCAGAAGCGCACCTTCCAATAGGTTGGTTTGGACTGTCTGTAAGGTCTTATCCACCAACTTGGTGCGGTCATACACAGCGGTAGCCACGATACCTTCAGGCAAGCTGGCGTTGATTTCTTTCAGCTTCTCACCCACGGCGTGCGCCACGGTACGGCTGTTCTCGCCAATCAACATGAATACGGTACTCATGACTACTTCACGGCCATTTTGCGTTGCAGCGCCGGTACGTAAACCCTGACCATTTTCGACATCCGCAACGTCCTTAATGGTCAGCGCAGAACCATTAGTCGATTTCAGTGGAATACGGCCTATTGCCGCCATATCGTCAGCTTGTCCGGGCATTCTGAGCAGCCACTGCGCACCGTTTTGTTCAATAAACCCTGCGCCTTGATTCTGGTTGTTGCTGGCAATGGCATCGACCACATCCGCTTGGGTTAAACCAAAGGCCAGCAGCTTTTCAGGTTTGAAGGCAATCAGAATTTCACGTTCAAACCCACCAATAGGGTTTACTTCCACTACACCCGGCACTCGCATTAACTGCGGCCTGATAGTCCAGTCGTGAACCGTGCGTAAATCCATCGGTGTGATAGGCGAACCATCAGCATGGGTGGCATTAGGTTCGGCATCTACGGTGAACATGAATATTTCACCCAAGCCCGTAGCAATGGGACCAAGCTGAGGCTCCAATCCTGTCGGCAGTTCAGAACGGGCGGCGGATAATCGTTCATTCACCAACTGGCGAGCAAAGTACACATCCGTTTCGTCACTGAATATGGCGACTACCTGAGATAACCCATAGCGCGAGACAGAGCGGGTATAGGTCAGCCCCGGCAAGCCTGCCAGAGCAGTTTCCAATGGAAATGTGACCCGTTGCTCTATCTCAAGCGGTGTATAACCGGCTGCTTCAGTGTTGATCATCACCTGTACATTGGTGATATCTGGCACCGCATCGATAGGCAGCTTAGTGAAATTCCATACCCCCAGTCCGGCAACAGCTAATACCATCACCAGCACAAGAAACTTTCGCTTTATCGAAAAGCGTAAAATCGACTCCAACATGATTTACGCTCCTAGTGGTCGTGTGATGCGCCGGACTTTTCAATGTCGGCTTTTAAGATGTAACTGTTCTCGGTGACATATTCGGTGCCCGGATTTAATCCGCCGAGAACTTCAACCCATTCTCCGCCCTCACGTCCTAGCTCCAGCATACGTACTTCATACTGTTCACCGACTTTGGCATAAACCACTGTAAAATCGCGAAAGCCTTGTAAACCAACACGTTTAACCGCGAGTGGTACGTCTATGGTAGCAACTTCAATTTGTGCCCGAACGAAGCTGCCTGTGGTCAATTCACCCTTTTCGTTAGGTAAGTTTACCCACACGATACGAGCCTGATCATCCCGCACCTGCGGTTCGATAAACGAAATGGTGCCTTGGTAGTTTTTATCCACACCTTCAACCTGCAAGGTCACCACTGATCCTTTACGGACTTTTTGATAATCACTTGGATACACAGCCAGCTTTGCAATGTATTGGCTGCTATCCGTTATGCTCAGTAAGTTGCGACTAGCCGTTTGTTCTCCGGCGTTAGCAAACTGCGCTGTGATAACGCCATCCGACGGCGCTTTAACTTGATAAGGCTTCAGGCTCTCATTACTTTCTACCGTTAACAGCGTTTGCCCTTTCTTTACGGCTTCACCGTAACCCACATGCAATTTGGTAATTTCCCCATCAAAACGAGCCGAAACAGAACGTTGCGCCCCTACAGGTAGTGCCAATGTGCCGTAGGCAGGGATAGTTTGATGCAGGGTCGCAGGTCCTGCGATAGCCGTTTGAATATCCATTGCCTCTGCCACAGCTTGCTCAATAGTGGTACGCCCTTCGAAGTTGTCATATTGCCAGCGGAAGGATTTACCCTGATGCTTGGCTTCGATGGTGACCACAAAAGAATGGGGTTCATAGATTTCCATGTCACCGCGCAGGAAATCACCTTGAACATAGAAATTAATGTCATCAACAACATTACCCAAGCGGGTCAATTTAACGTTCAAATCTACCGACTTTGGATCGATAGGTTGGCCTTCTTTGGTGAGCCAAACACGAAATTCAGGTGGAACGCCCGTTTCGAAAATTGACAATTCCAAAGCGAAATCACCATCACGCAACATACGTCCCCGATGCGGGCCTTTTTCTGGTTCAGCCTGTTCAGCGACAGGCGCAGATGATGCCGTTACGGGTAGGCTGATTAAGCCTAAGCTGAGGTTTATTAACATCGCCAAACTCAATGACGAAAGGGTTTTATTGTTTTTCATAAAAGATCTCACTGAGATAGGGATGTACCGGTCAGGCGTTGAATTTCAATATGCTGCAAATGCAGGCTTTCAAACGCTTCAAGCAACTGTGTTTGCGCACTGAGTAATTCCCGGCGCACGCCGCTGTATTGGTTGTAACTTAGTTGGCCTCTTTCAAAAGCATTACCTGCTTCAGATAAGGCAGTTTCCAACGTGGGCACAATGTCTGTTTGTACGGTTTGTATCACGTGCTGTGAATGCGCCATTTCCTGTAGCAGCACGTAAAGTTGTGCGTCCAATGATTGCATCAACGCACTTTGTTCGCTGGCGAGTACATCCTGCTCTGCTTGCAGAGCTGCAATCATCCCGGCATTGCGGTTGCTGTCTCCCCACGGAATGGAAATCCCGGCAACCAAACCAAAATCATCGGTCGCTTCATAGCGGCGTAGTCCGGCTGTGAACTGCCATTGGGGTTTAGCTTCTATTCGAGCCAGTTCCATTTGCGACTGGGCGATACGCTGGGCGCTAACGAACTGTTGTAAGCGAGGATTTTGCTTGAGCTGTGCCAGTTGGCTTTCAACCGATGGAACAGCCGGTACGCTGAGCAAATTGCCGTTCAGATGATAGTTCTGAGCAGGGTTACCCCACAGAGAGGCCAGTTGATATTGACTGGCCTTGAGTTCATGTTCTACGTCTTCTACGGCCAATTCCCGGCGTGTCAGCTCTGCTTTTGCCAGTTGTACCTCAACACTTGAACTCTTACCTGCTTTCACTCGCTTGGCTATCGCTTCTACCACTTCTTCTGCCTGAGTTGCGGCCATCTGATTGAGCTTAAGACGCTCTTGTTTAACCAGAATATCGATATAGTGCTTGGCCACCAATGCAGACAAATCGAGTGCTTTAATCTGCTTTTCAAGTACCAGTTTTGCGGCTTCGCTTTTTGCGGCATTTACCCGGCTATCGATTTGTTCCTGCTGTAACAACCAAGAATACGTCAGTGTTGATTGCATGCTTTTAAGGGCACTGTGCTCACCTGTACCCATCGCATCTTCAATCATCAGCCCAATTTGGGGACGTTCACCGACACCAGCTTGCTGAATACGCCCCTGCCAAACCTGCTCTTGTGACACTAAAGCCTTCAATTCTGGGTGATAATTTAAGGTCATCATTACGGCCTCAGGTAGGCTGATAATCTGAGGAGTTTCCTCTGATGCGGCTGTCGCTGATAAGAGTAAACCAACTCCGGCAAGCACAGCAGAAAACCGATAGCCAATCGGTTTTTTAGTCTTGCGTTTACAAAGAATATCTTTCATTCCCAGTCCTTATTTATTGGGTAAAAGCTAATGGGTGAAAAAGGTTTCGATAATGTGGTGGAGACTATCAACCGTAGAAGCGGTTAACAGAGGCGCAGAAGCAAACAATATGATTGCAAAGCCCATTGCTAGTCGGGACGAAGAGATCACCGGGCTAATAAGGCTTTGCACGCGCACACTGGTTTGATCATTGCCGAAGTAGCTCGTTTGCAAGCCATCGCAGCCCATGTTGTTGTGCATAGAGTCTACACTTCGCTGCATGCGTGCGACATTAATCAAGGTTTGAGCGACATCTAAGTTGTCATATTCCTTGGTCACCGCACTATCTGCCATCTGCTCGGTCAATAAAGTAAATTGCTTGATAAGTTCACGCGTCGCAGTAGCAGGGAAAAAAGCCGCAAATGTCGCAAAGACAACTTTGTACATAGGATCACGCGCTTCAGCATGAGCCATTTCATGGCGGATGATGATATCCAATTCCTGCTCATTAACCCGTTCTTTAAGCGCGGTAGTAACATAGATTTTCGGCGACAGCAGCCCAGTGGTAAAGGCTGCCGGTATTGGCAGCGGTAACGAATAATACCCCTGCTTACCGTTGATATGCTGTAATTTGATATCAGAAAAGCCAATCAAATCTGCCATCGCTGATGATTGCTTTCTACGAATATAAACGGTTCTTGTCACTGACCAGAGCAAATATGCAGAGCCTGATAACAAGGTAACAGCATGCCAACTGGTGAAACTAAAAATATCGACGTGGTGCCAGTGCGCAAAGTCGTTTAGCCAAGCTGCGGGGAAGATGTCTTGCTGCCTCGGCCAGAAAAATCCTATGCAACTAATTGCGATCCACCATGGCGCAGTCACTAATGACCACAAGATGACTTTGCGGATCCCAAATGTGAATTGTGCTATTCGGTGAAGAGTAAATGGTGAAATAACGGCAACGAAAACCACACTGATAGCAAATGCCAGCACAGCAATGCTCAGTAAATTCAGTGTTATTGCCAGATTTCCCACCAACATGTTCGTTAGTTCCCTTTACGCAACTTGCGTTGTTGTTCTATCAACTGTTCCAGCTTATCAAGTTGGGCATCATCCAGATTGGCAGAGGCCGAGCTGAATGCAGCAATCAGACTATGCTCACCGTCTTCAACAAAATCGCTGGTCACGTTGGTGATAAGCGTCGCTATCAATGCTTCCCTGTCTACTTTTGCCCGGTAACAATAGGCGTGCCCCTGTTTGGTTCGGCTCAACAAACTTTTTTTAAACAAACGATCCAAGGTGCTCTGAATGGTATTGAGTGAATTCCCACGAGACTGGCCAAGCACGGCATGTACTTGTTTCGCGTCAGCTTCAGAAGCATTCCACAGATACTGCAAAACCTGTTTTTCTAATTCACCTAATTGCATAACAACTTTCTCTTTTCACAATGGATAATATAATGGCAAAATAAAAACCGATAGGCAATCGGTTTTTTGAGTTGGGGGTAATATGGGCTGGTTAATTACAAAGTATTTGGTGACTGCGGCAGTCGTAGTCGCTGCTTCTGAAGTCGCAAAGCGCAGTGATAAGCTAGGCGCAATTATTGTGGCACTCCCGATAGTAAGCATTTTAGCCATGATCTGGCTATATATTGAAAAGCAACCGATGGAAAAGATTGCCAACCACGCTTGGTACGCCTTCTGGTACGTTGTGCCTACATTGCCAATGTTTTTGATCTTTCCATCACTGCTTCATCGCTTTGGATTTTGGTCGGCATTAGCGATGAGTGCTGGGGTCACCGTGATGTGTTTTGGGCTATTTGCACTTGTTCTCAAGCTAATTGGAATCAATCTGATACCTTAACTTATCGAGCAGATTGGTAATAATTTAACATTCTAATGTCAAGTTTTGGCTCTAATCGGAAATTCGAAAAGCTCTATGGCGAATGTCCGCTTCTTGTCTTTAGAAGACACTCTCTTACGAAATACTTTTACAGGGCAATAAACGGCAGCATTCATTATTTTCTTCAGTGAAGCGTGCTAGTAATTTTGTATATTTGTCTACGTCATGTTTATAGCGGACAAAGAAATTTATCTGGTTTGCACTAATCACAGCTCGGATATCGTTTAAACCGCCATCTATATTAACCGTATCTGATCCCGGTACTGGCAATAATCTTGCAGCACCTAACTTGCTAATGGCAAGCTTCTTTAGTACTGATTCAGGTGAGCCTTCTGTCACTTCTATCAAAGTCGCTAATTTAGTCATAAACGACCGCCCTCATTTATTAAGTATCAAATGAATTATACTGAATAAGTACTAAGATTTTTTAGCATACTAAAATGATAATACTAATGCTTCTGGGAACTTCATTTTGTAGGCGCTAGTGAGATAAACCTTCGTTCAAACTAGTAAATATATTTTTTACCCACTTATACCTTCTTCGTAGTATGAGCCGAAAAAGTTTTCTCTTGATCTTTTCTTTCAAAACGTACAAATTAGGTGAGGGCATTGTATGTGCCATTGCGCTTTCCCCGTTTTTTCGCGCTTAAAGGTTTAGACCAATACCTATACAAAATTCACAATACATTAGCCTAGTGCTGGAGGCGGGGAACCAGTACATGGAAAATGTTATGCCTAAATCAGCGTCAAATAACGATACCTTAGCTCTATCAACCCAGCAAAGCAACGAAATGAGCGTGCTGCTGATGGATATGCACGCCAGCTTACGCGAACCCTCTTGTTCTAGCAACGTATTGCAAAAATTCAAGAAAGGCGTGACCTCAGTGATTGACATTGAGATCATACGTAAAGCTCTCGATGCTAATTTTCCTACAAATTTACAATCCCTTTTATTGCGACGCTATTGGCTCAAAGACGTGTCATGTCTAAATGACTGGGATAGACAATTAATTCAAAATCAAATTTGTAATTCGTTCTACGATGTATTCTGTATCATTGATAACGTCCAAACTGACACAGATATATTGCATAAATCGACATCATCGGATATTACCCAAGCACTCCTGAAAATTTCAGCGGAACAAAGTGTAGACCAGAACTTTTTCAGTCTTATACGATGGTTCGGTCATTCCCTTGATATTGTTCACGAATGTGAACCTAACATCATCAACCAACTCCGGTTTGCTCATCATTATATAAGGAATCATGGAGAAAAACGTTTTCATGTCACTGCGTACAAGAAAAACTACGTTGTTTACGGTGGATGGCGGAGGAATGAGGCAAATAAACCGAGTTTTGAGCTTCTTGAGCTGCTCAATCCGACGATAGGTTTTGAGAACCTGTACTTACATAAAATCCATGATCCTTTACGGCTAAAAAAAACAGCTTCATTACTTAAGCACTTCAGAAAAATGGTAATTAGGTCCGGCGGAAATGAGTTAATACTACCTGATAGCCCAGAGATGTCTGATTTCGGTACTCGTGAATATGTACGAGACGCAATAACTCCCAGCATGCTTGGTCTTAAGTAACACAGCTTAAAGAAATGGTTGAAATCTCCGTAAGATGTTGCTGGCATAAAACTACATGCCCTATCTCATAGCCAAAGATATTACGTAATATCAGCCCAAATCTCACTAACTATTGCAAATTACGAAGGACCTAGAAATATGTACGTTTATAATGATAGAGGAAACTTTCGAGTGAACATGGATCTCGCAGTAAGGTTTGTTGATGTAGGTGCATTCGTTGGTAGGCTTGTTATCGTACGAGCAGAAGAAGACGGATATCCGTCAAATCAAACATTTCAGGAATCACGAGACTTATTCCTTGTCGTGGATACAGACGTTGATGACGTAGATGCCGTAAAAAAAACGATGGACACAGGAAGAAATTTAACTTCGCTGAAAAGGGCTGTAGAATACATTGAGAATCTAGAATAATATGCGCCTATAGTTTTAAAACAAGCTTGCATGGTAGGCCGTCTTCTTTTCTGATTAGACTAGTTATATAAATCAGGTTGTGAATATATGCTGAATCAACATTTATAACTCAGGCAAATCTGTCGTTTGCTATGGCGTTTTTCTTATTCTACTGGTAACCGCCTATCGCGGTTACCATTTTTATAGAAACTCATTAGGTAAGCCATAATCTTGTAACGTTCTCAACGCCCGGTCGAGCGGCAATTTATTGGGAAACTACTTAACTTAACCTCCAGTGGATGGCTTAGTATTTTTGGGTGCAGCTACCTTGTCTGGGTTTTCGTAAAAGGACATTAATACCTCTTTTACATGGGAGGGTAAGTCATCAACACCATCTGGTAAGGACACCGATATCGACTGATTGCCATCCGCAGTCAGCTTAATTAGAGTTTCAGTCTTGGTCTCCTTATTCCCAGCTTGTTTATCAGGAACCTCAGCCTTCAGGCTAGCTATTGCATTTTTATTCATTGCCGTACTAATAGCCTTATTACCTAGGTCGATAACGAAAATAATTGGTCCTTGGGCATCAGATATCTTCGTTCTTACGGTCATTGTATTGCCATTTAACGTAGCACTAATAACCTCAACTCCATCGAAAACGGGAGACACCTTAGCAGTAAGGTTATCAGCTTCATTTTTACTTTCATCTTTGAGAGAATCAAAGCCTTTGCCGATCAACACAAATTCCTGCGTATGCACTTCCCCCTTTTTAAACGACAATGAGGATGGAAAGATATGAGTAAACTTAACGGATTTCGGTGACGAATTTTCTTTCAGCTTGTCTGGCAGCCTTGAGAATTGTTCCTCTCCAAACAACTTTCTGCGTAACTCAGCACACTTATTAACCAATAGCCAAGATTCATCAGATTGAGTTGTATAGCCATCGCATTCCGCTCTAAGTGCCTTTTCCAGATTGAACATCTCTTGTGTCGTTAGTTGTTCCTTCCAATTGAACAGCCAAGGGGAGCGGTCAGCAGACTTCCAGCGAGTCGAGGGGATAATGCTGACTACGGGTTCGAGAAGACAATAGTCACGGTCAACTAAAGCAGAATCACAATTCTTAGCTACTACTAACTCCTCGTGCTGATTCGCGCCGATTGTGTCAAAGCGCAAAAGTATTGGAAAGGTCTGTTGTTGCAGAGTTTCATTCGGCTCGCTGTCATTCCAAGATGCAGCGAAAAATTCAGGCTGGACTTCTAAACCAACCATGCTGCCTGTAGAAAAAACGCTCACATTATTGTCCGCGCTGCGAGAGCCAAATTCCTTTCGGCGCTGCCTAGAAAAATCAGCAAATGCTTCCGCCGACTCCTTTAAACCGGCATTTTGCAAAGTGGCTGCTAGCATTAAGGAAAGATTGATTTGGCTTATCTGTCTATTTTGAAGCTCTTGTGTTTGTGCATACGTCACTGGAGATATAGCCGTCACGTTAATTGGATAATAGTAGTCAGAACTCTTTAAATCCTCGTATTCTCTAATTTTATAAGCATCGTTCGCAGCTTTAATTTTTTCAGCAACATTTTCTTCACAATTGAGACGATTAAGGCTCTTAAACTCCCGATTCCCTGACTCATTATCACAATCATCAAAATAGAAAACCTCCATCAGTTCTTTTAACTGTTTAGGCGTATCTGTGTCCTCAATATACTTTTTCACCGTTGCTTTTGATGCATCGTTCAATACAACCGCAGTATCAAGGTTTATTACTGCATGATAACCTTCTTTAGTCCGCCAGCCGGGATTCACTGAAATCATCGACACTCCAAAGTATGCACTCTCGTCCTTATTGCTGGAAATTGTGGCCAGCATATCTGCCAAAAATTTATTGGTGGCCGCTTGCGGCAACGCGTTGTAGTCAGGCAGACTTAGACCACCTGATAAATTACTACTGCTTAAAGAAAGATCTTCACTCATCACGTCGGTCCTAGCCCCAAAAGGTGTAGCCTGAAGGCGACTGATTGAAGGAACATTATTCTCAGGAAGGGTAGGGAAATCCGGAAGCTGAGATACCGCTTCCAGCTCCGCCAGTTCCGCCTGATAGTCATTCAAGCAGGCCTTTCGCCGCTCTACTGCTGCATTATTCAGGGCAATGGCATCAGTGGCTGACAGCTCACCTACGACCCGTTCTCCTTCCTTGTCTGCTAATGCCTTACAGGATGTGAAATTTTCTTTTGCTGCCTCGGCCAAACCGTCAATCATGGCCTGCTTTGCGTTTCTGGCATCTTCTTTTTCTTCTTCAGTAAGATCCGCTCCCTCGTTTTGTTTTTCTAATGCATCTTGGTAGGTGGTAAGTTGATTATTGTACATCGCCTTTGAGGTTGCATCTGCCTGAGAAGACGCCGCCAAAAGAAAAGAGAACACCGTTTTGGTATGTTGCAGTATTCCTGCATTCACTTCGTCTTTCGCGCCCTGATAATATTGCCCAGCCGTTTTATCTATTTTAAATTCATATTCATCAGCAGGGATGCTAATGATTGGCGGCGAAGCTGTCACTGACCCCCACTCATCAAGCACTTTATCCGCTGTGCTGAGGGCTGGTAGCTCAATTTCATTTTGAATTCGCGTAGTGCAGCTACTAAGCGCTAATATTGTTAAACCGAGAAATATTGGAGAGCATCTATCAAGGTGTTTTGGCATGTCATTTCCCTAGTGAAACTAATTTATTTTTCCCTAATTTTCGCCGAATCATTGGTATTCGCATTTAGACGTATCTAAAAATCACAGCATGATCTGTACAAATATTAACCGGTTGTGTAAGGTGCTTCAATCTTTTTTGTACGCGTTAGATCGCCTTTGACTATTTTCTTTAATACTCCTGCAAGAATAATTTTAGCAACCTATTTTTCTACAGATCGTAAATTTAAGCAGAATTATAAACGGCAATACCGGTCTGTTTTTACCAAGAAAGGATTTAAATTAAGGGAGCTAATAATATTTTATGTAGACCGTTTTGAGGAGTATCAGGGGGGGGATGAGGACTGCAAAATTTCCTGTTAAGACATCTCGATCTAAAAATGAACTTAATAAATAAAAAGATTTCTATTTAAATTTTCTTCCGTATTCTTTAACAGAGCAGATTTCGTTGTGAGTCCTGAAAGCCGTTACTTGCCGGTATCTTCGGCAATTTCAGAAAGTAATTCTTCTAGTTAAAAATAATTGCCATATACAAAGACCCGCGAGTACGAGGTTTCAGATTCATGTTGGGCGACATGAAATAGAGTCATAGGTGAGGACAGAAACTTACTGAGATAGAGAGCAAAGGTTGTGTCGATTACAATTTCAGAAGATAGCAATCACTTCATACAATGCTTTGGTCAACAAGTTAAAAATGTTGATATGGACGACTCGAACAAAAAGCTGCCAACTTCATGGAAAATTGAGATGTGGCTTTTTGCCTAGTAAATAGAAAAAGCGTGATAAAGGCATCAATGTAAGAAAGTGGTGGCCCCACCCTGACTTGAACAGGGGACCTGCCGATTCACGTTATCCTTAGCTTTCGCTATGGCGTGGACTATATCATCACCCTCAACCATTAAAAGTAGTCGATAGGGTGCCGGACGCTGATGGTGTATTATGCAGCAGGTTCGTGCTGCGTCACCTAGTCTCTGAACCTTCCCAGAACGCCTTCTGGGCTTGGCTGCTGATTGGCATGTTTCTATTGAAACGAAGCTTTCCAGCAATTCATCCGGTTTTTCCTTATAACATTACTGCTATAGGTCACTGGCTTCCAATGAGTCGGATGCTCTAACCAACTGAGCTATGGGGCCACTTTCTTACGTACAAATTGTCATATTTTTACTAGCGACAATATTAAACACTAGTTTCTTACTTTTAGTAAGTAGTAAATTCATTTTAGTAAATTTACTATCTCGCAAAGCCCATGATTTACCCTATGGTTATCGTTTTAGTAACCCCAGAGGGGGTTAAAAGTGCTCTAACCAACTGAGCTATGGGGCCATTTTGAGATGTGCTGTGCAGTTTTTTATTGCAAATTGCTATGCATAACAACCACAAGCGAGCGCAAGTATAAGCAGTTTTATTTGCCTTGTCACGCCTCGCTGGTGGCTTTGTGATTTGTTTGCTTTATTTTTGTTCACTAAGCTGTAGTTTATGTGCCTTGTTTGGCAATTTTACACGTCGCCACCCAAGAGCTAATGCCAAGCCTAACATGCTAAACAGAGTCGTAGAACCGCCTCCACCAGAGCTATTTGAATTAGTATCCGTTGGCGAGCTCACTACACTTTCGTTTACGGTCACAGTAACGGTGTCGCTGGTGCTAACTCCAAACTCATCGGTTGCAGTTAACGAAAAGGTTAAATTGCTTTGAGATGATGGGGCGGTAAAAGACATGGTTAATGTATCTGCATTTCTGATGGTAACCGTGTCGCCGGCGGTTTGCGTCCATTCTACGCTTGTTAACGCGCCTTCGGGGTCTTGGGCGCTTCCCGTTAATTCAACGCTGGCTCTTACATCGGTTTCAACATCTGTTCCTGCGTTTACCACAGGGGCTTGATTGCTCTCATCATCTTTTATCGTAATCAGCGTTTCTACCACACCACCTAGAAGATTGGTGTCTTGTGCAGCAAGCACTAAACGAAATTGTTCGTTGTCTTCTTCGATACTATCGTTAATAAGCGCAATATTGACGGTCTTCGAATTAGTTTCGCCGTCGCTCCAAGTTAGCGTGCCCCTTTGGCTGACAAAGTCTTCATCGCTCACTGCTGTACCGCTTTCCAGTGAATAGTTCACACTTACTTCGCCTTCACTTCCGCCTTGGCGAACAATGTTTAACGCAAGTTCAGAGTCAGTCTCTAAAATAGTGCGTTCGCCAGTGCTTAATTCAATTTTTCCTTGCTGTGCAGTACCGTTAATGGTGACTCGAGCATAACCGCTACCAGAGGTGATGCCTCCTCCTTGCGGGTTAAATAGTCTGACGAAAAATACCTCATTGCTTTCAGTATTTTCATTAGCATCGATGCTTAACGTGATGTTTTTAGTCTGTGATTCATCCGCACCCCAACTGAGTTCTCCAGACGCTAACATTACATCGCTGCTGGTGGCTGAACCCGCTATTACTTCATACGCAACTGTCATAGCCCCGGTACCTGTCTTATTAACAGGAAGGCTTAAGGCTGTATCAGCATCCGTTTCATAATTAGCCTGAGAGAAGGCCGCAACTGTTGTTGCGCTTAACGTATTGTCTTTTAATACAAACAAACCGCGCTGAATATCACTAACCAAAATATTACCGCTAGGTAGAAACGGGTATACGCCCCAGGCACCATTAAAGTTGGTGCTGTTAAAAGCTGGGTAGGTGTCGAAAAAGCCAGCTTCTACAGGCGCGGTAGGATCTGAAATGTCTAGTACCGTTAAGCCACGCTCATAGTTAGACATATAGTAGCGGTTACCTCTTACGTAGCCGTTGTGATCGATAGTGCCGTTGTCACTGGTCCAAATGCTGGCGAGCACAGGTGTTGTAAGTGATGAAATATCAAAAATCATAACCCGGGTATTTAAGCTGAAGTTTCGCTCGTCCAACTCATCGTGAACAAAGGCATATTGCTTGTCTTCACTAAACCAGCCGCTATGGGTGTAGGCAACCTCGTTATAACTAATACTACTTAGTTCAGAGGTACTATTTGTGTTCGTGTGATCCCAAAGGCGCATTGCATCTTCATTGAAGTCAAGCATAACCGTACATCCATCAGCCGTAGCATTCACACAGTCAGTTTGCGCTCTTGCGTCGGTAACGCGCATAGATGACGCATCATGCGTATAGTCGGCACGTGTGAGACCGCTAGGTATGTAAGACGCGGTTGGTGTTTGAGGTGACGTTAGCGTATATGAACGAAAGGCTCCGCCGTTACTATCCTGACCAACCAAATGCAGCTGAGGCGCAGCGTCATTTAACGGTGTGTTTAGCGTGTAATCTACGTTAGAGATGTAGATATTGTGTGCACGGTTATCGTCGTTAATCCGCTTCGTTAAGCTAATACCATTAGGGAGGTCGTTAAGGTCAATGATGGTAAAACCTTCTGTTACGCTATCGGCACTGGCATAGGCATACGCTTTAAAACGCCCCGCAGCGCTATCGAAATACTGATAGACTTTAATGTCGCGCCATGTCGTACTTTGACCGGTAATTTCACCTACTACTACCGGTGCTGTTGGCTCGGTTACATCTACAACGGCAATGCTGGCCTGCATGCCAACAATGGCATATTCTCTACGGTTGTTTAAATCGACGTGCCCCCAAATATCGTTGGTACTATTTGATACCGACGACAATACGTTAACAGGTACGTTAGAGAGTAGATCGATATTGCTGCATGGGAAGTCGGCAGCCGTGCCATCTGTGCAAGCTTCATTTGCACTGACTTCGGTACTAAGGACCATGTGCGATGATGCCTGTGCTTGAAAGGAAGACGCGGCTTTTCCGTCAGTTATACTATCGAACCCTTTTTCATAAAGGGCTTCTGATAAATAGGTAGGCACATTAACTAGTGTAGTTTTGTGCAAGGCAGGCTTCTGTGCCTGGTAATGATCTTCACGAGAAAAGCCTCCTAATACGGGTAAAAGACTGTCGTTTAGAACTTGTGCATGCTGAGCGTTGTCGAAATAATATTGGCCTTCAGCAACGAGAATTTTGTCGCCTTTATTGGCCTGTCGCGCGGCATAGCTCAACGTTTTACAGGGCCTGAAACGGTTGTCACACTTGCCCGCGTCCACGCCGTCCTCGGCAACAAAACGCGCTTTGTCATGGTCTGTGTGTGCTTGTGCACCTTGACTCACAAATGCTAAAAGCAGCACTATTAGCGTTAATGGGAATGCATTCATCTTGTCGTCCGCGCAAGTGTGTAATTAGAAAAAGGTAGTTTGTATAAAAAACTACCAGATATCCAAAGGAAGTACATACGTAAATGAAAATGCCTTTTCGCATGAGTGTCATGCCTTCGTTACTCTTTGCGGCGCTAGTGTCGTTAACCGGCTGTGATGCCATTAACCTCAAAGGAAGAGAGCCTGGTGAAATCCCGTTTAAGTTGGTGGGAGTCGATACGGGAGCATGTCCAATGATCATGAGTATTGGACAACAGCGATGGAATATAGACTACTTCGGTTTTTACCTTAGCAAGCCAGAAGTGCGCATTGATGGGAAGTGGCAGCGGGTTAAGTTTAAACAAACCCAATGGCAGACGCCGAATATAGCATTGCTAAAGTTTCACAATAAGTGCAACAACCCTGATGATGCCAATAGCAAAATTGTATTAGATGTATCGGAAGAGCTTTTAAAGCTGTCCACAAACTTGCGCTTCACTATGGGTCTTCCCTTCGACGATAATCACGCTAACCCGCTTACACAGCCTTCGCCATTGAATGACAGTACAATGTTTTGGAGCTGGCAAAACGGTCATAAGTTTTTGCGACTGGATGTGTCTAAAGGCTCAGAGGAAACACGCAAATGGTCTTATCATTTAGGTAGCGTGGGTTGCGATTCTGAATCAGCAGTCAGGCCACCTGAAAAATCGTGTGCTTTCACAAACCGGGTGGAGTTTATTCTGCCGATGACCCAGCTTGATACTGATTTAGATTTGGAAGTATCGGTGTCTAACATTGTCGCGCAAGTTGATATAAACGAAGCGCCAAGTTGTATGTTCGAGTCTCCCGAAACTGAGCCCTGTAAAAAGCTTATTCAGAATTTAGTGCACAGGCCTTGGATTAAGTGGCAGTAGCGGCACGTTTAATTTGCACTAGAAGGCGAGCTCTGCTCGCTTTCAAGGCGGCAATTATCGCTTTTGTTGCAATGATTTTAGGCGCGTGCAGTAAATCGCCCACGCCTTACATTTGGAATTTGCCTCACAATATTCCACCGCCTCCCGTTCCCGCAGACAATCCTGTGACCGAAGAAAGCGTAATTTTGGGAGAGAAGCTTTTCTTTGATAAGGGCTTAAGTGCTAACAACACGGTTTCATGCAGCAGCTGCCATGAACCAGAGCATGCTTTCTCTGAACCTAAGACGGTTTCAGTAGGCGCGAATGGAGACGCGCTAAACCGTAACGCATTAGCGCTAGTAAACGTGGCTTATAATGCATCCTTCACTTGGGCGCATAACAATTTAGAAAGTATAGAAAAGCAGCTGATGATCCCGCTTTTTAATGAACATCCTGTGGAAATGGGCGTTACGGGAAATGAAAAGCGTATATTAAAGCGCTTTGAGGGCAGCGAATATCGAGCGCTGTTTGAAGCGGCTTATGGTGATGATACACCCAATTTAAATAATATCGTAAAGGCGCTTGCTAGCTACGTGAGAAGTTTAGTGTCGTTTAATAGTGCTTTTGATAACTACGCTTACGCTCAAGATGACGATGCACTAACCGCCCAGCAGCTTGAAGGTTTGAATCTGTTTTTTTCAGAACGCACTGAGTGCTTTCACTGCCACGGAGGTCTGAACTTCACTCAATCGTCTAAGCATAGTTTTCAACCTTTTGCGGCTCAGCCTTTCCACAACACTGGCCTGTATAACGAAGATGGGAAGGGCAGTTATCCGGAATCGGACATGGGGCTTTACAGCGTTACTCACAATAAACAAGATATGGGGAAGTTTAGAGCACCTACTTTGCGCAATATAGCCCTTACTGCGCCCTACATGCATGATGGCAGTATTGCCACCCTTGATGAAGTCATTGAGTTTTATGCTCGTGGGGGAAATCTGGCTGAAAGCCCTAACCCTTACCGCAGTCCGTTCATAAAAGGCTTTGCGATTTCTGAAGATGAAAAGGCGGCGTTGGTTGCATTTTTGCGCAGTTTAACCGACGAGCAATTTGTAAAAACACACACTACACGCAAAAATTAGCGATTTATTGCTCATTTTGTGTAATTTATGTTTATACTTTGCACACATATATCAACCAAATGCTTATGTGCTGATTGTTAACATCGTGATAAACTCAATCACTTACATTCTTTGTTAATAACTATAAAGCAGGTGAGCGGTCGCGGAGATGAGAATGACTGAAAAACCCTTCATTACAAGTGGTCGAAATACCATCATTCATAAAATAAGAAAATTAGATCTATTGGTGATCAATGGTGATGAACATCCGCCAATTCTTGTTACTTATAAAGGTATTAAGCAGTACGAAGGCAAAGTGCCTGAAAACAAGCGCGATGCCAAGATGATGGACATGGAACTAGTAGATGTAACTACTAGCGATGTGTTTGGCGACGAAAAAACATTATTGTTCGTACAAACCCTAAATGGGAAAGAGTATAAAATCGATTACTCTAAAATTGGGACGAGCATGTTTATTAAGATTCACCAAGACAGTATTTTCTAAAACTCACCTTACCCCATATTGGGGTAGATGTGTTTTTAATTAATGGGGTTAGGCAATCTGGCCCCAGTTATCTGCCTTGAGTGAATTGAACCCTCCAATTACCCTTCCTTTTCCTTTAAGCTGTACGTAACGCTTTTTGAAAATGTTAAACCGGCAGATGTCCACCGGCGTGACTTCCGATGCATTTACGCCACTTACAACACCTGCAGTTTCCAACCCCTCAGCAATTAACTCTGAACAGAACCAGCTATTAAAGTCTTCTTGATTGTAGCTTATGCTGCCGAACAGGGGATGTTCATCAATCGCGTCCACTGCTGAGCCGAATAGCTGTAGCACGTCGTAAGGTTTCCCGTCTTGTTCAAACATGAAGTTAAAGAAGTCTCGCTTATTTTGCTCAAAGATACTTCTTGACGCGCTAGACAAGGGCAGCCACCAAATATCACCGTCATAAGATGCTACACGCTCGCTTAGTCTATTGGTCATTACCCCTCGCTTTCCTTTATAAGATGTAGCTTCCATGACTTGATTAAAATATCGATTAGAATCTTCATCGCGCATCTTCGTTTGCATAACTATTGCCACATGCGTTACCGCAGAGCGTGTAGTGAGTTTGGTCCAACGAGAAAATAGGCTATTGCCACCAAATGCGATGATGTCACCAGGCTGCATATGCTCTCTAATAAGGTGGTATTGTTGCTGCTCTAACATGGCTCTTCCTTGAATACGTGTTAAAAAATTAGATTATTGTCTGCACCGCTAGGCGGGCAAGAGTATTTGCTTATGATTTTCCACTTTGCAACGTATGCATTTATAAGAATGTTGCAAAGTGTGTGTTAAGTACGACTAATAACAGTTTAGACCGATTATTAAACCTTAGCTTTTGTGTACTTGTCGCAACGTCTCAAATAGCGGTGCTTTAACGTTTTTATAGCGTGAATTTTACAAAGTTTCACTAATTTAATGGTGCGGGGACAAAAGAGGTAGTCACCGCGTTGCCGAATATTATCAGAGGAACTTGTTATGTTTATGTCACGCCGTGTTACCCAACTTGCTTTACTAGGAATAACCTTGTCGCTTACTGCAACAGTAGCGAATGCCGCCCCGTATCCTAAGCATGTAGAAAAAAACTTAATTGCAGTGTGTGAAGCGGTAAAAAGCGATAGCCGTTTGCGATTGCATCGCGCCGTGAAAGCGACGGGTTTTAAAATGCGATATATCCATGAAGGATTAGTGTGCAACGGGCAAGACATGCTTACTTTTGCACTTACTCATAATGCATCTAAAAACGCACAGCTGATTGCTCGTCGCATTAATGCTAGCCCTAGTGTACTAACAGCAAAACGCTAATGAAGAGTTTTCTACCCTGGCGATTGGGCTATGCAGCTTATAGCCCCTTTTTCGCTTATTTTTACTTTTCGCTGTCTACATCCCATCACTTATTAAGACTGGGATAGATAACACTGACAGCTATTACTGCTTGCACTTGCAAGGGATCGCAGATGATCGCACTGGTTTTTTTACACTCTGTTTCTATGCAAAACTCACTTTGCAAAATGCTAGAAAAGCTAGACGTATTCAGTCACGTTTATGGAGCTCAATCGGTAGGCCATTGTCTTGCGTTAGCAGAGAAATATCCTCAGTCCATCGGTTTCTATTCAGTCTCTCAGTCAAGTCGAAACCTTGCATCACGGTATTGGCTTGCAGTAGGAAATAAAGACGAAGAAGCGCTGTTAGCCTTTTCTCATAACGCGTCAGGATTTGTTAAATCACCACTTGAAGAACCCCAAGTATTAAACGCTATAGAGCATGTCAAAACCAAGTACCATTTTTATGAACGGGACTTTCAATTCAATATGCTGGTAAAGGGACTTTGTGAACAATATGGGGTGTCTGAACCTGCGCTTCTAGCTACATTGCGCCAGCAATTGAACAAAAGTGCTCAGCCAAATGTTGTTGGGATACGCGCTGAAAACGGGTGGTGTTGCTTAAATCCAGCAGAGATTAAATGGATTGAAGCTGCAGGTGACTACATGTGTGTTCAAACGCTCTCAGAAAGCTACGTTGTCCGCACAACCTTGTGTGAATTACTTAAGCGTTTGGGAGAGCAGAATTTTAAACGCTGTAACCGCTCTGTGGCGGTCAACGCAAAACATATCGCGCACCTGGAACAAAAACTCAATCAGCAGCGAGTTGTCATGCAAGGTGGCGAAGCGTTCAAGATTACTCACAAGTATTACTATCAGTTTTGGCTGACAGACTGAACGTCAAAGCGCATTTCAGTGCAACATTCTACTATACGACCATGGTACTGCTGGTGGTCTAACTCGCTTATCGTTACACTTACTCACTGAATTTTGGAAATAAGTACTAGGACCTGCAAGGCCTAATAAGGAGCGATAGTGCGAGATGTAAGAAACATGATAGTGGGCGCAGTTTTAGTGTTTGCTGCTTATTATCTTGGGCTTGTTGTCGTTAATGTGAGCGCCCTTCCTATACCAGGGCCATTAATGGGCTTATTCTTTTTACTCGCGATGCTTTTTCTTTTTCCTCAGCTTGAGGTTCACACGGCGCGCTTTGTTACTTTTCCTTTGAAGCATATGTCCTTACTGTTTATTCCAGCCGTACTTGGCGTATCTATTTATTGGGCTGACATTCAGTCCAATGCACTTGCCATTGCTATCGCGATTATTGTAACGACGTCGATAAGTTTAGGAATAACCGCTTGGTTTTCGCAGCAATTGTTTAATAGCAAAAGCGGCAGCGGCTCAGATGTGGCAAGCAAGGGTGGAAAGCAAGAATGAAGGAGGCTCTACATCAAGCATTTAGCTTAACGGGGTTATTGTGGCTTAGCGTTTCAATAATTGGCTACATTATTGCTCTTTGGGTGAACAAAAAATGCAAAGGTCACCCGCTAGCGCATCCCATTGTCGTTACCGCGCTGATTGTGTCAGCTGGCCTTTATTTAACTGAAACAGGGGTTACTGAGTATCAACAGGCGGCTTCTTTGTTGCATTGGTTGCTAGGGCCTATCACTGTGGCATTAGCACTACCCATTTACAGACAATGGCAAAAGCTAAAGCACTACGGCTGGCGGTTAATGGCGAGTATTGCTTTTGGTGGCATACTCGCGCCTTTCACCGCGTGGCTTACTTTGTTTGCACTAGATGCACCGCGTGCAATACAAATTACCATGTTAGCTAAATCAATTACCACGCCCCTTGCTATGGAGTCGAGTGCGCAGGTTGGCGGCATTCCCGCATTGGCTGCCGTTTTTGTCATTGTGACGGGTGTAGTTGGAGCCATTGTTGCTACTGGTGTGTTTGCGATCCTCAATGTACAAAATCGACAGGCGCAAGGTATTGCTATGGGCACGGTGGCCCACGCAATTGGTACAGCCAAAGCTATTCAAATGGGGGAAGACGTGGCGGCGATGGCGACTCTAGGCCTTTGTGTAAATGGTATATTTACTGCGTTGGCACTACCTGTCATTTTTGGTTTCTTTATTTGATAGCTTTTCTCGTATCTTGCCGTTCTATCTATTTGTTGTGATTTAGTCTGACCAAGCCTGCAATCACCCGCCTCGACTAAAAGGTGCACAAGCTGCTGTAAAAACGCGTAGCAAAGAATCAACGCGCCGTGATGTTTGTAAGTAAAAACGTGCTGGCAATATTCCCCAAAAGTGCTATTTCTTAGTGAGGTGTTTCGTATCACTATATACATGGTATCTATTCAAACAAAAAGTAACCGGGTTACAGCGAAGTGTAAGTTAACTCAAATCGTTACTTCAGTTCATAGTAGTTGTGCCGATACAATTGAAATTGCTAGAAAATACCGGCGGTAGCTGGTTTCAAAAGCTAGGTGGTAAAAGAACTTAATGTTTTCTGTACTCGTATGTGACGACTCGTTAGTTGCGCGCAAGCAAGTGGCTAAATGCCTTCCTCAAGATTGGGAAGTGGCCGTACATTTTGCGAAGAATGGTCAAGATGCTCTATCGGCTCTCGCTGAAGGAAAGGGCGATCTTCTATTGCTCGACCTCAATATGCCCGTTTTAGATGGGTACGGCACATTAGAAGCAATTCAGAAACAAGGTCTTAAAACCAAAGTTATTGTTGTGTCTGGTGATATTCAGCCTGAAGCTCATGAAAGAGTGACATCGCTTGGCGCTTTGGACTTTATTCGAAAGCCGGTGGATCCTAAGAAGCTGGCCGAGGTACTAGATAAATTCAACATTCTTCATGTTGAAGAGGAAGAGCCGGAAGAAGTTTCACCGCTAGACCCTGAAATCCGCGATTGTTACCAAGAAATCACTAACATAGCCATGGGGCAAGCGGGGGATCATTTAGCCCGCACTATGAACGTGTTTGTTGAACTGCCTATACCCAACGTTAATCTAATTGAAGTGTCTGAACTTCACATGATGCTTTCTGATATTGAGAGCCATGAGCAAGTTACTGCGGTATGCCAAGGCTTCTTAGGGCCAGGTGTTAGTGGTGAAGCATTGTGTATTTTGAGCGACTCAAGCTTTGACGACGTGGCTAAAATACTCAATGTAGAAGGCGAAGTTGACGACCAGCTTCAGTTAGAGCTGCTTATGGATGCTGCGAGTATTTTGATTGGAACCTGTTTAACAGGGCTGGCCCATCAAATGGACATTAACTTCAGCCAAGGTCACCCCATTGTACTTGGTCAACATCGTGCCATCACTGAAATTATCAGCATGAACCAAATAAAGTGGAAGCGAACGTTGGCGATTGAGCTTAGCTATGGCTTGGAAGGCTACAATGTTCAGTGTGATTTGATTTTGTTGTTCACGGAAGAGTCTATGAAAATGATGAATTCTAAACTCGCCCACTTGTTGGAGGATTTTTAATGAGCCAGCATTTAGATGAGTTACAAGAATTTCACTGGATGATGGACATGCTTCAAACGGTAGACGTTGGCATTGTCGTACTAGACCGCAACTTCACCGTGCAAGTGTGGAACGGTTTTATGGAAAGTCACAGTGGGCTTTTGCCGAGTGAAGTAAGAGACAAAACGTTATTTTCGTTATTTCCCGCAATCAAACAAGACTGGTTTATTAAGAAAGCTAAGCCCGTTTTCGACCTAAAAACCCGTGCCTTTATGACATGGGAACAACGCCCTTATTTGTTCAAGTTTCCAAACTACCGGCCGATTACAGGTAGTGAGTCATTCATGTACCAAAACATTACACTTTCTCCTCTTACTTCTGCGACGGGTAAGGTGGATTTTATCAGTATGATGATTTACGACATGACTGATGTAGCGGTAGGTAAAAAGCAGCTAGAAGCGCTACAAGTAACAGTGTCTGAAGCGCAAGAAGCAAGCTCACAATCAGATAGAGCAAAGAAAACCTTCTTATAACCGCTACGTGTAACCCGTGAGAGTATATTGTTTATCTTGCGGTTCTATCTACATCAAGTTTTTACTCGCACTGAGCATAGAACAGCGGCACAGAGTGCGATGGGAGTACGTATGCAATCAAGTTCGTCTTCATTTTCAAGCTACCTTCCTCGCACCGTAATACGCGGGCTTGCAGTTATTGGTGGTGCTTTCATTCTAGCAGCCTGCGGTGGTGGCGGAGGCGGCGATGGTGACTCTAGTGGTGGGGGATCTGGCAATGGCAACTTAGTTGTTAATGCAGGCGCTAACGCTACCGTAACGGAAGGCGTGACCTATTCACTAAGTGCACAAGTGAGTGGTGGTGATGGCACGTACACGTACAACTGGAGCGCTTCTCCATCGCTGACCATTACACATGAAGACACCAGCGCTTCTGCAGCGAGTTTCGTCGCGCCGTTAGTTAATAGCGCCACTGAATACACGCTTACCGTCTCGGTAAACGATCAAAGCGGTAATACGGCTAGTGACTTCACGGTAATTACTGTTGCGCCGGTAAACATAGCGCCGGAAGCAAGTATTGATGTGCCTGCGTGGGAAGGCCTTCCAGCAAATACTTTCCCAGGCGGTGTTGAAATTATTTTTGATGGCACGGGAAGCAGCGATACTGACTCATCTACGTCCGATGGCGAAATTGCCGATTATGTTTGGTCTCAAACCAGCGGCACTAACGTTATTACGGGGGTGGAAACGAACCTTTCTACCTTAACAATTACTACGCCTATCGCTAACGAGTCTCAGGAACTCACTTTTCAACTTGAAGTAACTGATAGCGAAGGTGCAACCGACGTAGACACAGTGACAATCTCAGTGCAGTCTGAAACCGAGACACTGCCTGTGGTTGATGCAGGCTTCTCGCAAGGCGTTTTCAGTGGTGAGGTGGTTATTTTGGATGGTGAAGCAAGCACCAGTATTCCCAGTGCTTTACCGCTTACTTATTCTTGGGAGCGCAGTAACAACGTTACATCTAACAATGGGGCAAACACGGGAGTGGCAGCTCGCCCAGTAGATGACAACGATGCACTATCTACGTTTGCTATTGCCCCTTCCGTATCCACCGCGACTGTGGTGGCCTATACACTTACTGTAACAGACGCTAACAACAACAGTGTTGAAGACACCATTAACGTTAGAATACGCCCCATGCCGACGCCGCTATTGAACGACACGGGATTTTTGCAGCAAGCCACCAATAATGCGTTAACAGAGGCGCAGCAAAATGATTTTCCTGGCCAAGACGGACAACGCGGAGCTGATATTATTGAACAGAACGGCTTAATTGAAAAAGCTGGGCGTGGTAAAGCCGGCTTCGACTTTACCCGTTTAAATGCCAATGGCGACGAACAAGACGCCAGCGCAGATACGTGGTCGTGCGTTCGTGACAATGTCACCGGATTGGTGTGGGAAGTTAAAACTGACGATGGAGCATTTCAAGATAAAGACTACACCTATTCTTGGTACAGCGAAGAGGTAAATGGCGGTTTTGAGGGCGACCAGACAGGCGCGAATGCAACGTGCTTATTAACCAGCTGTAATACCTCTGCATATGTACAGGCGGTTAACGCACAGGGGCTGTGTGGTTTTTACGACTGGCGGCTACCTACTCACCATGAACTCTTTTCGTTAATGCATTTAGGCATTGCCGACGACGTGGCCATTGATGAAGATTACTTTCCTAACACCGGTGCAGTCTCTACCGAGCCCCTATGGTATTGGACCTCAGTGCCAAGTGCTGATGGGGTAAACAGTGATGATGCACAAAATGCATGGGCATTGGATTTTGATTCAGGTGTCGATAACTTTCTTAATAAGTCATCAGCGGCGCGTGTTCGTCTTGTAAGAGCAGGGAGATAGTCATGAGCAATAAAGTTAATAAATCCGCTCAACGCGTACTGAAAAGCGCAGTGCTAACTACACTCAAAATGGTTGCAGCCTCGACGTTGCTTGCTAGTGCATCGCTTTCAGCTTTCGCCCAAGAGTGTCTGTCTGACGGACTAGAAACCACGCCCAACGATAATTTTGAAGCAGTAACTACCAGTACTTTGTTGGATACCACCACAGATTTAGTATGGAGACGATGTTCCGAAGGGCAAACTTGGGACGGCTCAACATGCAGTGGTGAAGCGGTGAAGTATACGTGGCAGCAGGCGCTACAACTTGCGCAGCAGGCGAGTAACGAAGACTTGCTAGGATGGCGCTTGCCCAACGTTAAAGAGTTGGCCACCTTAACGGAACGCGACTGCGTACGCCCGGCGATTAATAGCTCGCTTTTTCCTGCAACGCCGCCAGATGATTTTTGGACTTCTACCCCTTCGGCAGATGATCCAGACAGAGCCTGGGTTGTTGCATTCTTTAATGCGAGCCATTCGATTAAAGAGAAAGACCGTTTCATTTATGTACGACTGGTACGCACCTACACCAACGAATAGGTGTAGATAAAGATCTACACCGCTTCGTATTAGTCTTTCGTCTAGTATCTAACCCTTAGACTTTTTATCAACAAAGCACGCTCTATAATGCGTGCTTTGTTTTTTTGGTTTGAACGTCAATTTTAAAGAAAATCGACACTCTTGCTTAGAGCCTGTTGACCTTTGGTGAATAACAAAAGTCTACAGGCCCTAGTATCAACCTGCGTTTTGAGTAGATTGATAATATCGACATGTTCAACCTGATTTTTAGCACGTTAGACTCATGATGGCTTTTTATTTCCCAGTAAGCTAGCCACAATGTTGGTATGAAAATGATATCGAGCCTTAAGGCTGCCCTTTTTACAATTTGTTTATTCGCTGGACTTAGCACATCGGCGCAGGCTGAATATACCTGTAATATCGATTTTGCTTACGGTATTGCCGTTAATAACGAACAGCTTCGCGTAATGGATAAAACCCGCACCGTAGTTCAGATTAATGACCAAAACCAGCTTTTTGTAGGTGGACGTTGGCAAACCTTGAATGAGCAAGAACGGCAGTGGCTAGAAGAGTATTCTTCAGGGTTACACTATGTAGTACCAAAAATGATTATTTTGGCCACCGAAGGTGTAGATTTAGCTATTGATACCATTGAGCATGTTTACTTAGGCTTAGTAGGCAGTGATCACGACAGCTACGAGCGTTTGAATGCTGCTATGAAGCGTGTTCAAAACCGCGTGAAAGATAAATTCAGGCATGCCAGTAATCATTATTTTATCGGCCCTGGATCACTGGAAAGCGTTGATGAATTCGTGGATAGTGAAATTGAAGCACAGCTTGAGGAAGCAATTTCTACCTCAGTAGGCGGTATATTATCGGCAATCAGCGGCATTAACACTGGAAGCGGCGAGGTTAACCAAGAGAAAGTAGCGGAAATTACTCGTCAGCTTAATAATGTGGGCGAGCATCTTGATGTGGGTGATAAAGCCACCACTTTACGTAAAAAAGCCGAGTGGTTTTGTGAAAAGCTCAAACGCTTAGACGTAGCGGAAGAGAACCTTCGAGCAAGTGTGCCTGCTTTCAAGCCTTACAATATCATTACACGACATGATAAGAGTGAAAACTAGTTGAAATAAGTAATACGTGTACTAATTCTGGTTAAAGACTGATTAAGACAGAAAAGCCTGCGTGAGCAGGCTTTTTTGATCTAGCTTTTTGGTTGGCTCAAATGGGCAAGATTATACGAAGCACGACAGCAGAGAGTTGAGATATCTACGTCCTTTAGCAGTTACCTGCCAGTGACTATCTGAAATAGAAAGCAGCCCTTGGTGATGAGCATCAGACAGTGCGCGTTTAACGTCATCCGTTAACTCAGTACCTGTGAAGTCACTAAAATCACTCATCGGGCAAGGCTCAACTAAACGAAACCTATTCATAAAAAACTCAAACGGTAGGTCGTCTGCACTAACCAGCGTTTGCGTATCTAAATACGGTCGGCTCATTTCCATATAGCCTCTTGGATGCTTCACTTTAACGGTACGATGAATTGTGCCGTTAGCGGCATCGGTAATCTTCCCGTGCGCACCGCATCCAATACCTAAGTAATCGCCAAAACGCCAGTAATTCAGGTTATGGCGGCATTGATGCCCGGCTTTGGCGTAGCCTGAAATTTCGTACTGGTGATAGCCTGCACGCTCTAAGAGGCTGTGGCCTTTTTCCTGTATTTCCCACAGGATGTCGTCGTCTGGCAGTTCTGGCGGCTTTGAATAGAAAGGCGTGTTTGGCTCGATGGTAAGCTGGTACCACGACAAGTGGTAAGGATCGAGCTCAATGCCTTGCTTCAAATCTGCCATAGCATTCTCTACGCTTTGTTCAGGTAGACCATGCATGAGATCTAAATTAAACGTAGGTAGTCCCGCGCTGTGTGCTTGTTTTACCGCATTTTCAGCTTGACTCTCATCGTGGATACGGCCTAGCACTTTTAAATGCTTCGGCTGAAAGCTTTGAATGCCCACCGATATTCGGTTTACGCCTGCCTGATAAAAGCCCGCAAACTTACCTGCCTCGACGGTGCCTGGGTTGGCTTCCATGGTTATTTCAGCAGTGTCGCTTAAGTTAACCCGCTGTTTGACGCCGTTTAAGATGTCAGCCATGGCCTCGCTTGAAAACAAACTGGGCGTGCCACCGCCTATAAAGATTGTCTCGACAGGGCGGTCGCCAATGCGTTTGGCATCAATGGCTAAATCGTCCAGCAGGTGCGCCACATATTCTTTTTCGGGTAAATCAGATTTAAGCCCGTGAGAGTTAAAATCACAGTACGGACACTTTTGAACACACCAAGGAATGTGGATATAAAGGCTAAGCGGTGGATTACGCAAAAGTCGCTCTCATATTATCAAGCAAAATCGCTAAGGCGTTGCCGCGATGGCTAATACGGTTTTTTTCGGCTTTCTCCAATTCTGCCGCAGTGCAGCCATGAGTTGGCACGTGAAATACCGGGTCGTAACCAAAACCGTCGTTACCAGAGCGAGCAGTTAAAATTTCGCCTTGCCATTTACCTTGGCTAACTAATGGTACTGGGTCGTCAGCATGGCGCATAAACACTAATGTACAGAAGAAATGCGCTTTACGCTGGGTTTCGCCATCTAGGGCAGCTAATAGCTTGTCAATATTGGTGTCATCAGTTGCATCAGCGCCAGCATAGCGGGCTGAATAGATACCGGGTGCACCGTCAAGGGCGTCGACTACTAAACCTGAGTCGTCAGCAATAGCAGGGAGGCCTGTTACTTGTGCCGCATGACGCGCTTTAATAATGGCATTTTCAACGAATGTTGTACCTGTTTCAGGCACATCAGATACACCTAATTCTTTTTGCGCCACAACGTCTACGCCGTAATCTGCAAATAAGGATGCAAACTCTCGCACCTTGCCTTGATTACCTGTGGCTAAAACAATTTTTTCTGGGAATTTCATTGTGCCAGACTCCTCGTTTTTTCTTTGCTCCTGAAATAAGCTTGAGCACATTCATCGGGTTACTTTAGGTTATTCAGGACGAAGGTTGGGAGTGGTTTGAGCAAACCCTCTGCCGCAGGGATGCGGCAGCGGAGCGCACATGGATGTGTTTACCGCGTGTTTGCGAAAGCCACTCCCAACCTTCGGCCATCGCATCGCTCACCCTCTACGTGCTCGAGTTTTACTTTTTCTTTTTAGGCTTAGCTTTTGCCTTGGCTTTGTCTTTGGCCTTTACTTTTTTCTTTTTGGGGCCAATCTTAGGCGTTTTGTTTTTAGGGCGTAGCTCGTCAATAACGCGAGCTTTAAGTGGTTCGCCCATGTAACGTGCGGTTTTGGCTACCATGTCAAAATCGTGAGCCTCAACCAAAGATATTGCAGTACCTTTGGCGCCAGCGCGGCCGGTTCTGCCAATGCGGTGAACATAAACGTCGGCTTTGCGCGGCATGTCGAAGTTAATAACATGGCTCACGTTAGGCACATCAATACCGCGGGCAGCAACATCCGTTGCCAGCAAGATAGGTACTTCACCACTTTTGAAACGGGCTAGCGCTGCAATACGTTTGTCTTGTGGCATTTCACCCTGTAGCCAGCACACTGGAATATTTTTCGAGGCTAAGAAGTCCTTAAGCATTTGCAGGCGTTCGCGGGTTTTCACAAACACAACCGCTGACGTCGTTGTTTCTTGCTTCAAAATATTCACCAGCAATGCTTGCTTGTGATTCATGTCGTCAGCAAGGTGATACCACTGATGAATTTTGTTCTTCTCTTTACGCGATGGGTTCGCTTCAATCACTTCAGGATTGTTGAGAATGTCATGAGCGAAAGTCTTAACGCCTTTGCCTTCAAGCGTGGCAGAGAACAATAGGTTTTGCTTGCGCCAGCGCGCTTCGGCAGCAATTTGGTTAACTACCGTTGAGAAACCCATATCCAACATGCGGTCAGCTTCATCAAGGATCAAACACTCGATATCACGGCAATCTGCGGCTTCTTTTTCGATATGCTCAAGCAAACGACCTGGCGTGGCCACAAGAATATCGAGATTCTTGCTTAAGGTTTCTTTATCGGTACCGTAGTTAATACCACCGGTTATTACCCCGCACACAATTTGTGTATGCTTTGTTATGGCTAGGGCTTGTTCGTAAACCTGTAGCGCTAACTCGCGGGTAGGCGTTAGGATCAAAATACGTGTAGCACCAGGCTGTCTGCGCGGATAATCAAGTAAAAACTGGCATGCAGGCAATAAGAAAGCGGCTGTTTTACCAGTACCTGTAGGAGCAGAGGCCAAGATATCTCGTCCATCCAACGCATGCGGGATAACCAGTTCTTGAATGCTAGTTGGAGTTTCAAACCCCATATCGGCAGCTGCGTGACACAGTGCTTCGTCTAATTCGAGTTCTTCGAAAGTCATAGTATAAAAAACGCTCTAAATGAATGGGGCGTATTGTAGCATTGCTATACCAAAACATTGAGAAAAACTGGCGTTAAATTCGCACACCGTAGGTAAATACACATTGTGGTTTGAGGTTACCTACCATATCAGGGAAAGAGGGCATCTAATCTAATCAGTAATAGAGGCAATAGCGGATAGCTTTGCTTGGTTAAGCGCGTCTTTTATTTCAGGGCCTTTAACGCCCGTGGCAATAATATCTTGCACGTTCACTTGGTTGGCGGCTGATAATGCATTTTCAATTCGCTTTCGTTGGCGTTGCCAATCTATGCCCTTGTTATGAGCATAAGGTGCAAAAGCGCTAAGTAACAATGTGAAACGCTCTTCTCTACGCCACGCATCACAGCTATTGAACAAGGCAAGTAAATCGGCGGGCGAGTTCTGCGCGTTCAAAAGAAAGCCTTTGAATTTGCAGGCAAGGCTGACGATTTCACTAACTTGGTTTTGCACTTTAAGCCGACTGCATAACTGTTTCGCTTCTTCCTCATTAAGGTGAGTGAGCAGGGCAGTAAACCTTGTTATCAGCCTAGCGGTTTCTGAATCGCTACTTTCAGGTAATGGGGTTTCTGAACCCGTGTATTTAACAACGCTTTCGTTTTCAGCCTTTTCTAGTGCTACCGCCGTTTTTAACGTTTCCAGAGCAGTATCTACGTTTCTTTCAAGCTCAGTAAACCAGTCATTGAGGCCATGGGCTTGGTTTAATACAGTGAAAAAAACATGCGGTGTTTTCTCTAAAAGACTGCGCTTTGTTTCTTGCCATACCCGCTCTGCACTTAGCGTGCTTAGCTCGCCGCTTTGCGCCATAGACTGCATAAGAGCCATGGTTTCAGTGGCGATAGTAAACCCCAAATAAGCATAGCGGGTGGCAAACCGAGCAACGCGAAATACGCGTAAAGGGTCTTCACTAAAGGCTTCAGATACGTGGCGAAGTAGGCGGTTTTCTAAATCTTTTTTACCACCATAGGGGTCGATAAGGTTTCCAAGGTTGTCTTGCGCTATCGCGTTAACGGTAAGGTCCCTGCGTAACAAATCTTCTTCTAACGTGACCGAGCTCGACGCATCGCATACAAAACCGGTGTAACCTTTTCCTGACTTACGTTCTGTACGTGCAAGTGCGTATTCTTCCTGTGTTTTAGGGTGCAAAAAAACAGGGAAGTCTTTGCCTACTTGGGTAAAACCTTGGCTGAGCATTTCTTCCGGCGTGGCGCCCACCACGACATAGTCGCGTTCAACAACCTTTCTGTTTAACAGTGCGTCACGCACTGCGCCACCAACGAGATATATTTGCATGCTCTTCCAACGATTTTTTAGTCAGTAATACTTTTTAGATTGGGAATACATCGACTTTTGACGTGTAACGAAAATCAACCTTCCCAAGGTAACAGAGGCGCAGTATAGCAATGTTACAAATAAAATTCGTAGCCACATCGTTATGCGCTTTCACTTCAAGGTTGCGTCTGGTAGTTTAATCGTCGTTAAAAATTAAAACAGATAGGCGCTTCAGCAACCATGTATTTGAACTACTTCGGGTTAAATGACAATCCTTTTTCGATTGCGCCTAACCCCGATTATTTGTATATGAGCCCAAGGCACAAAGAGGCTTTGGCCCATTTGACCTTTGGCCTTAGAGAAAGCGGTGGTTTTGTAATGCTCACCGGAGAAGTGGGCACGGGAAAAACAACGGTATCGAGAAAACTGTTGCAGCAGCTACCCGATAATACGCAGGTAGCCATGATTTTGAATCCAACCTTATCCGCCCTTGAGCTATTAGCAACGGTTTGTGATGAGCTAGGCTTGGCTTATACACCTGAAAAAGCAAGCCTTAAGTATTTCACCGATTTGATTTTGTCTAAGTTAGCAGAGAATCATCAGTCAGGCATGAATACGGTACTAATGGTTGATGAAGCGCAGCATCTGTTGCCCGAAGTACTAGAGCAACTTCGTTTATTGACCAACCTAGAAACGAATCGTGAAAAACTGTTAAAGGTGGTATTGATAGGTCAGCCTGAATTACAGCAGTTGTTAAAGCGTAATGAATTACGTCAGCTGGCTCAACGCATTACCGCTCGTTATCATCTGCTACCCTTAACTGCGCCAGAAGTCAGTGCTTACATAGCACACCGCTTAAGCGTGGCTGAAGGTGATATCAGTATTTTCAGTAAGTCTACATTGCGCGCGGTGCATCAAATTACTGGTGGGATTCCAAGGGTAATTAATTTGCTGTGCGATCGGGCGTTAACCTTATCTTTTACTAAGCAGCATGCGGTTGTGCAAAAGCCTATATTCTTGGCCGCGGCAGAGCAAATTCTAGGTGAAGATGTTGTTAGTCAGCGCGTGCAAAGCCAGCGTAAATGGTATCTCGCATCGGCGTTTGTTTTGGCCATCATATTCGGCTACGGGTTAGGGAGTTTGTATGTCTAATATCGTCGCCATTGAAAATTTAGTGCCCGGTATGGTGATTGTTCAAATTACCAAGCAAAATGGGCCAGTTAAAATTAGAAAGTCGGGTTTAGTGACAAGCGATGCTATGGTGCAGGGCTTGTCTGAAATGGGCGTGCAAGAGGTAGAAATAGATCCTGAGCAAACCGTGGAAATAGCGCCGACAGTTCATCATAGAACTCAGACCCAAGCTTTGCTTCGGGGCGAGCACGACACTACCGCCAAATTTGATAAATCCCTTAACGAGCAGTTTAATCGAAGCTTGTTTTTACCCACAGTAGAAGGGCTTCCGTCAGCATGGAAGCTTTACACCAAGCAAGTTGCGCTTTTTGCCGTCGTTATTCTTGGTGGTTTATGCATTGGCTTTTCCGCCGCTACGGCAAAACGCTGGTGGCCAATGCTAACTGCACCCGCTTCTGTACCGGTGGCAGACTCTGAAAGCTCAGTTTCACAGGTTGAAGCAAGCGGAGGCGCTTCAGCGCTTACGACCACGCAAAGTAGTAATGAAGCACCAGGCACTTCAAGCAACAAAAGTGAACAGGTATCTTCTAACATTCAGGGAAGTGGGCAAAGCGCAGGTTTAAATGAAACTGCTAACACAGCGGTAAATGCCAACGTTAGTAACGGCGGTGCAGCTCAGCAAGGCACGCAAGCGAACGCTATGGTAAATAACCAGTCTGTTGGCAACTTAGCTGCAACGCAAAATACTGATTTAGGTGCAGTTCCAAATACAAACCCAAACACAACAGGTACTCAGAATCGCTACAATAACGACGTGTCCCAACGTTCTGGCGCCGAGCCAAGTAGTGGATATGAGCGTAGCTCTTCAATGGATACAAGACAAACTGAGACTTCAGGGAATTATGAAGGGAGAGTATTAAATGAAGCTACGTCTCAATCTGACGTATCCGTGTCACCAGAACTCATGGCCCGTTTTAATGCTGCCGTTGAAGCGCTAGACTCAAAGGCACAAGATAATAAACCCGCTGAAGAGCAAACAAGGGTGACGGTTAAAGACGAACTACCCCGTGTAGATCAGTTACCCGTTCGCTTGTTAACACGACTTCCAACCATGAACTTTAGCGCGCATATGTATGCGTCTCGTCCTGCCGATAGATGGGTGAGAGTCAATGGCCGTCAAATAGGTGAGGGCGACTGGATTGCCGATAGAGTGCAAATCGTCAATATTGAAGCGCAACGTGTGGTGCTTGCTTTCGAAGATGAGATTTTTACTATGGCAGCATTAACCGATTGGTAATTACTATCTGTTAGTTACAAAAAACACTAAAAAGGCCCTTTGAAAAAAGGGCCTTTTCGCTGGTTATACTTTGTGTTCTACAGCGGCATCTGATTGATGAAAACGTCTTTAAAGAATTTTGGTAAGTTCAAACTAAACTCTTCGGGGCGAACGCCTGACACAATCTCATCGTCGTACTGACTTAAATCAACGCGTTTCACTTCATTGAAATGCTGCGACGTCACGCTGTAAAAGGTCATAACGTGAGGGCTTACGGGGTCTTTAGGGTTGATTTTGCTAACAATACCTAATTTACCGCTCTTTAACCTCACCAAGGAGCCAACAGGGTGCACGCCAATACACTGGATAAATTGTTTTACCAATTCTTGGTCTAAGTTCTCTGTCGCAGTTAGTCGCTTTAGCGCCTGAGTAGGCGTGATACTGTTTTTGTGCGTACGATTAGATGTCATGGCATCGTATGCATCCACAATGGCAGCAATACGCGCGAACTCTGAGATTTCGTCACCAACCAATCCTCTCGGGTAGCCGCTTCCATCGACGCGCTCGTGGTGCTCTTCAATGATGCGTAGCGATAGGTCAGAAATATCACCACACTGTTCAACTAGGTCAGCACCAATTTCAACGTGAGTTTTCATCACTTCCCAATCATCACTGGAAAATTCGCCTGTATTATTGCGAATTTCATCTGGCAGGGAAGACATGCCGATATCCATCAATAGGGCACCTAAACTCACTTGCTCTGTGGTATCTCTGTCATAGCCAAGAAACTCACAGAAAATGCCGCTTAGTACACTGCAATTAATACTGTGCTCAAGAAGGTACTGGTCGGTATCCTTGATCATAGTCAGGCAGCTCAGCGCATCTTTATTATCAAATACACTTTCGATCAGGCTTTGCGACAGCGACTCCATGGGAGACAAATCTTTTACCGCCCCATTTTTAAGCGACTTTAAAAAGCTGCTTTGAATGGCAATTGCGCTGCTGTAAAGCTCGTTGGCTTCGTTAATTGAATCACGACCCACTGGCTTAACAACCGGTTTAGTCACTTCAGGCTCTTTTTCTTTAGCTGGCTCGGGTGGCACAGCTGGCTCGGGCAGCTTAGATTTCGCAAGATCTACTTCGACGCTTAAAATACCTTTCGATTTTAGACTATCAATAATGGCTTGGGTTTTCACAATGCCTTTAGAGCGCATTTTAAGTGAACCTGTTTGTTCAAGTACTTGATTGACGTACATTCCTGGCTGCAAATCATCAATGGGTACCTGTTCTAGCATTATCTCTCCTGTGAGGCACAACGTTGCCATAGCCTTCAATTACAATAGAAACGAATAGTACGATATTCCAGTGAAAAAAGTGAGGAGTTTATTAGTCTTTAGTATAGCTAGAGTCGGCGAATGTAGGATTACCGAATTCGTGAGAAAACGCGTGACGTGTAAATGTGCCGAGAAGTTGCTTATGGCTCAAATCAGGTGAACTGAAATTTTAATTGCGGATTGGTATTAGGCGTCTTGATGTGAAGTTAAGGTAGAGGCATAGATGAGAGAAATAAACAGGGTGCCATCTCGCGACAGCACCCATGTGTCATGCTAGGGCGTTGTTAAGCGCTAAAGCCCCACGCTTTTACAACCACGCGGGCTGTTTATCTTCGAAGGCTTCTATAGCACTTGTGAGTTCAAGCGTTTGACCGATAGCATCTAAGCCTTTAATCAGGTTGTTTTTGTGATGCTCAGCAATATCGAAGCTGAAGCTTGTATCGTTAAAACTTACTGTTTGCGCTGGAAGATCAACGGTGATCTTAGTTGCTGGGTCTGCCTTCACTGCAGCAAACAAAGCGTCCATTTGCTCGCTTGATAATGCCACAGGCACTAGCTGATTATTAATGCAGTTGCCGTAAAAAATATCAGCAAAGCTGGTGGCAATAACCGTTTTAAATCCAAAGTCGGCAAGTGCCCACGGCGCGTGTTCTCGGCTTGATCCACAACCAAAGTTTTCGCGAGCTAGCAACAGACTCGCACCTTTGTGCTCAGGCTTATTCAGCGCGAACGCTGGGTTTGGCTCTTTCTCTTCTAAATCCAAATAACGCCAGTCGTGAAACAAATGTTTGCCGTAGCCAGCACGTGTTACGCCAGTTAGAAACTGTTTTGGAATAATTTGGTCGGTATCGACATTGGCCTGATCAAGCGGCGCAGCAATGCCTGTGTGTTGTGTAAAACCTTGTTCAGACATAAGTTACTCCTGATAATCTCTAACGTCAGCAAAGCGACCGGTAATTGCAGCAGCGGCAGCCATTGCTGGGCTTACCAAGTGAGTGCGCGCACCACGGCCTTGACGGCCTTCAAAGTTACGGTTACTGGTAGAGGCACATCTATCGCCTGCCACTAGCTTGTCGTCATTCATACCAAGGCACATAGAGCAACCTGGCAAACGCCACTCAAAGCCAGCATCGATAAAGATTTTATCTAAGCCTTCTGCTTCAGCTTGGCGTTTAACGTTACCCGACCCTGGAACGACAATCGCAGTCACTGAATCGGCGACTTTACCGCGCTTAGCGATTTGTGCCGCTGCGCGCATATCTTCAATACGACCGTTGGTACATGAGCCGATAAATACGTGGTTTACTGCAACGTCGGCAAGCTTTTCACCGGGTTTTAACCCCATATACTCAAGCGCCTTTACTGCGCTCTCTTTTTCAATCGGGTCACTGAAGTCTTCAGGGGCAGGTACTGGTGTGTTTACGCCAATAACCTGGCCTGGGTTAGTGCCCCACGTAACCTGAGGAGCGATATCTGCCGCTTCAAGTTCAACCACAGTGTCAAAGGTTGCGCCCTCTTCGGTATAAAGGGTTTTCCAATAAGCGACAGCGTCTTCCCAGTCTTGTCCCTTAGGTGCGTATTCGCGGCCTTCAAGGTAGGCGAAGGTTTTCTCGTCTGGTGCAACAAGGCCAGCTTTCGCGCCAGCTTCAATACTCATGTTACACACCGTCATGCGCTCTTCCATGCTCAAACCGCGGATAGCTTCACCTGCGTATTCGATAACATGGCCAGTAGCGCCAGCGTGGCCAATTTTGCCGATAATGGCAAGAATAATGTCTTTTGCGGTAATACCGACAGGAAGCTTGCCATTTACGTTGATAAGCATGCTTTTCGCGCGGCTTTGTTTCAACGTTTGCGTGGCCAATACATGCTCTACCTGAGAGGTACCAATACCAAATGCCAGCGCACCAAATGCACCGTGGGTTGCAGTGTGTGAGTCACCACACACCACCGTCATACCAGGCTGAATTAAACCTAATTCAGGGCCCATAACGTGCACGATACCTTGCTTTTGGTGGCCCACTGGAAATAGCTGAATGCCGTGTTCTTCACAGTTTTTTGCCAAGGTTTGTAGCTGAAGCGCATTGGCTGGACCACAGGCATCAATTGCCAGTGAACGGGTTGAAATGCTGTGATCCATGGTGCCAACCGTGCGATCAGGGCGTCGTACTTTACGGCCTTTTTCATTAAGGCCAGCGAATGCCTGAGGTGACGTTACTTCATGAATTAAGTGACGGTCGATATAAATTAAGCTGTCTTCACCGATTTGGTCAATAATGTGGGCTTGCCACACTTTGTCATATAAGGTCTTGGCCATGAGGTTGTTTTACTCCTGCGCCATTAATTGTTTAACGATTTCATCGCCCACTTGCGACGTGCTTGCCGCTTGGCTGCGTTTGTCAGAAGGAAGTAACTCGCCTGTAAGTACACCTGCTTCTAGCGTTGCCACTACTGCCTTTTCAATTGCGTCGGCAGCATCATTCAAGTTCATGCTGAAACGCAGCATCATGGCGGCCGATAAAATTTGTGCGATAGGGTTAGCAATGCCTTGGCCTGCAATATCTGGGGCCGAACCGCCTGCTGGCTCATAAAGGCCAAAGCCTTCCTCGTTCATGCTTGCCGATGGCAACAAGCCCATAGAGCCCGTCATCATAGCGCATTCATCAGAAACGATATCGCCAAAAAGGTTTGAACACAGCATCACATCGAACTGCGCTGGGTTCTTCATTATTTGCATAGTGGCGTTGTCGATGTAGATGTGGTCTAGCTCTACATCTGGATAGTCTTTTGCTACTTCTTCAGCAATTTCACGCCATAAGCGGCTGGTTACCAGTACGTTGGCTTTGTCCACCGACGTCACTTTGCCGCGACGCTTCTGTGCTGCTTCAAACGCTGCAATAGCAATACGGCGAATTTCACGTTTGCTATAGCGCATGGTGTCATACGCGAACTCTTCTTCGCCTTCACCTTCTCGGCCCTTAGGCTGACCAAAGTAAATTCCGCTGGTTAGCTCACGCACAACTAAAACGTCTACGCCTGATTTAGCAATGTCTTCACGAAGGGGAGACAGGCTTTCAAGGCCCGGATAAATGCGAGCTGGGCGCAAGTTGCTGAACAGGTCAAAATGACTGCGAAGGGTAAGTAGTGCGGCACGCTCAGGACGTTGCTCTAACGGCAAGGTGTCCCACTTAGGGCCACCGATACTGCCAAACAAGATTGCATCGGCTTGCTCACAGCCCAAAAGCGTTTTTGAGGGTAGCGCTTCGCCTTCAGTATCAATGGCGTAGCCACCTACAGGATATGCAGTGCGGTTGAGGGTGACGTTAAACTTCTTTTCAACAGCATCTAAAACCTTATTGGCTTCCTGCATAACTTCTGGGCCGATACCGTCTCCGGCTAATACGGCAATTGAATACTGGCTCATTTATACTCCTGCAACGCGTTCTTGTTGATTTTTTTGCTGATCAATTTGATCGGCTAAATATGTGTTGTTTAATACAAAGATAAGGGCTTTAACGCCGGCTTCCACAATATCTGTAGCCAAGCCGATTCCATGGAAACGACGGCCTTTATATGTAGCGATAACGCTCACTTGCGCCAAAGCGTCGGCACCTTCACCTTTTGAATCTAATTTAAAGTCGACAATTTCTAAATCTTCGTGACCTAGTATAGACATGATGGCCTTATAAGCCGCATCTACCGGGCCGTTTCCAATACTAGACTGGGTAATCTCTTCAGTGCCCACTTTCATTTTAACGGTGGCGCTCGGAATGATTTCACGGCCTGAATTAGCTTGAAGATAAAGCAACTGGAAGTGTGCTTGGTCGTGCTTTTGCTTATCGAAGAACAACAAGGCTTCAAGGTCGTAATCGTATACTTGGCCTTTTTTATCCGCTAACTTTAAGAATGCGTCATACACCGCTTCTAAGTCATAGTCTTCGGTTTTATAGCCAAGTTCGGTTAAGCGATGTTTAATCACATGACGGCCAGAGCGAGACGTTAAGTTTAGGTTGTTCTTATTAATACCCACACTTTCTGGAGTCATAATTTCATAGGTATTTTGCGCTTTTAAGACACCGTCTTGGTGAATACCAGATGAATGGCTAAACGCATTCGCGCCAACAATGGCCTTGTTTGATTGAACTGGCATGTTACAAAGCTGGCTGACTAGCTTAGATGTGCGCGATATTTCGGTAGAATTAATGTTAGTTTCAAAGCCCAACATGTTCTTACGGGTTTGCAAGATCATAGCAATTTCTTCAAGTGAAGCATTACCAGCACGCTCGCCAATACCGTTTATCGTACATTCAACCTGTCTGGCACCTTGCTCAACAGCTGCTAATGAATTTGCTACCGCTAAGCCCAAGTCGTTGTGACAATGTACAGAAATGGTTGCTTTATCGATATTTGGAACGCGATTAAACAATTGCTGAATAATACCGCCAAACTCTGTAGGTGTTGTGTAGCCTACGGTGTCCGGAATATTCACCGTCGTCGCGCCAGCGCTAATCGCTGATTCAACCATTCGGCATAGGTAATCAATATGGGTACGCCCCGCATCTTCACAGGAAAACTCTACATCGTCAGTATACTTACGTGCATGTTTCACTGCGGCTACGGCCATATCTACAATTTCATCTTGTGACTTGCGAAGCTTGGCACCTACGTGAATCTCTGACGTTGCGATAAAGGTGTGAATTCTGAATTGCTCAGCAACGCTTAATGCTTGTCCGCATGCATCAATATCACCCGGCAATGCGCGAGATAGGCCACAAACGATAGAGTTCTTAACTTCTTTGGCAATCATTTGTACAGAGCGAAAATCGCCGGGTGAAGAGACAGGAAAGCCTGCCTCAATGATGTCAACGCCTAACCGTTCGAGCGCCAGCGCGATCTGCAATTTCTCTTTGGCACTTAGGCTTGCAGGTAAGGCCTGCTCGCCGTCTCGCAATGTGGTATCAAAGATCTTCACTTGATTTGTCATGACGCTCTCTCAGTTGAATAGTTAAAAAAAAACCCGTGCTTGGCACGGGTTTTTGTGAAATTAAATCGCTGGTCGCAATCTACCCGTGCAGTCTGGCTGCCATAAGGAGTAGAGATAGAAGAAGGAAACGAATACGCATTTGTTGTTGTTTCTTTGCTGACCAAGTTGATAGCGACAATGTACCCATGTGGCATGAAGAGGTCAACCATTGTTTACAATAATGAGTATATTTTTCGTGTATAAATACTTTCTTTTAATTATTTAGGATACTTGTCCTAACGATCTTGGCCTGAGAGCAACGTGACCAGTAACTACAGCCATTTGTGAGGGGGTTAATTTACTATGTATGATGTTGGTTAGGATGTTTGTACTAAATTTGGCTGTGGATATGCAAAAGAGATTGTGGTTTTTTATGCGAATATGATGGGTTTTTATTCTTTCTGGGGCTTTGTTACCTATTTAAGCAGCGTAAAGTTCTTCCAGTTGATTTGAGTCGATAAGCGCATTTCGCGAAGGGATAAGGCACGTGGTGAACGCTTGGTTTTAAAGCTCCATGCATGGCCACAGCATGCAGCGGTCATTATCGCCTTTGAAGGCCGCAGCAGTATTTTGTTTTGAACTGAAAGTGCCGTGGCCGCTTCCGTTTCATCGCGTAGTGGAGTTGAAGAAATGCACTCCCCTGAATTGGCAAACCATCCATTTTTGTTCAGATGGAGCTGGGTATTGTCTTGGTTTACCATATCAATGGAATCAAGCTCAATGTGAGAGCCTTCCATATTTAAAATTAAAACAGGTATAACAAGACCATACCTAGCGTTTTTTCTATACCACGCTTCTCGCTTTTCTACATCGTCTAAATGATTAATGCCGGGGCACTTTGCAGATTGCTTGGCATACCAACTTCCATTATGGGTATCTGTTTTTAGCGGGGATGGATTGTTTGCGATGCCATTACTAATCATATATCGAGCAATAGCTTTCACGTGATAGGGAAGCCCGCCCATTCGACGCTTTAGCAGCGATAGGTTTTTTATCTCGCTATGAGCTAGAGAGACGATTTCTCTTTCATACAGAGCAGTACATATTTCATTGAATTGAGGGTGGCTTCCGCCGAGTTCACCAGCTTCACTGAAAAAGCCAACTTGGGAGTTGGGTATAGAGTGGGAAAGTTTGTCGCTTGAAGCCATCGGGATTATCAAATTCCTGTCTAAAGTCTTTTAACCCTAGCAAGATTAGGCGCTTGTTGCTACATGGTTTCATTAAACAAGGCGAAAAATAGACATAAAAAAGCCGCTATATAAAGCGGCTTTTCATCATTGTCTCAAGCTTAAATTATTGACCTTTAATTTCGCTGCGGCCTTTGTAAGTTGCAGCGTCACCTAGTGCTTCTTCGATACGAAGTAATTGGTTGTACTTAGCAACGCGGTCAGAACGGCATAGTGAACCCGTCTTGATTTGGCCCGCTGCTGTACCTACTGCTAGGTCGGCAATAGTGGCGTCTTCAGTTTCACCAGAACGATGAGAGATAACTGCCGTAAAGCCTGCATCTTTTGCCATTTTAATAGCGTTAAGGGTTTCAGTTAGTGAACCGATTTGGTTGAACTTGATAAGGATTGAGTTACCAATACCGTTATCAATACCGCGCTTAAGAATTTTAGTGTTAGTTACAAACAAGTCGTCACCAACTAGCTGTACTTTGTCGCCAATCTTCTTAGTTAGGCTTGCCCAGCCGTCCCAGTCGCTTTCGTCTAGGCCGTCTTCAATTGATACAATTGGGTATTGTGAAGAAAGGTCAGCAAGGTAATCGCCAAACGCTTCTGAATCGAAGCTCTTGTCTTCACCAGATAGTACGTATTTGCCTTCTTTATAGAATTCAGACGCCGCGCAGTCTAGTGCAAGGGTGATGTCTTCATTCATTTTATAGCCAGCGTTTTCAACGGCTTCTACGATTACTGCAAGCGCTTCAGCGTTTGAGCTAAGGTTAGGGGCAAAACCACCTTCGTCGCCAACTGCCGTGTTAAGGCCTTTAGCAGAAAGTACTTTCTTAAGTGCGTGGAAGATTTCAGCACCCATACGTAGTGCTTCTTTGAAGCTCTTCGCGCCAACAGGCTGTACCATGAACTCTTGAATGTCTACGTTGTTGTCAGCGTGCTCACCACCGTTGATGATGTTCATCATAGGTACTGGCATAGAGTATTGGCCAGATGTACCGTTTAGGTCTGCAATGTGCTCGTAAAGCGCTACGCCTTTTTCCGCTGCAGCCGCTTTAGCTACAGCAAGAGAAACTGCAAGAATTGCGTTCGCACCAAGGGTTTCTTTGTTTTCTGTGCCATCAAGGTCAATCATGATGCCGTCGATATCAGCTTGCGCTAGTGCGTCTTTGCCGATAAGCGCTGGCGCGATGGTATCGTTAACTGCTGCAACTGCCTTTGTTACACCTTTACCTAGGTAACGAGACTTGTCGCCGTCGCGTAGCTCTAGTGCTTCGCGGCTACCAGTAGAGGCACCAGATGGTGCTGCAGCACGGCCCATTACGCCTGATTCTAAGTATACATCTGCTTCTACGGTAGGGTTTCCGCGTGAATCTAAGATTTCGCGTCCGATAATGCGACTGATTTTCGCCATGTTTTTTCCTCAACAATTGAATGGGGTGCAACGGGAGAGAGCACCCCTTTTATTAGAAATTAGTGATTTTCTTTCTGGTATTTTCCTGCCGCAGCAACGAAACCAGTGAATAATGGGTGTCCATCCCGAGGAGTTGATGTGAATTCAGGGTGGAATTGGCCCGCAATGAACCAAGGATGATCAGGGATTTCCACCACTTCTACAAGTCGCTTGTCAGTGGACAAACCACTTACTTTCAATCCTGCAGCTTCAATTTGGTCACGCAGGTTGTTGTTCACTTCGTAACGGTGACGGTGACGCTCATAAATTTCGGCATTACCATACATCTCATGAACTTTTGTACCTTCAATAAGGTGGCAAAGCTGGCTGCCTAAGCGCATAGTTCCGCCAAGATCTGAGTTTTCTGTGCGAGTTTCAGTTGTTCCTGCAGCATCTAACCACTCAGTGATAAGGCCGACTACAGGATAAGGCGTTTCAGGGTCGAACTCTGTGCTGTTCGCATTTTCCATACCTGCAACATTACGCGCGTACTCGATAAGCGCTACCTGCATACCTAAGCAAATGCCAAGGTAAGGGACTTTGTTTTCACGGGCATAACGCGCAGCAGCAATTTTACCTTCTATACCGCGTTCGCCAAAGCCGCCAGGCACCAAGATAGCATCTAGTTTTTCTAGAATTTGGGTACCTTTACTTTCCACGTCTTGTGAGTCAATGTGGTGGATGTTCACAGTTAGACGGTTTTTAAGGCCAGCATGCTTAAGCGCTTCATTAACAGACTTATAAGCGTCAGGTAATTCAACATACTTGCCTACCATGCCAATGTTAACTTCTGCGGTAGGGTTTGATTCTGCGTAAAGTACTTGTTCCCACTCAGATAAGTCGGCTTCTTCACACTCAAGACCGAAGCGGTCTACAACTAACTGATCCATGCCTTGTGCTTTAAGTGCAGCAGGGATGCGGTAAATGCTGTCTACGTCTTTCAAAGAAATAACGGCTTTGTCAGCAACGTTTGTGAATAGGGCGATTTTCGAGCGCTCACTAGCCGGCAATGCACCTACTGAACGACAAACTAGGATATCTGGTTGAATACCAATAGAGCGAAGCTCTTTTACCGAGTGCTGCGTAGGCTTAGTTTTTACTTCACCTGATGCTGGCATATAAGGTACAAGAGTTAGGTGCATGAACATAGCGCGTTCACGGCCTACTTCGGTACCTAGCTGACGAATTGCTTCCAAGAAAGGTTGTGACTCGATGTCACCTACGGTTCCGCCCACTTCAACAATAGCTACATCGTGACCTTCAGCTCCTTCAATTACGCGGCGCTTAATTTCATTGGTGATATGAGGGATAACCTGAATAGTTGCACCAAGGTAATCACCGCGACGCTCGCGCTTTAACACTTCTTCATATACACGGCCGGTAGTGAAGTTGTTGCGCTTAGTCATGCGGGTGCGAATAAAACGCTCATAGTGACCAAGATCAAGGTCGGTCTCAGCGCCGTCATCGGTAACAAATACTTCACCATGCTGGATAGGGCTCATAGTGCCCGGGTCGACATTGATGTAAGGGTCGAGTTTTAACATGGTTACGGTGAGACCGCGAGCTTCCAGAATTGCGGCCAACGATGCTGCAGCAATACCTTTACCTAGCGATGAAACTACACCACCGGTGACGAAAATATAATTTGTCATGCGAAACCTAGAACGTTTGGGTTGTATGGTAAATATAGGCTGAGTTTAGAACAAAACCAGCTACACTTTGGACGGGGCGATAGTATACGCAAATTCATGTGGGCAGACAATCAATTTGCCCACATGATGCGCAATTTATACGCGCTTAAGCTTGCTTTAAGACTGGCTCAGGCGCTTAAGTGTGTAGATAAGGTCTAGCGCTTGGCGCGGTGATAGCTCATCGGGGGATAAGTTTTCAAGGGCTTCTACAACCGGGTGGGGCTTATCAGGGAACAGCATTTCAGCTTGGCCTTTGGTATTTGATGTAGCTTTACCTGATGCGCTTGTTTTATTTACATCTTTTACCGAGCGCTTCGCTACAAAAGCCTCATCGTTGGCTTTTTCTGATCCATCTTCCGTGCTGGTCATAAGGTGTGATGATTCCAACACCGCAAGCTTCTGTTGCGCCGCTTTTATTACCGCCTTCGGTACGCCTGCAAGTTGGGCAACCTGTAAACCAAAGCTTTTGCTCGCTGCGCCTTCTGATACGGTATGCATGAAGCGTATGGTATCTTCAAACTCCATCGCGTCTAAGTGCACATTCACTACGCCACTTTGCGTTTCCGGAAGTTCAGTTAGTTCAAAGTAATGCGTGGCAAAAAGTGTATAAGCATTCAACTGCTTTGCTAAATAACTTGCGCATGCCCACGCCAGTGACAATCCGTCATAGGTACTGGTACCACGGCCTATTTCATCCATTAATACAAGAGAGTTTTCTGTGGCATTGTTTAGAATGTTCGCCGTTTCTGTCATCTCAACCATAAAGGTAGAGCGACCCGAGGCTAAGTCATCTGATGCGCCTATACGGGTAAAGATGCGATCAAGTTTTCCTATGTGTGCATTTTCTGCAGGCACAAAACTCCCAATACAGGCCAACAGGGCAATGAGCGCGGTTTGGCGCATATAGGTCGACTTACCGCCCATGTTCGGGCCGGTAATAATCAGCATACGGCGCTCGGAGTCTAGCTGAAGCGGGTTAGCAATGAAGGGATCTTTCATTACATTCTCAACCACAGGGTGGCGACCGGCATCATAAGTAAGCGCACATTCTTGACTCAAGTGAGGTCGATACCAGTCGAGGGAGACTGCCCGTTCGGCAAAACAGCACAGCACATCGAGCTTGGCTAGCGCTGCGGCGGTTTCAATTAAGTTGTTTAAGTGTGGCGCAAAGTTGTCAAACAAGGCTTCGTAAAGCTGCTTTTCAAGAGCAAGTGCAGCACCCTGACTGCTTAGCACTTTATCTTCGTGCTCTTTAAGTTCTGGCGTTATATAACGTTCAGTGTTTTTAAGGGTTTGTCTTCGAATATATTCAGCAGGCGCTAATGCACTGTTGGCCCGGCTAATTTCAATAAAGAAGCCATGAACTTTGTTATAGCCCACTTTTAGCGTAGAAATGCCGGTGCGCTCGCGCTCACGTTGTTCCATAGCGTCTAAGTAGTCGGTAGCGCCTTGTGATAGCTTGCGCAATTCATCAAGTTCGGCGTTGTAGCCCTCGGCAATCACGCCGCCATCCCGTATTACCACTGGCGGGTTATCAATAATGGCATCGTTTAACAGGGCTTGAAGCTCGGGGTAAGTGCCAATGGTTTCGCTGATACTTCTGACTTGCCCTGTGTCGAACCGCGCCAGCGCATCTTGTAAGTCAGGCAGCGCATTAAACGCATTTTTTAGGCGAGCAAAGTCCCGTGGTCTCGCTGAACGAAGGGCTAAGCGCGCCATAATACGCTCAATGTCACCAATGTGTTTGAGCGCTGCGCGAATATCTTCAGGGTCGTCATTAATAAACGTTTCAACAGCATCCAAGCGGCTGTGCAGTTCATGTTGATCAGTTAAAGGCGAGTGAATAACCCGCTGTAACATGCGGCTACCCATAGCTGTAGTGGTGGTATCCATCACGCTGAACAGCGTATTTTCCTGTCCGCCCGACAAATTATGGGTAAGTTCTAGGTTTCTGCGGGTGGCGGCATCAAGCTGCACGCGGCTGTCTTGCTGTTCGGTCTGAATGCGGCGAATGTGAGGCAGAGCAGTACGCTGGGTATCCTTTACATATTGTAAAACGCAGCCCGCTGCGCCTAAGCCTTTAGTGACGCCTTTTATTCCAAAGCCATCTAATGTTTTGGTTTCAAACTGTGCGTTTAGTTGCTCTGTGGCGGTATCAATGTCGAATTCCCATTCAGGACGGCGTCTAAGTCCTTTGCGGTTTTCAATAAGAGATAAGCTTTCAAATCCTTCAGGATAGAGTAGTTCAGCTGGGTTAATACGCTGAATTTCAGCAAGTAGGCTTTCATCGCTGTCACATTCAAACACAACAAAACGACCGCTTGTAACATCTAGGGTTGCCAGACCATAGTACATACTGTGACCACAAACGGCGGCCAGAATATTGTCGCGACGTTCTTCTAACAGCGCTTCGTCGGTGACTGTACCGGGCGTAACAATGCGTTGTACTGCGCGTTCAACAGGGCCTTTACTGGTGGCTGGGTCGCCTACCTGTTCACAAATGGCTACTGACTCGCCCATTTTCACTAAGCGTGACAGATAACTTTCTACCGCATGATAAGGCACACCAGCCATAGGAATAGGTTCACCACCAGATTTTCCTCTGGCTGTTAATGAAATATCCAGTAATTCAGCAGCTTTTTTGGCATCGTCGTAAAACAACTCATAAAAGTCGCCCATGCGATAAAACAGTAAAATATTCGGATGCTGCGCCTTAATAGTCAGGTATTGGCGCATCATAGGAGTATGTGATTCCAAAAAATGCCTCTGCGAATTTGTTGCTGGGTTTAATGCCTGTTGAGGGGAATAAATGATAAACTCACGCCCACTAAGATCAAGCGAAGATCTGATAAAGCACAACAGGTGTAATTAGGTATATCCAAATGAGCAAAACATTTTCAACTGATTCGACAGCAAACTCCACCCCTTTAACGCTTGATAGCGCATTATCTGCGCAAGTTCAGGTGTTAGGCGACGCACTAAGGGAAAAAGGTTGGACTGTATCAAGCGCTGAGTCGTGTACAGGCGGAGGAGTCGCTTTTGCTTTTACCAGTGTGGCTGGCAGTTCTGATTGGTTTAACCAATCCTGGGTGACGTACTCAAACGACGCAAAGCAAAGCATACTGGGCGTAACAGAGCAGACGCTAAAAGAGTACGGCGCGGTGTCGAAGCAAACGGTAATTGAAATGGCAGACGGCGTGCGCCGTAATAGCGGAGCGCAACTTGTTGTAACGGTGAGTGGCATTGCCGGTCCTGGCGGTGGTAGCGAAGAAAAACCAGTGGGCACGGTATGGTTCGGCTTTTTATGTGGAGAACACGAAGCGCAAATTAAACAGGTGTTTAGCGGCAATCGCGACGAAGTACGTCAACACGCTATTAGCTTTGCGATTACTCACTTAGTTAAAATGTTGAGTGAAAATTAAAAACACTGGTTGAAACTGTATGCTTGTACAGTATAGAATGTGATCATTATTTGGTAATTTCATACAAGATATGGAAAACACCAATACAGAATTTAACCGCAAATCCTAGAGGATACATACGTGGACGATAACAAATCAAAAGCTTTAACTGCCGCAGTTGGCCAAATTGAAAAGCAATTTGGTAAAGGCGCAATCATGCGCTTAGGCGATAACCAAGCCATGGATATTGAAGCGATTTCTACTGGCTCACTTACCATTGATATCGCTCTAGGTATAGGCGGTTTGCCATGTGGACGAGTTGTCGAAATCTACGGACCAGAATCATCAGGTAAAACCACGCTAACACTTCAAGTCATTGCTGAAGCGCAGCGCAAGGGTAAAACCTGTGCCTTCGTTGATGCGGAGCACGCCCTAGACCCGGTATATGCTGAAAAGCTTGGCGTAAACATTGACGAGCTATTGGTATCTCAGCCTGATACTGGTGAGCAAGCGCTAGAAATTTGCGACATGCTTGTACGTTCAGGTGCGGTAGATGTTGTTATTGTTGACTCGGTAGCGGCGCTTACACCTAAAGCTGAAATTGAAGGTGACATGGGTGATTCTCACGTTGGGCTTCAGGCGCGTCTAATGTCGCAAGCGTTGCGTAAGCTAACTGCAAACATCAAGCGTTCAAATACACTGTGTATCTTTATTAACCAAATTCGTATGAAGATTGGTGTTATGTTTGGTAACCCAGAAACTACAACCGGTGGTAACGCGCTTAAGTTCTACTCTTCTGTTCGTCTAGACATTCGCCGTATTGGTGCAGTAAAAGAAGGCGACGAGGTAGTGGGTAACGAAACCCGTGTTAAGGTAGTGAAAAACAAAGTTGCTCCTCCGTTTAAGCAAGCTGAATTTATGATCCGCTACGGCGAAGGTATCAGCAAAGAAGCTGAGCTTATCGACCTTGGTGTTAAGCAAAAGCTAGTTGATAAAGCGGGTGCTTGGTATAGCTACAAGGGCGACCGTATTGGTCAAGGTAAAGCGAACGTAATGAAGTTCTTGAAAGAGAACCCTGAGATCGCAAACGAGATTGAAACCAAGATCCGCCAAGAACTTTTGCTTTCTAAAACAATGAAAGTAGAGGAAGCGGCACCTCAGCAAGAAGACGATGTGCTTCCTGAGTAAAATTAGCGCTTAACCGCATATTAAGTTAAGAACCCACCGCTAGGTGGGTTTTTTTATGGCTTCATCAAAGGGTATATTAAGAAATATTTACTAACACTTAATGCAAGGCTGAAACTTGTACAACAAATAAAAACAAGGAATGCTGTAATAAATATTTGTAAGTACAGACTACTAGGTTGCAATGGCCATTACTGCCAAAGCTGGTTAGTACGCTAAAACAATTTTAAACAAATAGAACGGCATAATTTGCGGCTACAGCAAAGCAAGCCTACAACAATAATGAACGGTGCTACTGTTCACACGTGAGAAGAGGGAAGGGAAATGATTGAAATATCAGGCCTTGCTAAGCGCTTTGAGGTGGAGAACCCGAAAAAGCTTAGTGAACAGGAAAAAAAGGACCCGCGATTAAAAGGGCGCTATTTCCAATCGGTAAGGGATGTGTCGTTTACTTGCGAAAAAGGACAGGTACTTGGGCTATTAGGGCCAAATGGAGCAGGCAAAACAACCACACTTCGCATGCTTTCAACAGCACTAAAGCCTGATAGCGGGAAAGTTATTATTGGTGGTGAGGATGTGCTTTCCAACCCTAATATTGCCCGTAAGAAAATTGGCTTTTTATCTAGCTCGACGGGCCTTTATGGTCGTTTGAGTGGTCGGGAGAATATTAGCTACTTTGGTGAGTTGCACGGTATTCCAAAAAATGTGATTAACGCGCGTATTGAAGAGTTAGCTGACTTACTTGATATGCAAACCTTCCTTGATAGACGAGCCGAGAATTTCTCGTCAGGGATGAAGCAAAAAGTTTCTATTGCGCGTGCTGTTATACACGAGCCTGAACTAGTGGTACTGGATGAGCCCACTACCGGCCTTGATATTATGGCAACCAGTACTGTGATGGAATTCATTCAACGCCTTAAAGATAAAGGTATACCAGTAATTTTCTCTACTCACCATCTTGATGAGGTGCAAACCCTTTGTGACAAGGTGACCGTGATTAACCAAGGTGAAACGGTATTTAACGACTCGCTAGCTGCCTTTAGCGCTTTGTCTGGTAATGACGGGGCTGGCGGGCAAATGCATAAGAGCTTCCTAAAAACACTATCAATGGATTCTGAGGAGATGGGCAATGTGGTTAATCTTTAAAAAGGAATTCAAAGAGCTATTACGGGATAAGAAAACCATTATATTCATGATTGGTTTACCGCTTTTGTTATTCCCAGCGATTTTTGGTGTCGCGTTCTTTTTCATGAGTTCAGCGGCGGATAAAGCGGAAAACAAAGTACTGAAATACGCGATAGTTGGTGAAGCTTACGCGCCTGCAATTGTGCAGTCTTTTAATGACGCATCAGATAAGTTCGAATCGGTTGCGATTGGCGATGAGACTGACTACGCCAAACTCATCAAAAACGAAACATTAGATTTTGTTTTGGTTATTCCCGAAACCTTTAATAGCGATGTTTTGCGTACAGGTCAGCATAAAATTGAGCTTTATCTCAACGATGCTGGTCTAAATAAGGTGATGGGGCGCGTATCCGACATCATTGATGAATATACCGATGCATTCCAACAAACCGCTTTTGCGCAGCTTAATCTAGATGAAACTCAGCAAGAGGCCTTGCTAAAGCCAATCAAGATAGAAAAGCAAAATGTCGCCGACGATCGCGAAGTTTGGGGTGAACGCTTAGGCGGTATGTTGCCATATTTCATCTTCATCTTGTGCCTTCAAGGCGCTATGGCCCCAGCGGCTGACTTAGGTGCCGGTGAGAAAGAGCGGGGTACATTAGAAACACTACTTATATCGCCGATGGACCGTCATAAGCTGGTATTGGGTAAATTCTTTACTATCGCTATTGCGGGGATAATTACTGCGCTTATTACCGTTTCTTCCATGGCTATATGGGGGCTGGTGTTATCGCAAGGCATGGCCGTTGAGTTTGTAGTTAAGATCATGTCGATGATTGGTCTTGTGGACTTCTTGCTGATCTTTCTAATGCTAGTGCCGGTAGTAGCAGTGTTCGCCGCTATCCTACTATCACTTTCAATTTATGCTCGCTCGTTTAAAGAGGCGCAAAGCTACATGGGGTCGTTAATTATGGTGGTTATTTTCCCTGTAATTATAGCCATGATGCCGGGTGTAGAGCTTAAAGGCGGCTGGGTTTGGGTACCGCTGACTAACGTTGCTTTGGCGATGAAAGAGCTGTTCAAAGGTACCATGGACTACTTTGCGCTCTTTGGCATATTTACGTCTACCGCTGTGATTGCAACCGGATTGATTTTCTTCTGTATCCACTGGTTTAATAAAGAAAAGGTTCTGTTTAGATAACAAAACTACTTACCTAGCACTCTTGTAATAGGCCCGCTAAACGCGGGCTTATTCTTTATTGAAGCAAGGCTTTTTTATGTGGTGGACAAAATTGATACTCGAAGTGCAGGTTCAATACGCTTTAGTTTTGTGTTTACTACACTTCAAAGTCGATACGCTTGATAATTCCCTCCCAACCAGGAGGGATTTTTCCTTGAAGTACATAAGAATAGGCAAGCAACTCGGCAATTACATAATACAGCGATTCAGGGATATCTTGCCCCACATCAAGGGTAGCAAGGACTACGCTTAAGTAAGGGTCTTCATGAATTAATATCCCGGTTTCTTCAGCCATGGCTATAATGGCTTCCGCCAAATCTCCGTAGCCTTTTGCTACCACTTTAGGTGCGTTTTTCTTATCGCCGCCGTCATATTTTAGGCCGATGGCGAGTTTTGTCTTTTGCGAATCAGTCATAACGCTTTACCTAAACCCTAGTTTCAAAGATTTGATGAGGGCGCGAATTTAATGTGTCCGGTATGTGGCCTCGCTGGTAGCTGGTGTTTTCAACAACCAGACCGAGCGACGTAAGACGTTTATGTAAATAGGGTAGGGTGTCTCCGATACGTTTAAGTACCTCATCACTTGAGGCATACAAATCTAAAGTAATGGTGCTTTTATCAATTTTAGATTTTGCCAACACTTGTCCGCTGTCACCAATATCCAGTTTCATCGTGATATTCCAAAGAGAACGCTGGCCTGCTTGTGCGTGCTTATTGTTCTGGCCACCCTGCTCTCGTTTTATCAAGAGTTCTGGTGGACTTTGATGTTGTGAAAGTGATGGCAATATGTAATAGAAACTATCTTGCCCTTGAATACGGCTATCTACATTAGCAATTTTGTTTTGCTGGTGGCTACTTAGCAGCGTTTTAAGTTGAGAAAGCAGCTGTTGTCGGCCGTCTAGCTGGTTCATGTCTTGGCTAACGCGACTTGGTTGAGCCGTTACCCCCATATTCGCTAACGTTTTTGAAACGATAGAGTCAGGCGCATCTATTTGCGTTTTTAAGCCAGGCTGACGCTGCATGGCACGCCCCGATAGTGCTAATTGAATCAAAGCAACCAATCCTTGAACAAAGCTGGAAGCGTTTACGGGCGAGGTTAAGTTTATTGGTGTGGTAACGAGCGCCTGTGTAGATATAAGCTGCTGCAAGCGTTGCGACAATCCTTGTTCATTCATATCTAGCGCTAGTTTCTTTGTTCCGCTTTTTACCACCTCGATAGCACTTTCATTCTCGCCAGCTACGCTCTCATTTGATTTTGAACCCGCTATAGTGGCGTGACTATCTGAAACCACTGGCGCTATTTCTGCCCCTTTACCTTGTGTAGCCGCCAGTTGTGCAGCGATATTGCTCAGTAAACTATTTGATAAGCCTTTGGCCTGTGAGCTTAACGCTTGTGCGAGAGAGGCAAGTGATACAAGCGAGGGTTTACGCCCACTGTCTTTTCCTTGCAGGCCATTATTCTCTGCTGAAGCGGCATCTTTCCCTTCAGTTAATATAGCTTTTGCCGATGCTAGCAGTTGTTCCTTGGGTGGCTTTGGAGGGCCGATAAATTCCCCATTGGATACCTTGGCTTGAGAAGCCTTCGCGTTGAGCGCATCAAGGCCTTTAAGTTGCTGCAAAATTTTATCAAAATGCTGAGCTTCATGTGCTTGAGGAGCGCCGCTGCCTGGCGGTGACTTTCCATTCTCAACAATAGCAACGAGTTGGCTTAATGCTTGGCTGGTACTGCCTGTTTGGCTCAATAATACCCGAGAAAGTGTACTAATTGCGTTGTGTACATCCGTTCCTTTAAGCGATGTGGGAGCCGCTGCTTTTAGGTTTGTAATGGATGAAGAGGCTTCGAGCGAGCTATTTCCCGTGACGGCATCGAGCCCTTTCGCCGTCACTTTTGGTAATTGTGTAAGGTCAAGTTTATTTACCTGCTCCAGATTCAAAGTTGGAGCCGAAAGGGAAGGGGCCTTGCTCTGCGGCAAACTTATTTGTAATAACGCGCTTTGTTGCGCAGTGCGAATTGAGAGTTTGCTACCCGTTAAGGTTAACACTGAGAGCACTTTTAACGCGCTGGTGTCTGCACCTGAACTTTGTAACAGCGCGTTAAGTTGTGGCGGGTTACTCAAGTTATGCTCAACAGCAACGCCGCCTTGCTTAAGAGCGCTGGAAATTAGCTGTTGCTGTAAGTTGGTACTTACATTTTTATGGGTTATAGCGGCGAAATTATTGTGGTTGGCTCTTGGGGCAGCGCTTCCATTGGAAAAACCTTGAGAGATTTGCAGCGCGATTCCACCGTTGCTAGCTCGGCTTAGTCCTATAACAACCTGCTGGCCGACCAGCTTTTGAAGCGCTGCTTTCGCCGTGCTATCCAGCTTTTCAGTGTTTATGTCTGTAAGGGGAACACCCTCGTTTTTAGCCGTGGTGAGAATGAGTTGCCCAAAGTTTTCGCTCTTTGTAGAAATAGAAAGCTGACCCTTAAGCGTAACGGCGGCGTTATTTGCAGCCAGAGCTTGTGCCACAGCTTTCAGTAATCCAGCTTTATCGGGCGCAGACAATGACACGCCTTGTTGAGACAAGCGTGTAGAAAGCAGCACTGCAGACTGAGTGTCTACCTGACTTTGAGAAGTATTTTGAGCACTTTTCGCTTCTGGGCCTGAGATATGATCAGGGGAGGTAGGCAAAAGTGCAAGCTGCGCATTATTAATTGCTTGGTTAGAAAGCTTAGCGCTGACTTCTGCGGGTAAGGCAACGTTGAGTACTTGAGCTGCTGACGATACATTATTTGGTGTCACCGTTATCGATAGCACTCGTTCAGGTAAGCGTTCAACTATTACTTTCGCGGCATTATCTAAGGTGGCTGCCTGCGACAGCGCAGCGTTGGCAATAGCGGGAGAAGTACTTCGACTCGCCCCTTGAGTAGCGGCATCAACATTTACCTGTGACGGTAAAGATGTAGGGGAAGTCGTGCCCTTTGACTGATTCAGAGTCGCTGCCAATAGTGATGATAATGGTGTTGTCATAATTAAGATATCGGCACAGTCGCGCTTTTCCTTACTTATTTGAGTATAGCAAATTTGACTATAGCAAAGTGCTTTGAGGCTGTTTCATCATTAATAAGTGCTCATCGATAACGTACAGCGAAACCATTCGTTCTTAAGGCAGATGAACAATTTATTTTTGCGCAGAAAGACAACTCACCCTTGTTCTACTGGCTCTGTGGAAAAATGCCTTTGTCTTTGAAGTAAATCATATTTAATTGGAATTCGCGACTGCGAAAAAGCGTTCATGTGGTAGACTAGCGCCATTTTTTAAAACCTCTTTTTTAGGTTGGAGTAGCCAAGTAGTGTTAGAGGCGTGCGGATTAACGTGCAGCAAACGAGATAGAACCCTTTTTGAGGGGCTTTCACTGGTTGTTAATACTGGTGAGTTGCTGTACTTGCGCGGCCCTAACGGTGCAGGAAAAACCAGCTTACTTCGCATATTAACTGGGTTGAGTGCACCTGAGTCGGGCGCCGTTTTATATAACGGTGTAAACATTTCCGAAGACAAGACCGGCTATTATCGCGATCTTTTCTATTTAGGACATAAGAGCGGTACTAACGGCAGCCTTTCAGCCTTGGATAACTTATCATTTTGGTTAGCCCAACACAGTATATCGGTACAAGAAAATACGCTGTATGACGTCTTGGCAAAAGTAGGGTTAGTTGGGCTTGAAGATGTGCCTGTTAGGTATTTGTCGGCAGGTCAACAGCGTCGTGTGGCGCTATCAAGACTATGGCTTAAGCCAGCAAAGGTGTGGATATTAGACGAACCGTTTACAGCGCTTGATGTAAAAGGGGTTCACTTACTTGAAACAAGTATGAAAGAGCACGTTAGACGCGGTGGTCTTATTATTACCACTTCGCATCAAACACTGTCAGAAAATGCTGGGGAACACCGCGTATTTGACCTGGAGTACCGCTTTTAATGTCACTTTACCAAGGTATTTTTAAACGCGACATGCACATTGCGTTCAATCAAAAAGCGGAATTGGTGCAACCACTGATGTTTTTACTCATGGTGGTAACCTTATTCCCTTTAGGTGTAAGCCCTTCTCCTGATACCCTTCAGCGCATTGGACCGGGGGTAATTTGGATTGCGGCAATTTTGTCATCACTTATGGCAATGGAAAGACTGTTTCGCGATGACTTCCAAGACGGTTCGCTAGAACAGTATATGCTCTCTGGTCTGGCATTGCCGGCGGTGAGCGCGGTGAAGGTAGCTGCCCATTGGCTGGTCAGTTTTGTGCCTTTATTATTGCTTTCTCCACTGCTAGCGATGTTTTTGAATCTAACGGTCGATATGTATATCGCCCTCGTTTTAACATTGTTGCTGGGAACGCCATTACTTTCTTTAATTGGCGCCATTGCGGTAGGACTTACCGTTGGATTGCAAAAAGGTGGGGTGCTGTTGGCATTGCTACTTATCCCTGTCTTTATTCCGTTACTGATATTTGCCACGTCGGCTGTGGATTCTGCCGCACTGCAATTACCTTATCATGCGCAACTTGCTATTATTGCCGCCATGCTTTTATTGGCTGCGGCATTGGCACCGTTTGCCATCGCGTATTCTTTAAAAGTGAGTCAAAACTAATGTGGAAGTGGTTACACCCCTACGCGAAGACAGAGCGCGCGTATCAGCTCTGCCTAACTTTACAGCCTTGGTTTTGGGTTGGTGCTTTAGTGTGTCTGAGCATTGGCACTGTATGGGGGCTGGCATTTGCGCCTCAAGATTATCAGCAAGGTGATTCGTTTAGAATTATCTATATCCATGTACCTAGTGCAATCTTGTCTATGGGTACTTATGTCGCCATGGCAATTGCAGCCTTGGTGGGTATGGTGTGGCAGTGGCGCACTGCCTATATGAGCATGATTGCTATGGCGCCTATCGGCGCAGTAATGACGTTTATCGCTCTATTCACGGGCGCCGCCTGGGGCAAGCCAATGTGGGGCGCTTGGTGGGTGTGGGATGCACGCCTAACTTCAGAGCTTATTCTGCTTTTCTTGTACGTAGGCGTGATTGCGCTTTACGGTGCTTTTGAAGACAAACAGCAGGCAGGTAAAGCCGCAGGCGTGATGGCGCTGGTGGGTGTAGTAAATATCCCCATTATTCACTACTCGGTAGAGTGGTGGAACACGTTGCATCAAGGGGCGACCATTAGTAAGTTCGATAATCCTTCGATTGCTCCTGAAATGCTGTGGCCACTGTTAATTAATTTGCTGGGTTTCGCGTTTTTTATTGGCGCGGTAACTACAGTGCGTTTACGTAATGAGATTGTGCTTAGAGAGTTGCACAGACCTTGGGTGCAAGCCTTGGCTATCAGTCAGTTAGCTTCTAAACAGCAAGTTAACCACAGCGTGAAAGGGGGCAACTAATATGCAGTTTGAATCGTTGGCCGACTTTATCAACATGGGGGGCTATGCATTTTATGTATGGCTGTCGTTTGGTGTGACATTTGCGGCCATGGCTATCATCGCCATCCAAAGTTTTATTAAACACCGTAACCTTTTAAGACAGGTTGTGGTGGAACAAGAGCGCAAAGCGCGGATTAAACAAGCGCGACAGCAACAGCAAGACAGCATGTAGTATTAATGCGAAAAGTGAACTTAGTATTCATTTGCGTTTTTATCGTTTATTAGTTTTTTCGAAGTGAGAGTTGCATGAACCCGAGACGAAAGCAGCGACTAGCCGTAGTGGGAATTATCGGTTTTTTAATAGTAAGTGCAATTGGATTGATGCTTTACGCCCTAAACGACAGTATTGACCTTTTTTATACGCCAAGTGAAATTATTGAAGGTAAAAACGGCCAGAAACCGCAGGTTGGCCAGCGTCTTCGTATAGGCGGTATGGTGGTACCTGGCAGTGTAAAAAGGGATCAAGAAAGCTTAGCGGTGAGCTTTGACCTTATCGATACTGGCCCAACAGTCACTGTGACTTACACCGGCATCCTTCCTGATTTATTCCGTGAAGGCCAGGGCATTGTAGCAACGGGTGTACTCACTGGCGCGAGCAACATAAAAGCGCAGGAAGTGCTAGCTAAGCATGACGAAGAGTACATGCCGCCAGAACTTGCTGAAAAAATGAAAGGCATTAAGCATGTAAAACCTGAAAATATGCCAACGTATGAGTCGTCAAACGGCGCCGGGAGCAAATAATCTATGGTACCTGAAATTGGAAATATTGCGCTGACGCTTGCGCTAGTGCTCTCTATATTATTGGCCGTTTATCCGCTATGGGGGGCTCACCGTCAGCACGAAGCGTTAATGGCAACCGCCAAACCACTGGCAATCGGCTTATTTACCTTCACGCTTATCGCCTATGTATGCTTAACCTACGCCTTTGTGACTGACGATTTCAGTGTGGCGTATGTTGCCCAGCATTCAAATAGTCGACTTCCTATTTATTATAAAATTACCGCCGTGTGGGGCGGCCACGAAGGCTCATTTCTTCTGTGGGTGTTGATGCTTTCCATATGGACAGTAGCAGTGGCGATATTCAGCAAGGGTATTCCTCTTGCTATGGTTGCAAGGGTGCTGTCGGTGTTGGGAATGGTGGGCATCGGTTTTTACTTATTCATGCTGCTTACCTCAAACCCGTTTAACAGCATGCTGCCATTTTTCCCGGTAGATGGACGAGATCTTAATCCGCTGCTGCAAGATTTTGGCATGATCATTCACCCGCCTATGCTTTATATGGGCTATGTTGGCTTTTCTGTCGCGTTTGCTTTTGCAATTTCAGCACTGATTTCAGGTCAGCTAGACTCAACCTGGGCACGCTGGTCAAGGCCCTGGGTTATTTCTGCCTGGGCGTTTCTCACCGTGGGCATTGCGCTAGGTAGCTGGTGGGCGTATTACGAACTTGGCTGGGGTGGCTGGTGGTTCTGGGACCCAGTAGAGAACGCCTCTTTCATGCCTTGGTTGGTCGGTACTGCGCTAATGCACTCGCTAGCCGTAACCGAAAAGCGAAAGGCGTTTAAGTCGTGGACCGTACTGCTTGCTATTGCCGCCTTTAGTTTGAGTTTACTTGGCACCTTCTTAGTACGTTCTGGAGTGATTGTTTCGGTACACTCGTTTGCAAGCGATCCTACCCGAGGCTTATTTATACTGGGAATATTGATTGTACTTAGTGGCTTTGGCTTACTGCTTTACGCTATGCGAGCAGCTTCACTTAAAAGCCCAGGCCGCTATCAAGCATTTTCCCGTGAAGTGTTGTTAATGGGTAATAACGTCTTCTTGTGCGCAGCAACACTGGTTGTATTGTTGGGTACACTACTGCCTCTTGTACATAAAGAGTTAGGTCTAGGCAGTATTTCGGTAGGCGCTCCGTTCTTCAATCAAATGTTCACGTTATTGATTGTGCCATTCGTACTAATGCTAGGTCTTGGCCCGCTTACGCGCTGGAAACAGCAAAAAGCCAGTGAATTACAAAAACAGCTATTAATTGCTGGCGGTATTGCGCTAAGTGCAGGTGTGTTAGTGAACTTTGCCTATGATGAACCAACCTATATGGGCGTTTTAGGTATGGTGTTAGTGTTTTGGATCCTAGTCACTACGGTGCAAGAGGTGATGCAGCGTCTATCGGCAATGCCATCAAGTAACAGTGACAATGCATCGGTACTATCTAAACTTCGCAAGCTTACGCCAAGTCACTGGGGAATGGTGCTGGGCCATGTGGGTTTTGCTATCTGCATTATCGGTATTACCCTTGTTTCAAACTACGAAATGGAGCGCGATGTTCGCATGGACATCGGCGATACCGTTTCTCTTGGCGGTTATGACTTTAGCTTTAGAGATGTCGTCAAAGTTCAAGGTCCGAACTTTGAGGCGGACAAAGGCGTATTCGACGTTTATCAAGACGGTGAATTAATCGCGCATCTAGAGCCAGAAAAGCGTTTGTATATAGTACAGCGTATGCCGATGACTGAAGCCGCTATTCACTCAAATCTCGCAAGGGATTTGTTTATCGCTATGGGTGAGCCTTTGGACAATGGCGCATGGGCCATCCGTATTTACATTAAACCATTTGTTATCTGGCTATGGGCGGGTGCAGTGGTTATGGCTATAGGCGGTATCTTTTCTATTAGCGACAAACGTTACCGCATGGCTAAGGTTAAGAAGATAAAACGTGTATTTGGTGGTAAAGGTAAAAACGACGCTGAGCAATCTCATGGTCAAGTATCCACTCCATCAAATGCGTCAGTGAAAGGAGGCGCATAATGAAAAAAGCACCACTCGTTGCTATTCCGTTAGTGTTGTTTTCTTTGCTGGTCATTTTTCTGTTTAAAGGGCTTTTTTCTGACCCCAGAGAGTTAGATTCTCAGGTTCAGGATAAGACGTTACCTGCATTTTCTCTGCCAGACCTGATGAAGCCAGAGGTGACCTACACACCTGAAGATTTAAAGGGCAAGGTAACCATATTAAATGTATGGGGTGTATGGTGCGTGACCTGCGCTGTTGAGATGCCGTACCTAACTCAGCTAAAGAACGAACAAAACGTTCACTTTGTGGGTTTGTATTTTGATCAGGACTTAGACCCAGACTTTGGCACAAAAACACTGAGCCGTGTTCAGCAAGAAGTTACCGACATGCTCAGCCGTTACGGTAACCCTTACGCGTATAATATTTTTGATGTCTATCGCGATACGTCGCTCGACCTTGGAGTCACAGGAGCGCCAGAACACTTTGTTATCGACGCTGAAGGCATTATTCGCATGCACCACATAGGCGATATTAACGAGCGTGTTTGGAACACCAAAGTTGGCCCGCTATACAACAAGCTGGTGGCAGAAGCGTCTGGCAAAACAGGCAATGACAAAAAGGTAGATGTGGATGCAGTGATGGCCTCAGAGCCTACATTGTCGAACACGCTTAATGAAAAAAATAACCAGAGCACCACAAGTGCAAAGGGAGGGGAATAATGATGTTATCGAAAACTTCCTCCCACAGTCTCGCGAGTTTGAAAGCTATTGCCCTAAACGTTTTAGCACTGCTGTTTGTGCTCAGCGCTTATTCGGTAATTGCGGCAGAAGATAAGTTCTCTTTCGATACGCCTGCTCAGCGTGAGAGCTTTTTAAAGCTTACCGCCGAATTACGTTGCCCTATGTGTCAAAACCAGAATATTGCTGATAGCGACGCCATGATTGCCCATGACATGCGCCGAAAAGTTTACGCGTTGTTAAAACAAGGCAAAACAGAGCAGGAGGTGATTGATTTTATGAAGTCGCGCTATGGCGATTTTGTGCATTATCAACCGCCGGTTACGGCTGCGACCTTGTGGCTTTGGGCCGGTCCAGTCTTGTTTATTTTCATTGCCTTAATTGTGGTGGTTCGCCGCAAATCGGTAACACCACCAGAAGATATGGCTGCTAAGTTAGCTAAAGCAGATGAAATGTTGGAGCGAGAGAAAGAATGAGTTGGTCTGAGTTTTATATTATTGTTTCAGGCTTAATTACGCTTGTTCTACTAATTGTCGCTTTCCCATGGCTGCGTAATAAAAATCACGCAAAACAAGACAGTTTAAGCAATACGCAAATTGTTAAGCAGCGCCTTGCCGAACTTGATCGTGAAGTGCAAGAAGGGCTCATTAGTGAGCATGACAAACGACAAGCCGTTGACGAACTAAAACTAGCGCTGGTAGATGAAAGCGCATTTCAATCTCATAGAACGGGTAATGCAAAACTTCCGCTCGCGATTGGCGCCGTGCTTGCGATAGCCTGCGGAGTAATTGTATATGCGCAGGTAAACCAAATGGGTCGTGTTACCCAGGCAAGCCAAGCCATTGAAGCGTTGCCCGAATTGAGTCAACAGCTTGCCAGCGGTAATGCGAATAATCTGACCCAACAAGACATTGCTAGCCTTGCTCTTGCTATACGCCAGCGTTTGAGAGAAGAGCCCGAAGACGACACCGGGTGGATGTATTTTGGCAGATTGATGCTGAGTATTGGTCAAGAAGTGCAGGCCATTGAAGCTATTGATAAAGCGGTAAGTTTGGCGCCGTCTAACTCTGCTAATCGCATTACGCTCGCTCAAGCCTTAATGACCACAGGGGATGTAAACAACTTAGAACGAGCACAATCTATCTTATTGGGCTTGCTTAACGACAATCCAGCGAATGATAATCTTGCGCTGATGATGGCGGTGGTCTCTGCTCAGCTTGGAGATCTTGAAAATACTCAGCGTTTTTATAAGCAAGTTGAAGGTAAATTACCAGCAGATAGCGACATGGCGCAGCGTTTAGTTGCGCGTATAAAAGAGTTACAAGGGAATACCAGTGAAATGGCAGCGCTACAAAATACAGCTGCTGAAATTACTGATACATCAACAGCGCAAAATGCCAGTAGCGAAGCTCAAAGCGATAGCAGCGAAGCACAAACTGGCTTTAGTATTACGGTGAATTTATCTGACGACGCTTACACAAAAGCGCCTAAAGAGGGTTTTCTGATAGTTTTCGCTCAAGACGCAAACTCTGACAACAAAATGCCCGCTGCTGTAGTTAAACTGCCCATAGAAGACTTCCCTGTTTCCGTTACTCTAACCACAGAGAACGCAATGATGCCACAATTCACGCTAGCAACACTGTCTGATGTGGTGGTTACCGCAAGACTATCCAAAGATGGTAATGTGGCAGTTTCAAAAGGCGAATGGCAAGGCAGTGTGAGCGCAAGCGTTACGGCCAACGAAATATCTTCACTAAGCGTTATTATTGATAAGGAATTATAAGTATGGAACTGTCTAAATCACTCGTAACCGGGTTGATTATTGCCGCAAGTCTTTTAGGTGGCTGTGCGAGTAACCATACGCAAGATCAAGCTCAAGCGTATTCTCAAGACAATGGGTCGAACGCGCCCGTAGTGGATACTTCAGACCCCCGTGACCCGTTCGAGCCGGTTAATCGTGAAATCTGGGACTTTAACTGGGATGTGTTGGATGCTTATATCTTACGCCCAATAACAGTTACCTACGTGACTGTGATGCCTCAGCCTGCGCGAACTGGTTTGGTGAACATCACGGACAACCTACAAGAGCCTGCGAACTTTTTGAATAATATGTTTCAAGGCAAGGTTGATGATGGCTTAGATAGCTTGGCCCGTTTTTTAATTAACACCACGGTAGGGTTAGTTGGCACGTTTGACGTTGCGTCAAAAATTGGCATTGAGCGTAAACGCGAGCAGTTTGCTGAAACTCTGGCTGTGTGGGGATTAGATACTGGGCCTTTCTTAATGCTGCCCTTTTTAGGCCCAAGCGATCCGCGAAGCTTCACCGGTGATTATGTTGACGGTTTTGCGTTTCCAATGTCGTTACTCGAAGGGTCTGTAAACTTAGCGCGTATCGGTATTTCGGTACTTGAAACACGAGCGCAATTACTTGATCAAGAGGCGCAGCTTGAGCAGTCTGTTGATGACTATGCTTTTGTGAAAAATGCTTACTTTGAAAACTTGGAGTTTCGCGTTACCGACGGTAAAAGCGGCGATAAAGCAATTGATGATGAGCAGCTAGATGACTTTGCTGATTTTGAAGCAATGCTGGAAGGCAATGACTTTGATAGCTATGAAGAAACGTCGGAAGAAGGTGTCGATGAGTCTACAGATTCAGAAGATGCATCAGCTGATGACAGTGAAAAAGCTAACCTAAAAGGAAAAGATTCGAAGTCGAAAGACGGCAAATAGAGAAAAAGTAATAAATAAAACGATGTTGGATAAAGTTCGGGGGCAGGGTTTAGTTATTTAACCTCAACTTTAACGTTTCTCTAGCTGTAAATGCCCGCATAAAAAAAGCCATGCTCAACAGCATGGCTTTTTAGTTCTGGGAATTTGAACAGGCCTATCGGCAGCGTTCAAATGCAAAGCTAGTCCTTTGGATAGCCCATCGGGTTTTGTGACTGCCAGTTCCATGTGTCGGCACACATGTCTTCCAAGCCTTTTTCTGCATGCCAGTTAAGCTCTGTAGCAGCTTTTGTTGGGTCGGCATAACAGGCTGCCACATCGCCGCTTCTACGCGGTGCAATCTTATAGGATACGGTTTTACCCGAGCCTTTTTCGAAAGCCTTGATCATTTCGATGACTGAATAGCCCTGGCCAGTACCCAGGTTGTATTTGTCTAAGCCCATGTTAAGGTTTAAACGATCAAGTGCTTTCAAGTGACCATTGGCAAGGTCAACAACATGGATATAGTCGCGAACGCCGGTGCCATCAACGGTATCGTAGTCGTCACCGAACACGCTTAGCTGCTCTAGCTTACCGGTAGCAACCTGAGAGATATAAGGCATTAAGTTGTTCGGAATACCGTTCGGATCTTCACCGATTTGGCCAGATTCGTGTGCGCCAACGGGATTGAAGTAGCGAAGCAATACAATGTTCCACTCGTTGTCCGATACGTAAAGATCGCTAAGCATATGTTCAACCATAAGCTTCGACATACCATAAGGGTTTGTCGGATGGCCAGTGGCCATATCTTCACGTAGCGGTAGCGATGCTGGATCGCCGTAAACCGTTGCAGATGAGCTAAACACAATATTCTTTACATTGTGCTTTTGCATGGCTTTACATAACGTTAGTGTGCCATAAACATTATTTTCATAGTAAGAAAGCGGCTTTTGCACAGACTCGCCAACGGCTTTTAAGCCCGCAAAGTGAATAACGGCATAAATGTTATGCTCGCTGAATATGTCATCTAACACGGCGGTATCGCGAATGTCACCTTGAACAAACGTAACCGTCTTGCCAGTTAAGGCTTCTACGCGACGAAGTGATTCAGCACTTGCGTTAGCAAGGTTATCGAGTACTACAACTCCGTAGTTTTGTTCAAGTAACTGTAGAACAGTGTGGCTACCTATATAGCCTGCACCACCAGTGACTAAGATGGTCTTCATGCATTCTCCTTGCTAGACGGTTGCGCAATATATTTAGCGCAGATGGAATATTGAATAGGTTTTACAACCAATGGATAAACTAAAAATACCACAAAAGCCCACAGTAACGAGGTCCAATTTGACGCGGTTTGAAGAATAAGTGCGAATACGGGGACAATGACGAGTAATTTTAGAACATTAAGTAAGGTTTTCTCTGGTACAGAAAGGCGCTTTGCAGCCTGGTCGAGCAATTTAACGCGCTCTGTCAATGGAAGACCTTGTAAGGCAGGAATGTCTCTTGTAGAAAAATAAAACTTCATAGGTTTATGAAAAGCCCTTAATAAAAAACCGCCGGAACGTTACGTTGCGGCGGTTATTGTAGGGTAATTGGTCAGCACTTAAAACATGCTAACAATAAATTACGCTTTTTGTTCAATGCCTGCTTTTTCCCAGAAGCGAGATTTAAAGCTCATTAAACCAATCATGATAGCAATGGCAATGCTAAATAGGGCAATTTGAAGATACAGGTCTGGCATTTGCTCTACGTTCTCAGGGTCGAAGTTACCTGAAAGTAAGCCAGCAATGATGTTACCAATAGAGTAAGTCAGTACGAATACCCCCATCATTTGCCCTGCGAAACGCTTAGGCGATAGCTTACTTACTGCACTTAGTGCAACAGGGCTCAGGCACAGCTCACCAACAGTGTGTAAGAAGTAAGTGGTAACAAGCCACATAGGCGCAACTTTAAGGCCTTGTGCAGCATATTGAGACGCCATAAACATTACCAAGAAGCCCGACGCCATAATAACGATACCTACGGCACACTTAATCGTGTACGACGGGTCAATCATTCTTTTAGCAAGGTTAATCCAAAGGGCAGCGAAGAAAGGCGACAGGATGATTATAAATAGCGAGTTTGAAAGCTGGAACCATACTGTTGGGATAGCGTCCATCCCAAACCAAGAGGTAAGTAGCGAGCCGCTTTCAAGTACGCGGTCGGTGTAGTTCTGAGCGAATAAGTTGAGTGAAGAGCCAGCTTGTTCGAAACCAGACCAGAAACACGCTGAAGCAACACACACTAAGAACAACGCCCACATACGCTTCTTCTCGTTGTCGCTTAGCTGACCTTTGAAATAAATAAAACCAAAGTAAGCGAAGAAAATAATGGTAAATACAACGGCAACTTGTTGAGCAAGAGCTACAGGCTCAATAACGATAGTGCCCATGTGCGCAAGCACAATTACCACAACAGCAAGTGCAATCACTGCCCATACGCCCATCCATGCGCGCTGTTTAGCCGCACCTTGATATGGATTTGCAGGAGCAACAGAATCAGCCGATAACGAACGGTTGCTGAAGTAATATTGAATTAGGCCGATTGCCATACCGATGGCAGCTGCACCAAATGCATAGTGCCAGCCCCAGTTTTCCTGTAAATAACCAGTAACTAGGTAGGCGATGAGTGAACCGATGTTAATGCCCATGTAATATAGCGCATAACCACTGTCACGACGGCCGTCGTCGTCACCATATTGCTGGCCAACCATTGCTGAAATGTTAGGTTTAAGTAAGCCAGTACCTGAAGCAACAAGGATAAGGCCAACGAAGAAAAGGTTTTGCAAGTCTATGGCGAGTACCACGTGGCCTGCGAAGATGATAATACCGCCATACCATACGGCGTTCTTACCACCAATTAAGCGGTCCGCTAACCAGCCGCCCGGTAAACCTAGGAAATATACCGCACCTGTGTATAGGCCGTAGATAGCGCCAGCGGTTGCAACAGTAAAACCTAAGCCTTGTGTCTGTAAGCTCGCGGTCATGAAAAGAACGAGTAGCGCGCGCATTCCGTAATAACTCATGCGCTCCCACATTTCTGTAAAGAATAGCGTTCTTAGGCCCCCTGGATGGCCGAAAAAGCTAGTATCGTTAGATGGTTTCATAATTATATTTTAATTCCATATTGCTTATGGTTGTTATTGTAGAGCACTTATAGGATAGGCTCTTTGATAGTAGTCCGTAAGGCGGATAGCTTCTTATACTAGAGCTTGCTTAAAGACACAAGATTTGGGCGACAAACTTCATTAAAGCTGTGTCAATCGGCTAAGTCTTGTACGACTTAGCCGATTGAATAATGATTTGCTAAAGAGATGGAAGCACTAAAGCTCGCGGATAGTAGCTACTATAATTCGCACTATCCCATAGATAAGCAACAATGAAACACCAAAAAGAACAAGGTTATAGATAACCGTGGGGTAAGAATTATCATCTGGAAGGGTAGGCGATTCTACTGTTACCAAATGTTGTAGTTTTTGATATGCCTCTACTCGCGCATTTTCTAAAGTAATCAGCGATGAAGAGTACGCTTGAATGGCCAATTGAAGCTGAACCTGAAGGTTACTGTATTGCGCCATTAATTCACTGACTGACAGGGCTTCACTTTCTCCTTCAGCGGTACTGATACGCTCTTTTTGCTTTTCTACTTCTTTTTGTAGTGCAGCTATTTCACGCTTAATGTTGATCACTTCTGGTGCGACGTTAGACATCATGGTCGACATTGTGCTTAGTTCAGCTTTTTTCTGGGCAAGGGTCGCTTCCAATGAAAAAGCGATTTGCTGAAACGCTGCACCTTCGGCAGTAGGGTCGAGCACGTTGTATTTGGATTGAAAGGCTAAAATTTCAGTTTTTGCTTGTTGAAGCTTTTGTTCAACAATCTCATGTTCACCTTTCGCAAAAGTAAGCTTTGACTTCGCTAAGTTGTTATTGATGTTATTAATAAACTCTTCCGCTTTATCAACAATAGCTTGGTTTATTATTTGCGCATATTCAGCGTCGAAAGCGCGGGTTCGCAAACTAATGACAGAAGACGCCGAATCCACGCTAACGTCAATATGGTTCAGATAAAACTGATAAAAGTCCTCTTGCTTGTGTGACGATGACAGGCCACTAAACAAATCGGCTTTGTCTGACATGTAGTGCTCACGAAGCCCTATGGTTTTATCGAGATACTTAATCATGTCGGCAGATTGAATGTAAGCTTCCACAAGCTGACTTTCTGTACCACCTGACGCGCCTGAAACACCGGCTGCCATAAGCAGGGATGAAGGGTCGAAGCTGCTGCCGCCGTCACTTGATTTAACAATAAGTTGGCTTTTACTTTCGTACTGTGGCGCAGCCCATAGAACAAGGTATACGGCGTAAAGTACCCATGGAAGAACAAGCAACAGCATTTTGTGCTTGCTGAGAAGGGCATTGAGCTGTGTAAGAGATTTTTCCACTGTGATTTGAACCTATTTTAGTGATTTCTTATTGTCTGCATCCCGCGTATAAACGTCGATGCCTTCTTCGAGATCGTGATAATAAGTAAGTTTGCCTTCATCTATGATAACGGCAGACGTACAGAACTCGCGGATTTGGTCAAGTTCATGGCTAACCATAATAACGCCCGCTTGTTCACTTTTTTCTTTTAGCGATAAACGCGCTTTTTTTCTAAAAAGCGGATCGCCTACAGATGTCGCTTCATCGATAAGGTAAATATCAAAATTAATATTCATGCAGCACGCAAATACGAGTTTGGCGCGCATACCAGATGAGTAAGTTTTTACAGGAAGGTCGAAGCGTGCGCCGAGTTCGGCAAATTCTTGCACTTGCTCTTCGTATTCTGGAAGCGATTTGACGTTGTTAATTCGGCCCACAAAACGCGTGTTTTCTCGCCCTGTCATTTGCGGGTGTACACCTGTTTGAAGGGCAACCGGCCACGACATGGATTTATTCGTTAAAACTCGGCCTCTGTCAGGGTATTCGCTTTTTGCTAGCATACGGAAAAGAGTCGACTTACCCGCGCCATTTTTACCCAAAATTGCGACGTTGTTTTCCGTAGGAAAATCAAAATTCAAATTTTTGAAGATATATTGAGGGCCCATTTTACTGGGGTAACTCTTTGTTAGATTCTCAATTCTTATCATCGAGACAACACCTTCTTCCATGTGATGTGATACATCGAAAGGCTTAGGAAGAGAAAAATTATAGTAATTTCAACTAGAAAGCCATGGGATACGCCCTTTGTTCCATAGGATTCGAAACAGGCGTAACGGGCGAGTTCATTGAAATGAACAAGAGGATTCCACGTTAAGTAAGGCCAATACTCTTCAGGCAGATCTTGAAGACTGAAAAAAACGCATGAAATAAACATTAATGGGCGGGTAAGCATTGATTTTATCTTATCCACTTCCGGCACGAATGCGGCAGCGATAGCAAAAATCATCCCTATGGATATTGAAAATACCCACAAAAGAAGAAACAGAGATATCAGCAGCAACGGGTCATTTACCGTAAAGGTCTCGCCCATCAGGTAAAGCGCAAGACATAGTAATGCGACAACCACTACCTTTACTGAAAACTCGAGGAAGCCCGCTGTGAGTATCGCTGAAATAGGTTGAACCTGTCTGAACGCATAGAGCGGCTTATTTCTGCGCACAGAAGTTGATACTGACTGGAGGCATGTAGTCAAAGACTGCAGCCCGACCATTCCGATCATCATAAACAGAAAAAGAGGAATAGAGTGGATATCATCGCCGCTGATCAGTCCACGAAGGTATGACAGCGCGAAGATAAAGGCAAAAGGCTCTAAAAATGCCCAGCCTAAGCCAAATTTATCGTTAAATTTACTTTGAAGCTCGCGCAGGAAAAGCGCGAATATCACGCCTCTCCATGCGTAGAGTTGGTCTTTAAACGTTACCATGTTTAGTTAGTAGCTACGTTGGCTGCAATAGCAATCTGATAAACAATCTGAGTAATGTCTTTAACCGCTTGCAATAGCTTGGTATCGATAGCAGGCAATACGATGATCTGATCACCTGGTTCTAACTTACTATCGTTGCTAGCTAGGAATGAGCTGTTGATGCTAGTAAAGGTAACATTACCATTCTTACGAACAATAAGGATTCGTTCGTCTTCAGCACGTTCAGTGAATCCGCCGGCCCAAGCAACATAATCTTCAGTCGTGGCTTCTGGGTTAAAGACTACTGACTGAGGAAGTAACACTTCACCACCTACGTGCACTAAGTCAGTTACCTCTGGGATGACAATAGTGTCATTCGGTTCTAGCAGAATATTTGCGATATCACCATTTTCAGAAACTACGACTCTGCCTTGAGGCTCAATCTGGCGAGCACGTGCGATAAAGTCAGCGACAAGCTGAGCTTCTTGGGCACGGATGGCTCCTTCACCCGTCGAGCTAATGGGAGCGGTATACATGCTCCGCTCAAGACGCTGAAGACCTTCTTCGATGATTTCTTTTTGCTTTACAGCAACGCTTTCTCTTAACAGATAAATATTCTGGGTATCAGAAAGGGCTGTATCTGCTTCGATGTGATCTAGTACATCGATAAGGCGTGTGCCTTTATCAACCATAATCTGAGATGCGCCAGCAAATGCGCCAGCCACATTAATGCGATAGATTTGGGGCTCGTGGTCAGCAAGGTATTCAACCGTGTCACCTGCACTTAGTTCAAGTGAAGCAAATTCATCCAAACTCAAGTAGCGAGCAAACTGTTTGTTATTTCGAATACCAGATACCGAAGCATGGGAGGAAAACTCACCTGGTCGCGCAAAGTAATTCACCACGCCGCCGTTCAATTCTTCGTTAAGAAACTCAAAGGTGAAGCTATTTCGAGCGCCTGTTTCAACGACAATAGTGTTGCCAATTGGGTGCACTAATATGGTATCGCCATCTTTAAACGACATCTGAGGCAACTTACCATTTCTGAAAAATGCATATAAATCGGCAGTAGCGACTACTTTACCATTGCGCACTACGTCTATCTGCCTAAAACTTCCGCGCTGAAAATCAATACCACCAGCGCGTTTTAGGTAATACAGCACGCTATCTGAGGCGAGGCCTGCATATTGACCAGGTCTTAGCACCGGGCCAGAAACGAAAATTGACACGGGCGTTGATGTAAGAAGGTTAACGTAAACATTTACATCGTTTGTATAAACCTGTCTGATTTTTGCAGTAACGGTTTGATTTACACTGCCAGCAGGTGTATTTGCAACACGGATAGGACCAATGTTAGGAATAAAAATATTGCCTTGATTATCAACGGTTACTACGTCAGAAAAGTTAACCGCCCCCCACAGCCATATTGAAATTTTATCGCCCGGTGCAACGAGATAGTTATCATTAAGACCTGTGCTGCGTTCTGACTCAAATCCACCAATAAATAAGTTGGCTGCAAAAGGTGGGTTTTCCATAGGCGCTTGCGCAGGAAAAACAGTATCAATAGTTGGCTCGCCAGGTAAGTTTACGCCATTACGAGGCTGGGTTGAAAACTGTCCCATGGTATTCGCAGAACTGCTAGCGCCTGGAAGCGTTCGCTGGGTTGAAATACTCAATGGCGATACGGACTGATTAGCAATGCCGCTACTCTGGCTCTGCTGAGCTCTTTCTCTTAATTGCTGCAATTGTTCCACGCTTTGCGCGCTTGCAGTGCCCACATAAGCGAAAAGAAGTGACGTTGCACAAGCCGCTAGCGTCAGGCGCTTTAAAGTTTTTTTGATGCTGGTTGACTGCATTTATCTATTCACCTTGCACTGTTGCCGAAGCTACTAAGGGAGTAATAACTCGCCATTGACCGTTTCGCTGACATGTCGTCATTTTACGCTGAATATCAGAAGACGCTGTTTCACCGTCTTGTAAAGAAAATCGGATACATTTATTGCCTGTGGCGGATATATAGTGCTTCAAGGACTCGTATTGGTGGCCATTGAAGCGTATTGAAAATGATTCCTGCGTATCATGATAAATGTTGGCTTTTGGAATATTTATTGCAAGCTCTTTGTCCGGTGCAAGGGAATAAGCAAGAGAAGAATGCACCAAAGGAATGTCAGCCTTAGTGGCGGTAGGAGTGTTAGAACACCCAGCTACGCCTACCGTAACTACGATAGGTAAAATTAGACGAGATAATTGTTTGAACATTAGCTTTCATATCCATATAGCAATTTCGCGCTAGGATAACATAAGTTTTAAAAAAAGCATGTTCGCTATCGCAGTTGCTGAATTGTCTGAGTCTTCACCAAGACTGCAATATAGAAGACAAGTTCATATCAATAGTGTAACTCGATATGTTTTTGGCATTGCAAAGACTGGAAATAGACGAGTAAGTTAACAGGTTAAAGGAATAAAGAAGTTATTCAATCGTTACAACAGAAGCTGAGATAGTTCGAGAGAGGCGGCGAGAAGACGCACAACAGGTTCTCTTTTTAGCGGTGATTAAGGTTATTCTCGCAACAAATGAGTTTTTGACACGTTTTGATACGTTATTTATGCATGAAGGGTGGTTACTTAGACAAATGTTTTATATTATATCGAAGTTTTCTATCCGCATACTCATAACAAGATGCCCTCATCGCGCTGGAAGAAATGGAAGTTGTAAATAAATGGAAGCAACATTTAGTTTTTTATCAAAATTTGCATGTGTATTGACAGAAACTACTACAAGTAGCTGTGTTTTTGTCGGTAACGCGAGGTTGTGTGTTTTATGCTAGCTTATTTGCAGTTTGTCCCGCTTTTTACTGCATTTTTCGTCGCCCTTATCCTTTTGGTGGTCATGACGCCTTTAGCGCATCAATTTGGCTTAGTTGACCAACCATCAGCGCGAAAACGTCACGCCGGAATTGTACCTCTTACAGGTGGCGTGGCTATTTTTATGGCGGTGCTTGTTGCCAGCGTCGCGACAGATGTGTGGATGAAAAACAATCCTCTGTTTTTCACCGCATCAGCATTTGTTGTCTTGCTTGGTATGTTGGATGACCGTTTTGACCTGAGTGCTAAAGGCCGCCTAATGTGCCAATTTGGTGTTGCAGCGATCATGGCATGGAGCGCGCAAAACTATATCACTTCTCTGGGTAATATCTTCGGAACAGGTGAGGTATTTCTCGACCTAGGTGGGTATTTCTTTACGATCATTTGTGTGGTCGGTGTCATCAATGCGTTTAACATGATTGACGGTATTGATGGACTAGCCGGCGGTATGAGCCTTGTTATTCTATTAACAGTTGCGGGCTTTTTGATCTTTACTGGTAACGGAGCCTCCATCATGGAGCCGCTTATCATCGTTGCAGCTATTGTTCCGTTTCTAGCTTTTAATTTGAGTTGGAAAGGGTTTAAAGGCAATAAGATATTTATGGGTGATGCCGGCAGTATGTTCGTTGGGCTCACTATCGTATGGTTGCTTGTTGATCACACTCAAGGTAATGCTGCCGCATTTAGGCCCATTACTGCGGTGTGGTTAGTAGGCCTTCCATTAATGGACATGGCCGCGATCATGTATCGCCGTGCACGGAAGGGGCAATCAATGCTCAAACCTGACCGTCAGCACCTTCACAATATCTTTATGCGTGCAGGGCTTAGCAGTAGAAAGTCACTTGTTGCTATCCTTTTGCTCGGAGCATGTTATTGCTTAATCGGTATATTAGGAGAAGTCTATCAGGTAGCTGAAGCCGTCATGTTCTGGGGCTTTATTGGACTACTCGTCGTGTACAGTCTTGTTATCCAACATATTTGGAGTGTACTGCGCTTTGTGAAGCGATTAACCGCATAGTTTGAGTAAAATCGTGGCAGGCTTAGTAAAATCTCTGTAACATGCCAACAAATAAAAGCGCACAATTAAGGCGCTTTTATTTTCTTTGTTACTTTTTTACGTTGGTAAAATTCTTGATAAATCAATTCTCTATTCTTCAAAATAACAATAAAAAACAGCATGTCGAATCGATAATTGCTATGGCGGTTTACCAAGCTGACAATGCGAAGTGGCTTCGCGAAGCCATTGAAAGCATGACTGAGCAGTCTTACACAGATTTTCTTTTCGTTATTGTCGCCGACGGACCTGTACCTCAAAAAATAACTCGCGTACTAGAGGATGTAGCAAGTAAAGACGACAGGGTAATAATAGCGTCGAATAGTCACAATGTGGGGCTAGCAAGTAGCATGAACTCAGTTGCTGAGTTCGGTATGCAGTTTAACCCATCGTTTTTCATAAGAATGGATGCGGATGATATTTCTGAAGAAAACCGCCTTCTACGTCAAATCACCTACCTTAAAAAGCACAGCAATATTTCTGTACTAGGATCAGCACTAACAGAAGTTAACGAAAGTGGTGTTAAAGTTGGCGCGCGAGTAATGCCCGCTTCGCACAGGCAGATCGTTCGTATCTTGCCGAGACGATGCTCGCTAAACCATCCAACAGTAGTTATTCGTTACAATGTATTTAATGATGGGCATCGTTACGACAGTGACTTGTTAAACACACAAGACTATTTTTTCTGGATAACCTTAGCGTCTAAGGGGTATATTTTTAGGAACTTAAAAGATCGACTTTTGAAGTTCAGACGAGTTAATAACTTTTATAAACGTCGAGGCTTAAGTAAGTCGCTCAACGAGTTCAGAGCACGTTTATATGCCATACGTAAATTAAAGCAACTTTCACCCTATAACTTTTTTTACGCTTGTGGTGTTTTAGCATTGAGGTTAATGCCTGGAAAAGTGGTTAAACTTGCCTATAAACTTGATAGACATTTACTGGAAAGGTTTGGTAAACATTGAGCGTCGGCGTTGTTGTTATACTATTTAATCCTGATGTTGAGCACGTGCGTAGTCTCATCGATGCGTTTTGTGCCCCTGACTGGAACGTCATCTTAGTTGATAATTCTCCAAGTCCTCAGCAGGCTCTTTTAAAAACTGATGTTACTTATCTTCATTACCCCTCAAATATTGGTATCGCCCACGCTCAGAACGTCGGCTTGAAAGTGCTCTTTAATGAGGGAAGCGACTACGCCTTTTTGCTTGATCAAGATAGCTTGTTCTCTCCCGATATTGCTGTTGAGTTAGTGAGGCAATTCCAAGACCTTGAGCAACGTTCCCCAATTGCAGCCATAGGCCCTTCTATCTATTGCCAATTTTCAGAGTGTGTCGATCAGGGTGTTCTGCAAAAAGGGAATCAGGTTTCTGAAAAGTTAAAAATAGTAAAGCAAATCATTGCCTCAGGCATGTTAATTTCCAAACGTGCTTTTGAACGCGTGGGTGAAAAAGAAAATGAGCTCTTTATCGATGGCGTTGATCACGAATGGTGCTGGCGTGCTCGAGCCAAGGGCATGGTTATCTATCAGTCGCTCAGTGCATGTATGCCTCATCGACAAGGCGATGATAGAGTGAAAGTTTGCGGTGTGACATTCAAGCAGGGCGCACCGATAAGGCTCTACTATCAGTTTCGTAATGTACTCATTTTAGCGCGCCGCCATTACGTACCTCTTTATTGGAAACTTCGTCATGTTTGTGCAATACCTCTGAGGTATCTTGTAAACAGATATTGCTTTGAGCAAGGCAAAACACGAGGCGCTTTCATGTGGGCAGGACTCAAAGACGGATTAAAACGCAAAACCGGCCCCATAGAGCATGCACTAATTCCAAAAAGTAGTGTGAAAAAAAGCGACACTTGATGTGTAGGAAAGGAAAGGCAAACCATAAACGCTTTCACTATTATGGTGCATTAGATATTATTTATCCCTAATTTTGTGCTTTTATCGGTGGTTTTGAGCTGTTTTGCCCATTTTCAATACACAGCCGCTCTAAAAAGGTAATTGGAACATCGATTGCATTAGTCTTGCGAACAACAGTGAATATATCTCAGCTTAAGGAATAACAAACGGCTGAAAGTCGACTTAGGCGTGTATTTAGGATTTTAAAAAAGGATATTAACTATGAGTCAGGTTAAAAAAGCGGTAATCCCTGTAGCGGGCCTTGGGACGAGAATGCTCCCAGCAACGAAAGCTATTCCCAAAGAGATGTTGCCAGTGGTTGATAAGCCATTGATCCAATACGTGGTAAGCGAATGTGTTGCTGCAGGACTAAAAGAAATTATCCTAGTAACGCACGCGAGTAAAAACAGTATTGAAAACCACTTTGATACCTCTTTTGAGCTAGAAGCCACACTAGAAAAGCGTGTAAAACGCCAACTGTTAGAAGAAGTTCAGTCAATCTGTCCAAAAGATGTAACAATCATGCATATTCGCCAAGGCGTTGCGAATGGACTTGGTCACGCAGTACTTTGTGCTCGACCTCTGATTGGCGATGCGCCATTTGCGGTAGTACTACCTGACGTCATTATTGATGATGCAGCAAGTAATCCTAAGAAGGATAACCTTGCAGACATGGTTGCCAAATTTAACACCAGCCGAGTAAGTCAGGTCATGGTTGAGCAGGTACCAGACGAAGATATCTCTAAATTTGGTATCGCAGACCTAGACGGCGCGGCAATTGCGCCAGGTGAGTCAGCGAAGATTCACAAAATGGTAGAGAAGCCGCCTCGCGACGAAGCACCTTCTGACCTTGCCGTTGTAGGCCGATACGTTCTGTCAGAAAAAATCTGGGATCTGTTAGAGTTCACTCCTCCTGGAGCAGGTGGTGAAGTTCAGCTTACTGATGCTATTGATGCATTGATGAAACTTGAACAAGTTGATGCCTACTACATGAAAGGTAAGAGTCACGATTGCGGTAGTAAGCTGGGTTATATGAAAGCTAACGTTGAATATGCGTTACGTCACCCATCGTTAGGCGACGAATTTAAAGAATACTTAGCTTCTGTTGTTAAATAGTCTTACTAGGGCTTGTTGATCTTTAGTGTAGATGAAAGAACAGCAGGCCTAAGGCAATTAAATAGCTTTAAACGATTAAAAATGCGCCCTTGCGGCGCATTTTTTGTGTGTGGAGCCAGCGTACCGCCTATTCGCTTTAGTCCTTCTATCTTACCTGTACATAGCCTTCAATTTTATTAAGCATCTTTTCACCGATACCTTTCACTTGAGTTAATTGTGCGACCTCAAGAAACGGGCCTACTTCTTCACGATATTTAATAATAGCTTTCGCTTTAGATTGTCCAACGCCGGGTAGAGTAATTAATTGCTCTACGGTCGCCGAGTTTAAATCGATACGTTGTTGCTGGCTTGTACCTTCATTAGCTTGCGCATTTCCACTATCCGCTGGTTGAGCGTGAACCGCTGGCGTTTGAATGGCTAGTGCAGATAGTACGAGTAAACCTGAGATTAATTTTTTCATCATCTTTCCTTGTATGTTGCTAAGCGCGCCATAAAGCGTTATCGGCGCAATATTTAAGTAAATGGGTTTAAGTCATGTACCAAAGCGCGCTGACTTTTGTAACCTAGATGCAAGCGGAGCAGGCCTCTTTAAAAACTTCCTGTCTTCTATTGTGACCAAGTTACAAAGCTCAGCACACTTCAACGTGTACAAAGGAAATAATAAAGGTGAACGAGAAAAGCGGTAGTCCAGTTTTAGTACAGTTTAAAGCAGGGGAGTGATTAATAGAGGCATAAAAAAAACGGGCTATTAAGCCCGTTTTGAAATAATTGAAAGGTGTAAGCTAAAATGCTTATAGGCGGTCAAGAAGCGCCTGAGTGAACTCGGTTGTACCTGCTTCACCACCAAGGTCACGCGTTGTGCGATCGCCAGACTCGATAACGTCTTTTAGTGCTGCGCGAATTTTCTCTGCTTTATCGCCCATGTTAAGGTACTCAAGCATTTGCGCTGCTGCCAAGATTACTGACGTCGGGTTAGCTAAGTTCTTACCAGCAATATCTGGTGCAGAGCCGTGAACGGCTTCGAAGATTGCACAATCTTCACCGATGTTTGCACCTGGTGCCATACCAAGACCACCGACAAGACCAGCACATAGGTCAGATAGAATGTCACCGAAAAGGTTAGTCGTAACGATAACGTCAAACTGATGCGGGTTCATCACAAGCTGCATACAGCAGTTATCAACGATCATTTCAGCTGACTCGATGTCAGGATAGCGCTCACCAACTTCACGGGCTACTTTAAGGAAAAGACCTGATGTTGACTTAAGGATGTTAGCTTTGTGAACAGCTGTTACTTTCTTACGACCTTCACGGCGCGCTAATTCATAAGCAAAAACAACGATTTTTTCAGCGCCGTCACGAGTGATCTTACTCATTGCTTCAGCTTCGTTACCGTCTTCTGATACAACTTGGCCAAGACCAGAGTACATACCTTGCGTGTTTTCACGAACGGTAATGATATCGATGTCTTCGTAACGTGCTTTTGTACCTTTGAATGACATCACAGGACGAAGGTTTGCGTACAGTTTGAACTGCTTGCGAAGACTAACGTTGATTGAAGTAAAACCTTCACCAACGGGGGTCGTTAAAGGACCTTTAAGCGCAACTTTGTTTTTTGCGATTAGGTCTAAAGTTTCTTGAGGTAGAAGCTCGCCATGTTCTTCCAGTGCGACTAGGCCAGCATCGGCATAGTCATAGGCAAAGTCACAGCCAACCTTATCTAAAATTTTTGTGGTTGCATCGATAATGTCCGGGCCAATGCCGTCACCGCGAATGACTGTAATACGTTGCTGAGTCATGTGGAGGGATCCTCTGGTAATTCTGTTGTCAAAATCGTTAGGTTTATTCAATTTGTAGCTTGGCGTTTATGAGCCAATTTCTGCCTGCTTACTTATTATAATGGAAAATGTAGGGAAAAAGGGTTAAGCACTGCAAAAGTTGCCGTATTTTATACGATACCTGGCGCAAGTTATAGCCATTCGTAAAGATTAATTAAATAGCCGAGTACGATGTTTAGGAGTAAATGACGTTACTGCGCGAGCGGACAGAACAAAAGTGACCCATTAGCGTCTAGTGCGTTTACCACATCATCTCGTCGAATACCTAGGATATTTAAAAGTGTTTTGATATTGATATCCTGAAGTAATGAATAAATATCCTGATTAAATAAGCATGCTTTGGCGATTGCGAAGCTCAACACCAGAATTGCGTGTTCCTTTTGAAGTGATTTAGGAACGTCCGTACTTACTTTACTGCATTGGTGTATAACGGCACGCCACGTCGAGCTTTGATGCCAACTTCCAGCAAGTTCAGAAGCGATTGCTAGCCAAGGCGTGTCAGATTTGACCTTGAATGCGCTATTAATGGACACAGCTTTGGTGAGGTCGACGGGTAATGCTCGTGACACTTTAAACCCTGGTAGCGTGAACAAGGGAGTACAAACAAAGGTCATGGTCAGTGCGGCAGATTGCGGCGAAAATTTCGAATCGGCGAGTTGTGCGAAATAGCTTGCAAATGAACAAGCCAATAAAGTCAATTGCTTGCACATGCCCATCAGTGGAAATTGGTTTTGCGTTAGCCGTTCTAACAGCGCAAATTGAATAAGCATGTCACCCACACGTTCAATACCGTAGGTCAAAACCGCCTGTTTAATGCTTTTAACCGGAAGCTGAAGCCGATTGTCCTGACTTGCAGTGTGCATCAAAAAGTGATTAAACGTGGGCACGCTTTCAATCTTTTCGCAAAGTTGTTCAATATCTACATCGCGCTTTTGCAGCTCATCGATAATAGTTATAAGAGCTTTAGGGGGATGCTGAATTGCGAATGTAGAAGGTAAAAATGGTGTGCCGCCATGATTTACTCTCGCAGTGGCGGTATCAGTGTAAAGAGCAACAAAGTGCTCAAACGGCATTGATAGTGAAATGGGAGAGCGTATTGACGATAGAGGAAGCCACTTTCCATCTTCATCGCCTTGGCTAAGCATAAATACGTAGCCGTGATTTTGCTGAATGTCGACTAGCGCGCCCGGTACGCCGTTTGCGTAAACCTTTGCGCCAGGTAGCACACCATTAAATAGGTTGATAAGTGGTGCAATAAGGTGACGATGATGTGCTGGAAGGCGTAAAACAATCTGAGTGAAAACCTCACGATAATCTGCTTTTTTTGTTTTAGTAGCGAAAACATTTGCTAGGAGACAAAGCCTTTGAACCATATTAAGCCGAATGTCTGCAACGTAGTTAATTGGCTTGTCTGACCGAAACGCTTTTTGAAGTTTAATGATATCCAGCCAAATCGAGAGATTGTGTTTACGCACAAAGCGAATGATATTGGCCGTTTGGTCGCTTGGTGTTCCTTTACTTGAAAGCCAGAGGGATGCGAGTAAAGACGCAAGCACATGTTGTAAATAGTGGTCGTTTAATCGGCAAAGCTTGCCAAACAGCGCCAATAATAAAAGATGTTGAGTATCTTTGGGAAGGTCATTATCGATGTGTAACGTTGCTGCAGCAAGCGCTGGATTGGCGTTTACTAAGGTCAGGATCCGTTTAGCGATTTTCAACCAATGGTTTATACGCTGCTCGACAGAAAGTTCAGTGTTACCTAACTGAACCAGGCGTTTAAGCGTGGAAATGATGTCGCTCACTCCCCATCCTTCTAACTTTTTTGGTAACTGGAGTAAGCCCCTTCACCCCATGCAATAAGTTTGTCGTTTTCAAAAAGCAACGGTGTACATTCATCCTGCGTGGTTAAGCCGTCAGCGCGCACATGTTGTGTCCTAAAAAACATAACTTGAATAGCTGTGGCACCCTGTCGCTTGGCTTCTGTAATGTCAGGTGAGCCTAGTAACGCCAAAACTTCTTCTCTTGTACTGCCTAACTTTAACTTGGTTATTTGGACACGGTTATATTCTTCACGGTCTTTCCAATCCATATTCTCAGGCTTATCGGGATAGAACGCGATAACCATAAAAACAAACACCGCATAAAGGGCGATGCCAGCTAAAATTAGACGAATAACCTTGGTATTCATGACCGTTACTTCTCGTTTTTCTTTACTTGAATGCTACTGCAAGCCAAAGCCCGACATTGTTCGGGAGCCACGCATAGGCTAAATGTGCACTACATTCATTCGTTAAACAATACTCTCTAATAGTGTACCGCAAAACGACTACTAAACATAAGTAGTAAACGTAAGCAAATGCGTCTTGCCACGGTCTCGTGTTATTCGCTGTTTCTCTTATCGTTCTTTACAACGTAACATGGTTCGTACGCGCTACCAGGCAGTTTCATTCTATGCTGTTTTACAAACGACTCGAGTAGCGTATCAACCTTCTCCATCAGTGTACTATCACCGGTGAGCTCAAACGGACCATGTTTTTTGATCTGAGCAATGCCTTCTGCTTTTACGTTACCCGCAACAATGCCTGAAAACGCTTTGCGCAAATTGGCCGCTAGATCACTTTTACTTTGATCTAAGTGCAGTTGAAGGTCGGCCATACTCTCATGCGTTGGAATAAAGGGCTGTTGAAAGTCTTGTTCAATTTTTAATGACCAATTAAAGCTGAATGCGTCACCCATCGCACCTCTGAACTTCTTCACTTTTTCAAGGTGTTTGTTCATGGTGCGTGCTACTTCTTCTGGGTCATCTACAATGATTTGATATTTTGATTGTGCTTCTGGACCCAGTGTTGCACCAACAAAAGCGTCTATGGCTTCAAAGTATTCTTCGCTACCAGCAGGCCCTGTTAAAATGAAAGGAAAAGGTTGCTGCGCATTGCGTTCATTCATCAAAATGCCAAGCAGATAAAGTAATTCTTCGGCAGTGCCTACACCGCCTGGAAACACGATAATGCCATGTCCGAGTCTAACAAACGCCTCTAAACGCTTTTCAATATCGGGCATGATAATGAGCTCGTTGACAATGGCGTTGGGCGGCTCGGCGGCAATAATACTCGGCTCAGAGATGCCAATGTAACGGCCTGTCTTGTGGCGTTGCTTTGCATGACCTATGGTGGCGCCCTTCATTGGACCCTTCATCGCTCCAGGCCCACATCCTGTGCAAATATTCATGTCACGTAAGCCGAGCTGATAGCCCACTTCTTTCGTGTATTTGTACTCAACTTGATTAATGGAATGGCCGCCCCAGCAGACAATTGTGTTTACGCCATCGTTCCCTTCAAGCGCTTTAGCGTGGCGTAGCATGTCAAACACCATGTCTGTGATATCGTTACCTTCAGCCGGTGCGGTTTGGTGAAGAAATGCGTACTTGTTGCCCATATAAAGCAGGTCGCGAAGGACCGCAAATAGATGTTCGTGCACACCACGAACGAGTTTTTCGTCAACGAAAGCCACCTCAGGAGGGTTCACGAGTTCTATTTTTACGCCCCGTTCACGACGAATGAGTTTTATTTCAAAATTTTCATAAGGAGCAAAAAGTGCTTCGAAATTGTCTTCGTCAACGCCGCTGTTCAATACTGCAAGGCAACAGTTTCTGAACATAGCAAAGAGCTCGCTGTTGGTGGCGTCTTGAAGACGAGAAACTTCTACTTGTGATAGCTGGCTCATCCAGCCAACAGGGTTAAGCTGCACTTTCTTCATATTTTTACTTCCTATAAGTCAGTGCTTAAATCAGTGACTACGAGGTTGCGGCCGTTTCGTTTTGCTTTATAGAGGTACTCATCGGCGCGTTCAAACACAGTTTCAGTAGTATCATTGTCATTGAAACAGGTTGCGCCAAAAGATGCGGTGATTTTTACTTTTTCTTGTTTGAATTTAAACGGCATTGCAGCAAGTTTAGTTCTAACTTCATTAAGCTTTTTATCTATATCTGCCATCTGCGCCTGAGGCAGTAGCATTACAAACTCTTCTCCTCCCCACCTGGCAATAAAATCATTTTCGGACAAACTTTGCTTTAAGAATTTACTCACTACCTGAAGGGTTTTATCGCCTGCTGCGTGCCCGAATCTATCGTTGATTGACTTGAAATGATCAATATCCACAACGGCGACCGCAAGCAAGTCACCATTTTCTTTAAATTTAGTGAAAGCAGCTTCTAGTCTCTCATTATACGCCTGCCTGTTTGGAAGCCGAGTGAGGGGGTCGGTGCGGCTTTGCATTGCTTGTTCGGCCAGCTTCTTTTTATAGACGCTGGTTTGCTGCTGAAGTGTATCTATTCGCGATTGCATAGAGGAGAGCAGTGCCATTAGCGCTTCTTGACCTTGTTGGTCGTTGCTTTGTTGCTCGCTTAACGTAGTCACAAGCTTTTCTACGCGAAACTGTGTCTGCTCTTTAAGTGCTTCTAGAGAACTGCTTTCCGATACGGCTTCTTCAATGTGAATAATGTCACGTTTAAGTTGCTCATTACCAGCTTGGCGCTGCTCGAACTGGGCTTGGCTGCCTTGGATCGTATTGCTGACGTCGCTACTCACTTCACCTAATGAACGGTGCAGACTATGAATCACTTTTCCTGTTAAGCTCGCCTCTGACATAGCGTCTTGAACGATCATGCGCAAAATTACAACGCAGCTTTTAAGCAGCTGGTCTTCATCCATGCCTTCATCAAGACGTTGCTTTATATCATTGAGTTGCTGATCGTTAGGTTTTTTTTGCGCATAAGAAGCAATAAGGTGATTAAGCTCAACCAAAATAGAACGGTAGTGAGGGTTATCATCTTTAATCGAACGAGCCGATGTGCTTTCATTGTTGGTGGACTTAGTTTCTGTGGTTTCAGATGGCTCAAGTCCAACCATTTCCTTGTTAAGCGCAATGCGGTGAAGCGCAATGGCTTTTGAGTAAAGTTTATAAATACTGAAGATATCACCTACAGGTTGATTTAGCTTAATCAATTCCTGCGTGGTTAACCCTTTTAATTCAGTATCTTCAAATACAATTTTCTGTAGTTGTTTCATTGCATCTTCTAGCGATGAAACAGTATCAACACTGTATTTTCTAAGCGTTATTTCTTGATGCTGAAGTGATTTGTTGAGTTTCTCTATGCTCACAGCGGCAAGACTAAAATTAGGTGTGCCAGAAAGGTGGCCTCGTAACACCTTAAGTTCAGTATCGATCTTATCCGAGAAGCCCTCATAAAATGCTGAGAGTTTCACAATAAACTGACAAAGAAGCGCGTTATTTTGTTTTAGGGTTTGTAGTTGTTTTGCTTCCATAATCTCGTCTTTGTTCTAATTCGCTATTACTGCCGCGGCTTAGGTAGCGTTGGTAGGTACTTCACCGTTATATTACTGACGTGCTTGACGATGATTAGCATAAGGCGCTTCGTAATTTGAACGGAAAGGGTTGATATCTAAACCCCCTCGTCGTGTGTAACGCGCACAAACGGTTAACTTATCTGGCTGACAATGCTGCATGATGTCGTTGTAAATGCGCTCAACGCATTGCTCATGAAACTCGTTGTGTTGCCTAAAGCTAATTAGATATTTCAAAAGCCCTTCGTGTTCAATAGCTTTTCCTTCATACCTTATTTGAATACTAGCCCAATCTGGCTGACTTGTGATTAAACAATTAGATTTAAGTAAATGAGAAACAAGCGTCTCTTGAATTCCTGTTTCATTTTTCGCAACAGTCAAATATTGAGTATTAGGGGAATATTGATCGATTTCTACATCCAGACTATCTAACAAGGTTCCGTTAAATTCTTGGAATTGTAGCGAAGAAAACTGCTCTGGAAGAATTAGCTTTACCTCGACAGGCTCTCCTGCGCACGCTGACAAATCCGCTTGAAGCACTTGTCGTACGTCCTCTGCTGAAGCGAATTTTGTTTGGTTGAAGCTATTCAAATATAGCTTAAATGATTTTGATTCGATTAGGTTCTTTGAGGTAATAGGAACGTGGCATTCTAAAATTGCCACATTAGGTTTACCCTTTAAATTTAGCCAAGAAAGTTCGTATCCTGTCCAAGTGTCGATACCATCAAAAGGTAAACCTGAGCCAGCCAAGTTTAACGTATCACGACTTAAACTGCGCGGCACGCCTTGCAACAAGCCAGGATTATATTCAAATTCATAGTCAACCTGTTTACCCAAAGAGAGGTCATCAGGTGCAGAGATAGTAATTTTTTGAGGTGAGTTGTCCGTCGACATAAGAACCTTTTATGTATCTACGCGGGATTTAAATTGTTGAACTGCACAGCGGCACACAGTCTTACGGCGCAGTAGAATTAACCCTAGTATTGACTTAACTGTTTAGTTGTATAGTGTACCCCAAAAATACGCAGGTAACGTCATAATGGCTCTAACAATTTCAGCACAATTAGATAAATTTGTATCATCTTATGTCGAACAGGCCGAGGCCGAGGGACTCAAGATAGCATTTGATAGCGAGTGGCCCTCGCCGTGCTATGAGACGACGGCGCAAGACGGTGAGCTTGTAAGATGGTCTCCTACGCTTCAATCGCCTGTGCAGTCTTTCAGTAATGTTGAAGAGGCATTATCGCTAAAGCTAAATCCTGACTACTGCGAGTATTTTACTCGTTACTACAGCGATAATTTAAAGGCTAACGCCCCGCAAGGTCACTGTGAATTGCTTCAAGTTTTCAATACCGAAGATTTTGAAAGATTACAGCAAAACTTGATTGGGCATTTGTTGATGAAGCAAAGACTTAGGCAAGCGCCAACATTGTTTTTTGGTTTAACTGACGAAGATGATTTTATTTTAACCGTTGTCAACGAAAGTGGCGAAGTGGCACTCGAGCAGGTTGGCAGAGAGCCTGCCAAAATTCTTGCGCCATCTCTTGCGGTGTTTATTGAGCAGCTTACACCTGCTATATAACGTTAATGCGTTGACTGACGTCAATCAGACCTAAAATTACCGGCCTGCAAGACTAAAAGCTATTGGGCGTTAATAATTTGATGTAGCGTCCGCTTTAACTCCGCCACTTCTTTTTCTAATGACTCTACCCGTGCATGCAAATTGCCTAATTCATCAGTTGTGGCGACAGGATTATGTTGTGCTACGTTTTCGTCCTTAGATACCTCTAACTTAGGTTTGTGTGCGTTAAATCGCTTAATCGCTTCAATAGCTTCGGTTACCGATACCTTAAAGGGAGCTTTTGCACGTAAAATGCCTACGGACGGTGTTTTTCCTTCTTTATGCATTTGAAGGCACAAAACGTGAAGTTGCTGCAGGTTAGCGTTACTCATAATACGAAAATGGTTGAAAGTCATGAATATTAGCAGTGTAGCCTGTCTACGTAGTCAATTTCACTAATAAGTTACTGATTTCACTATTTTTCAAAGCCTTCGTAGATTGGTGTTATTAAGATTGGTATAAAAATCAATGATTTAATTTTTGGCCTTAATCTTGTTTACCAATCATAACTTACATTATCACGCATAAACGCAGTGGTTCTTACGTTAGCGCATTTATGTCTATTCAGTGTCGGTTCACAAAGTAGGCGTAGTATCGAATAAAAACAACACACATAATTAAGGAATTCACATGAAAACGGTTCTTCTTTCAGTAGCTTTGGCATCTTCAGTTTTGCTTTCAGGTTGTGTCGTATCAGTAGGTGGCGGTTCAGATAGTCACTATGGTGCTGATTGGGAAGACAGAGAGTTTAACAATCGTAAACACATCGCGAATCTTGAAACAGGGACAACTTACGAAAGTGTATTGAGAAAAATGGGCGTTGCGGATTTCAACGAACTGTTCGAAAAGCAAGACGGCACATATCGCGTACTTTACTACCGAACTCAAAAAACGATGGGCGATGGTATCACCACAAAAGACGAGTGTACGCCGTTGGTTTTCAGAAATGGAAATTTAGTTGGCTGGGGTGACAGTGCTTATAGCTTAATGCACTAACAATCGTTAGTTGGTAATTGATTACGAAAGTAGGCATTACTAACTGTTTTTAAATGTTAATAAAAAGTTAACATGCAGGGGTTTTTCGCGTAGGCTAAAGTTTAATCAGTTTAAGTGGGTGGTTGGCGCAATGATAAAAGTTGTGCGGTAGTGTCCACTTCTCCCATTTTATTTAAATGGGTAAAAGCAGCTGTATAACTTTGCGTACAAGGAGCCCCTGATGAATACTGATGCTATTAATAATGCAATAGCCCCCTTGCAAGACACGGTTAAAGCCATCTATCTATCTGTAGATGATCTTAAAGTTGCCGCCTCTATTCTTTACAATGCGTATGTAGATGACCCATTGTTCATTGACATTTTCCAAGCAGAAAAAGAAGGTTATGAAAGCCGTCTACGGTCAGCTATCCGTGAAGAGCTCAATGCATTTTGGGTTGCAGAGCAGCCGATGATTGGCCTGTTCGATGATGAGCGGCTTATTGCCGTTGCATGCTTGACCGCGCCCGATGCAGCATTTGGTTCAGGACGTTACTGGCACTGGAGATTGCGGATGCTTTTAACGGCAGGTTTGTTCGGTACAAAGCAAATGCTAGAGAAAGAAGAAAAAGTGCGAGCATTAGTTCCCGCCGATAACTTCCACATGCTGAGTTTCATCGCAGTGCATCCAGATTATCAACATCATGGGCTTGGGCATATATTACTTGGCGCTATTGATAGCGTGGTAGAGGAAGATGAAAAAAGTGAGGGTGTTTCGGTGTTCGTGACCATAGAAAAACATCGCGCTTTCTTTAACGATGACAATTATCAGGTTGTAGGACAACTAAGCCTTTCTCATGTGAACGGTGAGGTAATGTTCAGGCTAAAATGATGTTTTTTTATTCGATGTGATACTCCTACCAAAACCTCACCAGTTGCAGTTCCAATCTTTACTCCAAATTTACTACAGCGTTTGTAAGACATTTCCTACAAACGCTGTGAGTGATCTTACCTAAATGATGAAAGGTTAATTTATACTAAAGTATAAAGCTATTGATTATATTGAAGTTTTTAAAAATTAGTCAAAAGTCGTACAAGAATCTTTCTTAAATCTCTGTAATTCAATATGGCGGTAATAATTGGAAGGGATACTATGAACATGTCACAAGGAAACACGACGAGTCACGGATTGAGTCAAGGATCATCAACGGAATAAGTTAGGACAACTTAAGGATGAGACTCCCACAAGGCAGTGGGGAAAGGGAAAGGAAAGCAGATAGGACACTGCATTAACAGGATGTTAGAAACGGATTTTAAAGGATATAAAGGGATTCAGGGACGTAAAATGTGAAAGGACTTCGCATACAGGATGTAGCAGGGAAAAATGGACGAGAGCTAGCAAGGAGCTAGAGGCAAGAAGCCAACGGCAGGATAGCCATTAAGGAATTTCTAGTTTGCATGGACGAGCAAACCAAGGACGAAAGAAGGACATGCTAAAGGATTGGCAAAGCTGTAGCAGGATGTACAGCAAATAATGGAATGAGGGAAGGGAACGTCAGCGGAGTCTGACAAGGACAGCCTCAGGAAGAGGAACACTGTATGAAGGATGTACAGTAAATTAGGATAAAAGGAAAGGGACCTACGCATGGATGTGTAGCTCGCACAGGAAGGCGCGAGAGTAGATGGAAAGGGGCGTATACGGATTTTAATCGGGAAGATTTTAGTCGCAAAGGATCGCGGAGAAGGATACTCAAAATTCCAGGAAAAAGGGGAGCCGCTAGGTTCCCCTTTTTTTTGCGTTGTTATTACCAATCCGTGTGCACTTGTTATGTAAAACCTGACCTGAATGGTGAATTAAGAGCCGCTCACGCTCTTCGACATAGAAGCTTAAACCCTATGCGGCGGCACCTCTGTTCGCATAACCCTTACACCTATTAATTCAACTTCCCCAGTATATCGGTCCTCACCATTACTCGAGAACTCAAAGTTGAATACACTGTGCCAGTCTGGCTTACCATATTTAAACGAGAACCGAGTTTTTGCTCTTGCCACGCTCAACAACTGCAAACCATGTTTATCGCAGTATTGTTTTAGGTAAGCGTTTGTTCGTTCAGAAATAGCCCGTATGCGCCAAAACTGATAGCCAGTAAACCCAATAACCATCCACACCACTAACTCAAGTAACGTCATTTACTTTCTCGCTTGTGCAAACAATTGTTGAAATGCATTGGTGAGAATCTGAGGGTTGGCTTTGGAATGCAGGAGTGTTAGCACTTGTCTGCGTAACTTCGGGACTTGTACTAAATCTGAAAAGAACCCTGCGAATAATGCGCCCTTATGACCCTCTTTTTCATCAACGTTTGCTGCATGCTCTAAAAAGGCACTAAGCAGTAGTGGTTCCATTTGCTCGAAATGACGTGCTGCAATAACGCTTAAAATATCAAGTCTCTGCGACTTTTCGCTTTTTAATAATTCGAGTAGTTTGTTGTTGATGGTCGGGTGGAAACTACCTTCTGACGTGCCTCTCAGCGCCGCTAAATTGATGTCGTCACTTTTATCTATCTCAATTAAATACGCCGCTAATAGATTTTCAGGCAGAGAAACGCTTTCGCTCATTTCCATTAAAGTGTTAAGGAAAACGTCCGAGTAAAGTGAGGTGTTGGTTTTAATTGCCTGCGCTAATACATCTTGTTTGGGGTGATGGCTTAGACTTTGTACAAAGTCGGCCACGCTTTGCATGGATATTTGCTGCCAATCAACAAGTTGCGGGGCTTGAACGTAGGCCTCAACTTTTTGCGCCTCTTCACTTAAAGGTTGGCTTAGGGTGCGTTTAACTAGTGCGTTAAATTGAGCAAGCTGCGATTGATTGGGAACAAACGAATAAGGATTGTCAGGCAGTGTTTGTGCGTTTTCAGTATCTTCAGCAACCGACTGACCTAATGCCTCAACAATAATCTCTAGAAAGTGATTCCTTGCAGCGGCCACCACTAAGCCTTGCTCATCAAGCGGCAGTTTCACAAACCAAATATAGTGTTGCGTAGAGGCATTTTTATTCCAAAAGACGATGCCGAACCACGCATGCTGCTGACGAGGGTAGGGCGCGTAAGCACTGCCGTTTTCTATTTCTAGAAAAGTCTGACTATCTGTGGGTTCAAGGCGACGACCTAAATCAAAAACCTGGTATTCAGTGCCTGCATGTAACAAAAACTCGCTGATAGAATTAATACTGTTAGCGCTCATAACTCGTTCCAAAATACTGCTTTAATCAAAATTTGCCAGGCTGTCACATCTATTTAAAGGGGCACGTCGATGAGATACCGCCAACAAAGACGGATAATGGTATCACAGCAGGTGAATTTCAACGATAAGACACGCGGACTTATGTAGATCTTTAGCCCCTGATATACTGCGCGCTTCGAAATAGAAGTTTTTTTGCGGAGTTGCTGTGAGTAAAGTGAGTAGTGCCTGTCACAATGCACTAGGTAGGGCATTGGAGCAGTTAGAAACTGCTATGGAACAAGAAGGTGTTTGGCCTAAGAAAATGCCTGCTGAGCAAGAACTTAAAAATGCCACGGAAAGTGCAGTTCCTTTTGCGGTCGACTGTTTAGCGTTTGAGAGTTGGTTGGCTTTTATTTTTATTCCCAAAATGCGCATTTTGTTGAAACAGGAAATGCCTTTACCACCCATGCAAATTGCGCCCGCAGCAGAAATATATCTGTCATCGGCGCATCAGCGCACTCTGTCCCAGCTTCAAGTTATTGATAATATTGCCAATGGAGACATTGGGTGAGCAAACACAACGCACTATGCAGAACGATTTAAAAGGCCAATTAACTGTGCATTCAGATGAGCAAATAATAGAAAAGGCAAGCGTTGGTGAGGAAGATATTGTCAATGCTCTTCATTTACCTGTGCTGTACCAAGATGAACATATCATCGCGATTGAGAAGCCGCCTGGCCTACTAGTACACAGAAGCCCGATTGATAGACATGAAACGGTGTTCGCAGTACAGACACTTAGAGACCAAATAGGCCAGCACGTCTATCCTGCTCATCGTTTAGACCGACCCACTTCAGGTGTGCTGGTGTTTAGCTTTAGCTCAGAAATTGCAGCAAAGCTTGGACAGCAGATGATGGACAAGCAGGTAGTAAAAACGTATCACGCTATAGTTCGCGGTTTTGTGCATCACACAGGGTATATCGATTACGCCCTAAAATACCGCTACGACAAAATTGCAGACAAGCATAAGCGCCCGCAGCAGCCGCCACAACCAGCATCAACTATGTATCAGTCAGTGGCAAAATTCGAAGTGCCTGAGCCTGTGGGCAAATACCAAAGTGCACGATATTCGCTAGTTAAGCTTTCTCCTAGTACCGGTCGTAAACATCAGCTTCGTCGGCACATGGTTCATATTCGTCACCCCATTATCGGCGACACGACCCACGGGGACGGCAAACAAAACAAATTCGCCAAGCAGCACTTTAATTTTAACAATTTGGCCTTAAGTTGTACTCAAATGGGCTTTTCTCATCCTGTCACTGGAAAGTGGGTATCAATTAATTCACAGATGCACAGTGAAATGCGACTATGGCTCGAAAAATTAGCGCCGTTTTGCGTTTAGGTTGATAAAATAGTAAGAATTTCCGCCTGTCGACAAAGGCGACGATCATTGGTTTAAGAGGTAAAAATGGCAACATTGAAAATTATTGCGGGTACAGTTTACGGCAATGCGCAACACGTAGCTGAGCAGGTGGAAGAGAACTTAGCTGAACAGGGCGTGGATTGCTCACTAGAAAGCGACCCGTCGGTTGCAGATTTTACTGATGCTGACGCACTTTTGATCATTACCTCTACAACAGGGCAGGGCGATGTACCACCAAACCTTGAGTCTGTGTTTTCAGATCTGAAAGACGAATCGCCTATGCTAACCGGCAAGCCATTCGCGGTAGCAGCGCTAGGCGATAGCAGCTATGGCGATAGTTTCTGTGGTGCAGGTAAACAGTTTCATGCGTTACTGATCGAGCTACAAGGTAACGCAGTTGCCGACATGTTAGAGGTTGACGCGATTGAAACCCTAGAGCCCGAAAAAGACGTAGTAGAGTGGGTAAACACCATTAAAGATAAGCTGTTGGCTTAAGTCTTAGAAATGTTCTGATTACGAAAAGAAAGAGGCGCATAAGCGCCTCTTTTAATTTGTGAGTCTTTCAGCATGTGGCTCGGCTAATTGAAATTAACCCGAGCCGTTAGCGATAAGCCAGAAATACTGCTTATTCTACGCCGCGAAGTAGCGCGTTGATACCTACTTTCGCGCGGGTCTTCGCATCTACTTTCTTCACGATGATAGCGGCGTAAAGGCTGTATTTACCATCTGCGCTTGGCAGGTTACCCGCCACGACTACTGAACCTGCTGGTACACGGCCATAGTGAACTTCACCGGTTTCGCGGTCATAAATACGAGTGCTCTGACCGATGTAAACGCCCATTGAGATAACAGAACCTTCTTCAACAATCACGCCTTCTACGATTTCAGAACGCGCGCCGATAAAGCAGTTATCTTCAATAATGGTGGGGTTAGCCTGAAGCGGTTCTAATACGCCACCAATGCCCACGCCACCAGAAAGGTGAACATTCTTACCAATTTGCGCGCACGAGCCTACTGTCGCCCATGTATCAACCATAGTACCTTCGTCAACAAACGCACCAATGTTTACGTAAGAAGGCATAACAACCGCGTTCTTACCTACGAATGTACCCGTACGTACCGCTGCTGGTGGAACAATACGCGCGCCGTCAGCCGCAAACTGTTCAGCAGTATAGTTTGTATACTTAAGCGGTACTTTGTCATAAAACTTACTTTCGGCGCCTTCAATCACATCGTTGTTGTGAAGACGGAAGAAAAGTAGAACAGCTTTTTTAAGCCATTGATGTACTACCCATTCGCCAGCAATTTTTTCTGCAACGCGCGCTTTACCTGTGTTTAAAAGGTCAATAGCTTGTGCTACTGCATCTCTTACTTCATCAGGTGCAGATGAAGGGCTAATGCTATCGCGATTTTCGAAGGCGTCTTCAATGATGGCTTTCAATTCATTCATGGTATTGTGATATCTTCAAGTTGGTCGAGTTTGAACAGGATACGCTTTTTAAGGTTCACCTGTTGTTCTTGGGTTAATGCTTTGCCAGCCTCATTGCTGACGATAAAAATATCTTCTGCTCGCTCGCCAATGGTGGCAATTTTCGCAAGCTTAAGCGTCATATTAGTATCAACGAATGCGTGACCAATTTTAGCTAAAATGCCCGGAGCGTCTAGGGCTTCTAACTCAATAAGCGTGGCTTCATCGTTGATATTGAAAAAGCGTACCTTAGTAGGCACGTCCAGTTGTTTCATTTGCCGAGGCAATTTACGCTTATTTTCGTGCGAACGTCCCGGCTTTTCAAGTTGGGCAGAAATTGCATTTTCAATGGACGCAATACGAGACTCTGAGCTTATACGACTGCCGTCATTTTCAAGAATTAGCATGCTATCGAACACATAGCCGTCTCTGGTTACGGTAACGTGGGCGTCGTGAATTGAACAGTTGCGACTGTCCAGCACTGACGCGACTTGCGCAAACAATGCTTTTCTATCTTTGCCGTAAACAAACACCTCAGTGCCACCTTTCGCACTGTTGTCATTTGCCTTTACTAACAGGCCATCGTGCTCTGGTGTAAGCCATTCATTCTGAGCTTTAATAATTTCATCAGTATGCCACGCGATTTGAGTAGGCTTAAAGCGAACAAAGTAATCGTCGTCCAGGCGGGCCCACAATGCATCAATAGCAACAGGCTCAATAGCGCGCTCTTGCAAAATTTGCCTTGCTTGGTGTTTGTGAGTAGTTACTCGCTCGTTCAATGTTACTTGACACTGTAGCCCATTATCCAATGCCTTTTGCGTCATTAAATATAATTCGCGAAGTAAAGATGCTTTCCAGTCGTTCCAAAGATTGTCATTGGTGGCACGAATATCGGCAAGGGTGAGCGTATAAAGCAAATTAAGGTGATTGTGGCTTCTTACCGCGCCAGCAAACTCGCTTATAACGTCAGGGTCATAAATATCACGGCGTTGGGCTACCACTGACATCAGTAGGTGGTTTTCTACAAGCCATGCAATCATTTCAGCATCGTCGCTGGGAACATCGTGTTGCTGACAGAACTTTGCTACATCTTGGGCGCCTAATGTGGAATGGTCGCCATTTCTACCTTTGGCGATATCGTGGAAAATAGCAGCGATATAAAGCACTTCTGGTTTATCGAGGTTTCTACAAATTCTGCCGCAGCGCGGGAAGTCTTTATTTGCCTTTGAGAAAAAGTAGTTAACGTGCTTCACCAATCGGTGAGTGTGTTCGTCCACCGTGTAGGCGTGAAACAGGTCGAACTGCATCATACCTACAATGGCATCCCATTCAGGAAGATAAGCTTGTAAAATGCCGTATTGATGCATGATGTCCCATGCAAAATCAAAGAACTCAGGCTGTTTCATTAAGCGCATGAATTTTTCGCGGCACAGCGGGCGCTCAACATAGTATTCTGCTTCAAAAGCGCGGTGAGCGTTGCGCAGCTGACGTATGCAAATCGTACTGAGGCCTTGTACTTCTGGCGTGTTGGCCACCAAATGCAGAAAGTCCAAGATTGCTTCGGGAGAGGAGAACACGGTTTCGTGTCGTGGCGATATCATATTATCGAGCAGCTCGAAATCTTCGTTTATGATCACGCTTTTCTGAACGCTTTGGTTCAGCATGTCGTACTTGAAGCGCTGAAGCAGCATTTGATTCAGTTCTGACACCCGCGCCACTGTGCGGAAAAAGTCCCGCATCATTTTTTCGACAGACGATTTACCTTCTTCACCATACCCCATCATTTTTGCAACGTCAGGTTGGTAATCAAACAGCAGCCGGTTTTCGCTTCTGCCTGCAACCAGATGTAGTGCACAACGCATTTTCCAAAGGTGCATGCGACAAGCAATTAATTCACTGTGCTCTTGTTCTGTAAAGTAGCCGTGGCCTACTAAATTCCAGCCGTCATATTCTTTAAAATGCTTTTTGGCGACCCAGCCAATAGATTGAATATCACGCAAACACCCGGGGTTTTCTTTGATGTTAGGTTCAAGGTTATAAGCGGTACCGTTGAATTTGGCGTGGCGTTTTTTCTGCTCGTCGTACTTGGCTGAGAAAAACGCTTTGCTCGACCATGAGTTTCGACCGTTAACTTCATCCCACAATTTATCAAAGGTGGCTTCACTGCCGCAAAGTAATCGGCTTTCCACTAAATTGGTCGCAATCGTAATATCGTCTTTTGCTAGCTTGACCGTTTCTTTGATAGTGCGAAATGACTGGCCAACATCTAATTTGATATCCCATAAAAGGGTGATGAACATGCCAATTTTTTCTTGTACATCGGGCTTAAGCTTCTTTTTACTAACTATGAGTAAATCGATGTCTGAATGAGGTTGCAGATGACCACGGCCGTAACCACCAACGGCGCAAAGCGATAATTCGTCGACGGTATCTAAACCATAAAGTTGCCAAAGATGACAAAGCAACGCATCGACGAACTGTGCACGACCGGTAACGAGTTGATTAACCGGCGTAGCGTCGAAGGACTCCGTTATCCAGGCATAACTGGCTTCCACGCACGATTTAATGGCGGGGATTTCATCAACAGAGCTAATTGTGTCGATATTCTTTATCAGTGATTGCAGCGTCAAAATACACCTTTGAAATAGACTTCTTTTTAGACGCTAAGAACAATAGCATGAATTGCTAGTAGTTCGCAGTAGCAAATTAATGCATAAGTTAGGTTGAATTGTGAATATTTATGGTTTTTTGTTATAGGTGTGTAGCGCAGTAAATATGAGGGGAGTGGGCACACGATGCCGAACTTTGATAGTTGGAATTTGAGCTAACGAGCTAATTAAAAAGCAGCCGCGAATTCAACGGCTGCTTTGCATAATTCGATAGACTCAATCTTCTGAAATCATATTTTTAACGCGATTATTCGAAACGTTATCAATATTGTCGAAGTCGATTTATCCGTGAGAAATGATGCGTTCCAAGGTTTCTTCTTCGCGAAGCGTAAGAATCTCAACGCCGGTTTCAGTGACCAATAGGGTGTGCTCCCATTGGGCGCTTAAACTTCTGTCTTTAGTTACCACAGTCCATTGGTCTGGTAGCACTTTTGAGTAGCGCTTGCCTGCGTTTACCATAGGTTCGATGGTAAAGCACATGCCTGGCTCTAACACATCACCCGTCCCTGGCTTACCGTAGTGAACAATTTGTGGCTCTTCGTGGAAACTAGCGCCAATACCGTGGCCGCAGTATTCACGAACTATTGAATAGTTATGCGCTTCAGCATGGGTTTGACAAATATGACCGATATCGCCAAGACGCATGCCCGGTTTCACTTGCTCAATAGCTTTGTATAAGCATTCTTGGGTAACGCGAATTAGGCGTTCTGCAAGAATAGAAGGCTTACCTACCACAAACATTTTTGACGTATCGCCATGATAGCCATCTTTAATAACTGTCACGTCGATATTAATGATGTCGCCGTCTTTCAGCTTCTTGTCAGAAGGAATACCGTGGCAAATACAGTGGTTTACCGACGTACAGATAGACTTTGGAAAAGGCGGGTGGCCGTAGTTTAAAGGCGCAGGTACCGCTTTTTGCTCATTTACAATGTAGTCGTGGCAAATAGTATTTAGCTCATCTGTGGTAACGCCTTTCTTTACGTAAGGCCCTATCATAGTAAGCACCTCGGCTGCCAATTTACCGGCTACGCGCATTTTTTCGATTTCTTCTGGGGTTTTGATAATAGCTGTCACAGCGCCTCTCAAATCGTTTGAAACTAGTTTGATGAAGAATTTTGATTACTTACGCATTATAACACTATTCAGGTCATTCTTAGTAAGGTGATGATATTGTTGGTTTTTATCTGCTAAAGGCAGAGGTGGAAAGCGAGCTCATTAAGGGTTCTATACTTTCTTTAACCTAAATACTTCAAATTGTCGCTTTTTACCCTCAAAACTTGAGGCTTAGGTGGTGTTGTGGTATAAAGCGCGCGCCCTGACGGAAAGCTCATTTTGCCACGTGCATTTGGCACCGTTTTAGAGGGTAAATTTATTTTATTAAAACACACATATACCGACACTTCGTATCGGGGTGTTCAGTTCAATTTAGGTTGGTCTGAATCGATACAAGGGGTATATGGAGGCCTAACCCCAAGAGGAAAATAAAATGGCTAATGTTTCTATGCGTGACATGCTGAAAGCAGGTGTGCATTTCGGTCACCAAACTCGTTACTGGAACCCAAAGATGAAGCCTTTCATCTTCGGCGCTCGTAACAAAGTTCATATCATCAACCTTGAAAAAACGGTTCCACTTTTCAACAACGCACTTAACTACCTTTCAGGTGTTGCGTCTAAGAAAGGTAAAATCCTTTTCGTTGGTACTAAGCGCGCAGCTGGCGAAGCAGTTAAAGATGCTGCTCTTAAGTGCGACCAGTACTACGTAAACAAGCGTTGGTTAGGTGGTATGCTGACTAACTGGAAAACAGTACGTCAGTCAATCAAGCGTCTTAAAGATCTTGAGCAGCAAAGCCAAGACGGTACGTTTGAGAAGCTAACTAAGAAAGAAGCACTTATGCTTCAGCGCGAAATGGACAAGCTTGAAAACAGCCTTGGCGGTATCAAAGACATGGGCGGTCTTCCAGACGCGATCTTTGTTATCGACGCAGATCACGAGCACATTGCTGTAACAGAAGCTCGTAACCTAGGTATTCCTGTTGTTGGTGTTGTTGATACTAACTCTAACCCAGACGGTGTTGATTACATCATCCCTGGTAACGACGATGCTATCCGCGCTATCCAACTTTACTTGGATGCTGCTGCAAACGCTATCAACTCAGGTCGCGAAAGCAACCTTGAAGTACAAGCTGAGCAAGACGACTTCGTAGAAGCAGCAGAGTAATTCTGATTGCTTACTGTCATATCTTAATAATATGGCAGTACTACAATACGAAACGTATTGAGAGGGGCGACATCGCCCCTTTTACCTAACGAATTTATATTTAATGCTGAGGAATTGAAAAATGGCAGTGACTGCAGCACTAGTTAAAGAACTGCGCGAACGTACTGGCGCAGGTATGCTGGATTGTAAAAAAGCCCTGGTTGAAACGGATGGTGACATTGAGTTAGCCATTGAAAACATGCGTAAATCAGGCCAAGCGAAAGCGGCTAAAAAAGCAGGCCGTATCGCAGCTGAAGGTGTAATCCTTACTAAGGTTGAAGCGGGTCGCGCGACTATGCTTGAACTAAACTGTGAAACTGACTTCGTAGCACGTGACGAAGGTTTCCTTAAATTTGGTAACGAGCTTCTAGAAGTAGCAGCTGCTAACAACATCAACGACATCGAAGCGCTTAACGATGCAGAACTTAACGGTTCTAAAGTAAGCGAAGTTCGTGACGCACTTGTTGCTAAAATCGGCGAAAACATCTCTCCTCGTCGCGTTATCAACGTTGAAGGCGATACACTAGGCGCGTATGTACACGGCGGCCGTATTGGTGTTATCTCTATCCTTACTGGCGGTGACGAAGAGCTAGCGAAAGACGTTGCAATGCACGTTGCAGCTGCAAGCCCGCAGTTCGTTAAGCCTGAAAATGTTCCAGCAGAAGTTGTTGAGAAAGAGAAAGAAATCCAAATCGAAATCGCTATCCAGTCTGGTAAGCCAGCTGATATCGCTGAGAAAATGGTTGCAGGCCGCATGAAGAAGTTCACTGGCGAAGTGAGCTTGACTGGTCAGCCTTTCGTTAAAGATCCTTCAATCTCTGTTGCTGAGCTTCTTAAGAACAACAGCGCAGACGTAATCAACTTCGTACGTTTCGAAGTTGGTGAAGGTATCGAGAAGAAGACTGAAGACTTCGCTGCTGAAGTAGCTGCTCAAATGGCTGCTGCTAAGAAATAATTGAGTGTTTATCTTTTGCATTAAGCAATAGTTAGATAAACTACAAAGCACCTCTTAGGAGGTGCTTTTTTATAGCTGAACGTCTTTAGTGTTGCCATTGCAATGCGTAAGTGTGAAGCTAGGCGAGATTAAGTACGCGCCTGCCTGACAAACGAAAGCGCTTTGTCCTATGTTTTTTACATCAGTGGCTTGTTGAAAGACATAGGACAAAACGGGTTTACGAGGACAATTCAAACTATGAGTATCACACCAAAATCAGCATACCGACGCATTTTGTTAAAGCTTAGTGGTGAAGCCCTAATGGGGGCGGAAGGCTTTGGCATAGACCCTAAAGTGCTAGATAGAATGGCGCAAGAAATTAAAGAGCTGGTTGAACTTGGTGTTCAAGTTGGTCTTGTTATCGGTGGTGGTAACTTGTTCCGTGGCGAAGGCTTAGCAAAAGCGGGAATGAACCGCGTTGTTGGCGATCACATGGGAATGCTGGCTACCGTAATGAATGGCTTAGCCATGCGCGATGCGCTTCATCGTGCATTTGTAAATGCTCGTATGATGTCAGCTATCCCACTTAATGGCGTGTGCGATGCATACAACTGGGCCGAAGCCATTAGCCTTCTTAAGTCAGGCCGCGTTGTTATCTTCTCTGCGGGTACGGGCAATCCTTTCTTCACTACAGACTCAGCGGCTTGCTTACGCGGCATCGAAATTGAAGCCGATGCGGTATTAAAAGCGACCAAAGTGGATGGTGTATATAGTGATGATCCTGTTAAAAACCCAGAAGCTACGCTGTATGAAGAACTGACTTACCAAGAAGTACTAGAAAAAGAACTTAAAGTGATGGACTTGTCAGCGTTTACTTTGGCGCGCGATCACAGCTTGCCAATTCGCGTATTCAACATGAATAAGCCAGGTTGCCTAAAACGTGTTGTGATGGGCGAAAAAGAAGGTACTGTTATTCGCCACGCTGACAACGATTAATTAAGAACAATAGGATACAAATCGTGATTGATGAAATTGAATTAGATGCGCAAGAGCGCATGGAAAAAAGCCTAGTGTCTCTAAAGGGCCAATTCAGCAAAATCCGCACTGGTCGTGCGCATCCAAGCCTTCTAGATGGCATCATGGTACCTTATTACGGCGTAGACACGCCGCTAAAGCAAGTGGCTAACGTCGTTGCAGAAGACAGCCGTACTCTAGCGTTAACTGTGTTTGATAAAAGCGCCATTCAAGCGGTAGAAAAGGCCATTATGCAGTCTGATTTGGGTTTAAACCCAATGAGTGCAGGTGGTTCAATTCGTATTCCTTTACCTCCTCTAACGGAAGAGCGTCGTAAAGACCTTATTCGCGTTGTTCGCAACGAAGCAGAAGGTGGTCGTGTCGCTATCCGTAACATCCGTCGTGACGCGAACGGTGACATCAAAGATCTTCTTAAAGAAAAAGAAATCAGTGAAGATGAGAGCCGCGCTGCTGAAGAGAACATTCAATCTATTACTAACGATTTCATTAAGAAAGTTGACAGCATGCTTGCTGACAAAGAAAAAGAACTAATGGAAGTATAAGTAAGTATTATGATTGGAAAGCGTTTAAGCGCAGCCAAATCGACAAAAGCTGAGGCGCCGGCAGTGACTGCTGGCCCGAAGCACGTTGCAATCATTATGGATGGCAATGGTCGATGGGCGCAAAGGAAAGGGAAAATTCGTACCTTTGGCCACAAAGCCGGGGTAGAGTCTGTTCGTTCTGTTGTGCGCTTTGCACGTCAAAACGGCATTGAATCACTTACGCTATTCGCGTTTTCAAGTGAAAACTGGAAGCGTCCTGAGGAAGAAGTCAGTGTCTTGATGGAGCTGTTCAATCTTGTCCTCAATAGCGAAGCAAAAAGACTACACAAGAACGGTGTACGTCTACAGGTTATTGGTGATGTTGAGGCGTTTGATGCCAAGCTGGTCGAAAAAATTCGTAAAGCTGAAGACATGACCAAAGATAACAAAGATTTGGTCTTAAATATCGCCGCAAATTACGGTGGTAGATGGGACATTGTAAACGCGGCTAAGCAACTTGCTACGCAAGTGAAAAGCGGCGAGCTTGATGTGGAAAGCATCTGTGAAGACGCACTGAATGCGCACATTTCAACAGCTAACCTTCCTGAGTTAGACCTTCTTATTCGCACAGGTGGCGAACACCGTATTAGCAACTTCTTGCTGTGGCAATGTGCCTATGCAGAGTTGTACTTTACCGACGTACTATGGCCCGACTTCAACGAAGATGTGTTTCAATTGGCCGTAGACGATTTTAATGTTCGCCAACGTCGCTTCGGTTTAACTGGTGAACAGGTAGTCACAGCCGATGGTTAACACCATACAGGCAATTATCAGGCTTGCCCTGGTAACGATAGCCAAGGGCAAATTATGCTAAAACAACGAATAATAACTGCATTAATCCTCGCGCCACTGGCGCTTTACGCTATTCTTTTTCTCCCTATTTTTTGGTTTGAAATAGCCATTGCCGGTGTTGTCGGCATTGGCGCTTATGAATGGGCGAATATGTCGGGCGTATGTGAACGTCCTAAAAAGCTCATTTATATGGCAGGTGCCTTTGCCATATGTATAGCCTTATCTCTTATTGTTGATGCCAGCACGATTTGGTATCAAGGCCAATTACATGGTTTATACCGTGCCATATTAACGGTTGCCGTATTATGGTGGATAGCGTCTTTATTTATGGTGCTAGCCTATCCCAAATATTCCAAGTTCTGGAAAGACAGTCGCAGCGTTAGAACCCTATTTGGGGCACTTACGCTTATACCTACATGGGTAGCGGTTGTTGCGCTTCGCACGAGCTTGCACGATGTTGATCCTTTCTACGGCGCTTCACTCATCTTCTATGTGCTGGGGATTGTTTGGGCTGCAGATATAGGTGCATTCTTTGTTGGCGTAAAATTCGGACGCCACAAGTTACGCCCTAACGTATCGCCAGGTAAAAGTTTAGAAGGCTTGTTAGGCGGTATTGCAGCTTCTTTCGCTATTATCGCTTTTGCGGCCCTTCACTATCAGGTAGAGCCTTCGCGTATTTGGCTTCACCTTGCTATCGGCGGTATTACGGTGGCTGTTTCCGCCCTTGGCGATTTAAACGAAAGCATGCTTAAGCGTTGTGCGGGCATTAAAGACAGCGGCAAAATTCTCCCTGGGCACGGTGGTGTACTCGATAGAATCGACAGCTTAACCGCGGCATTCCCTGTTTTTGCGTTCTGCTATGTAACCTGGATGGCGTAATGCAAACAGTAACAGTGTTAGGGGCCACAGGCTCCATTGGTTGTAATACACTCGACGTAATAAATCGCCACCCAGACAAATATCGCGTATTTGCTATTACTGGCAACTCACAGCTTGAATTGCTTATGGAGCAGGCTCAGAAATGCGCGCCGCGCTATGTGGTAATTGCTGATGACGCTAACTACAAACTTGCCTGTGAGTTAGCATCCCAGTACGGTGTGGATGCAGAAATTCTCGCTGGTGCTAAGGCGCTGGAAGAAGTATCCAGCGCGCCAGAAGTTGATGCTGTAATGGCAGCCATTGTGGGTGCAGCAGGGCTTTTACCCACACTGGCAGCAGTAAAGGCGGGTAAACGGGTTTTGCTTGCCAATAAAGAAGCGTTAGTCATGTCTGGTGCTTTATTTATCGAGGCTGCGAACCAAAGCGGCGCTGAAATTCTTCCTATCGACAGCGAACACAACGCCATATTCCAGTGCCTACCGCACGATTATGAATACGGTAACTTTGCTGCATCCGGCATTCGTAAAATTCTCTTAACGGGTTCTGGTGGTCCGTTTAGAGAAAGACCGCTTGATAGCTTCTCGTCAATTACAATCGATGAAGCCAGTACACACCCTAACTGGTCGATGGGCAGAAAAATTACAATCGACTCTGCAACTATGATGAACAAGGGGCTGGAGTTCATTGAAGCCTGTTGGTTGTTCGGTGCTGGTGCAGATGATATTGATGTGGTTATTCACCCGCAAAGTATTATTCATTCTATGGTGCAATATGTTGATGGCTCGGTGATCGCACAAATGGGCAATCCTGACATGCGTACCCCTATTGCTTATGGTTTGGCGCACCCTGAGCGAATTGAAGCGGGCGTGACGCCGCTCGACTTTTCTGACATTGGCAATTTCAGTTTTCAAACCCCTTGCTTTGAACGTTATCCGAATTTGAAGCTGGCTATTGATGCGTGTAAAGAAGGGCAATGTGCAACAACGCGAGTGAATGCGTCTAATGAAGTGGCTGTCGAAGCCTTTTTAGAAGGCAAGATTCAGTTTTGTGATATTGCTAAAGTAAATGACGCCACGCTTAATGCTATGCCCAATGTGTCGGTGAATTCTATTCAGCAAATACTAGAGCAAGACAGCCTTGCAAGAGCAAAAGCTAACGAGATTATTCGAGGTAAATTCCAGTGCTAGCATTTTTATGGAGCCTTGGTGCATTCATTGTAGCCTTAGGTATTTTGGTTGCTGTACATGAATGGGGGCACTTTTTTGTGGCTCGTAAATGCGGTGTGCAGGTAGAGCGCTTCTCAATTGGTTTTGGAAAGCCTATATGGCGTAAAACAAGTAAATCAGGCACAGAATATGTCATCGCTATGATCCCATTAGGTGGATACGTGCGCATGCTCGATGGACGCATTGATGACGTACCGCCTGAGTTAGAAGACAAAGCGTTTAACAATAAACCCGTTTTGCAGCGCATGGCGGTTATTGCTGCTGGACCTGGCGTTAACTTTATTTTTGCGTTTTTCGCACTGTGGTTGATGTATCTGGTGGGGCTGGAAACGGTTAAGCCAGTAGTTAAACAGGTTGAGCCAGAAAGCATCGCAGCTATCGCTGGTGTGCAACCTGGTGATGAAATTATTAAAGTTGGCGACAGGAATACGCCTGATTGGGAAGCGGTAAACCTGGAAATAGTCTCAAACATTGGCGCCGAAAAAGCCAATGTTACGGTTAAAAATTCGTCAAATGTTGAAAAAGAACTGACTTTTACACTGGGTTCTTGGAACTTTGACCCAGATAGCGAGTCTCCTTTAAGCAGCTTAGGGTTAACCCCTTATCGTCCAGATGCAACGTTAACCGTTGGGTTTGTAGGTGAAGGAAGCGCGGCTCAACAAGCGGGTTTAAAACCCGGTGATGAGCTTCTTGCATTAAATGGCGCTAAGTTGTCATCGTGGGAGCGATTAGTTGACGTTATTGTTGAAAGTCCCGGCGAGAATATCTCGCTTGATATACAAAGGGATGGACAACAACTGACGTTAGATGCCACGATAGCGCGCCGCGATACACCACAAGGGCAAAGTGGATATCTCGGTGTAAGCCCAACATTTGAGCCTTGGCCAGAAGGGTATGTGTTTACGCATCAATATGGCATTATAGAGGCTATTGGGAATGCGCTAGATAAAACATGGCGTCTTATGACACTCAGTGTCGAAATGATAGGTAAGCTCATCACGGGCGACGTGTCAGTGAAGAATTTGAGTGGGCCTATCTCAATTGCTCAAGGTGCGGGAACAAGTGCTGGGTATGGACTTGCGTACTTTTTGAGTTTTCTTGCCTTAATAAGCGTAAATTTAGGCATAATAAATTTATTACCCTTGCCCATGCTTGACGGTGGTCACCTCATGTTTTTTATCGTGGAGTGGATCACAGGCAAACCTGTGCCTGAAGCGGTGCAGGAATGGGGTTACAGAATAGGTGGCGTGCTTCTGTTTATGATCATGGGTATCGCAATTTTTAACGATATCGCTCGCATAACCTGATACAAATCAGGAAGTACAAAACAGCTAATACAAAACGCGGCCAGGAAAAGAAAAATAGATGAAGTTAAAACAGTTAGTAGCAGCCGGAGCCATTCTTTCCAGTGCTAGCTTTGCCAATGCTGCGGCGCAAGACAGTGAATTTGTCGTTGAAGACATTCGCGTAGAAGGTTTGCAACGCGTTGCACTTGGTGCAGCCTTAACCTACTTGCCCGTTCAAGTTGGCGACGAGCTTAATACATTCAGGGTAACGCAGCTTATTCGCTCGTTGTACTCTTCAACTCACTTTGAAAATGTTGAAATTCTTCGTGATGGCAATACGCTTGTCGTGCGTGTCGCTGAGCGTCCTACCATTAGTAATATCATCTTTGAAGGCAACGATGATATTAAAGATGAGCAACTTCAGGAAAGCTTAGACGGAAACGGCGTTCGTATTGGTGAGCCGCTCGATAAGACCGTACTAACCTCTATCGAGAATGGCCTGAAAGACTTCTTTTACAGCATAGGTAAATATAATGCTGACGTGACGGCTATTATAACGCCGCTACCGCGTAACCGTGTTGACTTGAAATTACTTTTCGAAGAGGGCGACGCGGCTGAAATTGAACAAATCAATATTGTAGGTAACGAAATCTTCTCAGACGAAGAGCTGATGGAGGCTTTCGAGCTACAATACGACACGCCTTGGTGGGATTTCCTGTCGGAAACTCGCTACCAGCAGCAAACGTTGCAAGGGGACATGGAAACGCTGCGTAACCATTACTTAAACCGTGGTTACCTTCGCTTCAACGTTGACTCTACGCAGGTTTCAATGACACCTGAAAAGTCAGGTATCTACATTGCCATGAACGTAACAGAAGGTGAGCAATACACCATTTCTGAAGTTGAGCTGGTAGGCGATGTACTCGGGCACGAAGAGTATATTGAACGCGTACTTCCGCTCACTACGGGTGAATTGTATAACCAAGCAGAAGTAACGTACACAGAAGAATTTATCAGTAAGTATCTTGGTCGATTTGGGTACGCTTACCCAACAGTAACTACGGTTCCTGAAATTAATGACGAAGACAAAACGGTTAAGCTCACTCTGTCCGTTGACCCAGGCAAACGTATCTACGTCAACCGCATTAAATTTAACGGCAACGTAGTAACAGCCGATAGTGTTCTGCGTCAAAATGTCAGCCAGATGGAAGGTACGTGGCTGTCGAATAACTTACTTGAGTCTTCAAAGAACCAGCTTTCTCGACTTACTTATATGGAAGAGGTTGAATTTGAAACGGTACGTATCCCGGGTTCAGAAGATAAAGTAGACGTTAATTTTAACGTAAAAGAACAGCCATCGGGCTCGTTTAATGCTGGTATCGGCTATGGTGACAGAACGAAGCTAAGCCTACAGGCGGGTATCCAGCAAGATAACTTCTTGGGTACAGGTAAACGTGTGGGTCTTAACCTAAGCACGGTTTCATATCAGCGCAGTGCGCAAATCACGTACAACGACCCTTATTTTACCATTGACGGTATTAGTTTGGGTGGAAGCTTGGGCTATAGTGAGTTCGACGGTTCTGACTTTAACGTTATTCAGTACAACTCTAAGCGCTGGTCTATTGGTGCGAACATTGGTTATCCGATTAACGAGTTTAATCGTATTAACTTCGGTTTGACCTACAGCAACGTAGAGCTATTCAACCGTGGTTACTACGAGCAAACTGAGCAGTTCTATAATCAGTTTACTAACGGTGAAGATCCTGATGCGGCTATTAAATATGATAGCTTCTTGGCAAGCGTAAGCTGGAGCAGAAGTACGCTTAACCGTGGTCTGTTCCCTACTGCTGGTTCGTCTCAGCGTGCGTCATTCAGTATTACCACGCCTAACTCAGACGTTAACTACTTCAAGACAGTATTTGACGGTAAGTGGTACTTCCCATTATCTCGTAACCAGCGCTGGTCTTTCCTAGCGCGCGTACGTCTTGGCTACGGGAATGGTTACGGTGATATTAACGGCAATGAGCAAATATTACCGTTTACAGAGAACTTTACAGCAGGTGGTTCTGATTCACTACGAGGATTCGAGAATAACACGGTAGGTCCTCGCGGTGTATTCCTAGGCAATACGGGTACTATAGTTGGGCCTGATGGTGAAGTGTTCCCGGGCGATCCAGCTGATGCGCAGCTGTCTTGGTCAACGCGAAGCCTAGGTGGTAACGCGATGGCACTTGGCGGTATCGAGCTTATTGTTCCTACGCCATTTGTTGAAGAAGAAATGGATAACTCAGTTCGTACAAGTTTGTTTGTGGATGTGGGTAACGTGTGGGATACTGAGTTCGACTATGACTATTACCGTCAGTTTGACATAGCATCTACACAACGCGGTGAGCTATTGGACTATTCTGATTGGAGCCTGTATCGTAGCTCGGCAGGTATATCGGTCCAATGGGTATCACCAATGGGACCGATGGTATTCAGCTTCTCGAAAGCGATACAGCAACGTGATGGTGACGATGCGAGATTCTTCACTTTCAACATTGGTCAAACTTTCTAAGACATTAAAGCGAGCGCGTTTTTAGGCGCGCTCTATAATAAGATTCACAAAAGGAGTTCCCTTTGAAACAGTTGGTTAAACATATCGTTGCAGGAGCAATGTTGGGTAGCGCTTTAGTTAGTACATCTGTAATGGCTGAGCAGAAAGTTGCAGTTGTCGATGTGCAAGGTATTTTCCAAGCGATGCCTCAAGCGGCTGAAATTCAAAACGCTATTCAGGCTGAATTTAAAGATCAGCTTGAAGAAGTGAATCAACTGCAGCGTGATGGTCAGTTCTACGCAGAACGTCTTCAGCGCGACGCAGCGACAATGAGCGATGCAGAGAAGAAAGAACTAGAACAAAAAATCTTGTCAGTACGTGAAGAGCTAGCTAAAAAAGGTCAACCTTTGCAGCAAAACATTCAACGTCGCAGCAACGAAGAGCGCAACAAGCTTCTTGGCCTAATCAAGCAAGCTATTGACTCTGTTGCAGCAAAGCAAGGTTATGACCTAGTGCTTAACGCTGGTGCGGTTGCGTTTGCAAAAGAAGAGCACGACTTATCTGAGCAAGTTCTTCAGCAAGTAAGCAAAACTAACTAATAACAGCACTAGTCAGTTGTAAAATTTATCAGACCAACTCCCCAAAGGTGTTGGTCTGATTTGTTTTTTGCGCTTAACAGCGTATGGTTGCCGCCGTTTTTAGTTTTTACGGCGAGTTTGACCAGAATGCCAATCAATCATCTGTATTGGTATAAAATAGTTGTAGGTCATGCTTGTATACAGGAGAAAGTTTTTGGCCAATTCACTTAATACCATCGAAATTCAGGAAATATTGGAACTGTTACCTCATCGGTATCCATTCCTACTTGTTGATCGTGTAACAGACTATGTTCTGGGTGAGTCTGTAAAGGCTTATAAGAATATCACTATCAATGAGCCGTGTTTCATGGGGCACTTCCCTGAACAGCCAATTTTCCCAGGGGTATTAATTCTTGAAGCTATGGCACAAGCTGCCGGTGTTTTAGGATTTAAGACAATGGGTAACAATGATAAGTTATACTTGTATGCAGGGATTGATAACGCACGCTTTAAGCGTCCTGTTGTTCCAGGTGACAGGCTTGAGTTTGATGTTGCTCTAGTTAAAGAGCGCAGAGGGATTTGGAAATTTAAAGGCACTGCAAGCGTTGATGGCGATATCGCTTGTGTTGCAGAGTTTATGTGTGCGATGAGAGAGATAGCTTAACGTGATCCATCCAACTGCGGTAATTTCAGAAAGTGCAACGATTGGTGAAAATGTCACCATTGGCCCATTTTGTGTGGTAGACGACAACGTCACCATAGGCGATGGCTGCATTCTGAAATCACATGTGGTGGTACGCGGCCCAACGCGTATCGGTAAAAACAATAAATTTTATCAGTTTTCTTCAATTGGTGAAGACTGCCAAGATAAGAAGTATGCGGGCGAGCCTACTGAACTTGTCATCGGTGACGATAACGAGTTTAGGGAAGGGGTAACCGTTCACCGAGGCACTATTCAAGACAACAGCATTACCATAATCGGTTCTCGCTGTTTATTTATGGCCAACTCTCATGTTGCCCATGATTGTGTTCTTGGCAACGACATTATTATTGCAAACAGTGTTGCGATTGCTGGCCATGTTCACATGGACGACCACGTCATTGTTGGCGGTGCCGCAGGTATTCACCAGTTCTGTAAGATTGGAGCTCATTCGTTTTTGGGGGCTGGCGGCATTATTCTGCGCGACGTGCCTCCCTTTGTTATGGTCAGCGGCCAGAAAAACATTCCTCAGGGTATTAATTCTGAAGGGCTTAAGCGTCGTGGCTTCAGCAAAGAAGAAGTTATGGCCATTAAACGCGCTTACAAAGCAATATACCGTGAAGGCAATACCGTAGACGAAGCCATTGAAAAACTTGCCGAACCCGCACAGGAGTTCCCTGGTGTGGCCCTTATGGTGAAGTTCTTACAAGACTCTGAGCGAGGCATTATTCGCTAATTATGTCTACGCCTATCCGTATCGGCATGGTTGCCGGAGAGCCCTCTGGTGACGTGCTTGCCGCCGGAATGGTTGCAGAGTTAAAACGCCAATACCCTGATGCGGTTATCGAAGGTATTGGCGGTCCAAATATGATAAACGCGGGTTTTCATAGTCTATTCGATATGGAAACCTTGTCGGTTATGGGGCTTGTTGAAGTTCTCTCCCATCTACCTGCCATCTTGAAAGTTAAAAAGCAGCTTCTTGCTCACTTCGAGCAAAATCCGCCAGATATTTTTGTGGGTATTGATGCGCCTGATTTTAATCTAAGAGTAGAAAAAGCGCTTAAAGCACGCGGTATTAAAACCATGCACTATGTGAGTCCTACTGTGTGGGCGTGGCGTGAAAAGCGCATCCATAAAATAGCGAAAGCGACTAATCGCGTGTTGGGGTTATTTCCTTTCGAGCAGCAGGTTTACGATAAATACGATGTTCCCTATACCTTTGTGGGACACACAATGGCTGACGCTATAGCAATTGAGCCCGACCAAAATGCGGCGCGCCAAGAATTAGGTGTAGATAGTAATGCTTCCGTATTGGCTGTACTTCCCGGCTCACGCAGAGGCGAAGTAGAAACGCTACTTCCAGTATTTCTGGAGACCATAGAAGCTATTCATGCTAAACGCAGCGACATTCAATTTCTTATCCCTGCTGCTAACGAACATCGTCTTACGCAAATAAAGGCACTCTTGCTGGAAGCCAATAAGGCAGAGGAACGTTTACCCATTCAGGTAACGCAAGGCACATCGCGAGATGCGATGATAGCTAGCGATGTTATCTTGCTTGCATCAGGCACGGCTACCTTAGAGGCCATGTTATGTAAGCGCCCCATGGTGGCCGCTTATTTACTCGCACCACTCACGTATAAAATTATGCAGCGCTTGTATAAAGCGCCTTTCTTCACGTTGCCAAATCTATTGGCTAATGAAGCTATTATTCCTGAATTACTACAAGAAGAAGTAAATGCAGAGAATATGAGCAATCAGCTACTCAACTTCTTCGAAAGTGATAATTCAGCCCTTATTTCCCGTTTCACCGACCTCCACCATACGCTAAAATGCAACGCTGATAAAACAGCAGCAAAAGCTGTCGTGGAGGAATTGTTTGCATAAGTTAATTGCCGGCGTTGATGAAGTAGGTCGTGGCCCGTTAGTCGGTGATGTGGTCACCGCCGCGGTCATTCTCGACCCTGAAAATCCCATTGAAGGGCTAACGGACTCTAAAAAACTGAGTGAAAAAAAGCGCGTAGCGCTTGCCCAAGAAATTCGTGAAAAAGCACTCTACTGGAATATAGGTAGAGCTAGCCCTGAAGAAATAGATAAGCTTAATATACTGCACGCTACCATGCTCGCCATGATCCGCGCAGTGGAAGGCCTGCCAGTAAGGCCTGACTTTGTGCGCGTAGACGGTAACCGGGTTCCTGCGTGGAATTTTGAGTCTGAAGCGGTAGTGAAAGGCGATAGCCTGCACGCAGAAATTTCAGCGGCTTCCATTATTGCCAAAGTAGAGCGAGACAACGATATGATTTCGCTTCACGAGGCCTACCCGCAATATAACTTTGCCGGGCACAAAGGTTACCCCACAAAAGCACACTTTGAAGCCATCGCTGAATATGGCATCTTAGATTGCTATCGAAAAAGTTTTAAACCTGTAAAAGCGCTACTCGAAGAGAAATAACATCATGTCATCGCCATTTATTCATTTACGTGTTCACAGCGACTTTTCGATGATGGACGGCCTGAATAAGGTTAAACCTATTCTAGGTAAAGTGGCCGCGCTTGGCATGCCTGCCGTGGCGATCACCGACCAAATGAATATGTGTGGCTTGGTAAAGTTTTATTCCGAGGCACATAACTTAGGTATTAAGCCCATCATCGGCACTGACTTTTGGGTTACTAATGAAGTCTTTGGCGATGAACCTTTCAGACTAACCCTTATTGCAATGAACAATGAGGGATATAAGAACATTACTATTCTTATCTCCAAGGCCTACCTTCGCGGGCACCTCTCACACCGAGCGGTCATTGATCAAGAATGGTTGGCAGAGCACAGCGAAGGTGTGATTGTGTTGTCAGGCGCACAGCACGGTGACGTTGGTGTGGGTTTAATGAAAAACAACGCCAAAATTCTCGACAGTGCCCTTGAGTTTTATCAAACTCATTTTCCCGACCGCTTTTATTTAGAGCTTATTAGAACCGGTAGACAAGGTGAGGAAGATTACTTGCACCTTGCCGTTGAGCTAGCTGAGCTGCGCGGCTTACCCGTGGTCGCCACCAATGAAGTGTGCTTTATTGACCGTGAAGGCTTTGATGCTCACGAAATTCGTGTATGTATTCATGATGGCTACACGCTTGATGATAACCGCCGCCCTAAACGATACAGCGACCAGCAATATCTGCGCACTGCTGAGGAAATGGTTGAGTTATTTAGCGACATTCCTGAAGCCATAGAAAATACGGTTGAAATTGCCAAGCGCTGTAACGTTACCGTACGGTTAAACGAGTACTTCTTGCCGCAATTTCCAACCGGCGGCATGACCACCGAAGACTTCTTGGTTAAGGTGTCTGAAGAGGGGTTGGAAGAACGACTAGAATTTCTATTCCCAGATGAAGAAGTGCGCAAAGCGAAACGTCCAGAGTACGATGACCGACTTCGCATTGAGCTTGAAGTTATCAACCAAATGGGTTTCCCAGGCTACTTCCTTATTGTAATGGAGTTCATTCAGTGGAGTAAGGATAATGGAATTCCGGTAGGGCCAGGGCGGGGTTCTGGTGCGGGCTCATTAGTGGCTTATGCCCTAAAAATTACCGACCTAGACCCGCTTGAATTCGACTTGCTATTCGAACGTTTCTTGAACCCAGAGCGTGTATCCATGCCCGACTTCGACGTCGACTTCTGTATGGATAGACGAGACGAGGTAATCGACCACGTTGCTGAGCTTTATGGGCGTCAGGCGGTATCGCAGATCATTACGTTTGGTACTATGGCGGCAAAAGCGGTAGTGCGCGACGTAGGCCGCGTGCTTGGTCACCCATACGGCTTTGTAGACAGAATCTCAAAGCTTATTCCACCAGATCCAGGCATGACGCTTGAAAAGGCGTTTAAAGCAGAGCCCCAGCTACCAGAAGTGTATGAAAGCGATGAGGAGGTGAAAGACCTTATCGATATGGCGCGAATACTTGAAGGGGTTACCCGAAATGCCGGTAAGCACGCCGGTGGTGTTGTTATTGCGCCAACCACAATCACAGATTTCTCGCCTTTGTATTGTGATGACGAAGGTAAAAACCCCGTAACCCAGTTCGACAAAAACGACGTTGAAACGGCGGGCTTGGTAAAATTCGACTTCTTAGGTCTTCGTACGCTGACTATTATTCAGTGGGCAATAGATATGATCAAAGAAGGGAAGAACGTTGATGTCGATATCAGCGCTATTCCTCTTGAAGATCCTAAGAGTTTCAGAACCCTTCAAAACGCCGAGACAACTGCGGTATTCCAGCTGGAATCTCGCGGTATGAAAGAATTGATTAAGCGCCTTAAACCTGACTGCTTCGAAGATATTATCGCACTGGTGGCCCTGTTCCGTCCGGGCCCGCTGCAATCAGGCATGGTAGATAACTTTATTGATCGTAAGCACGGACGTGAAGAAATTTCCTACCCCGATGCAGAATATCAGCACGAGTGCTTGAAAGAAATTCTAGAGCCTACCTATGGCATTATCTTGTATCAGGAACAGGTAATGCAGATAGCCCAGGAAATGGCGGGCTACTCGCTGGGCGGCGCTGACTTGCTTCGTCGTGCTATGGGTAAGAAAAAGCCAGAAGAAATGGCGAAGCAGCGCGGCACGTTCGCCGAGGGTGCCAAGGGCAATAATATTGACCCAGACCTTGCGATGAAAATCTTCGACTTGGTAGAAAAGTTCGCGGGTTACGGTTTTAACAAATCTCACTCTGCCGCTTATGCCTTGGTGTCTTACCAAACCCTGTGGCTGAAAGTGCATTATCCTGCAGAATTCATGGCTGCGGTAATGTCGGCGGATATGGATAACACCGATAAAATCGTGACGCTTGTCGATGAATGTGAGCGCATGGGCATCGAAATACTGCCGCCAGATTTAAATGCGGGTAAATACAAATTTACCGTCGATAGCGAAGGTCGCATTGTTTACGGTATCGGTGCGATTAAAGGGGTAGGTGAAGGCCCGATTGAAGCGATTATTGAAGCGCGGGAGACCCAAGGGGCATTTAAAGATCTTTTTGATTTCTGCGCCAAGATAGACATTAAACGGGTAAACAAGCGAGTGCTAGAAAAGCTAGTATTAGCGGGGGCAATGGACAACTTAGGCCCCCATCGCGCTAGCCTTATGGCGAGTTTACCCGAAGCCCTTGCCGCCGCTGGACAGCATGCAAAAGCCGAGTCTTTTGGTCAGTCAGACATGTTTGGCCTACTGACTACCGAGCCAGAAGACGTGAAGCAAGCGTTTGCCGATGTCCCTGAGTGGCCTGAAAAAGTATGGCTAGAAGGTGAAAAAGACACGCTAGGCTTGTACTTAACCGGCCACCCCATCAATCAGTACGCGGAAGAACTGCGTTACTACACCGACGGTCGATTAGTTGATTTAAAACCAACCAACAAAGACCAAATGGCCAGTGCAGTAGGACTGGTGCTTGGCGTGCGTGTTATGACGAACAAGCGGGGTCGTCGCTGGGCCATAGTGACACTGGATGATAAGAGTGCCAGAATAGACGTACGTTTCTTCCCCGATATGTACGAACAGTTCGAAAGTGTGTTAGAAACTGACAGAATATTGCTTATAAAGGGACAGGTCAGCTTTGATGATTTCTCTGGGGGCAATACAATCACCGCCCGTGATGTAATGGACATTGTTCAGGCACGAGAGAAAAACGCGAGAGCGCTGGCACTTAATATTGATACCCAGCTGCTTGAACCGAAGAAAATGAGTCAGATGCAATCTATCCTGCAGGCATTTAACGGCGGAAGTTGTCCTGTTCAGTTAGCGGTAACTCATCCAGACGCTGAAGTAATCTTAGCGTGTGGTGCAAGATGGTACGTTACCCCTGAAGACCAACTTTTGCACGATCTCAAACAATGTTTGGGAGACAAAGCCGTTTCAATTCTCTACCATTAAGGGTAAGAGTTCGATAGATTGGACATCTCGCGTTTGCATAGACGAGCGTAGTACGAATAGGACATGAAATGAGTATACAGTTTTTGGACTTTGAACAGCCAATAGCCGAACTAGAAGCAAAAATTGAAGAGCTTAGGTTGGTGAATCAAGGTGGCGAGTTTGACGTTGGTATTGAAGAAGAAATCAATAAGCTTCGCGGTAAAAGCGCAGAGCTGACTAAAAAGATCTTTTCTGATCTTGGCGCATGGCAAGTTTCCCAACTTGCACGTCACCCAATGCGTCCATACACGTTAGATTACATTCCTCGTATTTTTACCGAATTCGACGAGCTTGCTGGTGATCGCGCGTTCGCTGACGATAAAGCGATTGTTGGTGGCCCAGCAATGCTAGATGATCAGCCGGTGATGATTATTGGTCATCAGAAAGGGCGTGACACCAACGAAAAAATTAAGCGTAACTTCGGTATGCCTAAACCAGAAGGTTATCGTAAAGCCCTGCGTCTTATGAAGATGGCTGAGCGCTTCAATATGCCTATCATCACTTTTATCGATACGCCGGGAGCGTATCCAGGTGTTGGTGCTGAAGAGCGCGGCCAAAGTGAAGCAATCGCGAAAAATTTATTCGAAATGGCTGAGCTTACTGTTCCAATCGTGTGTACCGTAATCGGTGAAGGTGGTTCAGGTGGCGCGCTAGCAATTGGTGTTGGCGATCGTGTTAATATGCTTCAATATTCTACGTACTCGGTGATTTCACCAGAAGGTTGTGCGTCTATTCTGTGGAAAAGCGCAGAAAAAGCCCCACTCGCTGCTGAAGCGATGGGCGTAAGTGCACCACAAATTAAAGAGCTAGGCCTGATTAACAGTATTGTTGAAGAGCCATTAGGTGGTGCGCATCGCGATCATAATGGCATGGCGGCTAATTTGAAGGCCGTCATTAAGCAGCAGCTTAACCAGCTTAAAGAGCTAGATAAGACTAAATTGATGGAAGAGCGTTACCAGCGTTTGATGTCGTTCGGTTATTGCTAAGCTCATTATAAGTTCATTAAGAAAACTAGCATGAAAAGTGCATTTAGCCGTTATGTACAGCTGCGTTCTATCAGTTTGAACGCTTGCTATAAAAACTAGCGAGCGGCGGCTTAATTCATGTCGGTCATGTAATGTCGTATAGGAACAAGGGGGTTGTTTACCAAAGGTAACCAACCCCCTTGTGTTATTAGAAAGTGTGTTATTAGAAAGCCAGTGCTTAGCCAAATACAAAGTTAAACCTCAGTAAAACATAGCGTTGAAAGAATAAGGTATTACCGGTCTGTGACCCCTCTACAATCCCCAACAATCGAACATATCGTCAACCGCATAGCGACATCTCTCACTGATGTAAAGCTACCACTTCAAACGCCACTCGTCGTTGCTTACAGCGGTGGTGTGGATTCGACCGTTCTGCTCCAAGCCGTTATTGCATATAGGGAACAGTTTGATAGCCCAATTCATGCTGTACATGTACATCACGGTTTAAGTGAAAATGCCGAACAGTGGGCAAAGCACTGCGAATTACAGTGTCGTCTTGAAGACGTAGCATTTCATTTGTATCGAGTTGATGTTGATACGGGGTCGAGAAAAAGCCTGGAAGCAGAAGCGCGTAAGGTTCGATACAACGCATTATTAGAAGTGTGTGACCAAATAGGCGGTGTACTGTTATTAGGACAACATGCCGAAGATCAGCTTGAAACCGTATTGCTTCAGCTTAAACGCGGTGCTGGTCCTCAGGGCTTAGCGGGTATGGGAGAAGTTCAGTACCGAGGTGACACCTTGATAATGCGCCCTATGCTAGCACTAGAGAAAGCCGAGATTGTGGCTTATGCCGAAGAAGAAATGTTGCAGTGGGTTGAGGATGAATCTAATCAGCAAAATAGCTTTGATAGGAACTTCTTAAGGAACGAAATTATACCTCACTTGCTGGCGCGATGGCCTAAGTTAACTAAAACGGTGGGGCGCAGCGCCGAGCTTTGTGCTGAACAAAGCGCACTAGTCAGCGATTCTGCCCAAAAATATTTTGAAGATTGTAAACGCACAGCTCTCAGGCTCGACGGGCAACAACTCGCTGCATTGTCGTTACCGTGGCAGGCTATGGTCATTCGCGCGTGGTTTCGAGCTCAAGGCGAGCTGTCGCCCTCAAAAGCGCAGACAGACCAAGTACTTGCTATGTTAAAAGCAAAGCATGATGCAACCCCTGAAGTGAACTTTAAATGGGGCAGGGTTATACGGTTTGACCAAGACCTTTATTGGGTGGTGAACGCTACTCATGAAGTACCGCAAAACTTAAAATTAGTGCCAAACCAAAATATCGCGCTTCCTTGGCTTAGAGGTCATATTCGAATTGCAGTACCAAAGGCGCGAGAAAAAGATACCGTTTCTCTGCAAACTAATGCTCGCAACCTTAAAGTAAAGCCAGAAAATGCGAACGTATCTAAGTTGCTGAAAGAATGGTTTAAGGTATGGCGCGTGCCAAGATGGGAGCGAAACGGCGTGCCGGCGATCTTGATTAACGACGAGCCTGTCGCACTGATTGTTGAAGGACGTTGTGTTTATCTGCAGCCCAAAGCGCCAGATATAGAAATAACCTTTAGTCTCGACTGAATCTATGTAGCACTAAAAGTGCCGTTTTTTGAAAGGGCTAGATACTCTTGCTTATGGTATCCATGGCAATAATGTGCAAAAGCGGCATTGCTTTGCCGCCATCCTGATAAGTTCAAATCGCGACGTTACGCTGCGTGATAGCTATTTTTTCCAGAATTTTTCACGCGATACAGGGCGTTGTCAGCACGGTCAAATAGGCTACTCATCGTATCGCCGTCGCGATAAATCGCGCCGCCAAGGCTGGTTGATACGCCTAAGCGAGATAAGTAGCTAGAGCTATTGATACTCATTTGAATACGCTGGGCTGCACAAGCTAGCTGCTGTTGCGACTGACAGTCTAGCAAACAACAAAACTCATCGCCGCCATAGCGAAATGCTTCGTCTTCGTCTCGCAGGACGTTAGATAAATGTGATGCAACATGGACAAGTACTTTGTCACCTTCGCCATGACCAAAATTATCATTCACATACTTAAAGTTGTCTAAGTCGATCACCAGAAGTGCGAAAGGATCATCGTGTCTTTGCGCCCAGCCGAGTTGTCTTGTCATTGACTGCTCAAAGCCCGCTCGGTTACCTAAGCCAGTTAACACATCTTTAGTCGCCATCTGTTGCACACGCATCAATGAAAGAGCGTGCTTTACTTGTTTTCCAAATAAATCATGCAGTTGGAATAGACTCTCCCGTTGCGATAACGACAAGGGTGAACTAATGTAGTAATAGACATGAGCTTGATCGCCATTAACGGCATTGGCACCTTGTAGTGGTAAATCAATGAGTGTTGACGATATCTTTGCATTACCGTACACCCAACGCGAGTCAAAGTCAGACAAGCTAAACCCGACAATAGGTAACAACGTGTTTAGCTGCTGAAAATACACGCCACCTAACTCTTGTAGTTCAAGAGTAGAAAGTAGCTGCGTGATAAAGCCTGATAATTCACTAAAAGAGAGTGATTTACCTGTGCTCTCAGCAGGGTAAAAATTGTTATGTTGTGTGCTATCGTAGACTGACGTTGAAAAATCCACAGTAGTGCCCCTATACAAAATGCGTTGATATGCAAAGAAACAAGTGTCAAAGCCCTGACGTTTCTGTGGCCACATCTGCATTTTCGCGGAATTTATGGCGATCACAGCGGCAAAACTTGCCGGATCTGCATTTACACAGGGGATTTTGCAAACTAGATGCCAACAAAGTGTTTCAGGCACTAGTCTTTAGTTTAAAACGTAAAATCGCGTGATTTATCGCGCTTGTTTTACAAATGGAAGTTTATGTAGCTTTAGGAGGTAGTGTGGGGACGAGCTTTTTAAATATCGTGATATTGATGTTTATATCGGTATGTGCGGTCGCATTATTTAAACGCATTCATCTCCCTCCTATTCTTGCTTATCTGTTTGCCGGCGTACTCGCGGGTCCGCAACTATTATCTGTGTTTGCCCACCCAGAAGAAATGCACCTGCTCGCTGAAGTGGGCATAGTGTTTTTGCTCTTTTCACTTGGTCTTGAGTTCTCGTTACCTAAATTGTTGGCAATGCGCTCTTTAGTATTCGGTGTAGGATTAGGGCAAATGGTGTTTACCACGGCAGTGTTTACCTGTGTTCCTCTGTTTCTCGGCATTCCAATGAGTGCGTCCATCATTATTGGTGGTACGCTGGCGTTAAGCTCAACCGCTATTGTAATTAAGCAAGCAACCGAAATGGGCATTCTTAATAACAGGCGTACACAATTAGCGGTAAGTATCTTGCTCTTTCAAGACTTAGCGGTGGTTCCGTTCCTAATTGCCATTCCTCTTTTAGCCCAGACTGGTGAAGTAAGTATTGCGCTAGCTTTAGGCGAGGCGTTGCTTAAAGGTGTGTTTGTCATTGCGTTTCTAATGTCAGTGGGTAAGTGGTTACTACCTTGGGTGTTTAGAGAGGTAGCAAGAACAAGGACTGACGAGCTGTTTGTTCTGACCACTATATTGATTGCCCTATTGGCAGGAGGGCTAACTTATTACTTCGGGCTATCCATGGCGCTAGGCGCTTTCTTGGCGGGTATGATGTTGGGGGAAAGCCAATACAAGTATCAACTTGAAGCCGACATTCGTCCGTTTCGAGATATTTTAATGGGGTTATTTTTTGTTACCGTGGGTATGCAGTTAGAACTCACTGTACTGTGGAACAGCCTGTTTGAGATTGTTTTTGGTGTTTTTGCTTTGATGATAGTTAAAGTCATTTTAGTAAGAGGCGCATCTCTATTAGTTAAAACCGATGCAATAGATGGCTGGTCTGCTGGGGTTAAACTTTGTCAGATTGGCGAGTTTAGTTTTGTAATTTCTGCGCTTGCTACGACACACGGCGTGTTAACGTCAGAGCAGTCATCGCTGATTGTGTGTATGGGTGTAATCAGTATGGCGTTAACCCCGTGGCTTATGAATAACAGCGTCACTATAGCAAGGCGTATTGTTAACAAGGATATCTCGTTCGATGACAATGTGAGCTTTGGTAATGCAGAGCCGTTAACCAACCACGTCATTATTTGTGGGTTTGGCCGCGTTGGACAGTCGGTAGCTCGCATGCTGAAAATGGAAGGCATTCATTTTGTTGCCATAGATATGGATCCTGTCAGAGTACACGAGAGTCGAAACGCGGGAGAGCCCGTCATCTTCGGTGATGCGAGTCAAAAAGATATATTGATTAATGCCAATGTAGAAGGTGCCAAGCTTGTGCTTGTTACGTTTGATCAAGTCGATAAGGCCAAGCAGGTGATAACGCAGACCCGAAGCATTACGAGCACTACAGATGTTATGGTGCGTACCAAACGAGACTACCAGCTTGAAAGCCTATACAGCGCGGGTGCTAATCAAGTCGTGCCAGAGCTGCAAGAGGGGAGCTTGATGTTGGTATCGCAGGTGCTGCATTACGCCGGCGTGCCAATGTCTCGTATTTTAAAGCGGGTGCGAGCTGAGAGAAAAGGTCGCTACGATCATATGCACGGCTTTTACCCGGGAGAAACAACAGAGATCACCTATGGCACAGAAGACAAGTTAGAGTTTATCCATGCTGTGGTGTTGTCCGAACACGCTTCCTGTATTGGCAAAGCCATAAAAGATATCGATTTCTCGAGAATGCGAGTAGCGATTAAGGGCCTAAGACGGGATGGAAATGAAGTTAAAGACCCAGACCAAGACGCTATTTTGCAAGCCCATGACGTGCTAGTGATTGCGGGTAAACCCCGGCGTGTAGAGCGAGCAGAGCGAAAACTATTAGAAGGGAGCTAGCACGCAGTTAAACTTAGCGTTGTTTAATCTAGCGCGCTTGCCATGGAACGTGTGTTGAATTACGTGAGTTCAAGCTTACGCTACGCGGTCGCTTTCTAAGTCTGCAAATTGCTTTTTTAGGTCGTAGCGCTCGTCTGTCACTATCTTCTCAAGCACAGAAACTCGTTCCTTAAGCTCTGCAATTTCGGCTTTATAAGCATCGGTTTCTTTGCTGCTAAGTTTCTTCTTACTTTTGTCTTTTGCACTTTCGACAATGGTAACTAAGGCCCAGGCACAAATGGCTACTATTGCAATCGCGGTCATATTCACGGTGGTATCCCTCACAAATGGCTTTAAAACAGTGTAGGTGAAAATTTGGCCTGTTGCCTAATTCACCCCGTATTTAGTTAAATACTTATCGGTAAAATTACTGCTTCGCTTCAGGTACTATAGCGGTTATCTAACATACTTTTTAGTAAAAAATGTAACCTGTTAAGTCCATCACACTAGCAGTGTTATAATGAGAGATTGCAAGTAGGTTGCCAAGTGACAAAAGTCATTACTTTCTAAGAAGTTAGAATGTTCACCTAAGCTAATACAAAATAAATGTTAATGAATTTCACCAAGTAAAGTAGCAAAATTGACGAATGAGTGACCAAAATAGCAACCGTCCAACACCAAATTTCGACCTTGCAAACAAGCAAACGCAAGAAAAAGAGGCTGTGCAGGAGCCGTTGACTGAAATCGCAATGGAAGACATCGCGACAAAAGAAGACATAATGTGGATGAGGCATGCGTTAACGCTTGCCGATAAGGCTGAGTCGATTGGTGAGGTGCCAGTCGGCGCCTGCGTAGTACTAAATGGTGAGCTTATCGGTGAAGGCTTCAATACGCCGATAACGGATAATGATCCATCTGCGCATGCAGAGCTACGCGCTGTTAAAGAGGCAGCAGCTGCGGTGCAAAACTACCGACTTATTGACGCTACGTTGTATGTGACTTTAGAGCCCTGCTCTATGTGCGCAGGTATGCTGGTACATGCACGGGTAAAGCGGGTGGTGTTTGGCGCAAAGGATGCGAAGACAGGCGCTGCGGGCTCGGTCATGAACTTATTGCAACATCCTGCGCTTAATCATCAACTTGAGGTTGTATCTGGCGTATTAGCTGACGAATGTGCTAACAAATTGTCAGATTTTTTTCGCAAGCGCAGGAAAGAAATAAAGGCTGCCAAAAAGGCGAAAAGACTGCTAGAGGGTGATGCTTCAAGCTAATTTATAGCGTTACCTGAAGTTGTGCTTATTCGTGTTTTCGCCCATTTGGTATATACCGGTTACATGGTCAATCATTGTGAGCCAGATGGTATAGAGGTGGCTTAGCCAGGCGTACGGGTTAACTGAGTGAACATATCGCTGGTAACAAATAGCTTGCGGCGCTGAAGTACTTTTTGGTGACAACGCTTGAGCATAAGTCTGCGTCTGTTGTTGTTTTTCAATTTTATTCCTTTTTTCATAAATCGATTTTTTTTCATTTGTTCTCCTTTCTCGCGTTGTGGCCACTTTATGTTTTTCGTGACCACTTTTCTTCCGTTGTGCGCAGCTCCCCTATTTGAACAAATCTCACGTTATTCGAGAGATGTTGTCATTAAAGAGCCGCTGCTCTTTTGGAGCTTGTCATCGTTGAGAAAATAATTATTCTGAGAAAGTAAGTCAGTGTCTGACTAACTTCTTTTTAGGGTACAGTACAAAGATGACATCGAAATGACAGTTTTCAAGAGAGAAGCAAGGTGAACTGCGTCAAATTTTTCCTTGTTCGTCCAACCATACTAAGCTGTCATAATAACGACGAATATTTTCCACATACTGTAACGCTTCATCGCCTCTTGCATAGCCATAGCGAGTAGTACGGTAATATTTCTTTTGCCTAAGCTGTGGCAAGCGACGCTTTACATCTACCCAAAGGTCTGGATTGCCACCTTGTTGCTCGGTAAGAATGCGTGCGTCCTCCAAATGGCCCATACCAATATTATACGACGCCATAGCCATCCAGGTTCTATCTGGCTCGCTAATTCGCGCAGGTATGCGATTGAGCAAACTGGCAAAATAACGAGAGCCTCCGCGAATGCTTTGTTCAGGATCGGTTCTGTCATCTACGTTCCAGTCACTTGCCGTATCCATGGTGAGCATCATTAGACCGCGAACGCCAGTTCTTGAAATAGCGTCACTGTCCCAGTGACTTTCTTGATAACTCATGGCCGCAAGCAGTCGCCAGTCTAATTCACCTGCATACTGTTGAAATAAGGGTTTGTATTGGGCAAGTGCTGTCTCGGCGGCATAATTAAACGCGCGACTGTCGACGTAATCGAACTGGCGAATATGGCCAAAGTACTTGTCTTCTAACACCGTAAACCAGCCTGACTGATGTACAGTACCAAAATATTCAATCAGCGCTGCTTTCACTGAGTCATCTTGATGTAATGGGAGCGCCCACGCCATCGGCATATCTTCATTAAGGGTTTTTGCCACGGCTAAGTTAGGATATCGCCTGCGCTGAAGGGCTAGACGGTTGCTGTCTGCTACCGTATAAGCAATGTCGCCATTGGCAACCTGTTGCAACAGTTCTTCAGAGTCAGAATCTTCGGTGGTAACAAGTTGGGTTTTTATTATTGGGCTTTCACTGTCACTTGCTTGGTCGGTTACCTGGCCTAATAAACTAGACAGTAAGTGAGCTTGGCTGCTACCTGCCACGGTAACAATAGGGGCATCAAGCTCTAATAAGTCTCTAGGTCTCGATGTCCCTGCTTGGAAGACGAGTTCTTGCTGAACATGCTGGTAGGCTGGACCGTACGCAAAACGACTTTTAAGTGAAGGCGTTACCGCATCGCCTGTCGCGACAATGTCCAGATTACCTTCTTCTAACTGTTCTAACATGACTTCATAGCTGTAGAAGGGGTAAAGGTCGAGCGTCACGCCAAGGTAATCGGCAAAACCTGCCAGCAGTTCATATTCAAAACCCTGCGGCCCCTCTGCGCCGTTATAAAATGTTCCTGCACCATAAACGGTTCCCACGCGGATCGATTCTCGTTCCAACAATGAAGAGAGGGCAGTGGGTACGGAAGGAACGCCACAACTCATAACAGCAATAGATAATATGATTATTAATTGTAGTTTTAATCGTTTTTTATAGTCTTGTGACTGCATAGACCTTTACTTGTTGTCATTAAACCATCTAAGTTTAAAAAAAAGTTCATGTAAGCGCGTTATGAGGTTACTTACTGCGCATAATTACTCTATAATCCGCGCCGAAATACTCATCAATCCAAGAGGCAACGCGTCGCATTGGTGGTCGTTGTTTCTAACAAACCAGGTAAATCAATATGTTGGTCCTTCGAGGCGCTCCTGCACTATCAGAGTTTAACCAAACTAAACTGATTGCAAAGCTGGGTCAATCCGGCGTTAGGGTTAAAAACCTATATAGCGAATATGTTCACCTAGTCGATTCCCAAGGTGACTTGTCTAAGCAGCAAATAGAGATACTCGAGAAGCTGCTCACTTACGGCCCCGCGAGGCAAGCACAAACCCCTTCTGGAACCTTCTTCCTCATTACTCCTCGCCCCGGCACTATCTCTCCCTGGTCTTCTAAAGCCACCGACATCGCTCACAACTGCAGTCTAAAAAATATCAACCGCATAGAACGTGGTTGTGCGTTTTATATAGAAACAGAAAACGGTGTGAGTGAAGATGATTTTGCGCTTATCGCTAGTTTCTTACACGACAGAATGACCGAATCAGTGTTCACCAATACTGATGAAGCTGCGGTACTCTTTTCACATACCGAAGCCAATACTTTTACCAGTGTAGATGTATTAGGCGAAGGCAAAGACGCGCTAGTTAATGCAAATGTGTCGTTAGGCCTTGCTTTAGCTGATGATGAGATTGACTACCTGTTTGATAGCTTTACTAAGCTAGGCAGAAACCCGACTGACGTTGAACTTTATATGTTTGCGCAAGCAAACTCTGAACACTGTCGCCACAAAATTTTTAACGCTAGCTGGACCATTGATGGCGAGGACCAAGAGAAGTCGCTGTTTAAAATGATCAAAAACACCTACGAGTTGTTACCTGATCACGTGTATTCAGCTTACAAAGACAACGCAGCGGTAATGGAAGGGTGGCAAGCAGGTCGTTTCTTCCCGAACCCGCAGTCACACCAATACGAATACCATCATGAAAACATTGATATTTTGATGAAGGTAGAAACCCATAATCACCCAACGGCAATTTCACCTTTCCCAGGTGCGGCAACAGGCTCTGGTGGTGAAATCCGTGATGAAGGTGCTACTGGTCGTGGTTCAAAACCTAAAGCGGGTTTGGTTGGTTTTACCGTATCTAACTTACGTATTCCTGGTGCTGAACAGCCGTGGGAATTCGAATACGGCAAGCCACAGCGCATTGTAAGCGCCCTTGATATTATGCTTGAAGGCCCACTAGGTGGCGCAGCGTTTAACAACGAATTTGGTCGTCCTGCGCTACTGGGTTATTTCCGTACCTTTGAACAAGAAGTCAATAGCTTCAACGGTATTGAAGTGCGCGGCTATCACAAACCTATTATGTTAGCTGGTGGTTTAGGTAATATTCGTCGCGAGCATATTGAAAAAGGCGAAATTACGGTAGGCGCTAAGCTTATTGTGCTTGGCGGCCCTGCAATGAACATTGGTCTTGGCGGCGGTGCAGCCTCATCAATGGCATCTGGCCAATCAAACGAAGACTTAGACTTTGCTTCAGTACAGCGAGACAACCCTGAAATGGAGCGTCGCTGTCAGGAAGTGATTGATGCATGTTGGCAGCTAGGGGATAACAACCCTATTCAGTTTATCCACGATGTGGGCGCAGGTGGTCTTTCAAATGCACTGCCTGAGCTGGTTAATGACGGTGGCCGCGGCGGTAACTTTGAACTTAGAAAAGTATTGTCAGATGAGCCAGGTATGACACCTCTGGAGCTATGGTGTAACGAATCTCAAGAGCGCTATGTTTTATCTGTCGCGCCTGAAAATATGCCAGTGTTCGAAGCAATTTGTGCCCGCGAACGCGCGCCGTTTGCTGTGGTTGGTGAAGCCACTGCCGAGCAGCACCTCAACCTGAACGACAGCCAGTTTGACAACAAACCTATCGATATGCCTCTTGATGTACTTTTAGGCAAGCCGCCTAAAATGCACCGCGACGTAAGCTCGACCAAGGTTAGCTCGCCAGCACTAGACGAGGCAGGCATTACCTTAAGTGATGCAGCAAATCGCATTTTATCTTTGCCTACCGTGGCAGAGAAAACCTTCCTTATCACCATTGGCGACCGCTCGGTTACCGGCCTTGTAAGTCGCGATCAAATGGTAGGCCCATGGCAGGTGCCAGTGGCAGATGTGGCGGTTACTGCAACAGCGTTTGACACCTACCACGGTGAAGCGATGTCGATGGGTGAGCGTACGCCTGTTGCGTTACTATCGCACGGCGCGTCTGCACGTCTTGCTGTGGGTGAAGCGTTAACCAATATTGCCGCAGCAAACATCGGCGATATTAAGCGCATTAAACTGTCAGCAAACTGGATGGCAGCAGCTGGACACCCAGGTGAAGATGCGGGTCTTTATGAAGCGGTTAAAGCAGTGGGTGAGGAGCTTTGCCCAGAGCTAGGCCTAACCATTCCTGTGGGTAAAGACTCTATGTCGATGAAAACCGCATGGAATGAAAACGGTGAAGATAAAGCGGTGACTTCTCCGCTATCACTCGTTATCTCTGCCTTTGGCGCAGTAAAAGATATTCGCAAAACCCTAACGCCTCAGCTACGTACAGACAAAGGCGCAAGCCGCTTGTTACTACTCGATTTGGGCGAAGGTAAAAATCGCTTGGGCGCGAGCTGCCTGGCACAAGTCTATACTCAGCTTGGTGATAGCCCCGCAGATGTGGTTTCTGCAACTCGCCTTAAAGCCTTCTTTGACGCTATGCAGGCGCTTATCGAGAAAGGTTTGGTATGTGCTTATCACGACCGTTCAGACGGTGGCCTGTTTACTACCGTTGCTGAAATGGCCTTTGCCGGTAAAACAGGCGTAAGCATTAACCTTGATAGCCTTGTTGGAAACGACATTGCCGTATTGTTCAATGAAGAACTAGGTGGCGTCATCCAAGTGCTTGAAAGCGATATGGATGCTGTTAACGCAGTACTGACTGAATTCGGTTTAACTGAATTGACTCACGATATCGGTACGCTTAATAGCACAGACATGATTGAGTTTAGTCGCAACGGCGTTGCTGTACTTGCAGATAGCCGCGTATCAATGCGTACGACGTGGGCACAAACTACGTATGAAATGCAGAAGCTTCGTGATAACCCTGAGTGTGCTGAACAAGAACACGCTGCAAAGCAAGATGCTGCCGACCCAGGTTTGCATGCTGCGTTGTCTTATGATGTAAACGATGACGTAGCAGCACCATATATTGCCAAAGGCGTTAAGCCAAAAGTGGCGATATTAAGAGAGCAGGGTGTAAACTCGCATCTAGAAATGGCGGCTGCATTTACCCGTGCAGGCTTTGATGCTATTGATGTACACATGAGTGACGTGTTGGCGGGTCGCATTACCCTTGAACAGTTTGCGGGTCTAGCTGCTTGTGGCGGTTTCTCTTACGGTGACGTGCTGGGCGCAGGTGAAGGTTGGGCGAAATCTATATTGTTCAACAGTATAGCTCGCGACCAGTTTGAAGGCTTCTTCAACCGTAACGATACGTTCAGCTTAGGTGTGTGTAACGGCTGTCAGATGCTATCGAACCTTAAATCACTGATTCCAGGTACTGAGCATTGGCCACATTTCGTGACCAACCAGTCGGCGCGATTTGAAGCTCGTGTTGCAATGGTCGAAGTGATGGAGTCTAAGTCTGTGCTGCTTGATGGCATGGCAGGTTCGCGTATGCCTATTGCTGTGTCGCACGGTGAAGGTCAGGCTGAATTTGCCAATGACAACGCGTTGTCACAAGTAGGCGCGCAGGTGGCGATGCGTTACGTAGACAACTACGGCAAGCCAACCATGCAATATCCGGCAAACCCGAATGGTTCACCGCAGGGGATCACAGGTCTAACTTCACTAGACGGACGCAGCACCATCATGATGCCGCACCCTGAACGTGTATTCAGAGCCGTGGCAAACTCGTGGCGTCCAGACGATTGGCAAGAAGATGGTGCGTGGATGCGTATCTTCAGAAATGCCCGTAAATTTGTTGGGTAACAAAGCACTGTTAGTTCGATAAAAACAGGGGGAAACCCCTGTTTATCTTTCGAAAAAATACTGTTTAATAAACGTTCATACCATAAATAGGTGTCAAAGCTTTGGCAAAGTGTCAAAAATCTGATTTTTGCCCTTGTCATCAGTTTGTCACTGATCTATTGTAGTGCAAGCAAGGAATGCGATTAGGTTACAGGAGTTGAGTTAGGGTTGTACCAGTGAAAGGCATGTGCCAGCTGGTTTAAATAATAAGAGACGACCGATGAATCGTTCTTCTAAAGGGTTTGGCTTAACCGGAGTGGCTGTAGCTGTAGTGCTGATGTTCGTAACTGCTGTTTTTAGCACATCTGCGAAGTCTGCCGAAGCTCCAACAACGCTAAGTGTGCAGTCTTCAGTTAAGTAGTCTTCAGTTAAGTAGTCTGAAAGAAAAATTCTAACGCCCGTATCAAGTTGCTTGATACGGGCGTTAATCATTAGGGGACAATAAAAACGTTCAGCATATAGCGCTTCATGAGAAAAGCCTAAAAGCTACACCTAAAGACAAGCCCAAAAAAGCAAAGCTGACTCAACGAGTTCTTGCCTCTCATTTTATCCTTTCTTATTTTTTTCTCTGTTAATTAATTTCTGCTGCGGATGCTTTTTCAAAAGCACATATGTAGCACCAAAGCCTCCGTGCATCGGTTGAGCCGTATGGTAGGCAATGACTTCGTCTAGTTCTCTTAGCCAATGGTTAACATAACTTTTTTTCAAAGCGGGAAAGGGTTTGCTATTTTCACCTGTTCCATGTTTTATGAGCAGTGCACGAACCCCGCGTTCGTGACTAGATTTAATGGTGCTATAAACCAGGTCTCGGCTTTGTTCTAAGGTTTTCCCTGAAAGTGTTACGTTGGCCTCTAGAGGGTATTTACCAAGGCGAAGTTTTTTAAAAACGCCGTCTTGAATACCGGGCTGCTGGAAGTGTATAAAATCATCAGGGGGTACCGGCTTCACACCTTCCATGCTCAGTGGGTTAGCGAGTTTTTCGCGGACGCCTAACTGCCTAGCCGCTCTTTTTTGTTTTTCAGCGAGCGCCTTTTCAGGATCGTGTAATAAAGCCTTATCATCTGAAGCGATTGGTTTTACATCTTGCATTTCTGCAAAAAACGAATCGATATCGTCGTTTTCAAATTGGCTCATATTAATCCCCGTATAAGCTACTTCTCTATCTTTTATACGCTATTTCTGCCCCGTTGGTCTATGGAGCATAACCGCTCGATATATCACCGGGCGCAACGAACAGCAGCACCGTCGATTGCAGTGTAATTATAAAGTGGGGATTAAATTCCAAAAATCATCGTTTAGTAAATGGCACCGGGTTCCGCTAAAGCTTCAATAGCGTCCCACTCTTCTTCAGAAAATGGGCACTGCTCAGCTGTTTCGGCACAACTATCAGCGTTATCAGGTGGGGGGAAATCGAAAGTCATAATGCTCTCCTGTTTTGAAGAGTATTACTTAAATTGGCTAAATTACAACCAAAGTATAATAAATTCTTCAATATTACAGGCGACGGTGTGTATAAGCATCTTTACTAAAAAGCAGAAACGTTGCGCAATTAATGGCGTCCCCAGCTGGAATCGAACCAACATCTAAGCCTTAGGAGGGCCTTGTTTTATCCATTAAACTATGGGGACCTAATGCGTAGGGAGTTTTATTATACGTAGTTCGGGAAAATACGAAACCCTTTGTCAACAAGGTGCAGCGCTATGAGCAGAATGTCTCTGTCATTGACGTGAAAGTAATGAGCCCATGGCCTGGTTTTCTAATGCATATAAAAAGCCCTCGTAGATACGAGGGCTTTGGCTATGGTCAGCGTATTTTAAATATCCGTAGGTGGAAGTTTATCAATCGCCGTTTTCAGTACCTCTGACTCGGTAGGAGATGTCGCGCCCACGTCACTTCCGCTTTCTTTAGTTGTGTCAACTGCTGAGTCGCTTGAACTCGTCGTTGAAACGCTCTCAGAACCTGAGTCAGTCGAAGTAGGCTCTGTTGAGGGAAGAATCAAATCTTCCGGAGGAAGGTCAATGTCCACAACATCAAGCGTCACTTCAGTGACAGGCCCAGTAGTAACAATATCGCCTTCTTCAGGAAGGGTGATTGTGTCTTCTGGTACTGTACCGGAAGTGATAGGTTCTGGCGCTGTACTTTCTGGTGTAGAAAGCTCAGGCGAAAGCGGGCTTGTACCCTCGTCCGGCGCGGTGGGCACAGGACCGCCAATATCAACCGTATCAAGCTTAGTGCCAGACAGGTCGATAGTATCTCCTCCACCAAAACCATCGCCCACAGTGGTACCAAGTGTGCTTACCTCGTCTTCAGGTAGCGTAATGATATCTGGTGTACTCTCTACTGGCTCCGTTATCGCTGAAGGCTCGCTCATAAGCGGTGCAGTAGGCTCGTTTTCTGGTGTTATCAGTCTAGTTTCAGCGTTTAGATCGACTGTTTGAAGCGTTTGCCCTGTTAGGTCAATGACGTCAGGTGTTGTAGGCTCGTCAGTAACCACGGTGCCGCTGCTATCTGATGCGCTTACAGACTCAGATGAACTGCTCATTACCACTTCTGGTACACCTTCTCCAGATGCCGTTACAAACACGTTAAATTCTGCCTGTTCGATAGTGCCGTCTGGATATTCGATACGGTAAGTAAAAGTATCCGTTAAGGTTCCACCAAACACGGCTTGCGTGTTGTCCGGGGTATAAGTGTATGCGCCAGTTTCATCAATTTGCAGCGTACCGTAATCACCCACTAACGTAATGCCGCCAGTCGCATCTTGGAAGGTTGTTCCATCAGTAGAAACGGTTACGTCGTATGTTGGGCCAAACAGTATATCGTTTTCGAACAGATTGCCGGTGGCGGTTTGTACGCCGCTAACTTCAAACTGGTCAAGATAGTTGATGGTAGAAGACAGGTCTACACTAATACTTCCGGCTAATCCAGCAGCAACAGTACCGTCCATTGATAAGCGATAAAGTCCTTCGGTTAATCCGTTGACAGTAAGTGCGGTATCGCCATCAATACCTAACAAGCTGATAAGCTCATCGTTGGGGAACACTCTATAGGGTTCCCATGCTCCGTTTATAAACTTTTCAACGGTTATTGTGATGCTAGAGCCTAATGAGACTAACCCCACTGCATCTACATTTAACGTGATATCTTGAGTAGTATTTGCAGTAACATTAAAAGGGTCACTTTCATCGCTAAAACTTGTAATAAACAAACTTAGGAGATAATCATGCTGTAGCGCATCTAGTTCACTAGGGCCTGCTTCCGAGACAAAATCATAGGTCAATTCAGCACGTGCCGAGTCTGCCGATACCCCTTGTCCTGACAAGTTAAAGTTAAGATTGGCGGTAGAGGTATTCGTGCCATCTGAAATGGTGTAGCTAAAGCTATCTGTATTGCCTAAGCCGTCGCGCACGCCATTGGCTACATAGGTGTAGCTACCGTCTTCAAATATAGTTAAATTACCATAGTCACCCTCAATGGTTATGCCAGATAAACCAGTACCCAATACAGTCACTGACTCTCCATTGGTATGAGTAACTTGTGTCACTACGCCGCCCTCGGCAATGCTATCGGCTACATCGCCTGTGTTAGCCGCATCAATAACATTCCCCGACGTTGTCGTGCTACCTTCAAACGCATATTCAGTGAGTGTTGAAGTTATATCGGTAGATTGTAGTAAAGTAACCGTATTGCTGAGCAGTGCTGCTGCGACTTCATCTAATACTGCATCTACAAATGCGCCTAATCCTAATAAGTTAAGCCCTGTGGTAATAGTACTCACTAAGTCGCCGGCGCCTATGGTATCAGCGGTGCTTAAGGCTGGCTCAAGAATAAGATTGCGTACAACCGTGCCCAAACCAAGTCCATTTAATATACTGGCTTCAGTGCCGTTTAGTGCGTCCTCAACAGCAGTTAGCACCACCTCTTGGTTCTCTTCACCCAGTACTACGCCACCATCACCTAACTCCGTCAGCGTAATCGAGCCGTCGCTATTTTGATCGAATAGTGTCTCAAGGGCACTTTCATCATTGCGCACAACCACGGTGTAATCACCGGCAGGTAGCCCAGAGAATTTCGCAACCAGCGTATCGTCACCGGTTACTCCGATTAGGTTTACGCCAGCTACATCACCTATTAACGGATTGTCCGGCGTCATAGCTGAGGCGACCACGTTGCCATCGGCATCTATAATATCAACACGATACGCATCAGCGACGGCGACTAACGCTGTTTGGCTAACTTCTACAACCACTTCGCCAAAGAAACCAGCATCAACGGTGAGCGTTGTGCTAGCCTCTGGCGAGCCCGCTGCTGGTGAACCTTCGGTTAAGCCAAGCACTTGGAAATCACTGTCGCTAACTGGTGCATTCACAATGGCCGTTTGTGCACCTAGCTCCATGTCATTGTTATCGGTTTGGGCTACTACTGGCGGGAAGTCGCTGCCAGATATGTTGATGGTAAGTGCCGCAATATCAGAAGTTTCACCATCTGATAAGGTGTAGTTAAACACTTCGTCTTGGCCAATTGTACTGCGGTCACCATCGGCGGTATAGGTGTATGTGCCGTCTGCAGCAATTTCCAGTACGCCATAGTCACCTTGAATAGTAACGGTACCAGTAGCAGGAACAGCCACACTATCACCAGAGGCGTTGGTAACCAGGGTTACTTGTGCGCCGTCTAAAATGGTGTCAGCACCCACGCCACTAATATCACCGTCAATTAAGTTACCTTGGGCTACTAAATCACCCGTATAAGTGTATTCGGTTAATGTGGTGGTGATATCAGTGTCTTGCAATAAGGTTAATGTATTGCTGAGCAATGCATCGGCAATGACACTTAGAATGTCATCAAGGAAGCCAGTTAAACCAATTGCATCAAGAGGCGCGGTAAGTAAATTAACAAGCTGGCCCGCGCCAATTACTGTGGTAGCTTCCAGAAGTGTCTCTAGTACTCCCCTTACCTGCGTACCAACCGTACCAATTGGAATACCTAAAACGCCGGTATTTAACGTTGTTTCAATAGTATCAAGAACAACAGCTTGATTGTCTGGACCAAGTACAACACCAGCTGAACCAAGTTCTTGAAGGTTAACATCGTTACTATTGTCGTTGTCTAACAAGTCTTCAAGTAAGTTCTCATCATTGCGGACCACCACACTGTAGTTGCCAGCATCAAGGCCAGCTAACGCGAACGAAATGGTCTCGTCGCCGGTAACATCAAAAATGTCTAGGCCACCGACATCGGCAAGTTGTGAGTTTGCGCTTACTCCTTTGTAAACAAGTTGACCGCTCTCGTCATACACTTCAACAATGTAGGCATCGGCAACAGCAACCAGTGCTATTTGGTCAACTTCTACTAGCACTTCACCTACATGGTTAGGGGAAACGGTAAAGGAGGCGCTTGCATCCACGCCACCTGTAGATTCTGCTAAGCCAATCACCTGCACGTCGCTGGTGGTTTCCGGTGGATTTACAGTAACCACAGGTTCGCCCATATCAACGGTGTTACCGTCGTTTATCGCATCGAGAGCCTGTACGACAACATTCTGACTTGCTGTGCTCGCCGAGTTACCTGCTTCGTCGGTGACTGTTGCCACCACCGCGTAGGTACCTGCTGTTAGCGCTGTGCCTGTTAAATCAAGGCTCCAATTACCGCTGCCATCAATGGTAAGTTCAGGGTCAGTGCCAAAGGTATAGGATGTGCCATCAACGGTAACGGTTAGGGTAGTATTGTCACCAAGATCAACTGTTCCATTGAAAATAAGCGTGCTATCGCTAGTAATAAAGTCTCCAGCCACCCCAGAGTCGTTTGAGATACTGTCGAACGTTACTGTCTGACCGTTATTGTTTTCATCAATACTGGTGTCGATAACAACTGTACCCGTGTCAGTTGCAACATTGCCTACCGCATCTGTGGCGGTAACCACAGCCGTGTAATTGCCTTCCGCAAGCAGGGCGACGATATTATCAGCCAGTGTCCACGTGCCGTCACCATTGTTGGTAGCGGTGTAATCGTTGCCGTCAATGGTCACCACCACAACCGCATTGGGGGCGTTCACCGTACCAGTTAGCTCAGGCGTGGTGTCGTTGGTGGTTAGATCGTTTATTGCAACGGTAGGCGCGGTGGTATCAATTATCACTGTACCTGTGTTGGCGACAGTATTACCCGCGGCGTCCGTTGCAGTAACAGATGTTGGGTAACTGCCTTCTGCTAGCGCAGCAACTGCATTGTCAGCCAATGTCCAGGTGCCATCACCATTGTTGGTAGCGGTGTAATCATTACCGTCAATGGTCACCACCACAACCGCATTCGGGTCGTTCACCGTACCGGTAAGCTCAGGCGTGGTGTCGTTGGTGGTCAGATCGTTTATTGCAACGGTAGGTGCGGTAGTATCAATTACCACTGTTCCTGTATTGGTGACAGTGTTGCCCGCGGCGTCAGTTGCAGTAACAGATGTTGGGTAACTGCCTTCTGCTAGCACAGCAACTGCGTTGTCAGCCAGTGTCCAGGTGCCATCACCATTGTTGGTAGCGGTGTAATCATTGCCGTCAATGGTCACCACCACAACTGCATTCGGATCGTTCACCGTACCGGTAAGCTCTGGCGTGGTGTCGTTGGTGGTCAGATCGTTTATCGCAACGGTAGGCGCGGTGGTATCAATTACCACTGTACCTGTGTTGGTCACCGTATTGCCCGCGGCGTCTGTTGCACTTACCGATGTTGGGTAGCTGCCTTCAGCGAGTGTGGCGACTACGTTATCAGCTAACGTCCACGTGCCATCACCATTGTTGGTAGCGGTGTAATCATTGCCATCAATCGTTATCACCACAACCGCATTCGGGTCGTTTACCGTACCGTTGAGTTCTGGTGTGGTGTCATTGGTGGTTAGATCGTTTATTGCAACGGTAGGCGCGGTGGTATCAATAACCACCGTGCCGGTATTGGTTACCGTGTTGCCTGCGGCGTCTGTCGCGCTTACCGATGTTGGGTAACTACCTTCAGCAAGCGTAGCGACTACGTTATCAGCCAACGTCCAGGTGCCATCACCATTGTTGGTAGCGGTGTAATCATTGCCGTCAATGGTTACCACCACAACTGCATTCGGATCGTTCACCGTACCGGTAAGCCCAGGCGTGGTGTCGTTGGTAGTAAGATCGTTTATTGCAACGGTAGGCGCGGTGGTATCAATTACTACAGTACCAGTGTCGGTATCGGTATTACCCGCATCGTCAGTTGCAGTAACAGATGTTGGGTAACTACCTTCAGCGAGTGTAGCGACTACGTCATCGGCCAGCGTCCACGTACCGTCACCGTTATTGGTAGCGGTATAGTCGTTGCCGTCAATGGTGACTACTACAGTAGCCGTTGGGTCATCAACCGTACCCGTTAGTGCAGGCGTAGTATCGTTAGTCGTCACGTCATTGATGGTTACAACAGGTGCCACGGCGTCTACCGTGTCAGATGCCGGCCCACTGGTGTTGCCCGCTTCATCAGTAGCCGTTGCCGTTACTACAACTCCATCTGCTAATGGTGTATCTGGCGTTACGCTCCAGTTGCCGTCGCCATCAGCGATCACGGTGAAATCTGGCGTGCCGTCTCCGTCTACATCCACATTTACCGTAGCGCCCGCTTCGGCTGTGCCGGTAATTTCAGTGCCGCTGCCCGCTTCAACGGTAGGCGCTGCTGGTGCTGTGGTATCAATAACCACTGTACCAGTATTCGTACCCACATTACCTTCTGGGTCGGTTGCAGTAACCGTTGCGGTATAGCTACCTTCAGCAAGTGCCGCCACCGCATCGTCAGCCAGTGTCCACGTGCCATCACCGTTATTGGTGGCGGTATAGTCGGCTCCATTGATGGTAACAACCACCGTGGCTGTTGGGTCGTCAACCGAACCAGTAAGTGCCGGCGTTGTATCGTTTGTTGTTAAATCGTTGAAGGCAACTACTGGTGCAGCCGCGTCAACCGTGTCTGAGGCTGGGTTGCTAATGTTACCCGCTGCGTCAGTTGCCGTTACGGTCACAATTACGCCATCGGCAAGCGGTGTATCAGGCGTAATGCTCCAATTACCGTCGCCATCAGCGATGACGGTGAAATCGGGCGTGCCGTCGCCATCCACGTCTACATTTACGGTTGCGCCTGCTTCAGCGGTACCGGTAATTTCAGTGCCGTTGCCCGCATCCACAGTAGGTATCGCAGGTGGTGTAGTATCAATCACTACGGTTCCTGAATTTGAACCCACATTGCCATCGGCATCCGTGGCAGTAACGGTAGCGGTATAGCTACCATCTGCGAGTGCAGCCACTGCATCGTCAGCCAGGGTCCAGCTTCCATCTCCATTGTTAGTTGCGGTGTAGTCCACGTCGTCAATGGTCACTACTACGATAGCGCTTGGATCGTCAACCGTTCCGGTTAGCTCTGGTGTAGCGTCATTAGTGGTTAAGTCATTGATTGCAATGACTGGCGCAACAGCATCTACTGTATCTGACGCTGGTGCACTGACATTGCCAGCTTCATCAACCGCTGTTGCCGTAACGACCACGCCATCGGCTAGCGGTGTAGTGGGTGTTACTGACCAATTTCCATCGCCATCAGCGATGACGGTGAAGTCTGGCGTGCCGTCGCCATCCACGTCCACATTTACGGTTGCGCCTGCTTCGGCAGTACCCGTAATTTCAGTGCCGTTGCCTGCATCGACGATAGGCGCTGCTGGAGCAGTGATATCAATCACCACAGTACCAGAGTTAGTTCCAGTGTTACCGTCGGCATCAGTAGCAGTAACCGTAGCGCTATAGCTACCTTCAGCCAGCGCGGCAACGATATCGTCAGCCAGTGTCCAGCTGCCATCACCATTGTTTGTAGCGGTATAGTCTGTACCGTTAATGGTAACGACTACAATGGCGGTTGGGTCGTCCACCGAACCGGTAAGTGCAGGCGTGGTATCGTTAGTCGTTAGGTCGTTAAAGGCAACGATTGGCGCAACCGCGTCTACCGTATCAGACGCTGGGCTACTCGTATTGCCAGCTTCATCGGTAGCTGTTGCCGTTACAACTACGCCATCCGCTAGCGGTGTAGTGGGGGTTACTGACCAGTTACCATCGCCATCAGCAATCACTGTGAAATCAGGTGTGCCATCACCGTCAACGTCTACGTTTACGGCAGCGCCTGCTTCGGCTGTACCGGTAATTTCGGTACCATTGCCTGCATCAACAGTAGGCGCAGCAGGCGCGATAGTGTCGACAATGCCGCCATTTTCGTTTGCGGTTGCCGTATTACCCGCGCCATCTGTTGCACTTGCGGTGACTGAATAATTACCTTCAGATAAGGCCGCTGGCACATCTACAGAGAAGGTGCCATTAGCTTGAACAATGGCGCCAAATGTTTGGGTGTTTCCTGCACTATCGGTAACGCTGATGGATACGGTGCTGCCTGGCGCAATATCTGTAGTACCGGAAATGGTTGGTGTTGTGTCGTTTCCTGTACCAAGCGGGTCCAAGGTTAAGTTTGGCACGGCTGTGTTGATAATTCCGCTGGTAGTATCAGACGCCGAGTTTCCAGCAGCATCAGTGGCGGTAGCAGTAACATCGAAGTTTCCGTCTGCCATTGCATTGGGCACGTCGGTGCTGAAATTACCAAGGCTATCGACAATAGCCGTAAATGTCTGCTCTGCTCCCGCGCTGTCGGTGACGGTTATGGTCACTGAACTACCTGGGCTTAAATCGGTGCTACCGGTGATCGTTGGCGTGGTATCGTTACCTGTGCCTTGTGCATCTAAATTGATTGTCGGCGCGGTAGTGTCTACGCTACCGTTTGTTTCAGTGGCAGTCGTCTCATTGCCTGCTGGGTCTTGGGCCACGGCGGTGACAGTATACCCTCCTTCAGCCATAGCGCTTGGGACATCGGCCGAGAAACTGCCGTCTCCCTGAACGGTTGCATCGAAGGTTTGGCTTACACCTGCGTTATCCGTCACAGTAATCGTTACCGTAGCACCTGCAGGCAGGTCAGTATTCCCTGATATTGTAGGTGTAGTGTCACTGTCTGGGGCTAGTGTATCTAACGATAGAGTAGGGGCTGTCGTATCAATAACGCCTGTATTGTCTATGACGGTAGTGCTATTACCCGCTTCATCACTTGCCGTGGCTTCAACACTGTATGCACCTTCTGCCAAAGGCGCAGGCACATCCACTGTAAAGTTTCCATTTACATCAACCGTAGCTGTGAGGGTTTGAACATTTCCGGCGCTGTCAGTTACCACAAGCGTAATTTCACTACCCTGCGCAAGGTTTGTGCTACCAGATAGGGTAGGCGTTGTGTCATTGCCTTCCTCCAGTGGCGTTAAGGTTAATGATGGTGCTGTAGTGTCTATGCTTCCAGCATCACTGGCTGTCGCTGTATTACCTGCCTCATCACTGATGGTAGCGCTTACCGTGAAGTCGCCTTCAGCTAAATCCGTACCTGGGGAGATAGAGAAAGAACCATCGGCCTGTACCACTGCACTTAAGGTCTGGGTCGCACCAGCGCTATCCGTTACCAAAATAGTGACCACAGAGCCCGCAGGTTCATCGGTTGTACCGGTAATGAGTGGCGTCGCGTCGTTAGTGGTATCGGCAACATCTATAGTGAGTGTAGGTACTAGAGTATCAACTACGCCTGCTTCGTTATCGGTTGTACTGTTGCCTGCTGTATCGGTGGCGGTTGCTGAAACAGTGAAGTTTCCTTCAGCCATCGCCGCTGGTACGTCGGCAGAGAATACGCCGCCCGCGCCAACCAATGCAGAGAACACCTGTGTATTACCCGCACTATCAACAACCGTTATTTGCACTGTAGAACCTTGCGGTAAATCTACAGTACCGCTTATGGTTGGGGTTGAGTCGCTAACTGTACCTGGCTCGTCCAGCGTAATAACAGGTGAAATTGTGTCGATTAGGCCGGTTTCAGCGTCGGACGCTGTATTGCCAGCTTCATCAACAACGGTAGCCTGAACTGTGTAGCTACCCTCAGCCAAAGTGGCGGGCACGTCTACGCTAAAAGAGCCGTCGCTTTGCACGGTTGCTGATAAGGTTTGTATATTGCCAGCGTTATCGGTGACGGTAATTGAAACCGTGCTTCCGGCTGGCTGGTCTGTCGTTCCGCTAATGGTTGGTGTTGCATCATTGCCAACACCCGGATCTGCCACATCAATAGCCGGTGATGTGGTATCTACCACACCGCCAGTTTCAGAGTCAGAGCCCGTATTACCGGCGCCGTCAGTTACCTCTGCGACAACTGTGTAGCTACCTTCGGCCAAATTTGACGGTACGCTAGCGCTGAAGGTGCCATCTCCTTGTACTGTTGCAGTAAAGGTTTGAACTGCTCCAGCACTATCTGTCACTGTTAAAGTGACGGTTGCACCAACTGGTGCGTTAGTTGTACCTGAAATAAGAGGCGTAGCGTCGTTTGTCTGGCCGAGGGCATCTAGCGTAATGTCCGGGGCGCTTGTATTAATATTGCCGCTATCTGACACTGTCGTGCTATTGCCCGCAGCATCGCTCGCACTGGCTGTTACATCGTAATCGCCATCAACAAGCGCGCTGGGTACTTCAACTGAGAAAGTGCCATCCGCGTTTACCGTAGCGGTAAGGTTCTGTACATTACCGCCTGCATCGGTGACAACCAGTGTAATTGTTGCTCCCTCTGGCAAGTCGGTAGTACCGCTCAAAATTGGCGTTGCGTCATTGCCGCTGGCCACTGGCTCTAAGTTGATAACAGGTGGGGTGGTGTCAACTGTGCCGTTGTTATCAACCGCTGTGTTTTGATTACCCGCATCATCAGTCGCCGTCACTTCTACTGTGTAATCGCCTTCTGCAAGGTCAAGGGGCACATCAGCGCTAAAGCTGCCGTTCCCTTGAACTATGGCAGTGAAAGTTTGCGTATTGCCCAGGTTGTCAGTCACGCTAATGCTTACAGTGTTACCCGCAGCCAAGTCGGTGGTTCCCGATATAGTCGGTGTAGCGTCGTTGGTTAGGCCTTGTGCGTCTAATGTTACAGTGGGGGCTGCTGTATCTATGATGCCGTTATTATCTATTGCCGTTGCAGAATTACCCGCATCGTCAGTCGCAGTGACGGTCACGCTGAAACTGCCCTCGGCTAAATCGGCAGGAACATCAGCACTGTAAGTACCATCGTTTTGAACGGTTGCAGTGAATGCTTGTGTATTTCCAGCGTTGTCTGTCACGCTTATGCTAACTGTGTCGCCAGCATTGAGGTCTGTGGTGCCAGAGATAGATGGTGTTGCATCATTGCCAAGCCCTTGTGTATCGATGGTTATCGATGGGGCTGTGGTATCGATGTTACCGCCATTTTCGGTTACCGATGCACTGTTGCCAGCGCCGTCTGTGGCGGTCGCAGTAACAGAATAGTCACCTTCAGGTAAGCTTGCAGGAACATCAGCCGTAAAGCTACCATCACCTTGCACTATGGCACTGAATGTTTGTGTGTTTCCAGCACTGTCAGTCACAGTTAGCGTTACAGTGCTACCTGGTGCTAAGTCGGTATTACCTGAAATAGTCGGTGTCGTGTCGTTGCCCGAACCAAGAGGATCAAGAGATAGGGTAGGCGCGGCTGAGTTTATGTCGCCACTTACCGTATCTGTAGCAGTATTACCAGCAGCATCAGTGGCCGTTGCAGTAACGTCGAAGTTTCCGTCCGCCATTGGATTAGGCACATCTGCACTAAAGTCGCCATTAGTATCAACAGTTGCAGTAAACGTCTGCTCAGTGCCAACGCTGTCAGTTACTGTGATAGTTACTGTGCTTCCTGCTGCTAGGTCGGTATTTCCGCTAATAGTAGGCGTGTTATCGTTACCTGTACCAAATGGGTCTAAAGTAATCACTGGCGCTGTGGTATCTACGCTGCCACCCGTTTCAGAATCAGAACCTTGGTTACCTGCCGCGTCTTGAGCAGTTGCGGTAACCGTATAGTCACCTTCAGCTAGTGGTGAAGGTACGTTGGCTGCAAAACTGCCGTTGGTTTGTACCGTAGCGGCAAAGGTTTGCGTATTACCCGCACTGTCGACCACCGTTAATGTAACAATGGCGCCAGCTGGAAGGTTTGTGGTGCCAGAAATAGTTGGCGTAGTGTTATTCTCTGGCGTTAATTCGTCAAGGTTTAGCTCAGGTGGCGTGATGTCGATAACACCTGAATTATCGAGAACCGACGTGCTGTTGCCTGCTTCATCAGTGGCAGTAGCTTCAACACTGTACGAGCCTTCAGCAAGGGCACTGGGTACATCAACCGTAAAGTTTCCTGCAGCATCAACTGTTGCTGTAACCGTTTGAATGTTGCCAGTACTGTCTGTAATAACCAAGGAAACCACGCTACCTTCGGCTAGATCTGTACTTCCCGAAATGGTTGGCGTCGTGTCGTTGCCTAATCCTTGAGGGTCTAAGGTTAGGGTTGGCGCGGTGGTGTCTATGGTACCTGTTGCATTGGCTGACGCACTGTTGCCAGCATCGTCGGTGGCCGTTGCAGTAACCGTATAGTCACCTTCGGCCAGTGCGGCTGGCACATCAACAGTAAAGTTGCCGTTTGCGTCAACCGTTGCGGTCACAGTTTGCGTATTACCAGCGTTATCGGTGATCGACAGCGTTACGCTCTCACCTGTTGCTAAGTCCGTAGTGCCTGAAATGGTCGGCGTAGTATCGTTATTTGAACCCAGCGCATCTAGTGAAATAACGGGGGCGACAGTATCGACGATACCGTTATTGTCGGTGACAGAGGCACTATTTCCGTTGCTGTCTGTAGCGGTAGCGGTTACTGAGTAATCACCTTCGGCAAGAGGCGCGGGGACATCAGCGCTAAAGTTACCGCTCGCATCAACAAGTGCAGTAAAGGTTTGGGTGTTGCCTGCACTGTCAGTGACAAAAAGCGTCACTGTTGAACCCGCGGGTAGGTCAGTCGTACCCGAAATGGTTGGTGTAGTATCGCTAACCGTAACTTGCGCATCTAGTGTCAGCGCAGGGGCACTGGTATCTAACGTACCGGTATCAGAGGTGGTGGTTGTATTTCCTGCATCGTCTGAGGCACTTGCTGTTACCGTGTAGCTACCATCCGGTATAGCGTTTGGAACATCTGCGCTGAAGTCACCATTCGCGTCCACAATGGCGTCAAAAGTTTGTGTATTGCCTGCGCTATCTGTGACGGTTAACGTTACCGTGCTTCCCGGTGCTAAATCAGTGCTGCCCGATATGTTAGGCGTTTCATCGTTGCCTGTGCCCTGCGGATTTAGCGTAAGTACAGGGGCGGTGGTGTCAATATTGCCACCGTCCTCAGTTACGGTTGTTGAATTACCTGCATCATCTGTTGCAGTAACTTCGACGCTGTAATCTCCTTCAGGCAGTGGAGACAATACCTCTGTTGCAAAGTTGCCGTCAGCATCAACCAATGCGTTAATGGTTTGCGTGTCGCCATTGCTGTCAGTTACTGTGATCACAACGACTGCGCCTTCAGGTAAATCTGTATTACCTGAAATAACCGGCGTAGTGTCATTACCTGAATCTAACGGGTTAACGGTAACAATAGGCGCTTGTGTATCAATACTTCCATTTGTTTCGTTTGCCGTCGCGGTGTTGCCTTGTGCATCGCTTACTGTTGCCGTAACGGTAAAGTCGCCTTCAGCCAGAGCGCTAGGCACATCGGCACTGAATGTACCGTCTGCTTGCACGGCTGCTTGGAAACTTTGCGAGTTACCATTGGCATCTACCACAGTAATGGTAACCAGTGTGCCAGGTGCCACGTCGGTAGTACCTGTGATAGTTGGGGTAACATCGCTGGTAGCGCCTTGTGTATCAAGGGTTAACAGCGGCGCTTCGCTATCTACATTACCTGTTGTATTGGCATTCGCGGTATTGCCTGCACTGTCGGTTGCAGTGGCAGTCACAGTAAAGTCGCCGTCAGCTAGTGCGTTTGGCACATCTACACTGAAGCTACCATTTGCATCGACCAAGGCATTGATAGTTTGCGTGTTTCCAGCGCTATCTGTAACGACAAGCGTTACCGTGCTTCCTTCAGGAAGGTCAGTGGTGCCTGAAAGCGTAGGTGTGGTGTCACCCGTGCTGCCAGGGTTTTCTAGGGTAAGCGTAGGCGCGGTGGTATCTACAACGCCGCCATTGTCGGTTACTGTTGTCGTATTGCCATCGCCGTCAGTTGCGCTGGCGGTTACGGTGTAAGCGCCATCAGCGAGTGGAGTGGTAACATCTGCACTAAATGTTCCGCCTGTGCCTACAGTCGCGGTAATCGTTTGCGTGTTACCTGCGCTATCCGTTACGGTTAAGGCAACCGTACTTCCTTCAGGTAAGCTGGTGGTACCTGAAATAACGGGCGTGCTGTCATTCGTCTCGCCTTGCCCATCTAGCACTAACGTGGGTGCATTAGTATTAATGTTACCCGTTGCGTTGTCTGTAACGTCATTGCCTGCTTCGTCTTCTGCCGTGGCGGTAACCGTATAGTCTCCGTCAGCCAGTTCTTGCGGTACGTCGACAGAGAAATTACCGTTAGCATCGACTAAGGTGTTGATGGTTTGCGTGTTACCTGCGCTATCTACGACTGTTAGCGAGACAACACTTCCTTCAGGCAGATCGGTGCTGCCCGATAAAGTTGGTGTGGAATCGTTACCAGAACCCACTGGATTTAAAGATAGCGATGGTGCGGTTGTATCTACAATGCCGCCGTTTTCTGTCACGCTAGCGGTATTACCATTTTCATCGACAGCGGTTGCTGTAACGGAGTAGTTACCTTCTGCTAATGCGCTAGGTACTTCAGCGCTAAAGTTTCCGTTTTCATCAACAACGGCTTCAATAGTTTGCTGATTACCTAAGCTATCGGTGACGACCAGTGTTACCGTGCTACCTTGTGGCAAATCTGTCGTGCCACTAATAAGTGGTGTGGTGTCGTTGCCAATGTCTTGTGGGTCAAGCGATAGCGTTGGTGCTGCGGTATCAATATTGCCCTGTGTCGATGCAGAGTCTTGATTACCCGCATCGTCAGTGACAGTGGCGGTAACGGTAAAGTTGCCGTCGGCAAGCTCTGCCGGCACGTCAACAGAGAAAGTACCGTCATTTTGGACAAGAGCGTCAAAGGTTTGCGTATTGCCTGCACTGTCTGTAACAGTGATTGATACACTGCTACCCGGTGCCTGGTCTGTGTTACCTGAGATGGTTGGCGTAGTATCATTAGTACTGCCTTGAGCATCCAAGTTAACCAGCGGCGATGTAATATCGATATTACCGCCAGTTTCGGTTGCCGTTGCAGTATTGCCGTTGGCGTCGGTCGCTGTAGCCGTTACGCTATATTCACCTTCAGCTAATGGGGTGGGCACATCGGCACTGAAATTACCAGAACCATCTACCGTTGCCGTAAATGTTTGCGTATTGCCAAGCGCATCGGTAACAGACAGTGTAACAGTGCTGCCAGCGGGTAAATCGGTAGTACCTGAGATAGTAGGCGTGGTGTCGTTGTCATCACCCAGTGGGTCAAGGGTTAAGCTTGGCGCATTGCTGTCCACTGTGCCAGTTTGTGACGTTGAAGCACTATTTCCCGCAGCATCGGTGGCTGTTGCTTCAACAGTGTAGTTGCCGTCAGCGAGTTCAGCAGGCACGTCTGCGCTAAATTCGCCGTTCGCGTCTACTGTGGCAGTAAAGGTTTGACTGTTTCCAGCACTATCGGTAACGGTAAGTGTAACCGTGCTGCCTGCTTCCAAGTTCGTAGAACCGCTAATTGAAGGTGTCGTGTCGTTACCTGTGCCAAGTGGCTCTAGTGAAATGGTGGGGGCTTGCGTATCAATGTTGCCGCCATTTTCAGTGACAGTCGTTGTATTGCCTGCCTCGTCTGTTGCACTGGCCTCTACAGTATATTCACCCTCAGTCAGCGGCGTTTGCACGTCGACGCTAAAATCACCGTTCTCATCAACGATGGCATCGATAGTCTGCGTGTTGCCCGCACTGTCGGTCACAACAATGGTCACTGTTGAACCAGGTGGTAAATCGGTAGAGCCTGAAATCGTTGGCGTGGTGTCGCTACCGTCAGTTTGCGGGTTTAAAGAAAGCGCTGGTGCGGTAGTGTCTATGTTGCCACTGTTGTCGACAGCGGTAGTTGTATTACCCGCTGCATCAGTTGCTTCGACAGAAACCTCATAGTTGCCCTCTGCTAGCGCGTCTTCGACATCGGCGCTGAAATTACCATTTTCATCAACAACGGCGGTAACAGTTTGCGTATTACCCTGACTATCGGTGACGGTAATAACGACCTCGCTGCCCGCTGGTAAATCTGTATTACCCGATATAGTCGGTGTTGTGTCGTTAGTATCCGTTTGCGGGTCGATGTTCACAATCGGCGGGGTGGTATCAAGTACAGTAGTGGCCGTGGCGGTAGAGCTATTGCCATTTTCGTCTGTCACCGTCACTTCAATCTCATATTCGCCCTCTTCAGAGCCAGGAGGGAATGCTACATTGAAGTTGCCATTCTCATCGGTTGTCCCCGTTATTATCTGACTGTTGCCGTCGCTATCGGTGATAACAACCACAACCTCAGAATTAGGGGCGTCTGATGAACCCCCTATGCCTTCACTACCGTTGGTAGGAGAGCCGGTTTCAATAACAACATTAGGGCCCTGGGTATTAATAACCGCATCGATGGAGGTTGAAGCGGTATTACCCGCCACATCAGACACAGTAGCGGTTACCGTGAAGTCGCCATTTGCGAGCGCTTGTGGCACTTCAGCACTGAAGCTACCGTCTTCTTGCACTGTTGCAGTAATGGTTTGCGTAGTGCCATCTGAATGTACGATTTCTAGCGTGACTATCGCACCCGGTTCTGCGTCGGTGTCGCCATTTATCACCGGCGTGTCATCATTGGTTGAGCCAATAGGATCAAGGTTGATTATCGGCGCCGTGGTGTCAATTTCGCCAGTCACTGTGGTGGTAGAACTGTTGCCTGCTGGTGTTGTTACAGTAACATCTACCGTGTACTCACCTTCGCTAAGCTCCGCTGGCACATCTTCGTTGAATGTGCCGTCAGCGCCCACTGTAGTAACGATTGTTTGTTCGTTACCCTCGCTATCTGTAACAACAATGACGACTTCACTGCCAGGAGGGGCATCGGTTTCACCAGAAACGTTTGGCGTAGTATCGTTCGTTGGCGCAGGTTGATTTACGGTCGTCGAAGGACTCGTAGAATCGTAATCGCCGCTTGCTGTTGCTTGTGCGGTGTTACCCGCACCATCTGTCACCTCGGCAGTTACGCTGTATGTACCCTCAGCCACCGCATTTGGGACTTCAACGGTAAAGGTACCATCGGCAAGCACAGTGGTGGTAAAGGTTTGAGTAACGCCAGCACTATCGGTAACGGTAAGAGTTATCGTGCTTCCGGGCACGGCATCCGTTAAACCCGAGAGTGTGGGTGTAGCATCGCCATTTATTCCTGGGTCGTTTAATGAGATGGTTGGCGCCGTCACGTCAATTGCGCCCTGAGCGTCAGCATTGGCCGTATTGCCTGCTTCATCAGTCACGCTGGCGTTAACCGTAAATTCGCCTTCAGCTAGTTCAGCCGGTACTTCAACGCTGTAAGTGCCGTCAGCCTGCACAATGGCGGTCACGGTTTGAGTAACGCCTGCACTATCGGTAATGGTTAATGTTACTGTGCTGCCAGGGGCGGCATCGGTAGTACCTGAAAGGGTCGGCGTGGTGTCGTTACCTGTCGCTATGGTGTCGATAGTGATCGAAGGTGCGGTAGTATCAATCTCGCCGGCAGTATCTGTGGTTGCTGTGTTGCCCGCTTCGTCGGTCACGCTGGCGTTAACGGTAAATTCACCTTCAGCTAGTTCAGCCGGTACATCAACGCTATAGGTGCCGTCTGCTTGCACAGTGGCAGTTACAGTTTGAGTAACGCCCGCGCTATCGGTGATAGTTAATGTAACTGTACTACCCGGTGTAGCATCAGTGGTACCTGAAAGGGTCGGCGTGGTGTCGTTACCTGTCGCTATGGTGTCGATAGTTATCGACGGTGCAGTGGTATCAATTACGCCCGTGGTGTCTGTGGTTGCTGTATTGCCAGCCTCATCCGTCACGCTGGCGTTAACCGTAAATTCACCTTCGGCCAATTCAGCGGGCACATCAACGCTATACGTGCCGTCTGCTTGTACAATGGCTGTCACGGTTTGCGTATTGCCCGCGCTATCGGTGATAGTTAATGTAACTGTGCTACCCGGTGTAGCATCAGTGGTACCTGACAAGGTTGGCGTAGTGTCGTTACCAGTCGCTATGGCGTCGATAGTGATCGACGGTGCAGTGGTATCAATTACGCCCGTGGTGTCTGTGGTTGCTGTATTGCCAGCCTCATCCGTCACGCTGGCGTTAACGGTAAATTCACCTTCGGCCAATTCAGCCGGCACATCAACGCTATACGTGCCGTCTGCTTGCACAATGGTAGTCACGGTTTGCGTATTGCCCGCACTATCAGTAATGGTTAGCGTAACTGTGCTACCCGGTGTGGCATCAGTGGTACCTGAAAGGGTAGGCGTGGTGTCGTTATCAGAACCTGGCGCATTAATGGTAATGGTTGGGGCGGTAGTATCAATTTCCCCTGTAGTATCAGCGGTTGCTGTATTGCCTGCTTCATCGGTCACGCTGGCGTTAACGGTAAATTCACCTTCAGCTAGTTCAGCCGGTACGTCAGCGCTGTAGGTGCCGTCAGCCTGCACAATGGCGGTCACGGTTTGCGTGTTACCTGCACTGTCGGTAATGGTTAGCGTAACTGTGCTGCCAGGAGTGGCATCAGTAGTACCTGAAAGGGTAGGCGTGGTGTCGTTATCAGAACCAGGCGCATTAATGGTAATGGTTGGGGCGGTGGTATCAATTTCCCCTGTAGTATCAGCAGTTGCTGTATTGCCTGCTTCATCGGTCACGCTGGCGTTAACGGTAAATTCGCCTTCCGCTAATTCAGTGGGTACATCAACGCTGTAGGTGCCGTCTGCCTGCACAATGGCAGTCACGGTTTGAGTATTGCCTGCACTGTCGGTAATGGTTAGCGTAACTGTGCTGCCAGGAGTGGCATCGGTTGTACCTGAAAGGGTAGGCGTGGTGTCGTTATCAGAACCCGGCGCATTAATAGTAATAGTTGGAGCGGTAGCGTCAATTTCACCAGTGGTAGAACTATCTGCAGTATTACCTGTAGGTTCTAATACGGTAGCATCTACCGTGAACTCACCATCAGCCAGTGCGTTTGGTACGTCTACACTGAACGTACCGTCGTCTTGTACTATAGCGGTAACAACCTGAGTGTTTCCCTCACTATCGGTAACGGTTAATGTTACTGTACTGCCTGGAATTGCTGAAGTAATGCCTGATAGTGTTGGCGTGGTGTCGCTTGTTAAGCCAATCGCATCTAGGGTAAGTGAAATGTCTTGTGCTTGCTCGCCTGTTCCAGAAAACTCAACTGGTGTAACATCGTCGTTGCCATTTGCACTTTGATCGAACTGGAAACCCACAGGATCGACTTCTTCATTTATGCGATCAACGCGCACAAAATTACTACCGCCGTCAGTACCAGCACCGCCATCTAGACCTGCTGCGGTTGCTTCTAACGATTCTAAAATGTCTCCGTCACCAGCAAGCACATCAAGAAAGTCAGCGTCACCTTCTTGGTTGTTACCATCAACGCCGTCAACACCGTCAAGTAATGCTGTTAGCTCATCCACACTTTCATCAAAAACAGCAAATTCATCGTCAGAATTGTTTTCGGTGAAATCTAATTGCAGCGGGAAAGTAACACTTTGTCCGGCTGGAAGTGTGCGAAGTTCTCCATCTACACTTACGGTAACAAATCCATCAGGTGATATGTTTAATACGTCGCCTTCCGCCACCGTCATACCGACAGTAACATTGACCTGTTCACCTGTTTCACCACGTACTAAAGAAGCCTCGCCGTTTACTTCTGCAATGATTACTTCAGCCATAATTCCCTCTCAATCGATAAATTTTCTCGCTATACAAAAAGCGTAGCAGGGCTTTTTTATCTCGTTACCGGACCGTGGTACGGGGGACACATATCCTTTGGTATAAAGCCTAGGTGGTTCCCCCTAATTTATTAATTTTTAGTCTAATAATTGTGAGTCAAGTTTGCAGAAATACACATAGCGTCTACTTTTTAAAAGTAAGAAACGACACAAATGTCGCTTAGTATTTATAAAGTGAGATGCATATATGAAGTTGATAAATTCAGTGCTTTCCAAGGTTGTTATTGGAGCAACTGGCGCTGTGCTAGCTCATGCTGCTATTGCTCAAAGTAATGGTGTTGGTGACTCGTCAGTCAGTTTGGAAGACTACGTTCGCAAGGTAGTAAACGAAAACCCAGAAGTGCAAGCCAGCTGGCGTCAACTTCAAGTGGCTATGTCAGACGTTGATATTGCTCGTGGCGGCTTTCGCCCTCAGGTCGATGTGTTGGCATCAAGTGCTTATACCGATAGAAACTACGGGCTAGATCGGGAGTACATGGGACATACCGCGCAAATCGCCTTAACTCAGATGCTGTACGACGGTTTCTTAACAAGCAGTGAAGTTAAACGTTTTAAACAAGCGCAAGTGGTACGCTTTTTCGAACTAATGGGTGAAGTAGAGCAGAAATCTCTGGATACGGCTCTCGCCTACATGGATGTAAAGATGTTTCGTGAGCTCTTAAAACTCGCTGAAGAAAACTTAATTACTCATGTGGACGTGTTTAAACAAATTGAAGAAAGTGTAGAAGCAGGTGTAGGTCGTCGTGCTGATTTGGAACAAATTAGCGGACGTTTGTCTCTGGCCGAGTCTAATGTGCTTACCGAGCTGTCTAATCTGCACGATGTTACCGCGCGGTTTTTACGGTTGGTGGGCGAGAAGCCCGCGAATAGCTTGCAGCCGGTAACGTTAAACTCTGCGTATGTTGATGCTAGTGTTACGGATATTCAAACCTTACTCACTAACGCCTACGGCACCAACCCCCAATTTAATGCTACTATTTACAACATTGATGCCCAGCGTTACGCCGTGGACAGTGCAAAAAGTCTTTATCATCCGCAAGTCAATTTAACCGCAAGTTATGGCGCACAAACGCGAGACCAAGCTGCGTTAAATAACACCATTACTGAAGCCAGTGTTGGCGTTAACTTTTCTTATAATTTGTATAACGGTGGTTCGGACCGCGCAGCGATTCGACAAGCATTATCACAGGTAGATTTAGCAAAAGACTTGCGGGACAAAGCCTGTATCGATATGAGACAAACGGTACAAATTGCTTATAACGATATTATCAATATTACTGAGCAGCTACCCTCTCTGAATGCCCATCGCCTGTCTTCAGACAGAGTAAAGTCTGCATACATGGATCAGTTTACCATTGGTGAACGTTCTCTATTGGATTTGCTCGATTCCGAAAACGAATATTACGAGTCTAGTCGCGCATATTTAGAAGCACAATACACCTTAGAAAAGGCGCGTGTAAGACTGCTTGCGGCTTCGGGTAGCTTGGCACAAACGTTAGGAATTACAAAAGATGGCGTGCCTGATGTACTGGACAAAGCTGAAGAGAGAATAAGCTACGACCCTAACTACGTTTGTCCAGCCGTTCGCACGAATTTTGAAGATGAACTTAATATTCTTAAGCGCGACACAGATGGCGACGGCATTGTGGATTTGTGGGACGACTGCGTCGATTCTACGCCTGGGGCTATGGTCGATGACTTTGGTTGTGAAGCCAAAGAGCCTGATATGGCGCCAGAACCAAGTGCTGCAGATTTTACGTTAGATAATGCGAAGATAATCAATTCATTCAACGTCAATATCGAATTTGCGTCTAATTCTACCGAGGTTTTACCTGAATACGAGAACTCGCTTCGGGATGTCATTGAAGCCTTAAACAATGACCCAAATTCAGGGGTGATTATTCATGGTCACGCCTCTCTAGATGGGGATGCAGCCTACAACCAGCGGTTGTCTGAGCGCAGAGCTAAGGCGGTTGCGTCGCTGCTTATGAATAAAGCGAACATAGAAGCTAGAAGAATTACTGCGGTTGGTTACGGAGAGAGTCGTCCGCTGGTTGATGAAGAATCAGACGCGGCGAACGCCCGTAATCGCAGAATTGAAGCGGCTATTATCCAGCTTCCTTCTAACGAATAGCAATGTGTAGGCCTATATGAAGGAAAAGAAGGTCGTAGACGACATATCCTATTTGGAACAGCAAGGAGGCGTATTGATGGATTGTTTGATTACGATCTGTCATGCGCACCATCTGGATGTATCTCGAGTCAGCCTGCTCAGTGGGCTTCCCTTAGATAGCGGCGAATTATCGCCCACAGGATTTGAGCGTGCAGCTAAACGGGCGGGACTCGCCAGCAGAACGGTTAAGCGCGATTTAGACCACATTAATACTGCGCTTTTGCCCGCTGTATTAGTCTTAAATGAAAAGCAAGCCTGTGTACTACATGGCTTAGAGCCTACCCATGCAAGAGTTTCGTATCCAGAACTAGATGACGCCGTGGTTGAAGTTCCCAGAGATGAACTTGCTGCCCGTTATACTGGGTACATAATATTTGCTCGTCCAGAGATGCATGCGCAAGAAACTAATGCGCAAATTGACAAGTCCTCGGTAGGGCACTGGTTGTGGTCATCTATCAAATCTGCAAAAGGGCTGTATAGGGATGTACTAATAGCCTCTGTTTTTATTAGTCTGCTTTCCATTGCCCTGCCTCTTTTTGTAATGAATGTATACGACAGGGTGGTGCCAAATGCGGCACTGGAAACCTTGTGGGCGCTGGCGATCGGCGTGCTTTTAGTTCTCGCGGCAGATTTCCTGTTACGCATGCTTCGGCAGTATTTTGTAGAGCTGGCGGCAAGTCGGCTAGATGTCACGCTTTCTGCAAAAATTATGGAAAAAGTACTGTCTATAAATTTGGCCAGTAGACCAGCAAAAAGCGGTTCCTTTATAAACAGCTTGCAATCTTTTGAGAGTATTCGGCAGTTTTTTGGTTCTGTAACGCTGGTGGCATTGGTTGATTTGCCATTCGGGCTCCTGTTTGTCGTTATCATAGCCATGATCGATTTTTATTTGATCATTCCTATTCTTATTGGCGCAACTGCGCTTTTCCTATACGCCATGAAAGCGCAGCGCGTAATGCGTTCTCTTTCAGAAGAGTCGATGGAGATTAGCTCTCGAAAAAGCTCCCTCGTTACCGAAAGCGTGACTTCTTTAGAGGACATTAAGGCTTTTGGTTACCAGAGCCGAAACCAAAGTGCGTGGGAAAAACAGACGATATTTCTAGCCAAAGTTAACGCCAAGCTGCGTTTGGTTTCGATGTCGGTAAATAATGCTGCACTTTGGGTTCAGCAGTCAGTCGGCGTTGTAATCATTTTAACTGGTGTATATCTGATCATTGAAGGTGTAATCACCCAAGGTGGATTGATTGCTGCCTACCTATTGTCTAGCCGAGCCATGGGGCCGGTCTCCCAGGCTGCGGCTTTATTGGCGCAATACCATCACGCTGAGACGGCGAAGAATGCCCTTGACGATATTATGTCTTTACCGAGTGAGTCAGGCAGTAATAAGCAGATAAAAAGTAATATTGTGCTTAAGGGGAATATTGATGCAAGCCAGCTTTGCTTTAAATATCCGGATGAAACCGTACTTGCACTCAAAGACATAAACTTCTCAATTAAACAAGGTGAGCACGTAGCGATTTTGGGCAAAAACGGATGCGGAAAATCTACCTTGAACAAACTGCTTATGGCCTTTTACCGCCCTGAGTCTGGGCAGTTACTCGTGGATGGCATTGACCTTCAGCAATACGACCCGACACTACTTCGCAAACAGATAGGTTACGTGCCACAAGACGTCAGCCTTTTCTACGGTTCATTGAAAGACAATATTATGTCTGAAGATTTACATATCGATGAAAGTGACTTTTGGGAGGTACTGACTCAGTGTGGTTTGGCGAAACTTGTTAATGGTAATGCCAACGGGGTAGAGCAAAATGTAGGTGAGCGAGGTAGCTTACTTTCTGGTGGTCAGCGACAAGCAGTAGCGATGGCTAGAGCCATAGTGCGAAACCCTGCGATATATATCATGGATGAGCCTACCTCAGCCATGGACTCAACAAACGAAGCGCAGATGAAGGAAACCATAAAAGCAGCGACATCCGGCAAAACACTCATCATCAATACTCATCGTACTACGTTGCTTGACCTTGTTAAGCGCGTGATTGTTGTCGAGAACGGAAAAGTTATTGCTGACGGTAAGAAGGAAGATGTACTTGTTCAGTTTAAACAGCCAAGTCAAATACTTAAGAGGGCACCATGATTTTAAACAGTGGTGGTGAGAAAAAAGACTGGTTGCAGCGATTAATGCGAGGTTGGCTAGCGCCACCTCCAGGTCAGGACTGGGTATTGGAAGCCGAGTGGTCACGTATAATGCAAACGCCGGTGAAAGCCCGTGGGCTTTTGTATTTGGTATCACTAGTTTTATTTCTTTTGGTGGTGTGGTCGTATTTTGCAGAGATTGATGAAGTTGCCAAAGGCGATGGTAAAGTCATACCGTCACAGCAACTACAGGTTCTCCAATCCTACGACGGAGGAATTGTACAGGATATATTAGTACGAGAAGGGCAAACGGTTAAAGCTGGGCAAGTGTTATTAAAGGTTGATCCTACCCGATTTTTGTCAAGCCTTGAAGAAAACACAACCCAGTTTGCGGCGCTGGCGGCGAAAGTGCAGCGCTTATCTGCGCTTACCCAAGGTGACGTATTGCGGTTTAATCGAGAGCTTCGCGAACAGGCACCAACGATCGTTGATAACGAACGCAAGCTTTACAATTCCAATTTGGCTGAGCTTGATGAAGTCGCAGCAGGATCGGATTCTCGTATTATGCAACGCCGTCAAGACGTGGAAGAAGAGCGAGCGAATCTTTCCCAGTATCAAAACGTTTTGTCCCTCTCAAAGAAAGAGCTCTCTGTGACCAAGCCATTACTTGCATCAGGTGCTGTGTCGGAGATTGAAATCCTTCGATTGGAACGTCAGATAGTAGAGCTAGAAGGAAACATCACCAAGTCCAAGGTAGCGATTGAGCGTGGCTTAAACGCCATCGAAGAAGAAATCATAAAGAAGGAAGAAGCGCGTCTTAAACTGGTTAATCGATGGAACCAAGAATTGACCGAAGCCACCGCCGAAATGGCGACATTGCAGCAGTCTCAAACCAGTTTAGAAGATGTGGTGTCACAAGCAGCGCTGAGATCGCCAATCAATGGTACGGTGCAGCGCTTGCTCATTAATACCATTGGTGGGGTCATTACACCAGGCAGCGCGGTGGTGGAACTCGTTCCTCAAGATGATCAACTTATTGTTGAGGCAAAGGTCTCGCCTAAAGATATTGCGTTTATTCGAGAAGGGCAGCAGGCCATCTTAAAGTTCAGTGCTTACGACTTTACTATTTATGGCGGTATGTCTGCTGAAGTCCAACATATTAGTGCTGACGCCATTACCAACGAGAAAGATGAAACCTACTATTTAGTCAGGCTTGAAACGAAGAAAAGCATTGCTGATGAAGCGTTAGATATTTTACCTGGAATGATCGTACAGGTAGACATATTGACGGGAAAGAAAACTGTCCTTAACTATATCTTATCCCCTCTGTTCAATGTTACAGCCTCTGCGCTGCGGGAGCGTTAAATGAGACATTTCATTGCCGAGAAAGATTTGCAAGGGGCGCTAACCCAGTATTCGTGGACCAGCTATAGTCGGGTTGATGAACTAGCATGTGATCAAACTGATTGTATATGGATATTGGCAAGCGATGAGAACTGGCGGCAACAGATAATTGAAGCCAAGCAAAAAGTAACACAAGTGGTATTACTGACCTACAAATATGACCGTTTAGAGATGCAAACAGCGCTGATGCTAGGCGCTAGGGCGTATTGTCACGCATTAGGAACCCAGTCTCTTTTATCTTCGGTAGCGAGGGTGATAGAAGCCGGAGGCATGTGGTTACCTAATGAGTTGCTTTTAGTGACAACATCTAATGTGGCGGTCAATCTGCAGTCTAAACGAGTGCTACCTGCTTTAAGTGGCTTAACGAACCGCGAAAAGGACGTATTGAGCGGCATTTTAGATGGGTTAAGCAATAAAGAAATTGCAAGAGAGCACGGTATTACCGAGCGTACCGTTAAAGAATATGTGGGTACGCTCTTACACAAATTTGAGGCAAAGGACCGAATCAGTCTATTACTTCGACTTGGTGAATTTAGTCATCTAAAAGATGCTCTATAACTTCCATGTGTGATACAACGCCGTCGATACCAAGTTCTATAAAGAGCGCTTGATGGTCAGAGCGTTTTACGCCGTCGGCGTATACTTTAATACCGAAAGTATGCGCCAGTGAGCAGAAGCCTCGAAGGAAAGCGTGATTAGCTGGGTTGAAGTCTATGTCGGCCATAAATGCGGAATCAATTTTCACATAGTCTAGCCCCATCTCTTGCACATCTAACAGTTGCGAGAACGATTCGCCTACGCGTTTAAGGCCTATTTTGCATTCTTTAGCTTTAAGCGTAGTGCAAAAGTCGCTAAATTCGTCAGGGAAACGTGTTGCTGTAGATTCCCTTACTTCGAAGCACAGCTGTTTAGCTGCTTTTGAGTTGGTACCTATTTGATAATAAAGCTGTGCAAGAGTTTCAGGGTCTAGCATGAACTGTTCAGAGCAAAGAAAAGCAAACTTTGATTCTGTGCCAGAACGGTTAATGTAATCAATAAGGTGAATAATGGTTGTCAGTTCTAACTTTGGCAACAATCCTAAGTAACGTGCCCAGTGGGTATAGAAGCCGCTCTTTCTAAGCTCGCCGTCTATGTTCACCCCAGCCCAGCTTTGGTAATGAACCAAATTTCTGTCTATATCGAGCACTGGGAAATTAAATGTTTCTACATCGCGCTCATCGATAGCACGTTTGAGCTCTTGCTCCCATCGCTTCTCTTCCACAAGTGAAATGAATTCTCTTAGCGGGGCCTCGACAAACGGTTCGTCCATTTCATCCGATTCGGCTTCATCTATCATTGCATCAGCGCGCATAAGTGCGTTTGAAAAGCTGTCATCCGGTCGTAATTTCACAACCGACTGAAAGACTTGAGGGTCGCCATCGCGACTAAATGCACTTAAACACGCACCGTGTAATGCTTCAGATATAGTAACGGCATCGTGGGTTTCGGTGAGGAGAATAGCAAATTCATTTTTTTGCATTCTAGCAATACGACTGTCGGTGAAAAGGTGATGATGCATAGAAAGGCAATCATTAATTTCTTCAACGAAGTCGCGAATACGATTTTTACGTATATTGGCCGGGGAGCGCAAGAAACCTTCGTCCTCAGTAAATCTCACAAAAAAGACGCAGTTGACGCCTTCTGTATCGCGAAAGGCAAGTTGGCCTTTTAAAATCGATATAAAATAGTCCCTGTTGGCGACACCAGATTCGTCGTCGAATTGGGTTTTATAGCGCATGAGATCAAGGCGGGAATTTTCCTCCTCCATAATCTTCTTGGACGTTCTCGCTAAGAAGTTCATCGCGCGAACCACACGTTTGAGTTCTAGCGTGCGAGGTTCGGGCAGTTGAACAAATTTCATTTCACCAAAAGACTCGGCTTGATTAACAACGCCATCCAGAGGTCGAATAATAAAACGAAGCGCCCACGCGCCTATTATTCCTGAGAAGATACCTACAAGGGATAAGCCAAAAATGAGCCGTTGAGTAGCGCGCCACATAGATGCAACGGCGAAACTGGTGTCGGTTTCAACATATATCGTACCGTACTGACCCCACCCCTCGCTAACCTGAGCAATACCTGGATTGACATTTGGTGAGAAATTGTCTGCAAACCATCTGGGCGTGTCTTCATCTAATTGCACTTCGTGGGTGTGGGCAGACACAATTTCGCCATCCGCTTTTTGAAGAACAATTGTCGCGTAGTGTCCTATATCGAATTGGGACATGATGAAAAGGTCTAAAGATACGGGGTCTTTTTCTAATCCACTTAGCGTTAACGCCATCATACTGGCATTATCTAAGTTTTTTGAATAAAGCTGTTCTTCTACGTATTGCTTCGTAGTAATTCCATGAATTGTCACGCTACCTGCAATTGCAACAAGGACAACGACTACAATGGCGAGCCACAATTCTCTTGTTATTGACATAGACTCCTAGGACCTTCTGCTAATCCCCTCTTGCTTCATGCGCTCAATAACGTCACGCCACCTAGATAGTCTACTGGTAGACGAAGAAACCTGTGACGTTTTGCCTGGTTGCCATATACCTGAGTCGTTAAAACTAAAAACAGGTATCAGGTCTGTGCGCTGTGAGCCGGGTAATACATTTGACACTAAGCTGTCTAGCACAAGGGGATCCGATGAAGGGGAGTCATAGTACCCTAAAACCATATGTGCTTGTGTTACTCGACTTCTACCAATCTTCGCTTTAACATAAATTAAGCGAAGTTTAGAACTATCGATACCTAAGTGTAGCAGAGCTACGTATTTTGCAATGGCATAATCCTCACAATCTCCGCGAGAATGGCCAAAAAGTTCAGAAGGGGTTGCCCAGTAGTCTTTTTCTTTAAACACAATATCGTCAGTAGCATACTGAATATGCTCATCAAAGAAAGCGTTTACACCAAGCAATTGATCTTTGACACCCTTACTTTCAAGAGCGTGTAGGGCAACTTCTAGCGCTGCAACGTGTGATGCTTTATCAGCTCCAAATTTATTTTTTACTTCCTGTTCAAGCTTTGGAAACTCGATTACATACTGATCCTTCATTTGCTGTCCAGCCAGTAGCAGGGCCACTAATGCTAAGCAGTGCGACGCAAATAGAGAAAGGGTCATAACTTCATTATTTTAGTTATACTAAAGTATAGGCGAGAGTAACCGTCTTCACCTAAAGTTTAAGTATAATTTGCTATACGTAGTTATAGGTATAACATGGCTGTGCTGATAAACCAACCATGATTTCGAATGCTAAAGTGGAAATCGAGAAAGACTATTTTTTTACTACAAAATCGTGTTCTTGAATGTTTGCGATAATTCCTGCACCTTCGTTTACTACTAGAGACGAATTACCGTAGGCACTACTCACTACAAATTTGCCAGGATATAGTGAGTACTGTAAGTATTTACGGCCACGGTTATCGACAATCTCTTTAGCTTGATAAAGGTATAGTTCATCTTTTTCAGAAATGCCATTGTCTCTGCCTAAAGATACAGAAATTTTATCGCCGGCAACATTAATCACTCTACCTGTCATTGGCTGGCATGCAGTGGCTTCTTTTATGTCTTCAATCGCTTCTGCTATTGTCGCGTTGACAGTTTGCCCATAAAGCGACTGCCAAAACTTCGTCGAAAATTCATCTACATCTTCGAATCTGTCGAATGTCCATTCTCCTTGATTCTGATAAGACTTAGTCAACAACAGACCTCCATTTATGCCGTCATAGACCTGAATGGTCATAGCAAAGGAGCGTCGAGAAGTACCCTCACGCCACGGTGTAAAAACCGAAGCCTCTTCCCGTGTCACGCTTAAATCATCTATCATGCCCACCAGCACAAATTGAGTATTACTTTGCGCTGAAAGCGTGCGTACATTTTGGTCAGTATATCGACTGTCAAATTTTGCAGTATGTGGCGCGATATAGATAATATCTAGGTTTTCAGTTTTATTTCGCATGGCCTGCGCTAACTGCTGGGTGAATGAAGCATCGAAATTGGGAATATTACCCTGTGTTAGTTGCGCTCTGTTACGTACCCTGAAATGTGTGGTAGCGAAATGTTTTTGGTCATTTTGTGCGGCACACACTTTTCCTCTTGGAAAAATGTCAGCGCGAATACTTACCGTAATCACATCGCCGCTATAAACTTCATCAACTAGTTCCAGTTGTTCAACTTCGCCGGTAGAGCGAATGGTCATCTCTTCATTTTTAAGAAGACCATTTGTAAGCTTGGCGACACTATGAACTGATGCGCCTGCAAAAAGCATGGCTTGCTTAAGTGCCTCTTGGGTAGCCGCATGTCTGGCAGTTTTCTTATCACCATTTCGCACCACAGCCTGTCCTGTAGCCTCGTACCACACGGCATTTGCTTGCCCAACGAAAAATGCAAACAGGCAAATTACCGCCACGACAGCATTTAAAATAGTTACCAGCATTGTTTTGCTAATATGTCGCACCGCACACCTCTGGAGGTTTTTGTCTAACTGCGCTATGCAAAGCGCCCGGTTTATAAAGCGAAGTATGCGAAAAGAGTGCCAATTGATGTGGTTTCGTCGCCATTAAATCAATCGGGCGTAAATCTTGCACATATTTTGCAACGCATATCTTGCAAAAGGTTTGTAAAAAGCGTCAGTTTAGATATGTCAAAATCTGCTACCGCGAGTATGGCGGTATCTCGTAGTAACAAGGCTGCCACCGACGAGAGCAGCGTAACTACACATTTGATTTTATTAATAATGCAATTTGGAAATGAAACTATGTGCTTGAAAAAAATACATAAATCAAAATCGCTGCTACTGTCTTGCTTTCTTGGTTTAGCAATAAGCACTGGTGGATGCGGCATTATTGATAAACACGTTGAGTGGGAAACAATAGAGCCAGAAAGCTATCCCGTGCTCAAGGCGGTGGGCTATGCGCCAATTTCTTCCCAGCATGGCGAAAGCGACAGCATGAAGCTTATAATGGCGATGAAAGCGTCAAAATTAGATGCATACCGAGAGCTAACTGAACAAGTCTATGGTCAAAAAATTAAAGGCAATCAGTCTCTGTCTCACTTGGTTATAGACAGCGAAACATTGCGAGCATCTGTAGAGGGGGTCATTAGAGGCGCTGAAGTCGTAAAAGCCTATCCGGTAGGTGAAGATACATACGTCACCGAACTCGCTTTAGATATGCAGCAGGTTTACGATATATATCTGTCGACCGCAAAACCGCGCCGAATAAAGGATGTTAAGTATTATTAAACGTTAGCGAAAGGGGAGTTTGCGCAAGTGGCTGTATCGTGAACTCTTAAAACATGCGCAAATTCACAGAGATATAATTTACTTTTACCGGTTAAGGCTTAATGGTTAAAGCTCGCTGAGTGGGGTTTACTTAAATCGCAAAAAATTAGGCGCTCACTCCCGACCCTAAAGTCCCGCCTTTCGGCTTTCCTTTTTTGTCATAGGTGAGCGATTCTTTGGCACGAACTTCCATCATCAAGTTACGTAAGTGTGTGAGGCGTAGCTGTCCTTGCTCTACGGCTTTTTGATTGACCTGCGTGCGGTATTTGCAATCGTCCAGAAGTTTCTTTGCATTAGTCATTAATGCTTCATCTTCTTCTGACATTGAGCCTTGATGGCTAATTGTGCGCTCAATGCTTCCATCGAGAGCCTGAATAGACGTTAACAGTGCTGTCTTTTCGTCTAACAAGTTCATTAAAGATTCGGCGTCTCGCGAACTGATAAGTTGCAATTCTTTTTCAAGCAATACGGCAAGTGAAGACAGTTGCTCCACTTGCTTTATTAGTGCTTGTGTCAATTGGCTTTCTTGTTCAGTCACGTTAGCTCTCTTCTGGTTAGTTATGAGTTTTGTCGCTCACTATTTAGCGCCAAAAATCTCACCTTCTAGTTTTGCAATCTTGTTGGCAAGCACTTCAGGATTAACTTTATACTCGCCACTTTGAATCGCTCGCTTAAGGCGATCGACTTTATCTTGGTTCACAGGCGCTTCCGAACCTTTCTTCTGAACCTGGTTGAGCTGCTGAGCAGATTGCGTCAACGATACAGAATCCTGACGCGGAACTGATGCGGTTTGCGCAGCCTGTGTTGATACCTGCTGTGGAGATTGCTGCGTTTGGTTTTGCTGCGCAACCTTTCCATTATCAACGGGTGTTTTCGGTAACCCATTGTTTATATTGTTAATTGCCATAATTAGTCCTCACTACTTTTTTGCCTCTGTAAAGTATATCGGCCTTTTGGCTAATTTCTTTAGCTAAATTGTGAACAAAAAAGTAGATATTCGCTGCCTCATTTATAAGTGTATCACGACTTCTTCAGGGCTTGCGACTCTTGCTATCACCGCCTTTTGGCTACTGGCATTAATTACCTTAATATTGTCACCAACAACACCGTCTTGCTGAGCGATTCCGGCTGTTTTCACTTCCATACCTGCTACCTCAGCAGTTATGGTAATTCTGTCGCCTTTGCACACAAAGCATAGCATATTTGACTGTATAGCTTGTCCGTCAGTCACTCGGCGTTTTATTCTAGCCCCAATAAGTGCTTCTAGCTCAGTAAATGCGGTATGGCGCAATCGTCTTACATCAACTTTTGCCAGAGAGAGATTCGATGATGTTAGTACGGTTCCTGGACTTATTGCGCCTTGAGTGACAACAATTTCTTTGGTACGCGTTACTTGCCCGCTGGTAAAAAGGTACCATTCATTATTTCTACAGCTCACTCTAACTGATATATACGATTGGCTCAGCGCTTCTTGCGACGCATTGTATTCGAACCCAGTTGGGCAGTCAGGAATATTTATCCTATCGTCTATCTTCACAATAGACACATCAATGCTAGTATCCTGCGTATTATCAGCAAGTTGAGTTATTAGGTATTGTTTTGCGCCTTCTTCAACCTGTTTGTGATTGGTTTGTGTCGCCAAGCAGTTCATAGAAAGCACACTGAAAACGGTCAATGACAGTAATCGTGTGAATGTAAGGCGCGTTTTGGCGTTCATATTTTTCATCATGACTTTTCGTGTTCAGTTTACAAGTTATTGACTATGCTTAATACGGCCGGTTTGCTTAGTGCAAATAAATAACAGCCAAAGTAAATCCATAAGGTTTACAAGCACGAGCGTCAACGCAGGATCATTGACTAAGTTAAGGTATAAACCCTTACTAAAGACTGAAAAATGCTATTTAGTGTCATTTTTCTGTCGTTTGACCTGCAAAAATTTAGTGATATTGTCTATCTTTATCATAAGAGGCAATGATCATGCCCAGTATTACTTAGAGGTGACCTATGTCGGGGATTTTAGATTCAGTAAACCAGCGCACGCAGCTTGTTGGGCAGAATCGCTTAGAGTTGCTGCTGTTTAGACTGAACGGCCGCCAACGCTTTGGAATTAACGTTTTTAAAGTGCGGGAAGTGCTTCAGTGTCCTCCGCTAACAGCAATGCCGAAATTAAACCCGTTGGTTCGTGGTGTGGCGCACATCCGTGGTCAAACCATATCGGTCATTGATTTAAGTATGGCAACACGCGGCCGTAAAATTGAAGATCTCTCTAATGCCTTTATTGTCATTGCGGAATATAACCGTTCAGTTCAGGGCTTTTTGGTGGGTGCCGTAGAGCGTATCATCAACACCAATTGGGATGCGATCATGCCGCCACCTCAAGGTACCGGCAGAGCAAGCTATTTAACGGCGGTGACTGAAGTTGAAAATGAACTTATTGAAATTCTAGACGTTGAGAAAATTTTAAATGAAATTTCTCCGTTGAATGCCGAAGTAAGTTCAGAGGTGGCAGAAGGTCTGACAACCGAAGGCCAAGAAAACAAAATTATCTTTATTGCAGATGACTCTGCGGTAGCGAGAAACCAAGTTAAAAAGGCCCTAACTTCACTAGGCTTAGAAATTGAGCTAGCTAAAAACGGTCTTGAAGCATTAAACAGGCTTAAAGAAATTGCGGAAGAGTATGGCGATGTAACGAACCGTGTAGGCGTGCTGGTCTCAGATATCGAGATGCCAGAAATGGACGGCTATACACTAACCGCCGAAATTAAGAATACGCCTGAACTTCAAAAGCTTCATGTTGTATTGCATACGTCGCTCAGTGGTGTCTTCAACCAAGCTATGGTGCAGAAGGTAGGGGCTGATGACTTTATCGCGAAATTCCACCCCGATGAACTTGCTACCGCGGTACAAAAGTGGCTAATGACTGAGTGCGAATAACGGAGCAAGATAGGATTGGCTAATAAAGACGTTTCGCCAGCAAGTTACCTCAAGTTTAGAGAGTTTTTGGAAAAGCAATGCGGCATAGTATTAGGTGATAATAAACAATACCTGGTGCGCAGCCGTTTAGCTTCATTACTCTATAAGCATAAGTATGAGTCTGCTGACGAACTGATTGACGTGGTTGTGAAAGGGTTCGACAGAACTTTACTACAGAACGTTATTGACGCAATGACCACAAACGAAACGTTGTGGTTTCGAGACAACTATCCCTTCGATTTACTTGTAAAAGAGTTACTACCAACACTATCGGCAAAAAATCAGAAGCTTCGCATATGGAGTGCCGCTTGTTCGTCTGGACAAGAGCCTTATTCTATTGCGATGTCTGTACTTGAATATCAGCGCCAAAGGCCAGGTGCATTAAGAGCGGGTGTTGAAATTGTTGCTACAGATTTATCGTCAGAAATGCTGCAAAAGTGTGAGTTAGGTATTTATGACGAACTGTCCCTTGCAAGGGGATTGTCCCCGCAAAGGAGACAGGCCTTTTTCCAGCAAAATGATAGCGGGCTTATGCAGGTAAAACCTGACGTTCGTCGGATGGTAAGCTTTAGAAGTCTAAATTTACTTTCGAGCTATGCAGCACTTGGCCGCTTTGATATCGTTTTTTGCCGTAATGTTTTGATTTATTTCTCGGCAGAAGTAAAACAACGCATCCTGCAACAAATTGCCGGACAGCTGCAGCCTCAGGGTGTGCTTTTCCTTGGCGCCTCTGAATCAATCAGCGCTGCAAGTGATACCTACAGTATGGTTAAGTGCCACCCTGGCCTTTACTACCAAAAAAAATGATCTAACTTATCGGCCTGATAACTAATACTTTTTTTACGATCAGGTCGACACTTTTGACTTACACCCTCCGTCAAAATCTCATTATGGCATTTGCCTTGCTAACTATTTCTACAAACGACAGTAAAACGGCAAGATTCGATATTTAATTGTCCGCTTACATTGTCACCACGAACAAATTTTTAGTATGTCAGAGGTCATGTTATGGCTATTAACCTAGATAAGCTGGTTGGCTTTCATGAGTCAGCACTCACTATACGCACAGAGCGTATGGAAGTGATTTCTGGAAATCTAGCGAACGCAAACACGCCTGGTTATAAAGCGCGGGACATTGATTTTAATAAAGCAATGCAGTCGGCTATGCGAGAAGCATCTGGTGGTACAGCCAATCACGCTTCTTCAGGAATGGTGCGGACAAATGATCGCCACTTAAGCGGCAATTCTACGTCAGTAGCGGCAAACTTTGACATGCAATACCGCATCCCAACACAACCAGACACTGGCGACGGTAATACGGTTGAAGTTCAAGCGGAAAGAAATCGGTTTTTAGACAATGGATTGCGCTACCAAGCCAGCCTAGAATTTTTGAACGGAAAAATTAAAGGCATGAAAAAAGCGCTTAGCTCAGGAGGTCAGTAGTCATGAGTTTATTTAATGTAATGCAAATTTCGAGTACGGGTATGGAGGCGGAGAATGTACGTCTTAATACTACGGCAAGTAATATTGCCAACGCTAACTCGGTTAGCAGCAGCTATGACGAAACATACCGAGCTCGCCATCCAGTTTTCGCTACGGCGTTGCAAGATGCAATGCGCGATCAGTCAAAAGGTGCAGGTGTTCAAGTAAAGGGGATTGTAGAAAGTGATGCTCCTTTGCAAGTGGAGTATTCACCTAACAACCCGATGGCAGATGAAAACGGCTACATCTATAAACCCAACGTGAACATCGTGGAAGAGATGGCGAATATGATGTCAGCGTCCAAAGCGTATGAAACTAACGTGCAGGTTGCGGACACCACAAAGCGTATTTTCCGTCGCGTACTGCAGCTAGGTCAAGGGCAGTAACTTGCCGCTTGAATAATGTGAGGATTACTCAGTGAATACCATAAACAATACTGGCTTAAATACTGATCTGTATTGGCAAGAGGAAACCGTCAAAATAGCTGACGGCACCGAGCAGCAGTTAACCCAGGAAGATTTCTTCTCAATGTTAACTGAGCAGTTAGCCAATCAGGATCCCACTGCACCCGTTGATAACGATCAAATGGTAGCGCAGATGACATCATTTACGATGGCCGACGGTATTTCCCAGCTTAACGAAAAGTTTGAGTCGTTTGCAGCTTCAATGACATCGAATCAAGCGTTACAAGCCTCTAGTCTTATCGGGCAAAACGTGCTGGTTCAAGGTAACGTGGGTTATATGGCCAATGAAGGCGATGGCATTTCCGGTGTCATCGTGAATGAAAAAACAGTTCAGAATATGACGATCACTATTGAGAACCAGTTTGGTGAAGTCATAAAAACCATTGATGCAGGCACACAAAGCGCTGGCAACATTGAGTTTGAATGGGATGGCAAAGATAAGCATGGCAACCAGATGGCACCGGGTGAATATGTTATCAGTGCCACTGGCGAGTTGAATGGAGAAGGTGTTCAGCTGAATACCGCCGTTAATCGCCATGTTGGAAGTGTAAGCTTGGCTGGTAGTGGTCAAGGCGTAATTTTGAATTTGGATGGTGATGTCAGTATCAATCTTGATGACGTCATTCAAATCGGCAGTTAGTAGGAGAATCAATAATGTCTTTTAATATTGCACTGAGTGGCGTATCAGCCGCACAAAAAGATTTGGATGTAACCGCCAACAACATCGCAAACGTAAATACAGTTGGCTTTAAAGAATCTCGCGCTGAATTTGGCGATGTTTATGCGGCATCACTGCTTTCAGGTGGTAAAACTAAAGTAGGTGACGGTGTACTCACTCAAGAAGTTGCTCAGCAATTTTCTCAAGGTAGCCTTCAGTTTACCAATACCTCGCTTGATTTGGCGATCACGGGTAATGGTTTCTTTGCGACAGTACCTGAAATTACGTCTCGCGACTTCTCGTTCACACGTGCGGGTCAGTTCAAGTTAGATAGCGACAATTTCGTGGTTAACAGTAACGGCGATAACTTATTGGGTTTCCCCGTTAACTCTGATGGTACAAGTGCCTCGGTAGCACTTAGTACTACAGAGCCAGTACGTATCCCAGATTCTTCGGGTTCACCAGCACAAACCACAGAAGTTGACATTCGAATGAACTTGCCTGCTGGTGATGCAGCCCTAGATCCACAAGATTTTGACCCTGAAGATCCGCTTACCTACAACGCAGCAACATCGGTAACCGTTTACGATTCGTTAGGTGATAGTCACGTAATGACCTATTACTTCATAAAGGATGCGACACCGGGTGTTGATAATGAGTGGTATGTTGCTACTGCAATCGATGACACGCTAGTTGATATGACAGATTCAGCGGGTAATGACACAGACCCAGCAACAGCAGTAAATAGTGTCGGTGGTAACACCGGTAACGCCGTAACAGCATCTAAACTCATCTTCTCTCAAGGTGGTGATTTTGCTGGCATGGAAACGCCTGATGGCCTACCTACACTTGATTTCAAAATGCAAACAGAAGCGTTAGGCGCAGGTATTCTTGCTAATGGCTCAGATCCTACGCAGCAAATAAGCATTGATTTTAACCTCGATGTTAATAACGCGACGCCTAATGAGCCGACTCAGTTCGCCTCTGCGTTTGAAGTTACTTCACTAGAACAAGACGGTTTACCTGTAGGTCGATTAACAGGTATCGACATTGGTCCGGATGGCTTGGTTCGTGCAACGTTCTCTAATGGTACGTCTGAACCTATTGTTCGTGTCGCTTTGGTTCGCTTTTCTAATGAACAAGGCCTAACTCAAGAGAGCAGTACTCAGTGGAAGGAAAGTATTCTTTCAGGCGAGGCACTAGCGGGTGAAGCAACAACCGGTACTTTCGGCGAAATTAACTCTTCGGCGCTAGAACAAGCTAACGTTAACCTTACCACTGAGCTCATCGACATGATTATCGCTCAGCGTAACTTCCAGGCAAACTCGCGTGCGCTTGAAGTGAACAACTCGCTAAACCAGACTATCCTTAACATTCGATAGTTTGCAGTAAGCCACATTAGCAGATTGCTAAGCGGCAAATTTTAGGCTCGGAAAACCGTACCTATTTTACCCGATTTAGAAAGGTCGCAACAATGCGACCTTTTTATTTTTCTATATATATCAATTCAATACCGCCCTTATTTTTCAATTGCACTAAATATCCACAGATTGGCACTGCCTTTGCAAAATCTTGTTTAAGGTTTAATCAGAGTCAAAAGTCAGTCATGGACAAACTTCTCTATATTTCAGCAAGTGGCGCCTCCCAAGACCTACTAGGAACAGGGATTAGGGCCAATAACTTGGCTAATGCACAGACAACGGGATTCAGAGCGCAGTTAGAGCAGGCAAGGTCAATGCCGGCCTACGGCGAAGGTTTGCCGACTCGCGTGTTTTCCATGACAGAAAGCCCGTCGAATAATTACGAGTCGGGCCCGATGATTAAAACAGACCGCGATTTAGACGTAGCCATTCAAGGTGATGGTTGGTTCGCTGTACAAGATCAAAATGGTCAAGAAGCTTACTCGCGTGATGGAAATTTCAAGTTAGGCGATGACGGAATTTTGACAGATATCCACGATCGCGCCGTGCTTGGTGACAATGGGCCAATATTCCTTCCTGTTCCTTTAGATAACCTCAATATCGCCGCCGATGGCACGTTGTCGATGAGACAGTTAGGTGCCCCTGCCAATGTTATTGAAGAAGTGGGGCGACTTAAATTAGTTAGTCCAAACTATGCAGACATGGAACGTGGCAATGACGGCTTATTTAGAATGGAAGATGGCTCAATAGCGCCAGCCAATGCCAACGTGAAAGTAATGTCGGGCATGCTTGAAGGTTCCAACGTCAATGCGGTTGACGAAATGGTAGACATGATAAGTCTGCAACGTCACTACGAGCTTCAAGTCAAAATGATGAAGCAAGCAGAGAAACTAGATCAAAGTGGCAATGCGTTATTACGCATTCTGTAAACGAATTTTTATCATCGTTGCCCCATGAGCAACGTCGGAGGTTAACATGCATCCAGCACTATGGATAAGTAAAACCGGACTAGACGCCGCACAGACTGATGTGGCAGTGGTATCTAACAACCTAGCCAATGCGTCAACAGTGGGTTTTAAAAAAGACCGCGCGGTGTTTGAAGATTTGCTGTATCAGAATATCAATCAGCCAGGCGGTCGTTCGTCTGCTGACACAGAGCTTCCTTCTGGGCTTATGCTTGGTTCAGGCTCGAAGGTCGTTGCTACTCAAAAAGCACATACGCAAGGTAACCTGTTAACCACTGAAAACGCGCTTGATATGTCAATTCAAGGTCGTGGTTACTTTGAAATATTGCAGCCAGACGGCACCATTGCCTATTCAAGAAATGGTCAGTTTTCACTGAACGACCAAGGCCAAATTGTTACATCTGGCGCGGGCTTTTTGCTTCAGCCTGAAGTGGCTATTCCCGAAGATGCGCAACAAATCACAATTTCTCAAGATGGTGAAATTAGCGTGAGCATACGGGGCCAAGCTGAACCGCAGGTACTCGGTCAGCTTAATATTTCTGACTTTGTTAACCCAACCGGATTACAACCAACCGGACAAAACCTTTATGTAGAGACAGCGTCAAGCGGTGCACCTATTCAGGGGATCCCTGGTCTGCAAGGTTTGGGTTATATCTCACAAGGCACGTTGGAAACGTCTAATGTAAACGTGACCGAAGAGTTAGTAAACCTTATCGAAAGCCAGCGCTTGTATGAGATGAACTCAAAGGTTATCTCATCGGTCGACCAAATGCTTGGTCAGGTTATTCAGCAACTTTAGTAGGTAGCATCATGCGTATTTTAGGTTTATCTGCTGCACTTCTGATACTTGGCGGTTGCGCCAGTACAAACGAGCCTCCCGTTCAGGCAAACGACCCGTCGTTTGCACCGGTAGTGCCAGATTACCCGCGTGAAACGGTAGTAGAAGATGGCTCGCTTTTTCGTTCGCAGCTTGCTAACAACTTATATTCTGACGTTACTGCAAGAAGAGTCGGTGACATCATCACTGTAACGTTAAGCGAGAATACCCAAGCGAGCAAATCAGCCGACACTAGCACAGCGAAAGATTCAAACGTCAATCTTAACCCTATTACTGGGCTTGCTGGGCAAGCGATAAATATTGGCGGAGAGTCCGTACAATTGGGAATAAGTTCATCCCGAGATTTCTCCGGTGATGCCACAGCTAACCAAAGCAACAGCTTAAACGGTGCTATCTCCGTTACCGTGGTCGACGTACTTCCTAACAGCAACCTTGTTATTCGTGGCGAAAAGTGGCTAACCCTGAATCAGGGCGATGAATATATCCGTCTTACCGGCATCATTCGTCCGGCAGACATTAGTCCCGAGAATGAAATCGTGTCCACTAAGGTTGCAAATGCGCGTATCCAATATTCGGGTACGGGAAGTTTTGCGCGAGCACAAGAAAAGGGTTGGTTAACCAAGTTCTTTGATTCTGCTTGGTGGCCTCTTTAGGTTTTAGGATAGGAGAGTGAACATGCGTTTGTTTTCAGTAGTATTAGCCGCTTTCACAATGCTTTTATCTTCACAGGCAGGTGCGCAGCGCATTAAAGATGTAGCGAGTATTCAAGGCGTACGTAGTAACCAATTAGTGGGATATGGTCTTGTTGTAGGTTTGCCTGGAACGGGTGAACAAAGCCCGTTTACCGAACAAAGTTTCAGAACCATGCTGCGTAACTTTGGTATCAGTCTTGACGCTAACACCAAGCCAAAAATACGAAACGTGGCCGCAGTGGCGGTACACGCCGACCTGCCAGCTTTTGCAAAACCCGGACAAACCATTGATATTACGGTTTCTTCAGTTGGCGAAGCGGCCAGTCTTCAAGGCGGAACGCTGCTCCAGACGTTTCTTCGCGGTGTTGACGGTAAAGTCTACGCTGTAGCGCAAGGCAGCTTAGTCGTGAGCGGGTTTGGCGCACAAGGCGGTGATGGCTCTCGTATTGTCGTTAATACGCCAACGGTAGGAAGAATTCCAAACGGTGCGATGGTAGAGCAATCTGTACCAACAGGCTTTGCCAATGGCGATACGTTAACGCTTAACCTCCATTATCCAGATTTCTCAACAGCCAAGTCGCTTGCAGATACGATCAACGAGCGCTTAGGTGCACAGCCGGAAAATGGCTATGTTATTGCTAAGCCCATTGATGCAGCGTCTGTTCGCGTGTCGGCCCCGCGAGATGTCGGTCAGCGCGTGGGCTTTTTGGCTACCTTAGAAAACTTCGAATTTACACCAGCTGATGCGCCAGCGCGTGTGGTAATAAACAGCCGAACAGGCACCATTGTTATTGGCAGTGACGTTCGCTTGTTACCAGCAGCAATTACTCACGGCGGGCTAACGGTGACCATCTCTGAAAACCAGCAAGTTTCTCAACCTAACGCGTTTGGTGAAGGGCAGACTGCCGTTACCACTCAGTCGATTGTTGATGTCGATTTGGCAGATAGCCGCATGTTTAAGTTTGAGCCAGGCGTTACTCTGGACCAGCTTGTGCGCGCGGTAAATGAGGTGGGCGCTGCGCCGGGCGATTTAATGGCAATTTTGGAAGCATTACGTCAAGCAGGCGCATTGCGTGGAGAGCTCGTTATTATTTAAAACGAGCAAAGAGCATTTACGAGACGTTAGTAAAAATAAGGTCACAGCGGAATAAGCACGATGGAATCACTTAGCACAAAAAGTCAGCTTGATATGGCTCGCAATGTCCACGATATGGGCAGCATAAACAAAATGCGTGAAGCCATTGCGTCGGGCGACGAGACGGTATTGCAAGAAGCTGCCCAGCAGTTTGAAGCGATATTTGTGCAAATGATGTTGAAATCAATGCGTAAAGCGCAAGATGCCCTTGCTGACGAAAATAGCCCATTTAATTCGCAGCAAGTTAAATTTTATCGTGATATGCACGACCAACAGCTAGCGACAGACCTCACTTCCGGTGGTGGCTTAGGTCTCGCTGATGTCATTGTTAAACAGTTAGGTCAAACTGAGGATAGCTATACGCCTGCCAGTGTAATCAGAAGTGACGGTGACTTATCATCACTTAACAGAAACCGTGTGTACAACGTAGCTGAGGCGCAGGATATTGCCCTTTCTTCACAGTCTATTCGTAGCCAGTCAGCACAAAAAGATGCCATGTTCGAAAGTCCCGAGCAGTTTGTAGAGAGCCTAATGCCAATAGCTGAGAAAGTGGCAGCAAAATACGGAATGGATCCTAAAGCAATAATTTCCCAAGCCGCAGTTGAAACCGGGTGGGGGAAATTTGTTATCCATAAAGCGGATGGGGAAAGCTCGCACAACTTATTTGGCATCAAAGCAAATAAGGGATGGCAAGGAGAGCAGGCTGTAGTCGACACGTTGGAATTTAACAATGGACTACCGCAAAAACAAAAGGCTGCTTTTAGGTCCTACTCGTCAGTAGAAGACGCAATGGAAGACTATGGACGCTTTATCACATCACAGCCTCGCTACAGTCATGCTGTCGAGAATGCTTCTGATGCAGCGCGCTATACCCATGCGCTTCAAGAAGCGGGCTACGCTACCGACCCTGAATACGCGCGCAAGATAATGGCAGTGTATAACAGCGATCGTCTCAGCACGTTAATGCCATAGCATTGGAGATTACATTGTGAGTTCTGTCGATTTATTCTCATTAGCGACCAGTGGTGTTAACGCCAGTAGTAAGCTATTACAAACGACCAGTAACAATATTGCCAACGTCAACACGCCAGGCTATGTTCGCGAGCGCACTGAGCTTCAAAACAGCCAAGTCTTCGGTGTAGAGATCGGCAATACCGAACGTATCATCAACGTATTTGCTCAAAATCAATTGCGCAGGGACATTACTTCTGTCGGCGAGCTTGAGGCATTCTCTAGTAAAACAGCGGCCATTGACAATCTACTAGCGAGTGAGGCTAACTCAATCTCCCAAGGATTGAGCGAGTACTTCGCCGCGTTGCAAACAGCTGCTGACGATCCTACTAACCTGGCGTCTCGCGACCAAGTGTTAGGGAAATCTGAGTCTTTGTACCAACGAATGAAGACACTGTCTGATTATATGTTGGAGAAAGAAGAAGAATTAAACCTAGAGTTCACGTCGATGGTGAATCGAGCGAACACCTTGATTGGCAATATTGGCGATCTAAATCGCAATATTGTTATTGCCAATGGTAACAATACGAGCGACCAGCCTAGCGCATTGCTTAATGAGAGAGATCAAGCGATAGACGAGCTCGCTTCAATCATGGGAATAACAGTTAAAGAAAGCACCACGCAAAATGGAGCGGTAACAATTAACCTGACTTCTGGTGAGTCATTGGTATTAGAAAATGGCGCATTTAATTTATTTGAACTGAATACCAATGCTGACTTAACGTTCAAGCAGCTTAAACTAGAAACAAACTTTGGCTCACAGACAAAAGCTGATGCCTCAATACGTATCGTAGAAGATGATTTAGGTGGCGCACTTGGCGGTTTATTCGGGTACAGAAACGAAATTTTAGGCCCTGCAATGCGGGATGTTGGTCAGTTATCAGTAGCATTCGCCGATGCAATGAATACGCAAAATAAATTGGGGATGGACTTAGACGGCCAACTTGGTAGCAATATTTTCGATATACCTTCGTTTCGCGGATTAGCATATAGCGATACCAATGGTGACTATGTTGTAACTGCACAAATTACCGAAGGTAAAGGTGCAGAGCTAACGGATGCTGACTACAAAATTGAGGTGACGGCAGTAACTGCGGGCGTGCCTAGCCAAATAGAAATTACGCTATTAAATGCAGATGGCACACCGAAAAAAGACGCTTCTGGCAATGATATTATCTATTCCAATTACGCGGTTACAGCTGGGTTTAATGAATTGCCCGGTGGTATTGAAGTTGATTTCTCAGGAACCGATCCCTATACCGTGGGTAATGAGTTTCTCATTCAGCCAACTAAAGATATCGCGTCTAAGATTACACTAGAGACAAATCGCCCTGAAGATTTAGCGTTTGCAAGCCCGGTGAGAGCAGGAGCAAATAATACAAATTTGGGAAGCGCAAATGTCATTGACGTTACGGTATCTAACACAGAAGTCGGCGCTTCTGCTTTTGACGGAGCGGGTGGGCTGTTAAATTCAGCGCCAGCTCAAATTAACTTTACGGCCGCAGATACATACGACGTTGTAGATGGAAGCGGTAATGTTTTAGCTACAGTAACTGGCACAACTGATTTAACTAACCTCATTAGTCAAGCGGGAATAAGCCCAGATCCAGGCTTTGATTTGAGCTTGGATGGCGTGCCAAAAGCTGGGGATAGTTTCTCGATCAGCTATAATACAGATGGCTTTAACGATAACAGTAATGCGCTTAATTTAGCGGCTATTCAAAACGAAAATACCGTGCAAGTGAGCAGTGAGGCAACGAATACACCACGTACCTTCCAAGATGCTTATGCATCTATGGTTGGCCGAATTGGTGAAGATGCCTCGATGGCAAAAGTAACACTTGCTTCAGCGGAAGCCATGAAGGTTCAATCGCAGAATTGGTTTGAGTCTGTCTCTGGCGTTAGCTTAGACGAAGAAGCCGCAAATTTAATAAAGTATCAACAAAGCTATGCTGCCGCAGCGCGAATTTTGTCTACGGCGCAAGAATTGTTTAATACCATTTTGCAGTCAGCAAGGTAGGTGAGTTATGCGTATATCAACGAATCAAATTTATGATCAAAACATGCGCTCGATTATGCAAAATCAGGGCGATTTGGCAAAGACTCAAGAGCAGCTAGCTTCTGGAAAACGCATTATCACTCCGAGTGACGACCCCGTTGGTGCGGCAAAAGTATTACGTTTAACCGAAGAAATCGATGAGCTAACCCAATTTCAGCGCAACAATGATCTAGTAACAGGTTCGCTCGAACAGCAGGAAGCTGTATTGACGAATATTACCAATTCGGTTAACCGTGCTAGAACATTAATCGTTCAGGCGGGAAATGGCATTTTGGATGATCCTGACAAACGAGCTATCGGGTCAGAGTTAGAGCAAATTAAGCTCGAAATATTTGATTTGATGAACACGCAGGATGCAGATGGTAATTACCTGTACGCAGGTTATCAATCTGGCAATCAAGCATTTACTTTTAACCCGGCTTCGGGAGGTAATGCAATATCCTTTTCAGGCGATGCCGGCGTAAACTTCATTCAGCTTTCAAATAGCTCGAAGATTCAGTCTACCAGTAACGGGTATGAAGTTTTTGAGAACGTACTATCTCGTTTCAACTTTTCAATAACAGCGAATACGGTAACCTCGTTAGAGGGAGCGACAATTAAGGAGCAAGGTACTTTCGATACCTTTTTTAATAATAATTATGATAATGCTAACCTAACAAACAACGACTTTAGGGTAGATTTTCTCGGAACAGGTCAGGCTCAGCTTGTTAATCAAAACAGTGGTGCAGTTATTGAAACGGTAGGCTACACCTCAGGAGAGCCCTTTACGCTGAAAGGTATGCAATTTGAAGCCGTTGCGTCACCAGGCGACTCGATCAGTTTTTCTCTAGATCAACCTGAGAAAAAAAGCATGGCTCAAACAATCCATGAAGTGCAGTCTTTACTATCAGACACTTCAATTAATCATGGAGCGCTACAGGATGCTATCGCCGATGCATTGGTAGGTCTGGATAACGGCCTAGAAAAAATATCTCTAGAGCGCGCTTCCTTGGGAAGTCGCTTGAATATCGCTGAAAGTACTTATGAAAGTAACCTAGACATGGAAATTGCAGCGAAAGCCCAGCGCTCTTCAATTCAAGATGTTGACTACGCTGAAGCATCGACTGAATTTGCGAAACAGGAAACTGCGTTAAGTGCGGCACTGGCAACATTTCCGCAAATTTCCAACCTTTCCTTATTTAACTACATTTAGCCGAGGTTAAAATAACGACTTAACCCCATCAATTTTGGCTACATAGACTCTAGCCTGATTATCTATATGGCTTGAATAGTAAGACATGTAAAGTAGATCATTATCTAATATCAGGCCAGGATAACTTGTATCACCGCTACTGGGCATTGTTAGTATTTCGGTTAGTGTTTTATTTGTCTTATCGAAATGCCAAAGTCGTGTCGAAAACTCTCTGGTTTCCCAGTTCACATGCCGACCAGCAACAAGGAATGTTGTTTTAGTGAGCGCTATGGCACAAGGCCCACCAATATAAATTCCCAAGTCATGCCAGAACCACTTTGTATAGGGAGGCGTAGATGTGCCAAATTGAGCAGAAAATGTATCGGCATCTCGTCTTAAAAATACTGTTGCTTCACCGTCGTGGTCAAACAAGAGGGCGCTTTCATTTGGGAATCCCTTGTTATTTTTAGCAAGACCGAAAACGTTTGGTTTGTGGACGCGCATTGCGCGGGTGGGGTCGCCTTCGTAAAGCGAAATGTAATCAGCGGGGCGGTGATAAGCAAAGCCGAATGCCTTGTTGTTTATCCATTGCGGCTTCCATATCCACCAGCCATCATCGCCGAACCAGTGTTTGCTAGACCAAGATTGTCCAGTTGTGGAGAAAACACTTAGCATCTTAGTATGTGCTTGTTCATTTTCATCAATTGTCTTAGCGAAGGCCGTTACTATTGCTCTTTGACCGTCGTACATCAATTTAGGATCTCTTAAATCGGTACCGAGCTCTTTAATCAACACTTTGTTGATCACTTCTAACGTTTCTTTATGCAAAGTAAGGATAACAATAGCGCCATCTCTGCTCACATGATCTGTTGCTTGGCGATAGCAGCACAGCAGTGAACTGCTACTTTTGTCGAAGGGATTCTCCATCAAATCAGTAAAGGCTGCATGAACTGCAGGTGGTGATACACGACTAATTTCAACTATTTGAAGTTTTTGTTTCAATTGAAATCTCCTTTAAAAATCTGATGGTTACTGAAAGTTCTTGTCTCGTCGAGCGGCAATATATTACCGCTAATCGGCAAATATCGTAATTTTTTCTAAAGAGAATTTATATGTTGTCGATACAGTTTCTGAGAGAGCCAGTTCATCAATTACCCCTCAGGTCTTGATGACTACTAAAACAAAACGTCGGAAATCCCGACAGCCAGCGCACGCTGGACTGAGAGTGTAGGAGAGACTTTATGTCTATGTTCGTTAATACCAATGTATCCTCATTGAATGCCCAGCGTCAGCTTTTTGATGTAAGCAATTCATTGAGTACTTCATTTGAACGTTTATCTTCAGGCTTCCGTATCAACAGCGCTGCTGATGATGCTGCAGGTCTTCAGATTACCGATCGTATGACCTCACAAATCGAAGGTCTAAACCAAGCCGTTCGTAACGCTAACGATGCGATTTCATTGTCGCAAACTGCTGAAGGCGCGTTGTCTGAGACAACAACAGCACTTCAACGTATTCGTACTCTAGCTATTCAATCACAAAACGGTATCAACAGTTCTGCAGACCGCGCAGCGCTTCAGAAAGAAGTATCTGCACTACGTACAGAAATTTCGCGTGTCGCCACAACTACTGAGTTTGCCGGTGTAAGCATTCTATCAGGTACATTCTCTGCTTCGTTCCTAGTAGGTGCTAATGCGGGTCAAACAATTTCAGTTAATTTGTCTACACCTACTTTAACCGCTGCGGGTGTTTCAGGTTTTGGTCCGTCAGGTCTTGGTATTGGCACTGGTGATGTTCTTACAGCGAGCGCAGCATCGTCAATTCTTGATAACGTAGACAGCGCGATTTCTGCTATTGGTAGCTTACGAGCTGATTTGGGTGCTTTGCAAAACCGCTTCCAGTCAACTATTCGTAACCTAAGCAATATCTCTGAAAACGTGTCGGCTGCACGTTCACAGATTAAAGATACAGATTTTGCTACGGAAACCGCTAACTTGACGCGTAACCAGATCATTCAGCAGGCAAGTACTACTGTATTATCTCAGGCTAACCAGCGTCCTCAGGCTGCTTTACAGCTTCTAGGCTAATCGCCATTAACGTGAAGTCAGGAGGTAGTGCTCTAGTTCACGTGCGTTCAAAGCTGGTCTTTTGAAGACCAGCTTTTCTAATATACCGACCTTTAAAACGCGTTATTCCCCTCATTTACACTATTCGTGCACGTAAAACTACCCTCTAACACTTTGGAATATATAGATTTTTAATTTATATCCGCCGTTTTTCTAAAAATTAGCAAAAAATACCTAAAGTAAAATTCGATCTTTGACGATAACTATTACAAAGGGGAGATAAACCATGTTTCTTTTCTCTACGCTTCTAAATCTTATGTTTAAGAGCGTAAAAAGCACAGTTTGAATACAAGTTTTTTTAAATTAACTGTGTTTAAAAGTTAGGAAAAACAGTGCGTTAAATCGAATAAAATTATTTGAAAAAATTACTAAAGTAAATTCAAGTAAAGGTCGATAAAAAATGGAGTTTGCTGATGAATGGTTAGAGCTGCTGACCGGCGAGAATAGAGCCAGGAGGTAGTGAGAGGTTTGAGGTTCTGGAACACCAAACCCACCGACCAGCAAAGAGAAGTAACTTCTCTACTTAGCAAGTTCCATTGGTAGTGTGCCAATGAAACGTCAGATTAAACTGACATGTAATTCAAAGCACAGGCTATGCCAAATATTTAAACTAATCGCGCAAATAATAAAACCAATAGCGCAACACTCGAAACTGTTAGGAGAGACCCATGAGTCTATTTGTTAATACCAACGTGTCATCTTTGAATGCACAACGTCAATTGTTCACTACCGGTAATAACTTGAGCACCGCGTTTGAACGTCTTTCATCTGGTTTTAGAATTAACAGTGCTGCAGACGATGCCGCGGGACTGCAAATTACTGACCGTATGACCTCGCAAATTCAAGGGTTGGATCAAGCGGTACGAAATGCTAACGACGGTATTTCACTAGCACAAACTGCTGAAGGTGCGATGGCTGAAACTACCACTGCTCTACAACGTATTCGTACGTTGGCGATTCAATCGCAGAACGGTATTAATAGCTCAGCTGACCGAGCGGCGCTGCAAAAAGAAGTTTCTGCATTGAGAACTGAAATTTCACGTATCGCAACAACAACTGAGTTTGCTGGGGTTAGTATTCTTTCAGGTGTGTTCTCTGCTAGCTTTTTGGTAGGCGCAAACTCTGGACAAACAATTTCAGTGAACTTATCGACTCAAGCATTAACCGCAGCAGGGGTTAACGGCTTCAGTGCTACAGGGCTTGGAATTATATCTGCCGACGTTTTGACTGCAGCAGGTGCGTCTGCTCTTCTTGATGATGTAGATGCAGCAATCTCTGCAATTGGTGGCCTTCGCGCAGATTTGGGTGCTATTCAAAACAGATTCCAATCTACGATTAGAAACCTGAGCAATATCTCAGAGAACGTATCAGCGGCAAGATCGCGAATCAAAGATGCAGACTTTGCCACCGAAACGGCAGAACTAAGCCGCAACCAGATTTTACAGCAAGCTAGTACTACTATCCTGGCACAGGCTAACCAGCGTCCACAGGCTGCACTTTCACTACTAGGTGGTTAATTAAAAGACGCTTGAATTTGGGAAGGAGTTGAGAGGCCATCCCCTGAAAAAGGATAGCGGCCGTAAGGCCGCCCCTTTGAGAAAGCGTCGACTAACAGGACTGAGAGTGTAGAAGTGTTGGTTGAGAGGCCAGTTTATCCTACTAAATACCTGCCAGCCGACAGAAACTGAATTTGCTCAATCTCCTAACGTGAGCAAATTGGCCGAGATTAGATAGTCTCGGCCTTTTTTTAGTAATACCGAAACATCCCGCCAATTTCAAACAAATTGCAGAGCACGACAATTTGCTCAAAATATACCATGCAGCATCAATGCCAATTTTAAATTTAGAGTAAAAGATTTCCGCCTGTCTTATTGATGAGACATACAGTAGCACTTACATTCCAATTCTTTCCTGTTCAATAAATAAGCTGATTCTGTCTTGCGTATGAGAAGTAGGTACTGCCGCTTTGTTGCGAAAAAGACAAACCGTCTTGAACGTTTTAACTCGTTTTAATCATTGCTCGATAAATCAACCGAATAAACGTGATCTTTTTAAATTTTTATAAATTTATTTGTCAACTAATTCAGAGGCTTACCTTTTTGCTTCGAAAAAAAATAAAAAAAACGAAAAAAAAACTAAAGAACCTAAAGGGTTGGCCGATACCAATAGTTGAGGGGTAATTTACTTTACTTTTAACAGAGGCGTTAGCTCGGAGTAGTGACCAAGCTAATTTGAACTGGAAGGATTTGATCGTACCACATTGGTCGACGAGTCCCTAGGAGGTATTCCAATGAGTTTATTCGTTAACACAAATGTGTCTTCGATCAACGCACAACGTCAGCTTTTTGACGTAAATGATCGTCTTAACACGTCGTTCGAAAGATTGTCTTCAGGTTTTAGAATTAACAGTGCCGCAGATGATGCTGCAGGTCTTCAAATTTCTGACAGACTTACGTCGCAAGTTGAAGGCTTGAACCAAGCAGTACGCAACGCGAACGATGCTATTTCTTTAGCACAAACAGCTGAAGGTGCGATCAGTGAGATTACTACGAGCCTACAGCGTATTCGTCAGCTATCAATTCAATCGCAAAACGGCATCAACTCTTCTGCTGACCGTTTGGCGCTTCAAAAAGAAGTATCAGCGCTAAGAACTGAAATTTCTCGTACCGCAACGGATACTCAGTTTGGAAACGTAAACATCTTAGATGGTAATTTTTCAGCGTCATTCCTAGTGGGTGCTAACGCAGGTCAAACGATTTCAGTAAACCTTTCAACCGGTAACCTAGGCTCAATCACAGGGTTCAGCACAGCTGGTCTTGGTATAGATGGTGATAGCGTTGTGACTGCGTCAGGTGCTGCTGCGTTATTAAGTGCGGTTGATGCTGCAATATCTGGTGTTGGGGGCGTTCGTGCCGATTTAGGTGCGCTTCAAAATAGATTCCAATCGACTATCCGTAACCTTAGTAACATTAGCGAAAACCTGTCAGCGGCTCGCTCTCAAATCAGAGATACGGACTTTGCTGCGGAAACGGCTGAACTAACGCGTAACCAAATTATTCAACAAGCATCTGTTTCCGTTCTGAGCCAGGCTAATCAGCGTCCACAAACTGCGCTATCGTTGCTTGGATAAGCTATAATACAATTTGGCCTTAGTTGAGATGTAGCGGGTGCTTGCTTAGGCAGGCTCCCGTTTTGTCGTTTCAGAAGGGGGGTAGAAACGTGGAAATACCGAATATTCAAAGTGGTCAGCCTTTTGCATCAAAGGGACGAGTAGGCGCATCGACGGATAGTGCTGCCAATACTGCACAATCGGTAAGGGATAATCTAAGTTCACCTAAAGAAGTGCAAAGCGGCGGTATCAATACAGATGAACTTACAAAGGCGCCTTTAACTCAGCAAGTGAATGCTGAATTAAAAAAGGAAAATTCGTCTCAAGGTTTATCTCAAGACGCCGATAACCAAGGTGAAGAGAGGAATACTGCTAAACTCGAAGAGGCAGTAACAAAAGTTGAATCATTTCTAACTATTCAAAATAGGGACTTAATTTTTTCGATCGACGAAAATACTAATCGGTCAGTAGTAACGGTTAAAGACGGTCAATCTGGAGACGTTATTCGGCAGATTCCTTCCGAGGAGCTTTTAAAGCTTGCCGAAAGAATCCAAGAACTACAGCAGGATGTAGGGAATAGCGTAGGGGTGTTTATCAACAGTCAGGTTTAACGAGGTAGGTTATGACTATTCAGTCGCTAGGTGTGGGTTCAGGTTTAGCCCTTGATGATCTTGTTCAGCAGCTTTTAGACGCTGAAAGGTTGCCTAAAGAGGAAAGGCTAAATGCTAAAGAAGAACAGATCGAAGCTGAAATATCTGCTCTTGGTCAGATAAAGTCAAAGCTGTCAGATTTTAAAGATGCGGTAGACGATTTGCGTAGCGATACTGATATAAACGGTCGAGAGCCTACAATCGTTAACCCTTCTGAAGATGATGACGTGCTATCGGCCGAAGCATCGAGCTCAGCCTTGCGCGGAAGTTATGATATTACCGTGCAACAGCTAGCATCGGGAAGTCGCATAACGACAGACGCGGGAGCGTTTACTTCAAGCACAGACCCTGTTTTAAGTTCTGGAACAGGTTCGTTAACCTTTAGTATTCCTGGTGGCGATTCATTTACTATCAACGTCGATTCTAGCACATCTCTTGTAGACCTCAGAGAAGCGATCAACAGCGCAGACGATAATTTCGGTGTAACCGCAAATATTATAGATACAGGTACTGCCGAAGGGCCTCGCTTGGTGTTTTTGTCTGAAGAGACCGGTGAAGGTAATGATCTAGTTATCAACAATGATACAGGCGCTGCAGAACTAGACAGACTTTCAACTGCTGGCGGTACCAGTAATATCAGTGCAGCTAATATTGAGTCGGCGAAAAACGCTATCGCATTCGTGGATGGTATTGAAGTTCAAAGCGAATCGAACAAGTTTGAAAATACGATTCAAAACGTCACCTTTGACGTAAACGAAATTTCACCCAAAGATAATGCAGGCAATTTTTTGTCAACAACATTGAAAATTGGTTTCGACAAAGAAGGGCTAGAACAAAAAATTAGAGATTTCGTTGATAATTACAATGCAATAATCGACGAGATAGGTACATTGACACGTTACGGTGAATCTGAGCTAGAAGAAGATGGTGCGCTTGCTGGAGACTCATTGCTAAGAGGAATCCAGTCTGGACTATCATCTATCATTGGCGATAACGTGTCTACTTCACAGCTTGGTGGGTTATTCAGACTTGGCATAGAACTAGATAAAGATGGAAAGCTCGAAATTAGTTCTTCAGACTTCGGGATCGGGTCTGGTGAAGACAGACTAAAAGATGCGTTGGAAGATAATTTCGACGATATCGCCACATTGTTTACTGATGAAAACGAAGGTATAGCAGTTCGTCTCTACGATTTTGTTGATGAATTCACGTCATCTGGGGGCCTTATCTCACTGCGTGAAAAAACAGCGAAAGAGAATAGAGAAGATGTCTATGCTGATAGGGAAACCTTGGAACTTCGTATGTTTAGCTATGAGCAAGTTTTGCGAGACAAATACCTAAACTTAGATCAGACCGTGGCACAATTGAATCAGACAAGCTCGGCATTATTAGCCGCACTATAACGTAAGAGTTTCGGAGAAAGTATGTCTCTTAAAGGTATTAATGCCTACAAAAAAGGTAATTTAAAGCAAGATGTTGCCAATGCAGATCCTCACAAGTTGACCTTGATGCTGCTTCAAGGCGCGTTAGACAGGATTGCATATGCGAAAGGTGCAATGGAACGAAAAGAGTTGCAAGAAAAGGCGACTTTCATTTCTAAAGCAACGGCTATCATTATTCACTTGCGCGATACGTTAGATGTAAAAGTGGGCGGCGAAGTTGCTGAAAACATGTTTGCGCTTTATGAATTTATGATTGAAAAGCTAAATGAAGCTCACGTAAATAATGACGTAGCATTGTTGGACGAAGTGTCTTCTCTTTTAGCACCGATTAGAGATGCGTGGGTACAAATTCCTCAAGAAGCGAAAGATGAGGCATTTCGGGCTCAACGAGAAAGTAAGCAAGCCATTTGAACGTTGATAAATTAGATCATTCTTTAACACCACTTTTTATAGGTAAAGTTAACGCAGCAATTGTCGGTTGCGTGGCGTCAGAGTCTGCCGCGCTCTCCACAGAACAATTCTATCACCTTATTAGCCTTCGACATTCTTTAGTGCTTCGAGAGTTGCGCAGACTCTCGGACGATGCCCGCTCAGCTTTCGCTGAAAAGGAGTTAACTATTAACCGAGAACTGGAAGCTTTAGCACTTGAGTTGAAGTTAGCAGCAAAAGAGGAGATAGTTGGCTTTTCGAGAGCGCAAAAAGCGGTAAAGAGATATAAAAAATAATGCTTAAAGCCATTAAATTTTACCTTTTAGATGATGAAGAGCAACAGTCATCACTAGAAGTTGAATCTGCATATGCGATTAAAAAGAACAAAGAAAAAAGCCTGATAGCCTTCAAACGTGTGATGCCTGTTATCTGTGCTCAGTTAATGCAATCGCGAAGCACGTCTACATCTGTGTTCGTCAATAAAGATAAAGAGCTTGATATCGTCGACTTTAATAGTGGTAAGGTACTTTATGGCGATAAAGTAACCGCAAATGTTCACAAACATGTTGATGCTTTTTTACGTTCTCCGTTGGTTTTAGATGAAAACGGCTTTTCGCGGCAAGCCTATCCTCTGGATGATAACGCTGACGTATTGGTATTGCTGGGGTTGGGGTTAGGTATTCACCTTTTAAAGCTAGTGAAAGAAGCCAATTTCAAAAGGATTGTTCTTTACGAGCCAAATTTTGAATACACACATTGCTCTTTGTACACAGGTGTGTGGCCGGAAATTTTTAAGGTTGCCGCTGAAAAAGGGACGGCGATTTACTTTCAAAGCCAGCGTGACGGAAGTTCGATCTTAGAAGACTTAAGTGAATTAAAGCAAGCTAGCCCTTTTACAACTGTTTATTTCTATCAGCATTATCATAGTGTGAGCTTTGACTCAGTAATAAGGAGCCTGTCAGAGCTAACCATCGATAACGTACAACAACGTTTATTTTCCTTCCCTTCTTCACAGCCGTTCGACGATTATTTAGTGCCATGGAGTCCTATAGTTACGAGAAGTAATTGGGATAAAAGCAACCTCAGCCGCGACACATTTGATAAAAATATAGCGGCGTTTGCTAAGTACTACCCAGACGTAGCACACGAATTTAAAGATTATGCTCCGCTCAAATGGGAGCCTCAAGCGAATCAACGAGGAGAGGTAAACCTCTTTCACATAGAGACCTGTACACCACTACATGGCGACAGTCCGAAACATGAATCTGAATTGGCTTATAATGCGTTTGTCAGACAGCCCAACCGAGATAACTTGATTTTAGGTTACGCAGGTGGAAAGCTGATTCATCACTCGCATCACAAAATGGTTAGAAGAATCCAAGAATATTTGACAGGGATGGAAGAGGAAGAAGGCGAGTTACCTGAAACTGTTAAATCGATGCTTCTTTTTGGAATGGGATCCGGCTATCAGCTAGAGGCCTTAAGTAAATCCCGAGACATTGAAAAGCTCTTTGTTTGTGAGCCTAATCGTGATTACTTCTTTGCTTCATTGTATGCGATAGATTGGGCAGCAATTCTGACCAAAGTTGAGGAAAAACGGCATCGTATTTACCTGAACATCGGTGATGACGGAACTAACCTCGTACGGGACCTTTTAAGTCAATTCCACTCTATCGGAACACATATCATTGCCAATACCTACTTAACACTCGGCTATGATAACGAGGTACTTCTTCCTGCTGTTGATAAGCTAAGAGAAGACCTACGCTTAATTGTTGCTATGGGAGAAAATTTCGAACACTCTCGCTTTGGGACAGCCCATACCCAATGGGCAGTAGAAAACAATATAGGGTTTTATCGCAAAGATGGAGTGCCAGCCTTGGGTAAAAAACTAGGTGATGTCGCCGTGTTTGTTGTAGGAAATGGCCCGTCTCTCGACAAATTAATGCCTCTTTTAAAAGGGGAGAGGGAGAACGCAATTGTTATCTCGTGTGGTACGGCTCTTCAGGCAATGTATATTAATGGGATCGTTCCTGACTTTCATGCGGAAGTGGAGTCGAACCGAGCATCTTTCGATTGGGCATCGCGAATTGGTGATAAGGCGTACTTAAAACAAATCAATTTTATCAGCTGTAATGGTGTACACCCTGATACAGCAGAGCTTTATAAAAATACATATCTCGCGTTTAAAGAGGGTGAGTCGTCAACGGTATTAATGAGAGAACTCTTCCCTGAGTTAGATTTACCCTACCTTCACTTTTCTTATCCTACCGTGTCTAATCTAGTTGTTAATTACGTATTAGAAATGGGCTTTAAACAAGTTTATTTATTTGGGGTAGACTTAGGTATGGTGGATGTTAAACATCATCATTCTAAATCGTCGGGCTATTATAAAAAAGACGGCAAGGAGCTCTTCAACCACGAAGAGCAAGTAGACACGTCGTTAGTCGTGCCGGGAAATTTAAGACCCTATGTAAATACCAAGTTTGAATTCAATATGTCTAAATCTGTGATTGAGAAAACTCTAGCAGCGTTTAGTGATGCCGACGTTTATAACTTAAACGACGGCGCTAAAATTGCCGGTAGTCCTCCACTAGAGCAAGATGCGTTAATAATTACTAATTCAGTAAAAGACAAACAGGCAGCTATGAACTGGATTCAAACTCAGGCTCATGTTCCTATTCCAGCCGATGAATTCCAACAGAGATTTGCTCAACGTTTTAACCACGAAGCGCTAATCGAAGACATCACCAATTTTAAAGCGTTATCTGAGAGAGAGTTTAGCGGGCGCGAAGATATCGATAAGCTGGTGTTCGACCAGAGGCAATTTTTGGTCGAAGCGTATTTGCGTAAATGCTCTATTTTGTTTTTTTACTTCAATGGCACATCGAACTATATAAACAGTATTTTTAGTAAATTAACGCATTTCAAGAACGACAAACTTGTGATGGAAAAGTTTGAGGCAATAAGAGAGTGTTGGCATAACTTTCTCGACGATGCGTTAACGAGTATTTCGATGTATCCAAACGCCTTTGATACAGTTTCAAGTTTTACAAGAGAAAGGCAAGAGATCGCCCTTCAAGAGTTTATCAAAAGAGAAAGCGTAGCCTTCGTTAGTGAATCTGTGAGCGACGTACTTAAAGAACTAGAAATTAACCAAAACACTGAAAATACCCAATGCCACTATCAGATTGAACTTATCTCGAGTGTTTCAGGATTGGAAGAGCGAAAGTCTAATATCAGCCGAATGGCATATATTGTAAATTCCCCTGAACTTCTATTGACCTTACACGAGCGGCCCAAACCAGCTGAAAGCGACATCCTTATATTTAGCCCATTTGAAAGCGTTGATGATAAAACTCTAGAAAAAGCCGTGTTTATCGCTACGCTTGCGCTAACATCGAGCGATAAATTGAAAATAGTGTTCCCTAAACTTGAGCAGAAAGATTGGGGGAGCTTCTTTGAGAGTTACTTCCCTACACTTTCCTGCGGTATGACATCATTTGAAACCTATAATATGTTTGCTTTAGCTTCTGAACCTCTGGCCGATAAAGAAATGACGAATGAAGGTGGAGATAGATTTTGGTTATGTCCAAGACCGTTAGAAGCATCACTTTGTGAGACAAAACTCATTTTCGGTAAAAAGGCACCGTCTTAGCGTGATTAAATTGATTAGTCATCACGCCATTAGCGTCAAAAATTACTAAATCAGAATACGCTAACAGCAGTGATATATATGAATGTAGCAATAATTCTAGCGTGAGGCGGAAGCATTCGTATTTTGCGAAAAAAACTTCGCTTTTTTTGCAATAAGCCTATCATTGCCTAGTCTATTGAAGCCGCTTTAAACTCTGCGCAACTTGATAAGGTTATGGTACGCCACTGCCCCTTTTGTTACATCTAATGGTTTGGTTAGCGTTTCTGCAGAGCTAAAAAGTGCAAAGAAAGACTCTTACTTTGCAGCTACCAGTTTCCCTTTCCCGATTCAGCGTGCGTTTTACTTCAAGCCGCAAGGCGATATTGAGATGTTTGACAAAAAGCTCATGAAAACACGATATCCAGACCTACAAGAAGCCTATCATAACGCAGGGCAATTTTACTGGGGAAAAGCTGACGCTTTTCTTCAAAACTTGCTTATCTACTTCCATCATGCTAGCGCGCATTTGATGCCAAGATACCGCGTACAAGATATTGATACCGAGGGAGATGGGGAAACAGCAGAACTTTTATTTAGCGCGATGCAGAGTCGAGGGTTGTAAGGGTGGGCAATTCTGTTACGGTGCTGTTCCGCGCGGATATTGCAGAGTATATAAGAACAAGCCGCATCATGCTCTGCCTGACGTTGGCTAAGTTGCTGTTTGAACGTGGCGTATCGATAATCTTTATCTCGCAGCTTCATAAGGAGCATTGTTTAGATAAAGAAAGAGGTGCAGGTTTTAAGGTTATTGAGCTATTTGTGGATGAGCCCGCTAAATACGAGGGAGTTGGTGCCCTCATGCTAGTTGGTTAGGTGGTACAGAACTGATTGATGCAGAGATGTCATTGAAGGAAGTTTGGCTATCGTAAATGCAATAGCAAGACGTTTCAAAGGTTGCGAGAATAAATTCATTAAAGCCTTAGAAGATATGGGTAATACTGCCTCTGTATCCGTTCGGCTCATACTGGAAAACTGTTTAAATAGCGACAACAGAACGCGACTCGTATTGAGCGGGTTTTGTGTAGGGTTTAAGCGACCCACCAGCCTATTAGAGAGGAATTAAGATCCTGTTATCAATATAGACTTGCCGTCAAACATAGATCGCCCACGATTTTTATGATTATCGTTTAAATATATCATGTGTCGGCAACAATGCCATAAACCATTAGTTTTTAACGAGTCTTCCTTAAATAAAAAGTGAAATACTCAACAGTAACGATACCGTTGAGCCGTTGGGTATTCATTTTCATACTCTTTAAAAAAACAGTCACTCGTTATTCTTCTGTCTATTTACTACACTATATTAAGTGAAAGTTTAATAGGGTAGCCTCATGATTAAAATAGGTTCCGATTCAGGTAACTCACTTCTCAGCCAAGTGCAAGAGAAGCAAGAATCCTTGATGGAAAAGCTTGCCAGTGGTAAGAAAATTAACGATGCAACTGACGGCGCAGCGGCCCAGCAAATCATCGATCGGTTAACTTCAGAAGTAGAAGGCAACCGCCAGGCTATTAATAACGTTTACGACGGAATTTCGGTGGCGCAGGTTGCAGAGGGTGGTTTAGGCAGCATCAATGACGATGTAAACCGCATTCGCGAACTTACCTTACAATCTGGTAATGGTGTTTTGAGCAGTGGCGATCGCCGTGCTATCCAATCTGAAATAACACAGCTACAAGAGAATATCTCCCAAACCATTGAGCAGACGAATTTTGCTGGCAAGCCGTTATTATCTGAAAATGGCTCACTTGAATTCCAATCAGGTTCAAGTGCGGGCCAATCAATAAGCGTCAACACACAGGATGTTGCTGCTCAATTAAACGATGTACTGGCTATCGATATTACGTCGGGAACCAGCATTGAAGATGCGCTAGGTGCAACTGATGCTGCAATTGAAACGCTCGGTAACGCGCGAGGCGATTTAGGTGCTACCCAAAACCGTTTCGAAAGTGCGGCGCGTTCTCTTACTCAAGCTAACGTGAACACCGCTGAAGCGCGTAGCCGCATTCAAGATCTTGATTTTGCTCAAGCTGTGTCACAGCAGGCGTCAAACGATGTGCTTGGTCAGGCGGCGCTAACCGTTCAAGCGCAAGCGAATCAGCAGCAAAGTCAGGTTTTATCACTGTTGAGTTAAACCAACGTACGTTAATTTTGCTAAAATTAATCGAAAGAAGCAGGGTAACCTGCTTTTTTTATTGATACATTTCCGAAAACAGCGGTTGCGCTCCGATCTTTTGTCGTTACAATTTATAAATGCGCTAAACTGTAAATAATAACAAAGCGTTCTCGGGGAATTGATGAAGAACATTTTGCTGGTTAGTGACAACCAGGAACTTATTCAAAACTTGGAAACTATCGTTACCTTCATGGGAGAATCGTGTCAATCGCGAGGCTTTAGTGATTGCGAACGGTATTTGCAAGATAGTGGAGCTGATGCTGTTCTTATAGAGCACATATCGCCAGCCATAGTCAGTGGACTGGTTGAGAAGTTTCCTCACATACCATTTGTAGCATTGGTTGAAAATAATAGCCAAGCATCAGCAGGTTGTAATCTCGTTAGCGTTATTGCAACGCCATTAACCTATCCCGTTTTGACCCAAGCTATCCATCGTTGCCAAGAATACTCAAGGCGCAAACCGAGCTTGTCTCGTACATCGGGAACAAAGACGCGACTGTTTAGAAGCCTTATTGGTAAAAGCGAACAAATACAAATAGTTCGTCGATTAGTTGAACAGGTTGCTCCGACTGATGCCACTGTCTTGATTCTAGGAGAGTCTGGAACGGGTAAAGAGGTCGTTGCACGTAATGTTCACTTCTTATCTGAACGCAAAGACGGGCCATTTATTCCGGTAAACTGCGGTGCCATTCCTGGCGAGCTGCTAGAAAGCGAGCTATTTGGTCACGAAAAAGGGGCGTTTACTGGCGCAATCAGCGCGCGTAAAGGCCGTTTTGAGTTAGCGGAAGGCGGTACGTTGTTTTTGGATGAAATCGGCGATATGCCGCTTCAGATGCAGGTTAAATTATTGCGCGTGTTGCAAGAGCGTACCTTTGAGCGCGTAGGCGGCAACAAGCCCCTTCAGTGTAACGTACGCATTATCGCTGCGACGCACCGCAACCTTGAAACAATGATCAGTGAAGACAAGTTCCGTGAAGACTTGTATTACCGACTCAACGTATTCCCAATTGATAGCCCTGCACTTAGACAAAGAAAAGACGATATCCCTTTACTACTCCAAGAGCTAAATAGTCGTATCCAAGGTGATGGGGTGGAAGGTGTGCGCTTTACCGAGCAAGCGATCGCCTCGTTAATGGAGCACGAATGGGCGGGCAACGTTCGTGAGCTGTCTAACTTGGTTGAACGCTTAACAATTCTTTATCCTGGTCAAATCGTTGATATCGCCGATTTACCTGAGAAATATCAATACGGTGATGTACAGGCTTACGAGCCTGATTATCCAGAAGAAATTCTTGAGCGTGAAGCATTCAATGCACTCTTTGCTGAAGCGGCCGCGCAAGAGCCAGAAGAAGACCTTGACGAGCAAAGCCACGAGGGTTTGAACGGAATGGTTTCTTCATCGTTACCTGAGGAAGGGGTTAATCTCAAAGAGTACCTTTCTGAGTTGGAAGTAAATCTCATTCGACAAGCGTTAGACAATCAAGATTGGGTGGTGGCTCGAGCTGCCGACAAACTCGGAATGCGTAGAACAACGCTTGTTGAGAAAATGCGGAAATATGATATTCAGCGCACTGAAGAAGCGTAATGTCAGGTAATTGACGTTACGCTTTTCTTTTAAATTCTTCTCTATCTAATTGATAAATAAGCCAATGATGAATTGGCACATCTTCTGCTTTATCTAAGTCATAGTTTAACAGCGTCTGCAATTTGACGAGGGTAATATGGCTTTTGACAGCACACCACAATCTACTGAGTACTCAGCATCAAGCTATGCGTTAGATAGTATTGATAATGCGATATCTCATGATGAATGCGACCCCTCAAGCAGTGACGATATTTCGTCTTTGCGGTTGCAGGCGAGTCGACTTGAACACTTACTTCAGGTAATGCCTGCGGGCGTTATCGTTATAGACGGCAAAGGGATCGTACGCCAAGCCAATGAACAAGCGAAAGCACTGTTAGGTGAACCGCTGGAAGAGGAAGTGTGGCGAAGTATTATCACGCGCTCATTCAAGCCTCGCGCTGACGACGGCCACGAAGTCTCACTTGTTGACGGTCGCCGAGTGAAGCTTTCTATCACGCCATTAGAGAATGAGCCTGGACAATTAATTGTTATTACCGACTTAACCGAAACGCGGCAGCTGCAAGCACGCGTGAGTCATATGCAGCGCCTGTCTTCTTTGGGAAAAATGGTAGCATCTTTGGCTCACCAAATTCGTACGCCTCTTTCTGCGGCCATGCTCTATGCGTCTAATTTAACGCGCAAAGGCTTGGGACAAGAAGCACAAACTCAATTTGCAAACAAGCTAACTGACAGGCTTAAAGAGCTAGAGAGTCAGGTTAACGACATGCTGCTGTTCGCTAAGTCAGGGGAAGAACAAGTGGTCAGCCAAATTAGCTTGGGAGAGTTGTTTACTTCAATTGAAGGCAGTGCCCAAACCATGACGGCTCAAGCACAGCAAACGCTAACTTTTAGCGGCTTCGATAAAAACGTATCTATCACCGGCAATCTTACAGCGCTTCAGGGCGCGTTATTAAACCTTGTTCACAACGCGAGCCAAGTTACTCCGAAAGGGGAGTGCGTGCACGTAGAAACTGCAGTGTCTGGTGAACGTTTGCATGTGGCCATTATAGATAAAGGTCCTGGCGTACCGGATAAACTCAAAAACAAAATTTTTGAACCGTTTTTCACAACTAAAACTCATGGCACGGGCCTTGGCCTTGCGGTTGTTAAATCCGTCGTAAACGCCCACAACGGTTTGCTTAGCGTATCAAATATGCCAGAAGGTGGGGCGTGCTTTAGTGTGTCTTTGCCGTGTGTGGTGAATGCTCAATCTTCACAAACATTGACTCATGTTGCGTAGGTCATAGGAGAGAATAATGTCTAAAACTACCATTTTAATTGTTGAAGATGACGCAGGATTACGCGAAGCACTCCTAGACACCCTCTTATTAGGTAACTATGAGGTTGTTGCCGCTGACTGTGCTGAAGAAGCGTTAATGGTGCTGTCTTCACGCTCCGTCGATTTAGTGGTAAGCGATATTCAAATGGGCGAAATGAGCGGTTTAACGCTACTTAAAAGTATCAAAACTAAGTACCCCAATATGCCGGTGCTATTGATGACAGCCTATGCCACTATTGATGATGCCGTGCAGGCAATGCGCGATGGCGCTACAGACTATCTATCAAAACCGTTTGCCCCAGAAGTACTGCTTAATTTAGTGGGACGCTACGCGCCGGCTCAAAAAATAGAGTCTCGCACGCCTATTGTTGCTGACCCTTCAAGCTTGAAGTTACTTGAGCTTTCTCGCAAAGTCGCGAAGTCCGACGCCACTGTGATGGTAATGGGACCAAGCGGTTCGGGTAAAGAAGTGCTGTCTCGCTATATTCACGATCAGTCGCCGCGAAGTGATGCGCCATTTGTCGCCATCAACTGTGCAGCCATACCAGAGAACATGCTAGAAGCGACCTTGTTTGGTTACGAAAAAGGTGCGTTCACCGGCGCAATCCAAGCTTGCCCGGGTAAATTTGAACAAGCCCAAGACGGTACGCTGTTACTTGATGAAATAACCGAGATGGATTTGGCGCTTCAAGCTAAACTGCTACGCGTGTTACAAGAACGCGAAGTAGAGCGTCTTGGCGGACGTAAAACCGTTAAGCTCAACGTCCGCGTTATTGCTACAAGTAACCGAGATTTGAGAAAAGCAATGGATGCGGGAGAGTTCAGAGAAGATTTGTACTATCGCTTAAATGTATTCCCTATCGAGTGGCGCCCGCTTTCGGAACGTCCGGGTGATATTGTCCCTCTCGCCGAACATCTGGTTCAGCGTCACGCTAGTTCTCAAGGGCTGGGTACTATCAGGTTAAGCGCAGCAGCACGCAATAAGCTGTCACAATACAGCTGGCCAGGGAACGTTCGCGAACTAGAAAACGTGGTTCAAAGGGCGCTTATTTTATGTGAACACAATGAAATCGACGCCAGCGATTTAATGATTGACGAAGACATGACTGCACCTGTTGAAACACTGCAAGAGCATGTTGAAGAAAATAGGCTAGGGTCTGAGCTGCGCTACCAAGAACATCAAATTATCCTCGATACATTGGTGTCGTGTAACGGCAAGCGTAAAGATGTGGCAGAAAAGCTCGGCATTAGTCCAAGAACCCTTCGTTACAAATTAGCGCGCATGCGCGAAGACGGTATTGAAGTGCCCGCATAAGGTCTATTTCTACACTTTCGGTTTCCTCGTCCTTATCCGTCGCCTCTGTAGTAAAGAAGGCGGCGGTTTTTTGTTGCTCACACTAAGTCAAACGCCATAAATTTGGCTAACCCTCTTATTTTTGATTTATCTTCTTGATATGTATAGCTTTTTAAAGTTGGCAAGCCCTTTGCTAAATCCCCTCTATACATAAGTTATACGCCGATGTTCAGGCGGTCTCGAAAAAGCACTAGGAGTGGTTATGGACGTTAAAGCCAATAGTTTGTATCAAGAAATGCAGAACATGATTGGGCAAACTCGTCTTCAAGTTAATGAGCCTCAACAGCAGCCGCTTAGTGAAGTTAATAGCTCGGCAAGTGATTTCTCGACCATGCTAAAGAATGCGGTAGATGGTGTAAACGGCATGCAGCTCGAATCAAAAGACGCGCAGCAGCGTTTTGAAATGGGCGACCCTAACTTAAGCCTAGCTCAAGTTATGCTGACGAAAGAAAAGGCGGGCATTGCTTTTGAAGCCACTGTTCAAGTACGTAACAAAGTACTTGAAGCCTATAAAACAATAATGAATATGCCGGTGTAGGTGGAGTAGGTTATGGCTGAAGCTACAGGTACAAACCTTACGGTTCCTGATCAGAATCAAGCAGTGGACAATGAGCCAGAAAACAAATCTGGTTTTATGGACACTTTAGGTAGCGCAGATATGATGCGCCAAATGGCCCTTGTGGTTGTTTTGGTAATCTGCGTCGCCATCGCTATTTTTATTCTTATCTGGTCGCAAGAACCTGATTACCGTCCACTTGCGAAAATGGAAACCCAAGAGCTTATTGAAACCCTCGATTATATGGATGCGAACCAAATCGACTATAAGCTTGAAGGCAATATTGTTTACGTAAGAAGTGACGAATTCCAAAATATTCGTTTAGGCATGACCCGCCAAGGGTTAACTAAGGTCTCTGATGCCGGTACCGATATCATTATGCAGGATATGGGGTTTGGCGTGAGCCAGCGTGTTGAGATGGAACGTCTAAAACACGCCCGCGAGCAACAAATCGCGGCCACTATCGAAGATATCGCAAGCATTCAAAAAGCCCGTGTCTTGTTAGCTATGCCTAAAGAGAACGTATTTGCGCGAAGAGAGAAGAAAGCGTCGGCAACCGTTGTGCTAACGGCTAAGCGCGGTGCCGTTATTGCAGGTGAAGAGGTTGATGCTGTTGTCGATATTGTGGCGTCTGCAGTGCAAAACATGGAGCCGTCTAAGGTAACCGTAACAGACAGCAATGGTCGTCTGCTTAACTCAGGCTCTCAAGATTCTATGAGTGCTCGTGCCAGAAAAGAATACGAGATTGAGCGCCAGCGTGAGCAAGAGTACTTAGAAAAAATTGACGCGATACTGATTCCAGTATTGGGCATAGGTAACTACACAGCACAAGCTGACGTTACCATGGACTTTACAGCTATGGAACAAACACAGCGTAGCTACAACCCTGATTTACCTGCGGTTCGCAGTGAAATGATAATGGAAGAAAACAGCGTAGGTGGAGGTGTTGGCGGTATTCCTGGTGCACTGTCTAATCAGCCTCCGTTAGATTCTAATATTCCAGAAAATGCTGTGGGCGGCAGTCAACAAACTATGCCGGGGCGCACAGCGAAAGAATCAACACGCAACTACGAACTTGATACCACTATCAGTCATACCAAGAAACAGACAGGGGTTATTCGCAGATTAAGTGTATCTGTGGCGGTGGACTATACCCAAGTTGCGGGTGAAGACGGTGCGATGACGCCAACACCGCGTAAACAAGAAGAGATTCTCAACATACGTAGGCTTTTACAGGGCGGCATTGGCTTTGACGTTACCCGTGGTGATTCGTTAGAAGTTGTAAGCGTGCCCTTTACTCGGATGGACGCAGGGGAAATTGAAGACGCGCCTATTTGGGAGCAGCCCGGATTTCTACCAATTCTTAAGCTAGTTGTTGGTGGCTTGGTTATAATAGTGCTTATCATCTTCGTGATTCGTCCTATGCTACGTCGTCTTATTAATCCTGATGAGTCGAACGACGCCGATGAATTTGATGCAGACGAGGGCTTAGATTTAGGCGACGACACCATTAGCATGTTAACGTCTGACTTTGACGAAGGACAGGTAGGTTTTGCGCCAGATGGTTCACTCATGCTGCCTGACCTGCACAAAGATGAAGATGTACTTAAAGCTGTACGTGCCCTTGTGGCCAATGAACCTGAGTTATCAGCCCAAGTCGTGAAGGGCTGGTTAATGCAAGACGAGTAGTGAGATAAGATTATGGCTGAAGAACTTGCCAATGTTGACGAGCCGTCATACGACGTCAGTAAATTAGAAGGCGTAGAAAAAGCGGCCATCTTGCTGCTGAGTCTTTCTGAAGAAGACGCCGCCCAGATATTGAAACACTTAGAGCCCAAGCAAGTACAAAAGCTCGGTACTGAAATGGCAAAAGTGGACGATATGACGCAAACCAAAATTACGGCGGTTCATAAGCACTTTATCGAAGAAATTCAGAATTACAGTACCATTGGCTTCCAAAGCCAAGACTTTGTTAAACGTGCGCTAACAGCCGCGTTAGGTGAAGATAAGGCGGCAAACCTAATTGATCAAATCCTGATGGGAAGCGGTGCAAAAGGCCTAGACTCATTGAAGTGGATGGATTCTAAGCAAGTAGCCAGCATTATTCGCAATGAGCACCCGCAGATTCAAACTATCGTATTGTCTTATTTAGAGCCTGAACAAAGTGCTGAAATATTGGCGCAGTTCCCTGAAAAAGTGCGACTCGACTTGCTAATGCGTATAGCAAATCTAGAGGAAGTTCAGCCGGCTGCACTACAAGAGCTGAACGAAATCATGGAGAAACAGTTTGCAGGTCAAGCGGGTACACAAGCAGCCAAAATGGGCGGCTTGAAGTCTGCAGCGAACATTATGAACTACCTAGATACCGCGATAGAAGGTCAGTTGATGGATGCTATTCGCGAGCAAGACGAAGAGATGAGCCAGCAAATTCAAGACCTGATGTTTGTATTCGACAATTTAGTCGATGTAGACGACAAGGGTATTCAGGCCATACTGCGCGAAGTACAGCAAGACGCGCTGCTTAAAGCCATTAAAGGTGCTGACGAAGAGCTCAAAGACAAAATTATGCGCAACATGTCTAAGCGTGCTGCTGAAATGCTTAATGATGATTTGGAAGCGCTCGGTCCTGTGCGTATTAGTGAAGTGGAAACAGCGCAGAAAGAGATCCTTTCTGTTGCCCGTCGACTTTCTGACTCTGGTGAAATCATGCTTGGTGGTGGCGGTGGCGAAGAGTTCCTGTAGGAACGCTAGTCCCGTCACTCATTTAGCCTAGGTAAATATATGACTGCCAAAAAAAGTTTCAGCGAAAACGAAGTAAATGAAGCTAAAAAATGGGACCTACCTTTCGTTGATGACCCCACTGCACCCCGAGAAAACGAGCCGACCAACGCGTTAAACAAACGTTCGGACTGGAAGTATGAACCGCCTGAAGTTGAGGAAGAGATTAAGCCGCCTACCGCTGAAGAAATAGAAGCTATACGTCAGGCTGCTTATGATGAAGGTTATCAGGAAGGTAAAGAAAAAGGTTTTGAAGAAGGAAAAGCGCAAGGCCTTGAAGCAGGTTTAGCGGAAGGTAAAGAGCAAGGTCACACCGAAGGACTTGAACAAGGGCTTGAAGAAGGCCGCCAGCAAATGACGGCACAAGCCGAAGTGTGGCAAATGCTTGCTGAAAAATTTCACGACCCACTCTCGCAAGCCAACGATGAAACCCGAGATCAATTGGTAAAACTCGCCGTTACTCTTGCAAAAGCAGTTATTAAAACAGAGGTAAGTACTAACCAACAGGTTATAATGCAGGCGTTAAGCGAAGGTATTAAGGCGCTACCAATTAATCAAGCTGACTATCAAATTCATATGAATCCTGAAGATATTGAATTGGTAAAAGAGCATTTTGGTGAAGAGGAAATTACCAAAAAAGGCTGGAATTTGGTTGAAGCAACAGCAATGGAACGCGGTGGCTGTGACATTACCACTGTGCAAAATGCCGTAGATGTGTCGATTGAGCGTCGATGCCGCGACGTTATCGATAAGTTTCTTTTAAACCAAGGTTTATCTAATGACTAGCCCTTGGCATGCCCATTTTGAATCACTTACTAAACAAGTGACATCGCCACCCGTTGTTGCAGCGGGAAAATTAGTTCGGGGCATAGGGCTTACCCTTGAAGCTGTAGGTTGCCAGCTGCCGGTGGGCAGTCAATGTTTAGTGCAAACCATTGAAGGCGAAATAGAAGCTGAAGTAGTTGGCTTTGGTGATGATATTACCTATTTGATGCCCACTGAAGCGGTTCGCGGTATTGTGCCAGGGAGTCGCGTTATGCCGTTAAACCGGCAAAGCGGTTTGCCGGTAGGTATGGGACTGTTGGGTCGTGTGGTCGATGGCAACGGTCAGCCCCTTGACGGACTGGGTGAAATTAATGCCGACGCGCGAGCTCCCACCACGCGTCCTCCTATGAACCCGCTCATTCGCCGTCCAATCAACACCCCTATGGATGTTGGCGTACGTGCCATCAATGCGTTAAATACGGTTGGCGTTGGTCAGCGTATGGGGCTTTTTGCAGGAAGTGGCGTGGGTAAAAGTGTGCTACTTGGCATGATGACCCGAGGCTGTGAAGCCGATGTGGTCGTGGTTGGGCTTGTAGGTGAGCGTGGCCGAGAAGTAAAAGAGTTTATCCACGAAATACTGACAGAAGAAGAACGCCAACGGGCGGTTGTAGTGGCAGCGCCAGCCGATACTTCACCGCTTATGCGTTTAAAGGGCTGTGAGACGGCGGTAACTATCGCTGAATATTTTCGTGATAAAGGCATGAAAGTACTGCTGCTGATTGATTCTTTAACACGCTATGCCATGGCGCAGCGCGAGATTGCGTTGGCTGTGGGTGAGCCACCGGCCACAAAAGGTTATCCGCCTTCGGTGTTTGCTCGGCTGCCCGCACTAGTAGAACGTGCAGGTAACGGCAGCGAACGACAGGGCTCTATAACGGCTTTTTATACGGTGCTAACCGAAGGTGACGATTTGCAAGACCCCATTGCCGACGCCGCTCGCGCAATTTTGGATGGTCACGTAGTGTTGTCGCGAACCCTTGCCGATAGCGGTCATTACCCTGCTATTGATATTGAGGCGTCAATAAGCCGTGTAATGCCTATGGTCGTGAGCGAAGAACATCAATTGATGGCGCGTCGTATTCGACAAGTTTATTCAAACTACAAACAAAACCAAGACCTCATTTCTATTGGCGCTTATGCGAAAGGATCAGACCCGCGTATTGATCTGGCAATTCGCGCAGAGCCTGCAATCAACGCTTTATTGCAGCAAGGGATGAAACAAGTCATACCGTATGACGAGAGCTTAGAAGGCATGGCTGCACTAGCTAAAGGGCTGGGGCAAGGCTAATGTATAGCGCTGCAATGCAAGTTAGCTTGCCTGTGATCCAGAAGTCATCAACTTTCCAAAAGGTATCGCATAATGTCTAAACAACTAGAACGTTTAGCCGAATTCGAGCGCGAAAAAGAGCAGCGAGAAGCCCGATACTACAAACAGGCCCAACAGAACGTTAATCAGCAAAAGCAAAAGCTAACCAGTCTTGAGCAGTACCGCATTGACTACATAAAAGGTATTCAACAAACCGGTCAAGCAGGTGTTACCGCCACCTATTATCAGCAGCATTTATCCTTCGTTGGAAAACTGGATAAAGCATGCGAACAACAGATGCAAGTGATTGCTCGTGCACAAATGGCGGCGGATCAGCGAAAGCAACTTTGGCTAAAGCAACAACAAAAAGTGAAAGCTGTTACCTTGTTGCTAGATAAGAAAAAGTTGGCAGAGCAGAAAAAAGAAGCCAGAGCTGAGCAGGCCATGATGGATGAGTTCGCTACCCAACGATTTTTCAGAGCTAAGCGCTCGCCTTTCTGATAATTAGTCGAGCCTCTGCCACTTTGGCTCAACCCTTGCAAAAACCATTTCATAATGTACTAGCGCGACGTAATTACTTTGCAATCGCTACTACGGTAAATCATCGTTTCTTTGAGTTTCATCACACAGTATAGCGTTTGAAATTCAGCGAGGGCGACTAAGGGCCGTAGCGAAAAATCATAGCGATACATGCTGACTAAGTAATGCTAAGTGATTGTAATTAAAGTAAGCGTTGGTGGGTTTGCGATGAAATGGCATCAAGTTTTTTGTAATAAAACGCCAAGTGAATCATTCGCATCACGATACGTCTTCTTGGTGAAAGACGATTTAAATGTAGGACGGTAGGACAATATGCAACAAGTTGCCGCACGTAAAACAGACATTGCCGCATTACCATTCTCTGCTTCTGGTACGGCGAAAGCCGTTGGAACGGGTATCGGAACTCAGCAACAAGCGAACAATGAAAATAACCAAGCATTTAACCGACTTTATCAAGACGCGAAAACGACCAAGTCAGATTTTGTTTTAAACGAAAAAGAAGATCAGGTTGCTCAATCTCGAGCAGCAAACCGTTCGGACAGAGCGGCTCCCCAATCTTCAGTCTCCAGTGACACGATCAAAAATGGTAAAGACCGCGATGCGGGACATACGGATTTACCTGTTCGTGACGAAGTGACAGATATTCCAGCTGAGTCTGAAGCTGACTCTCATAATGCAAATCAAGAAGAAAATGCAACGCTTGGTGCACACGAGGTTGCGCAAGGTTCAGCAACGACAACGCAGCCTTCAACTGACGGTGAAAATACCAATCTCGTTATTGACGACGCTGAAGGCGCCGTTGAACAAAAAAACGTGACCGACGCCCAGTATGTCATTGGAGAAGGCGGCAGGAAAGATGCCGAGGCTGGCGTTATTACCTCACCTGGCACGCCAGATGGAAAGCCAAGCAAAGACGACGGCGAGCCAGACTGGATTGCCTACGTTGAGACGGTAGCCAATCGTTTTGGAAAAAGTGATGAATCTTCAGGTGAATCAGGTACCACAGAAGATAAGGGTATCTCTGAAGCTGCAGGCGAGGCAGTTAACGTCGTATCTATAAAAGAAAGCGGAAAACTTTGGAAGCTTCCGGAGGATGTGGATGCGAGCGATATGCCATCGGTCATGGCTCATCTTTTGTCGCAACTTAATAGTAACAATGATGGTGAATTAGCCATCGAATCCCTGTCGTCTGAAGCACAACAAACACTCACTGCACTAACTTCACTTCTTATTGGTGGCAACGCTAACAATCAACAGAGTGGAAGTGATAGTGAAACGAACAATGCGTCTTCAAATGCGCAAACCGATATCAATACTAATTCAGATAAAAAAGTAAAAAATGACAATGAGCTTTCAGCATTAATTGCCAAGCTCATGCAGACTGAGCACACAGAAAATCCCGAACAAGGTCTAGCGTCAGACACTGAAGCCGCAAATGCATTAAGCGGTATGTTAGAAACGTTAAATGGGCTATCTGAAAGCGGTAAAAAATCGGCCGATGAATCGCTCGTACTAAGTCTACTAGCAGATGAACTTAACAATATTCAGGCCAAATCTCTTGATGACAATCTCGCTGAGGCTCAAGAGTTATTGGCCGAGTTAACTTCAGAGACAGCTGTTGCCGGCAGCGTGGCGATTAATGCAGCAGCATCAAACGACGCTAAATCAGCATCATCTGAGGGGCTGTTAAACGTTGAAAACAGCGGTGAGCAAACCAAGGTAGTTGATTCTTTTGGTGCTACAGAAATTTCAAGCGACCTGCTTTCAGCGATAAGTGAGCTATCGCCACAAAGCGCGCAAAAGGCAACAGAAGCGTTTGCAGAGCGTGTAGTCGCGGCTCTGCCTGGTGGTGCACAGCAACAAGCGGTGAAGGCTAACATTATCGCTGGCATTAACGAGTTTCAGCAACAAGTCCAGCAAGGTAGAGAGCCTGGCATTGATTTATCAACTATTGTAGCCGATGCCGCAAAAGATGCTGCGGTAAGTGCTGATGTGGTTGCTTCAATGACAGCGCGTGTAGACGGTCAAGCCAGTCAATTCTTAAATTTGATGACGCAAACTCAAGCAAGTGCTCAACACGCTATTGCTGGATTGGTCAATCCAACTGAATCGGTTATGCAGGAAAACTCTCAGCTTCGCGCTGAAGCGTCAAAAACTCAGCAGCAGTTTGAAGGTTTTGATAAAGCGGTCAATATTCATAAGAGCGACGGCCAGCAGCAGCTTAGTGAGAAAATTCGCTGGATGGTTAATGCGCGAAATACCATGGCTGAAATTCGCTTAGATCCTCCCGAGCTTGGCAGTATGCAGGTGAGAGTAAATGTGGCGGGTGACGCTGCAAGCGTGAGCTTTGTTGTGCAATCACAGCAAGCTAAAGATGCGTTGGCCGATGCTATGCCTAAGCTAAGGGATATGCTCTCAGAACAAGGTATTGAGTTAGGCGACGCCCAAGTTAGGAAAGATAATTCTTCTGGTCAAGAAAATGGCCAGCAACTTGCAGGAAACAGTCACCAAGGTCAGGGAGCTGGGGATCGTGGAGAAAATGACGGTGTAGACGACACGGATGGCATGCGGGTTATTGAGCAGTCGATTTCGCGCGCGGACAAGGGCGGCATAGACTTTTACGCTTAACCACATCCCGTATGAATTATTACCAATAGGTCGCATAGAGAGAATACGTAAACGCTGCTATGTTTTGAATGAAAGGAGTGAGCAGTAGGTGGTATTAGGAAGCGTGAAGACGCAAAAAATTACCCGTACACATATTGTTTTCCTCAAATTATGGCATTGCCATTTTTGACGGAACCTTGATAATACGTTTTTTCCGAGCATTACTGACGAGTTACACATGGCTGAAGAAGAATTACAAGTAGAAGAAGGCGGTAAAAAGAAAGGCAAAATGATGTTGATCATCATTATCGCTGTGGTTCTTTTAGGAGGCGGTGCAGCTGCCTATTTCTTATTGTTTGCAGGCGGTGATGAGCCAGCAGCCGAACAGCTTGCAGAGACTGATGCCGCCGCAGCGGCTGCGAGCGCACCAGCATCAGCAGCAGGGAAAGCTGAAATGGGCACTGCGCTTTACGTAGCGATGCCGCGACCATTTGTTTTTAACGTGCCGGGCGCAGGAAGAGACAGGTTGGTTCAGATAAAAGTGCAGTTGCTTGTGCGCGGTTCTGACAATGAAGAGCTGGCGAAGACGCATATACCGCTAATTGAAGGGACATTACTACAGGCTTTTAGTACTTCAAACGCAGACGATCTGGTTACCGAAGCCGGTAAAATTGAGCTTCGCGAGCAGGCAGTAACTGAAGTACAAAAAGCATTAAAGGACATTACGGGCAGCGATGTAGTTGAGCGCGTATTGTTCACTGGGTTTGTCATGCAGTAATGCATTGACTAAGTAAGGTAGAAGACGGTGAGTGATTTATTATCTCAAGATGAAATCGATGCCCTATTACACGGGGTAGATGATGTAGAAGAAGAAGAGGTCGGCGGCAGCGACTCTGATGCTTCTACGCTCGAGTACGACTTCTCCTCGCAAGACAGAATAGTGCGTGGGCGTATGCCTACGCTTGAAATAGTTAATGAACGTTTCGCACGTCACATGCGTGTGAGTTTGTTCAACATGATGCGACGTTCAGCTGAAGTATCGATTAACGGTATTCAGATGATCAAGTTTGGCGAATATATTCATACGTTATTCGTTCCAACGAGTTTGAACATGGTGCGTTTCCGTCCACTTAAAGGTACGGGGCTTATCACCATGGAAGCCCGCTTGGTATTTATTCTGGTAGACAACTTCTTTGGTGGTGATGGTCGCTATCATGCGAAAATTGAAGGCCGGGAGTTTACGCCAACGGAGCGCCGTATTATCCAGATGCTGCTTAAAATAATCTTTGAAGATTATAAAGAAGCCTGGGCACCGGTCATGGATGTGTCGTTTGAATATTTGGACTCAGAAGTAAACCCTGCGATGGCGAACATTGTGAGCCCGACCGAGGTGGTGGTCATCAGCTCGTTCCATATCGAACTAGATGGCGGCGGTGGCGACTTCCACGTGTCCTTGCCATACTCAATGTTAGAGCCCATTCGCGAATTGCTTGATGCAGGTGTTCAAAGCGATAAAGAAGATACAGACTTACGTTGGAGTAAGGCCCTTCGCGATGAAATCATGGACGTTAAGGTGGCGTTAACTACGCATATGCTAGACGTTGATGTACCGCTTCGCGATGTGATGGAGTTTAAACCTGGCGATATCATCCCTGTGGAGATGCCAGAAACCATCACAGTATTAATTGAAGATTTACCCACATTCAGGGCTAAATTAGGTCGCAGTCGCGACAATTTGGCACTGAAAATTGTAGAGAAGATTGCAAGACCGACTTCAGTGAAGTCTGAGCTACAGTTATTAACCCGCGGTGGGCGCATTATTGATAATGACGCAGAACTGCAAGTACTCGAAGAAGACCTGTAAGGTAGAGGGGAGTTCCCATGAGTGAAGACGGTATGGACGATTGGGCAGCGGCAATGGCCGAACAAGCCGAATCTGAAGCGGAACAAGAGGCTGGCGATAACGAAGACGTACAAGTTGCTGAACTTGACGAATTAACTGACGACGCGCCGATTACGCAAGAAGAAAAGAAAAAGCTAGATACTATTTTAGATATTCCTGTGACTATTTCGATGGAAGTCGGTCGTAGTCAAATAAGTATCCGAAATCTGCTACAGTTGAACCAGGGTTCTGTGGTGGAGCTGGATCGTGTTGCCGGTGAGCCACTAGATGTATTAGTTAATGGCACGTTGATTGCTCATGGAGAAGTAGTAGTGGTCAACGACAAATTCGGTATTCGATTAACGGATGTTATTAGTCAAATTGAGAGAATCAAGAAGCTCAGATAAAACTTCTTATAAAATAAGGGGTTGCGCAATGCTGCCCCTTTTATTTAGCCAGATAGCCGTCGCGCAGTCGACCCAGTCAATTACCAATCCCACGTCGGTACTGTCAATTTTCCTATCCTTGCTCGTCGTCGTTGGCGTCATTTTCGCCCTGGCTTATGTGATGCGTCGATTTAATGTCACTGCGATGGGTGGAAATCAAATTAAAGTCGCGGCCAGCATGGTTGTTGGCACAAAAGAAAAAATTATGGTGATTCAGGTAGGTGAAGAGCAGCACCTCATTGGTGTAACCAGTCACAACATCTCTCATTTAAGCAAATTAGATAAGAATCTCGATGTGCCTGTGAAAGGTGTGAACAAAACCACAGGCGAGCAACAAAATGGTGCCGATGCGTTTAAACAAAAACTTGTTGCTGCCATGGCGGAAAAGCTCAACCCGAATATAGAAAAGAATAAAACAAAGGAAGAGTCGAGAGATGCGTAAGTTTGCCTGGCTACTTTTAATACTGCCCTTATTACTTCTCGTTGAGCCCGCCTATGCTCAACAAGGGATTTCTGCAGTCACGGTTACAACCAATCAAGATGGTTCTCAAGACTACACCATGACGCTTCAAGCGCTGTTTATCATGACAGCGCTAAGCCTTATTCCTGCGTTTATCATGATGATGACCTCTTTCACGCGTATTATTGTGGTGTTGTCTATTTTGCGTCAGGCGATTGGCTTACAACAATCACCGTCAAACCAGATACTCATTGGCGTTAGTTTGTTTTTATCCATGTTTATTATGGCGCCGGTATTCGAAGAGGTGAACGAGCGAGCTTTACAGCCTTACCTTAACGAGCAGCTCACCAGTTTAGACGCTCTTGAGCAAGCCAAAGGCCCAATGCGTGCGTTTATGCTTTCTCAAACACGGGTAAAAGACTTAGAAACGTTTGTACGAATAGCCGGAGACGAAGGAAAATACGCTGATACCAATGAAGTACCGCTAACCATCCTTATTCCCGCATTTGTAACCAGTGAACTTAAAACCGCGTTTCAAATTGGTTTTATGCTATTTATTCCCTTTCTTATTATTGACTTGGTAGTAGCGTCTATATTGATGGCTATGGGGATGATGATGCTTTCACCTATGATTGTATCCTTGCCGTTTAAACTCATGTTGTTCGTGTTAGTTGATGGTTGGAACTTGATTTTTGGCACGTTGGCGACCAGCTTCGGTATGGGCGTCTAGGAGGGCTTATGTCACCAGAAGTCTTTGTAGAAATACTGCGAGAAGCCATGTTCATGGTTATCGTGTTGGTATCTGCGGTGATTGTTCCAAGCTTGATCGTAGGCCTAGTTGTCGCTGTTTTTCAGGCGGCGACCAGTATCAACGAGCAAACCATGAGCTTCTTACCTCGTTTACTTGTTACGCTTCTCGCGCTTAGCTGGGGAGGCAACTGGCTAGTGCAACAGCTTATGGACTTTACTTTCAGAATGGTTGATATGATCCCGCAGGTTGTGGGATAGAAGGCTAAAGCTGTGGAAGTCGAACTCGCGACCATCAATCAATTCCTAGCAGACATGCTGCTGCCGTTTATGCGCATTAGCGGCTTATTCGTGGCCATGATTGGCTTGAGTGCTAAATCCATTCCACCGCAGGTAAGAGCCTTGTTGGGTATAATGCTCACACTCATTATCATGCCGGTAGTGCCTCCGTCACCCATAGAAAATTTGGTGGATGTGGGCACATTTTTAATCGTTATTCAGCAATTACTTATTGGCATTGCTATTGGTTTTATATCAATGATGGTGCTCAATACCTTTGTGCTTGCTGGCCAAGTTATAGCAATGCAAACCGGTTTGGGCTTTGCGTCTATTGTTGACCCAGTCAATGGTATTAACGTGCCAGCGGTAGGTCAGTTTTATCTGATATTGGCGACTTTGTTGTTTTGGACTTTGGATGGGCATTTGTCCATGATCCAAATGATAGTCATGAGCTTTGAGGCGTTTCCCATAGGCGAAGCATGGTGGACCGGTGAACAGTTCCGCGATATTGCCCATTGGGCCGGCTGGATGTTTATATCGGCAGTGACCCTCTCCCTTGCGCCAATCGTCTCGCTGCTTATCGTGAACTTGGCGTTTGGCGTAATGACCAAAGCTGCACCACAGCTAAACATTTTTAGTATTGGTTTTTCCATTGCTCAGGTAATGGGATTACTGATTATTTGGATAACACTTGATAACTTTACTGCACACTTCGAAACCCAATGGTTTAGAGCCGAACAGTTTATGTGTGAACTATTGAATATTTGTTCGTAGGAAAACATGGCAGATTCAAGCGAAAAAACAGAAGACCCCACGGGGAAAAAACTCGAAGATGCCCGAAAAAAAGGGCAGCTAGCCCGATCCCGTGAACTCTCTACGACCCTAGTACTTATCGTCAGTGCTTTTATGTTCTTGTTTGTGGGCGGGTGGATTGCTGAATCTGTTTTTAAACTTACTCAGAGAATGTTCATTCTCTCTCGTGACGAAACCTATGATATCACCCACATGTTTGGCGCATGGGGTGAAGCCTTTTCGGCAGTAGGTCCTGCCGTGCTGCTATACATGGTTGTGGCAATGATAGCGGGCATTTATGGCTCTATCGCCCTTGGCGGTTTTAACTTTACCTGGGAAGGTGCAAAACCTAAGGGTTCAAAAATGAGCCCTATTCAAGGCTTCAAGCGTATGTTCGGCATGAACGGCTTGGTTGAGTTACTCAAGTCTATAGCGAAAGTGGTGGTCATAATTGGCATGGCCATCGGAGCGTTACTGTTCTTTGAAGATGAAGCGCTCCACCTTGATATGGAGCTTTATCCGGGAAACTTCTTTCACGCACTCGACATGCTTAAGTGGGCGTTTCTTATTCTGGTGTGCGGCATGATCCCTATCGCGCTCATTGATGTGCCTTATCAAATGTATAAGCACAACAAAGAAATGAAGATGACCAAGCAAGAGGTTAAAGACGAACGGAAAAATGCGGAAGGCGACCCTATGGTTAAAGGCCGAATTCGCCGTCTGCAATATCAGGCTGCAACCAAGCGCATGATGCAGGAAGTGCCACAAGCAGACGTAGTGGTGACTAACCCGACCCATTTCTCGGTTGCTATCAAGTATGATGAGAAGGGAGTGAGGGCGCCGGTTGTGGTCGCTAAAGGTGCTGATGAGCTGGCGATGCACATCAGAAAAATTGCTACCGCCAACGATGTGCCGCTGATCCCTTCTCCCATGCTTGCCCGCGCCATTTTCTACTCCACAGAAGTGGACGATGAAATTCCTAACGCCTTATTTATGGCGGTAGCGCAGGTGCTAGCGCACGTTTATCAGTTGAAAGCGCATAGAGCAGGGAAGGGCAAGCGACCTAAGCCGCTTAAACGAGATTTGCCAATACCACCAGAATATCGACGTTAATTGCGCAGTAAACATCGAAAAGTTTTAGCGTAAATAAAGTGGGCAGTTTCATTCGGTACTGCCTAACGTTTACGTAAAATGCAGCGTTACCAGCGAGCTAAGGTTCCTCTCACATCAACATGAACGAAAGGCCCGTGCGCCGCATTAGCACCGTAAATACCAAGCCCACCGATTCTTGGGCCGAAAGCGCCTTGTTTAGACATATTTGAGATAAAGTTGGCTAGCCATACCGCATCTTCGCGGTTTACCACACCGTCTTTATTGAGGTCATCCATCACCCCATCTTTCGGTGACTGATCGATATAGAAATCCGCTGCGCCACCCCAAACGTGACGGCTGTACTGAACATTGCCAATAGCTTTGTTGTAGAACGGAGTGCGATATCCACTCATTATGGTTAAGCCTTCAACAGCATGCCCTTCGTCATTTAAGGTGTGCAGTATTTTTTCCAGTTTCAACAAAAGGCCTGCTCGCAAATGTACATATTTGGGAAATCCTTGTTGCTGCTTGGATAGAAATTGACCTAGGGTGAAATTGGGCGACAACCTTACGTCCGTTTGTTCTGGCGATACTTCAATAAGTCCTGATGGGGGTAAATAAATGGGATTGTTTTTTAAAGGCTTATCAGGATATTTACCAATTGTGTAGCCGTTTAACTTACCTGTTTTGTCTACCTTTTCCAAAGATGTCATCACAAAGACGTTGAGCGTCGCAGTTTCTCCTGACTGCGCGTTGGTGGTTTTAAGTACATAGTGCCCTGATTTCTTAGGTGCCATTATTGGCGCTTTCCCCACAACCCCGCTAACTATTGGAAGGTTCGAACTCGTCTTTAGTGCCTCACCGTTCGCATGGTGAAATTGAAAGTTCCCAGTATGGCTTTTGTTGTCAAACTCAACAGTGAACGTTTTATTCGGCATTACGAAAATAGAGAAAATAGGGTAGGGGACCGTATTTCCATTAATAGCAAGCTTAGAGTTGAGCATGTCATTGTCAAAGGAGAACGCATCACTGGCGCGCACTACAGTTAAAAGAGCAATCAGCACTAACAAACACTTACGCACGTTTAAACTCCTTCAATTTCTCAATAATATGGCTGTCCCGATTGTATGCATCGCGGCGAAATACAATGGTTCCTGCTTCATCTGCAAACGCTGTGAAGTACACAATAAGAACAGGTATAGGTTTCTTCAAATATAGTGTACTGGTCTCTTCACTTTGAAGTAATTGCTCAGCTTGCGGTATTGCCTCTGTCTGGCCTGAATGAGTGAGTACCCATTGAGACAGCTTCAAAGGGTTAGAGACTCTGATGCAGCCAGAGCTGAAGTTCCTTTCTAATTTCGAAAAAAGGCTGTGATCGGGCGTGTCGTGAAGATAAATGGCATGCTTATTTGGAAGCATGAATTTCACTTTACCAAGGGCATTGTGCGGACCGGGCTTTTGTCTGAGTGTATAGTGAAATGTACCACGGCTAACATTTGTCCAATCAAACTCATCGACAGGGCTGAAGCCGCTGACACCGGCGGGCTGGGCTTCGTAACCTTGCTCAACCAATAAAGAAGGATTGGTTTTTAATTTCGCCAGCTTGTCTTTAGTGGCTATACTGAAAGGCACGGTCCAGTAGGGGTTAAACACCATATACTTCATTGATTCAGCGAAAACGGGCGTTTGCCTCACTGGTGTACCGACAATCACAGGCATTCCCAATGTTTCCTCACCTTCAGTAAATCCTCTCAACTGAAACGAAGCAATGTTAACGCGTAAATATGTTGACCAAGTTTGATGAGGGAGCCAGCGCCAACGCTCTAAGTTTGCATCAATTCTTTCTAACCAAGAAAACGTGGTGGCATTTAATGCTTCTAAAGTGGAACTTCCCACGATACCATCTGGCTCTAAGCCCGCAGACATTTGAAACTGCTTAACCGCGTCCAGTAAATCTTTATCGAATAACTCTGAATAGGTGCCTGGCCCTAAAAGACGAGACTTCAGCAACACAACTCTTTCGCTCGTTGAGTTCAGCTTAAGTGTTGGGCCAACTGGAATTTGTGTGGTAACTGTAGAAACTGCCGTGAGTAAACTACGCTTTTTTTCTAACAGTAACTGGTATTCATGGTGTGATGGCCACATGGCCCGCAATGTTGCAGAAACACCGTTAGTTAATGCGTGATTTAGCGATGCCACAGGATCCGCTTCTCTTTGCTTAAGGAACCACTGCGAATCTGCATTGGCGGGGCTAACAAGCCCATTTAATCGATGCAGAGTTTGACTGATGAAGGCATCGGTTGCTAATACATCTAAGAGTGCTGTATTGGCGTCGCGACTTTCGAGCATTGATGCGTGGTAATACTCGGGCGAGAAGCCATGTAACTCTGAATCAGCAATTTCATGGAGGAGTTCCTGAAGACGGTTTTCAGCATCACTAGTACCAAACCATATAAGCTGATAGCCCTGTTGAGTGTAGACCTCGCTTACCAAAACTCTATTGTGCACACGAGATGGGTTACTATTTTGTGAACCGTATATCTCCACTGAATCAACTAGCAAATTCTCCACACGCTGTCGTAAGTTAGGTTGTTTAGATGCATGAGCTACATGACTAAAAGTCAGCATGATGACAAGGCTGACCCAACAAAACGTTGCAACACGATTTTGTAGTACTACCATGAATAATCCTTTTAAAACGAAGAGTAGGCCCTAGGAATAGTGACGTAATTATAAACTGTTCGTATGTCCCTCGGATACAAAATCTTAATCGCTCTATACAAGTCACTGTAGACAGTAATCACGCATGATTACAGCTCAGATTTGGATAACTTTTGCGTAAAACACAAAGCTGGCACGTTAGTTGAAAACTCACTAGAAGATTCACATAAAGCGTCAATTTTCTGATAGAGAGACACCAAGCCATGCAGTTATCCGGTTATCTTCAGCGATTCGATAAAAATCAGCTGCAAAATTTTACCAGTGGTTTAGGCGCACCCATCGTCCTTTTGGCAATTATGGGCATGGTTATATTGCCTATGCCGCCATTCTTACTGGACGTGCTGTTTAGCTTTAATATTGCGTTGTCGCTAGTCATTATCTTGGTGGCTGTACTTACCCAGCGTCCAGTAGATTTCGGCATTTTCCCCTTGGTGTTACTTATCGCTACCGTTTTGAGACTAGCGCTTAACGTGGCTTCTACTCGCGTTGTTTTACTTTACGGACATGAAGGCGGCGATGCAGCAGGTAAAGTTATCGAAGCCTTCGGTGAGGTCGTGATTGGTGGTAACTACGCCGTAGGTATTGTTGTTTTCGCCATTCTTCTTATTATCAACTTCAAAGTTGTAACCGCAGGCGCAGGACGTATTTCAGAAGTAAGCGCTCGCTTTACGTTAGATGCTATGCCCGGTAAGCAAATGGCCATAGATGCTGATTTAAATGCAGGGTATATAGATCAAGACCAAGCACGTAAACGCCGTGAAGAGATTACCGCAGAAGCGGATTTTTACGGGTCGATGGACGGTGCGTCAAAATTTGTAAAGGGTGATGCGGTCGCAGGCCTTTTCATCATGCTGATTAATATTGTCGGTGGTCTTTTTATTGGCATGATTCAGCACGGGCTTTCATTCGGTAACGCTATAGAAATCTACACCATATTGACCATCGGTGATGGTTTGGTGGCGCAAATTCCTTCATTGTTACTTTCGGTCGCTACAGCCATTATCGTTACTCGTGAAAACGAGACCCAGGAAATGGGCAAAGAAATCCGCGGTCAGCTTGGTAATAATCAAGCCCTCTATATAGCCTCGGGGGTTCTATTTGTGATGGGTATCATTCCTGGGATGCCTCATATCGCATTCTTAGGGTTCTCATTCTTGATTGCAGGCTTTGCTTACTGGCAGTCGGTCCAAGAAAAGAGAAAGGCCGCAGAGCCCAAAGTGCCAGACAATGTGGTAAAAGATGAATCGGTTGCGCCTGAAGTGAAAGAGCTTGGCTGGGATGATGTTCAGCAGGTAGATACCATCGGATTGGAAGTGGGCTATCGCTTAATTCCTCTTGTCGATAAATCCCAAGGTGGCGAGTTGTTGACGCGCATTAAAGGCGTACGTAAGAAACTATCGCAAGAACTGGGTTTCCTTATTCCGCCTGTCCACATTCGCGATAACTTGGATTTAGAGCCCAACACTTACACCATCGCTATGCTAGGCGTAACGATAGGCGATTCCATCATCAGTCACGATGAAGAACTTGCTATTAATCCAGGGCAAGTGTTCGGTAAATTAGAAGGGCGTGCCACTAAAGACCCCGCGTTCGGCTTGGACGCAGTATGGATTAAGCCCAATAAACGGGAGCATGCACAAACCCTTGGGTACACAGTAGTAGACGCTGCGACCGTTGTAGCGACCCATTTAAGCCAATTACTCTCTAACAATGCATATCAATTATTAGGGCACGAGGAAGCTCAACAACTTCTTGATATGCTTGCCAAGCAGCATCCGAAACTGGTTGAAGGATTAGTACCAGACATTCTTCCGCTAAGCACCGTCGTGAAAGTACTGCAAACCTTATTGTTTGAAGGCGTGCCTATTCGCGATATGCGTACAATCGTTCAAACACTCAGTGAGTACGGCACGCGCAGCCAAGACCCCGATGTTTTAGTGTCTGCAGTGCGTATTGCCCTTAAACGTTTAATTGTCCAAGAAATTACTCAAGGTGCAAAAGAGATACCTGTCATAACCTTGGCGCCAGAGTTGGAACAGATGTTGCACCAGTCACTTCAAGCAGGTGGCGAAGATGGCGCTGGCATAGAACCAGGTCTGGCAGACAAGCTGCAAAAATCATTGCAGCAAGCCAGTCAGCAGCAAGAGTTAGAAGGAGAGCCTGCAGTACTCCTTACCTCAGGCATGCTACGACCCGTTCTGTCTCGCTTCTTAAAATATTCGGTTGTTGGGCTTCATGTTCTGTCTTACCAAGAAGTGCCTGACGACAAACAAATAAAAATAGTCAGTTCGGTCGGTCAATAATCTGACACTGGGTGATTGGAGAGGTTGCAATGAAAATTAGACGTTTCTTCGGCAAAGATATGCGTGAGGCGTTAAGCCAAGTTAAAGCTGAATTGGGCAGTGACGCTGTGATCATGTCAAATCGCAAAGTCGCTGACGGTATTGAGCTTGTCGCAGCCTACGACAAAGAACCTGAAGCGAAGTTGTTTACGCCGAAAGCGTCTCCACAAGCAGCTGCAAAAACACCTGGCCAAAAGGCAGTGCCTAGCTTGAGCGAAATCATTGGTGACGACGGTCCTGATAGCCTTAAAGCACTGCTAGAAAAGCAGCACGGTGGAAATAATGGCGTAGCGAGTCCCGCGCAACCTAACCAACCAATGACAGCAAATGCTAAGCACGCCAATGAAATTGCTTCGCACTTAGACTTCTCAGAAGCCTTTATTGACGACGTAGAAGCCCAGCAGTCTTCTCATGAACCAGTTCGTCAGAACGCTTTCCCAGAGCATCAAGCGTCGAGTATGGATGATACCGCTGTGACGCAGTCAGCGGAGCTTGCGCAAATCAAGGAAGAGCTAGCGTCTCTTCGCGATGTATTGCAATATCAAGTGGCCGACTTGATGGAAGCTAAAAACAAACGTCAAAAACCTGTTCATCAATATCTAATCACCCGTTTAACCGATATGGGGTTAAGCAACGCGTTAGCGAAACAGCTTATTAGCTATACGCCGTCACATTACAACGAACGAGATGCATGGGTATATCTTCTTAACCTATTGGCTAATCGCATAAATGTGACAGGAAACGATATACTTAGCGCACAAGGTGCTGTTGCATTAGTAGGACCAACAGGTACCGGTAAAACAACTACCGTTGCGAAACTTGCTGCCCGCTATGCGCAAAAATACGGTGCAGAGTCGGTTGCGATGATTACCATCGATACGTATAGAATTGCCGCCTATGAGCAGCTAGCGACATACGGAAAGATTATTGGCTGCACGGTGAGAAAAGCGCAGACTAGTGAAGAACTTGCGGATTTATTATTCCAACTTCGTCATAAGCGACTAGTATTGATTGATACGGCTGGATTTAGTCAAAGAGATAGTCGATTAATTAAACAAATTAAGCAGTTTGATAACGGACAAATGCCAAATGTTAAAAAATATTTGGTAGCGCAAGCAAATACGCAATATCCTGCTTTGCAGAGAATCATTCAAGCGTATGATGATATTGAACTAAGTGGCTGTATTTTCACAAAGTTAGATGAGTGCTACTCTTTAGGAGAGGTGCTTAGTGCAGCGGTTGAATACCAATTACCGGTTAGTTATGTCACCGATGGTCAAAAAGTACCTGAAGACATTAAGATTGCAGAAGCGAAATCTTTGGTTTCCGCTGCTGCAAAGCTTTATAAAAAGTACGGTTTGAATCATACTAGTGGTAACAACGCAATTAAAACAGCATAAGCAGTATGATTGACGACCAAGCGAGTAGCTTAAGAAAAATGAAGCAATCACGGTTAATCAAAGTAATCGCCGTCACCGGTGGCAAAGGTGGCGTAGGTAAAACAAACATTACATTGAACACCGCTATCGCCATGGCGAAGCAAGGTAAACGTGTAATGGTTCTCGATGCGGACCTCGGTCTTGCTAACGTAGACGTTATGTTAGGTTTGCGTGTTGAGAAAAACTTATCCCACGTGCTTTCCGGCGAATGTACACTTGATGAAGTATTAGTGACCGGTCCGCACGGAATAAAGATTGCCCCTGCCACATCAGGCACGCAGTCGATGGCAGAATTGTCGCCAACGCAACACGCTGGCCTAATTCGTGCCTTTAGTGAGCTGCGCTCGCAAATTGACGTGCTTATCGTTGATACAGCGGCAGGTATTTCAGACATGGTGTTGAGCTTTTCAAAAGCCTCACAAGACATCATGGTCGTTGTGTGTGACGAGCCTACTTCATTGACAGATGCGTATGCATTGATAAAAATTCTGAATAGAGAGCACGGTGTTTTCCGCTTCAAAGTTGTGGCTAATATGGTGCGCGACGTGCGAGAAGGCCAAGAGCTATTTAGTAAATTGAGCAAAGTGACAGGGCGTTTTTTAGATGTTGCACTAGAATTAGTGGCGACAGTACCGTTTGACGAGAACATTCGTAAAGCAGTGCGTAAACAAACAGCCATTGTCGATGCTTACCCAGGTTCACCGGCAGCCGTTGCAATAACACAGTTGGCGAGTAAAGCCTTAACATGGCCTATTCCAGCGCAGCCAGGTGGCCATTTAGAGTTTTTCATTGAACAATTAGTTGCAGAAAAAGCCGTAGGAAGTCAGCGTTGAACAGCAAGGCAGCCGCTTATCAACAACAAACCGATAAAGCGCAGTTAGTCGAAAGACATGCGCCATTGGTTAAGCGTATAGCGCATCACTTGATAGCGCGATTGCCGGCTAGTGTTCTTGTAGACGATTTAATTCAATCAGGCATGATTGGATTATTAGAAGCCGCGCGAAACTTTGATGGTTCAAAAGGAGCCAGCTTTGAAACGTTTGCCGGTATTCGCATTCGCGGTGCTATGCTAGATGAAATTCGCAAAGGGGATTGGACACCGCGTTCAGTCCACCGAAATGGTCGAGCGATCACTGAAGCAATTTCGCAAGTAGAAAGCGAAACAGGCCGCGATGCTAGAGATTCTGATATTGCTGATAAGCTTAATGTAAGCTTGCAGGACTATCACCAAATGCTTAATGAAGTAAATGCCGGAAAGCTGGTAGGTATTGAAGATTTAGGTGTGTCAGAAGATGTTATTTCGACAGAGCAAAATCGAGGTAGCGACGCACCACTGGAAGATTTGATGCAAGGCGCTTTCCAAAAAGCGCTTGCCCATGCAATTACGACATTACCTGAAAGAGAAGCGATTGTACTTTCGCTGTATTATGATGAAGAGCTGAACCTAAGAGAAATTGGTGAGGTTCTTGATGTAAGTGAATCGAGAGTCAGTCAAATTCACAGTCAGGCCATGTTAAAACTCAAATCACGAATGAAGTCGTGGCAAGCTGACGAAGAATAGAAATTAATAACAATTAACCCCTCACTGGAGGCTATTTTGGACAAAAGCATGAAAATTCTCGTGGTCGATGATTTTTCTACCATGAGACGTATCATCAAAAACCTACTTAAAGATTTGGGTTTTTCCAACATCCAGGAAGCGGATGACGGAAGTACTGCATTGCCTATGTTGCAGCAAGGTGATTTCGATTTCGTAGTTACCGATTGGAACATGCCTGGAATGCAGGGTATTGACTTGCTTCGCGCGATTAGAGCCGATGACAAGCTCAAGCACCTACCAGTACTTATGGTTACTGCTGAAGCGAAGAAAGAGCAAATTGTTGCCGCCGCGCAAGCAGGTGTTAACGGCTACGTTGTTAAGCCGTTCACTGCAGCAACACTTAAAGAAAAATTAGATAAAATATTCGAACGTTTAGGTTGATCCAGACGCTCACCAGAGAAATGAGGTTTACTGGATGTCAACGAATGTAAACGTTCCAATTTCGTTGGAAGAAGCAAAACAGCTCGTCACCTACCTCGAAGAGGGTGACAACGCTTCAGCCAATGCCCTATTAGAAGCGGCCTCAATGAAAGAAAACGTTGAGTTATTTGCCGAAGTAGGGAAACTGACGCGTCAGCTTCATGACGCGCTGAATAATTTCCAAATAGACGACCGCATTAAAAATCTCGCGACCGATGATATTCCCGATGCACAATCCCGCCTAACCTACGTAATTGAAGAAACTGAAAAAGCTGCTAATACTACTATGGATGCCGTTGAAGCGAGCATGCCTATAGCTGAAATGCTGTCGGCGCGCATCGAAAAGGTTATGCCTGAGTGGAAGAAGCTGATGAATCGCCAAATAGAGTTGGGTGAATTCAAGGCTTTATGCGCAGACTTAGACGAATTGTTGGAAGAAGGTTCGGCACAGTCAGCTAAACTTACACAGTTACTTACAGAAGTATTGATGGCTCAAGGTTATCAAGACTTAACTGGTCAGGTTATTCGCCGCGTTATCGACTTGGTTAAAGAAGTGGAAGACAGCTTAGTTAACATGCTTACCATGTTTGGTGAACGCGACGGTGCAGAACAAACTAAACCATCCAGCGTTAAGGCCGATAAGGTTGATGGTGTAGAGGCAGAAGGCCCTATCATTGATGCCGATAAGCGCGACGACGTCGTGTCAGGCCAAGATGATGTAGATGATCTTCTGTCTAGCTTAGGTTTTTAGGGGAGCGGGCGCATGTCGTTTGATGTTGACGAGGATATATTACAGGACTTTCTAGTTGAGGCTGGAGAGATACTTGAACAATTACAAGAACAGCTCGTTGATCTTGAGAACAATCCTGAAGATGCGGATTTGCTGAATGCAATTTTCCGTGGTTATCACACAGTTAAAGGGGGAGCAGGGTTCCTGTCTCTTACCGAGTTAGTAGAAATTTGTCACGGTGCGGAAAACGTCTTTGACGTAATGCGTAACGGTCAACGAACACTAACCCCTGAACTGATGGATATTATTCTGCAAGCCACAGATGTGGTGGTTGAAATGTTTGAACGAGTGAAAGCTCGGGATCCATTAGAGCCAGCAGATGCACACCTAGTAGACTTGTTACACAAACTAAGTCGCCCGGAATCTCCAGATGAGAATATTTTTGGTGAACAAAGCGCGCCGGCGTCAGAACCTGAACCCGCGATTGAAGAGCCAGAATTAGTTGTTGAAGAGCCTACTGCACAGGCCCCAAGTTCTGGTGATAGCGGCGGTATTGACGAAATCACTGAAGATGAGTTTGAAGCGCTGCTTGATGAGCTTCATGGCTCTGGGGCACCAGGACAGTCCTCAGCGGCTAAAAGCGAACCTGCAAAGGCTGCTGCACCTGCTGCCGCTAGTGATAACGACGATATCACCGACGAAGAATTTGAAGCGCTGCTCGATGATTTACATGGCAAAGGCAAGTTTGGTGGTGAAGAAGCTGCGCCAAAGGCAAATACACCAGCTCCAGCACCAGTTACGCCGAGTGCAGCTGGTGATGAAGAAATCACCGATGACGAATTTGAAGCACTGCTTGACCAACTGCATGGCTCAGGGCAAGGGCCTACCAAGCAGGGAGCCGTTTCAAAGGCGCCAGAGCCTCCTGTAGATAAGGCAGCAACAGAAGCGGTTCAAAAAGCGAAACAAGCAGCGCCAGCTGCGCCAAAAGCGACGCCTGCTCCTAGCGCCGCAGCGCCAGCTAAAGCAAGCGCGCCTGCTGCACCAAAAGCAGCGCCTAAAAAAGATGAGAAGAAGGCGGCACCAGCTGCGCCTCCTGCTGAGACTACAGTACGTGTAGATACCAAGCGCCTTGACCAAATTATGAACATGGTGGGTGAACTCGTACTAGTGAGGAACAGGCTAATAAGCTTGGGTATCAACAGTAACGACGAAAGCATGTCCAAAGCCATTGCCAACTTAGATGTGGTAACGGGCGACTTGCAAGGTGCGGTAATGAAAACCCGCATGCAACCTATCAAGAAGGTGTTTGGTCGTTTCCCTCGCGTTGTTCGAGACCTCGCTAGAAGCTTGAAAAAAGAAATAACCCTTGAGCTTGTGGGTGAGGAAACTGATTTAGACAAAAACCTGGTTGAAGCACTGGCCGATCCACTTGTGCATTTGGTGAGAAACTCCGTCGACCATGGTATTGAAATGCCTGATGATCGTGCTGCAGCGGGTAAACCGCGCATGGGTACGGTTCAGCTATCGGCATCTCAAGAAGGCGATCATATTCTTCTAACCATCGAAGATGATGGTAAAGGAATGGATCCTGAAAAGCTTAAAGAAATTGCTATTAGTCGCGGTGTACTAGACGCAGACGCAGCTGCACGGATGTCGGATGTTGAAGCGTTTAACTTGATATTCGCGCCAGGGTTCTCAACCAAAACAGAAATTAGTGATATTTCTGGCCGCGGTGTGGGCATGGACGTGGTTAAGACCAAAATTAACCAACTTAACGGCACCGTGAACATTGATTCACAGCTGGGAAAAGGCACGCGACTGGATATCAAAGTTCCGCTAACGCTAGCCATTCTTCCGACGCTAATGATTGTTGTAGGAAAACAAACCTTTGCGTTACCATTAGGTGCGGTGAACGAAATAATAAATATGGACATCAAAAAGACCAACACGGTCGATGGCCAGCTAACAATGATAGTTCGTTCAAAAGCAATTCCGTTGTTCTTCCTTGGTGAATGGTTGATTCGAGGTCCCAAAAACATCGATAGAGAAAAGGGACACGTTGTTGTAGTGCAAATTGGTACACAACAAGTAGGATTCGTAGTAGACGCGCTAATAGGCCAAGAAGAAGTGGTTATTAAACCTCTTGATGCATTATTGCAAGGCACGCCTGGTATGGCGGGAGCCACGATTACATCAGACGGTGGAATTGCACTAATTTTAGATATTCCGAGCCTGCTTAAACGGTATGCGCGTAAACCCATCAAGTAAGGCGATGAATTAACAGGAATAATAATCCATGGTCTTTAAAGTCCTTGTCGTGGACGACTCGACTTTTTATCGTCGTCGAGTAAAAGAAATACTCGATGGCGATAGGGAACTTGAAGTTGTTGGGGAAGCGAGAAATGGGCGCGATGCACTTGAAAAAGCAGAAGCGCTTAAGCCGGATGTGATAACGATGGATGTTGAAATGCCTGTCATGGACGGCATTTCAGCTGTAAAGGCCATAATGGACAAACGGCCTACACCTATTCTTATGTTTTCTTCGCTTACGCATCATGGTGCGCAAGCGACATTAGATGCGTTAGAAGCGGGCGCGCTCGATTTCTTACCGAAGAAATTTGAAGATATCGCGCAGGACAGAAAAGACGCATCGCGCTTGTTGTGTACAAAAGTACGCTTAATAGCGCGTCGTGGTATTGGTCTTAAGCGTCCGTCGTTTCGCTCTACAGAGGCAAGAAAGCTTCCTGATAATGCGCCAAAGCAGGCGTTTTTTAAAACATCAGGGTTGCTATCAGGGCATAAAGACGCAGCCAAACAACCAACCGTTTCGTCTGTAAGAGCGACGGGAAAGCACTACAAGTGTTTGGCAATTGGGGCTTCTACAGGCGGGCCTGTGGCGCTTCAAAAAGTGCTGTCTCCTTTACCTGCAGAGTTTCCATACCCCATTTTGCTTGTACAACACATGCCAGGAACATTTACTACGGCATTTGCACAGCGTTTAGACACAAACTGTAAGATTAGAGTAAAAGAAGCCGAGCACGGCGACATTCTAAAACCAGGTCATGCGTATCTTGCTCCCGGTGGGAAGCAAATGTTGCTAGAAACCATAGGTGCGAATAAACGCATTGCCATTGTTGATGCAAGTGCGAGTGACAAGGTGAATTATAAGCCCAGTGTTGATCTCACTTTCAGTTCTCTGGCTAAAGCTTATGGTGGGGATGTATTAGGAATTATATTAACGGGTATGGGGGCTGACGGCAGAGAAGGATGCCGAATGCTCAAGGAAAAAGGCGCAACGATTTGGGCTCAAGACCAAGATTCCTGTGTTGTGTATGGTATGCCTCAAGCTGTAGCCGTTGCCAATATATCCAGTAAAAATATAAACATTGATGATATGAGCAGTTGCGTTCAAACCGAAATGCGATAGCAGTTTGAACAGTAATGGAACAGCAAATATGAAAGTGTGGACAGTAGCGAATCAGAAAGGTGGTGTAGGAAAGACTACCACTACGGTGAGCCTTGGCGGCTTGCTTGCACAGCAAGGCAAGCGAGTGCTCATGATTGATACTGATCCACATGCATCGCTGAGTTATTACTTCGGTATCGATGCAGAAGCGTCAAGTCATTCAGTTTACGATATTTTTATTAAGTCTAATGACATTACGGCCGATAATGTTATGGATTGTCTTTGCCCGACAAAGTTAGACAACTTATATGTGCTTCCTGCAACAATGGCGCTCGCGACCTTAGATAGAACGATGGGTAGCGAACAAGGTATGGGCTTAGTCCTAAAAAAAGCGTTGGCAAAAATCGCAGGGGAATTCGATGTTGCTATCATCGATTGCCCTCCAGTGCTTGGGGTGCTGATGGTTAACGCTCTTGCAGCGTGTGACAAGGTTATTGTGCCTACCCAAACGGAGTATCTGGCGCTTAAAGGGCTAGACAGAATGATTCGTACCATGGAAATTATGGGACGTTCGTTGGACAAATCCTTTGATACTGTGATTATTCCAACTATGTTTGATAAGCGCACTAACGCGGCGCTTGCATCGCGAAAGCGCTTAATGAATGACTATGGTGAGCGCGTGTGGGAAGGGGTTATTCCCGTCGACACGCACTTCAGGGATGCAAGTTTAGTACAGCTTCCCATTTCCGCAGCGTACCCCAAAACACGTGGTGTGTCTGCGTACGAGAAACTATTAGCGGTATTGGAGAAATAACGAGAACATGAGCAAGCAATCGCCTTTTGCCCGTGAAGAAGTGATGGAGGCATACCTTGATAGCCTCCTCAAAGAGCCAGAAGCACCGGAAGATGTGACTGCGCGCACGGCAAAATTGCTCGAGCAGGCTTCTCAGCAGATGGCTGAAACGGCGCTTGCTTCTACCGCCAATGAAAGTGAGCCGCAATCGAATGAACAAGAAGCGATAGCGGAAAAGGTTACATCGTTAATTGAAACGCAAAAAGCAGAGACAATTGAAGATGAACAGCAACAGTCTCACGCAGAAACTTTAGTAGAAAATGAACAAGAAACTGCGTTAAACCGCGCTGAAAAAACAAAAGTTCCACTAAAGGATACTCTCGGTTTTCGCTTTCAGGCGCTATTCTTTGAGGTTGCAGGGTTAACACTTGCGGTGCCTTTGACGTCGCTAGGTGGGATCCACCAAATTGAGAAGATTGGCCCTTTATTTGGAAAACCTGATTGGTTTATGGGTGTAATGTTGCACAGAGAGTCTAAACTAAGTGTTGTTGACTCTGCAAAATGGGTAATGCCAGAAAAATATGACGAAAACCTCGCACAATCGCTTAACTACCGATATCTTATAATGTTAGGGGAAAGTGCGTGGGGTCTGGCTAGTGAAAAGCTAGTCAATACGGTCAATTTGACTACCGATGATGTTAAATGGCGCGAGTCCACAGGTAAGCGTCCCTGGTTAGCAGGGATGGTTAAAGAAAAAATGTGCGCGTTAATTGACGTTGAAGAATTAATATCTATGCTTAACAAAGGCTTAGGCAGTAACGACCAGACGCCATAGTATTGGGAGCCAGGTTCATGAGCGACGAAAGAATAAATAATAACGCCACCGACAGCAACGACGAAGTCCTTCAATGGGTAACGTATCGCTTAGGTGAAGAAACTTACGGTATCAACGTGATGCAAGTTCAAGAGGTCTTGCGTTATACCGAAATAGCCCCTGTACCCGGTGCACCTGACTATGTACTTGGTATTATCAATCTGCGTGGTAACGTAGTAACGGTTATCGATACACGTGCTCGTTTCGGATTACCGCCAACAGAAATTACTGACAATACCCGTATCGTTATTATTGAGTCTGACGAGCAGGTGGTTGGTATTCTGGTGGATAGTGTCGCTGAGGTGGTTTACTTGAAATCTTCAGAGATTGACAGTGCCCCTAACGTAGGTACTGAAGAGAGTGCTAAGTTTATCCAAGGTGTAAGTAACCGCGACGGCGAACTGCTTATTCTTGTAGATCTTAATAAATTGTTAAGCGACGAAGAGTGGGATGAGCTTAGCAACATCTAAATAAATGAATAGGCGGTATTGTTTATAATACTGCCTACATTTCCCCAAGGGTTATGTCCATGGATTGGCAGCTTGCTGCACCTACCTTATTAGAACTCATACTGTGTATTCTTGTAGTTATACTCATTGCCGCGATGGGTGTGCTGTATTCACACATTAAGCAGTTGCGTTCTGCATTAAGCGAAAGCGAACATGCTAACGCAGAGGCTATTGCCCGCACTGAAGCCCTTGCTAAAAATGCAAATAATCAACAAACTGAGGCGCAAGCACGCACCTTGGTGATCACTCGACACCTTCAAGAGTTAGACGAAAAGCAAACTGATATTGAAAACCAGCTTCGAGAACTCAAGCTTCAAGATCCTTCCCTACGCCTATATCAGCGTGCGGCGGACTTAGTCAAGCAAGGCGCTAGCATTGATGAAATTATTGAAGCCTGCGACATTCCTCGTGCCGAAGCTGAGATGTTGGTAATGGTGCATAAACAAAATAATTAGTATTTTTGAGCACCAGAGAAAAAAACGTTTAGACGTCTAGACGTAAAGATGTTGACATATCGCCAGTTATAGACACAATACAGATATTGTAATTTATCACTGGAGCCCTCTATGCCAATTCGTATTCCTGAGCAGTTACCCGCGCAGAATGTACTACTAGGTGAAAATATTTTTACCATGGACATGGACAGGGCTGCCAATCAGGATATTCGTCCTCTTGAAGTCGGTATTCTTAATTTAATGCCGAACAAGATAGAAACAGAGGTACAGTTACTTCGCCTGTTATCGAACACGCCACTGCAAATAAACGTGGATTTAATTCGAATTGATAATCAAGCGCCGAAGAATACCCCCCAATCGCACATGGATGCTTTCTATCACGACTTTTCAGCGGTAGCGAATAAGAAATACGATGGCCTCATTGTCACCGGTGCGCCTCTCGCGCTTATCGATTATGAGGAAGTAAAGTACTGGGAAACCATGACCACCATATTGGAGTGGGCGCAGCGTCACGTAAACTCAACCCTTTACTTATGTTGGGCTGCTCACGCCGCCATGTATCACTTTTACGGCATTACACGAGAGCTTAGAGACGAAAAGTTTTCAGGTGTCTTTAAACATAAAGTGAATGACCCGAACAATGAGCTATTAAGAGGCTTTGATCCTTCTTTTTACGCACCACATTCCCGTTATGGGCATATTAACACCTCGTTGTATAACAGCGTCGATGGACTTAGTGTTGTTGCAGAGTCTGACGATGTAGGCGCTTATATTGTGGCGTCAGAAGATAAGCGCATGGTATTTGTAACGGGTCACCCAGAATACGATCCAGATACACTTAAAGACGAGTATTTTCGAGATATCGCCGCGGGACAAACGCCAGTAATTCCAAAAAACTATTTTGAAGGGGATGATCCAGCCAAGTCTCCTATTGTACAGTGGCGCTCACACGGCAGCCTATTGTTTACAAACTGGCTGAATTATTATGTCTATCAGACCACGCCTTACGATTTAAGTCAGCTTGCTGAAAAGTCACAGCCAAAGAGGTAGCACGTGAGCCAAAGACCAAATTCTAGCGCGCAGACAACGCTTACAGAAGCCGCTAAAAAGCGCATCCTTATATTAGACGGCGCCATGGGCACCATGATCCAGCGCCATAAGTTAGAAGAAGAAGATTATCGCGGAACACAGTTTGCCAACTGGCACTGCGATGTTAAGGGTAACAACGATTTGTTGGTTCTTACTCAGCCCGATATCATCTATCAAATTCACTGTGATTACTTTGAAGCTGGCGCGGACATTATTGAAACGAATACGTTTAATGCTACGACTATCGCTATGGCCGATTACGATATGCAGGCTCAATCCCGTGATATTAATTTAGCTGCAGCTAAATTGGCGCGTAAAGCTGCCGATGAGTTCACAGCAAAGACACCCGACAAACCCCGTTTCGTGGCGGGCGTACTTGGACCAACAAACCGCACTGCTTCAATTTCGCCTGACGTTAACGACCCAGGCAAACGCAATGTTACTTTTGACGAACTCGTGGAAGCGTATAGCGAGTCTACCGAAGCGCTCATTGAAGGCGGTGCAGATTTAATCATGCTCGAAACCATCTTCGATACACTTAATGCGAAAGCGGCAGCCTATGCGGTAGAGTCGGTTTTTGAAAAGCTGGGTATATCGCTGCCCGTTATGGTGTCTGGCACGATTACCGATGCCTCAGGGCGCACGCTGTCTGGTCAAACCGCGGAAGCGTTTTATTATTCCATGCGACACATCAGTCCATTCTCATTCGGCTTAAACTGTGCTCTTGGGCCAGACTTACTGCGCCAATACGTGGATGAAGTGGCTACTGTTAGTGAGTGCTTAATTTCAGCGCACCCTAACGCTGGTTTACCCAACGAGTTTGGTGAATACGACATGGAAGGCCCTGAAATGGCCGAGCACATCAAAGAATGGGCGCAGTCAGGGCTAGTGAATATCGTAGGTGGCTGCTGCGGCAGTACGCCAGAACACATTCGCGATATTGCTAACGCGGTCAATGGAATTGCGCCAAGAAAAGTGCCACAGTTTGAACCCAAAATGCGTTTGTCAGGCCTAGAGCCGTTTGTACACTAGGAGGGCATTATGAGCGCAGAATTTTCTACATTTATTAATATCGGTGAGCGTACCAACGTAACAGGCTCCGCTCGCTTTAAACGACTTATTCTTGAAGGTGATTTTGAAACTGCACTTGATGTCGCAAGGCAACAAGTAGAGAACGGCGCGCAGATCATCGATATCAATATGGATGAGGCCATGCTTGATTCTAAGCAGGCCATGATCACCTTTTTGAATCTAATCGCCTCTGAGCCTGATATTAGCCGCGTACCTATTATGATCGATTCGTCTAAATGGGATGTTATCGAAGCAGGACTTAAGTGTGTACAGGGCAAAGCGATTGTTAACTCTATCAGCTTAAAAGAAGGGGAAGCGCTCTTCTTAAACCAAGCCAAGCTAATAAAGCGTTATGGTGCAGCAACCGTAGTGATGGCGTTTGACGAAACCGGTCAGGCTGACACGCAGGCTCGAAAAGTAGAAATTTGTCAGCGCAGCTACAAGCTGCTGACAGAAGAAGTCGGCTTTCCACCTGAAGATATTATTTTTGACCCCAATATTTTTGCAGTAGCGACGGGTATTGAGGAGCACGATAACTACGCGGTTGATTTTATTGAAGCTACCCGTGAGATACGTAAAACCTGCCCGTACTCTCATATTTCAGGCGGTCTTTCTAATATTTCATTCTCGTTCAGAGGTAACAACCCGGTACGTGAAGCTATGCACTCGGTATTCCTATATCACGCTATTCGCGCGGGTATGGATATGGCCATTGTGAATGCAGGTCAGCTAGAGGTATATGACGAAATACCGGCTGAACTTCGAGATGCGGTTGAAGACGTGATTTTAAACCGCAGAAGTGATGCCACTGAACGCTTACTCGATATTGCACCGAACTATCAAGGCGATGGAAAGGCTGCCGCAAAAGAAGATTTATCCTGGCGCGAACAAGAGGTTAATAAGCGCTTAGAGCACGCCCTAGTTAAAGGGATAACCGACTACATCATTGATGACACCGAAGAAGCGCGTCAACAAGCTGAGCGCCCACTACACGTTATTGAAGGGCCATTAATGGATGGCATGAACGTGGTAGGGGATTTATTCGGTGAAGGTAAGATGTTCCTTCCTCAGGTGGTAAAGTCGGCTCGCGTTATGAAAAAAGCGGTAGCCCATTTACAGCCATACATTGAAGAAGAAAAGTCAGACGACGCTAAAAGTAACGGCAAAATCCTATTAGCCACGGTAAAGGGCGATGTTCACGATATCGGTAAAAATATTGTTGGCGTGGTACTTCAGTGTAATAACTTTGAAGTGATTGATCTTGGCGTAATGGTGCCAGCGGCGACAATCTTACAAACCGCTAAAGATGAAAACGTTGATATGATAGGCCTGTCGGGCCTTATTACACCTTCACTAGATGAAATGGTTCACGTTGCCAAAGAAATGGAGCGTCAGGGCTTTGATATCCCGCTGCTTATTGGTGGGGCGACTACGTCTAAAGCGCACACTGCGGTAAAAATTGAACAAAACTACCATGCGCCTGTAGCCTATGTTCCAAATGCTAGTAGAGCAGTAGGCGTATGTCAGCGCCTTCTAAACAAAACGTCCCGCGATATTTACGCGCAGGAATTGGCAAAAGAATACGATACGGTACGTGAACAGCACGCCCGCAAAAAGCCGCGCAGCAAGCCGGTGACATTAGCTCAAGCCAGAGAAAACGCTTTTAAGCCAGATTTTACGACTTTACCAGTAAAACCTGCGAGCCTGGGTGTAACACCGGTAACCGCCGATTTGGCTACGCTGCGCAACTACATTGATTGGACGCCATTTTTCTTAACCTGGTCTTTGGCAGGCAAGTACCCACGTATACTTGAAGATGAGGTGGTGGGAGAGCAGGCACAGTCATTGTTTAACGACGCCAACGCCATGCTGGATAAAATTATCGAAGAGAACAGCCTTCAGGCGAAAGGCGTTATCGGCTTGTTTCCTGCCAACCGCGTTAATGACGATGTTGAAATTTATACAGATGAGTCGAGAAACCAGATTCAAGGTGTTGCCCATCACTTGCGTCAGCAAACCCTAAAAGACAAATTCGCTAATTATTGTTTAGCAGACTTTGTAGCTGAAAAGTCGAGTGGCATAAATGATTATGTGGGCGCTTTTGCCGTCACCGGTGGTATAGGTGAAGACGAGCTTGCTGATAGCTATATTCAGACTGGCGATGACTACAACGGCATTATGGTTAAAGCGGTGGCAGACAGGCTTGCCGAAGCGTTTGCGGAATATCTGCACGAGCAAGTGCGTAAGCATTACTGGGGTTACGCCGCTGAAGAATCACTAAGTAACGAAGAACTTATTCGCGAAAAATACCAAGGCATTCGACCGGCACCAGGCTACGCCGCGTGTCCCGAGCATACTGAAAAGCAGCTTATTTGGGATTTATTGTCAGCAGAGCAGCATACAGGTATGAAGCTTACAGAAAGTTACGCCATGTGGCCGGGGGCGTCAGTATCGGGGTGGTATTTTGCTCACCCTGATGCCAAATACTTTGCTGTCGCCAAAATTCAAGCCGACCAAGTAGAGGATTACGCCACACGTAAAGGCTGGACCTTGGAAGAAGCTGAAAAGTGGTTAGGTCCAAACTTAAGTGATTAATGCTGATTAGGCAGGTAACGTGTATGCAAATCGAAAAGCCTTTTAGTCAGGCTTGTGAGAACAACAAGCGCGCCATTTTGAGCGTGCTTGAACGTAAATTTGCCAATTGCCGACAGGTATTAGAGATAGGGAGTGGAACAGGTCAGCACGCCGTATTTTTGGCTGAGCATTTGCCCCATCTTATTTGGCACACAAGCGATCAACCACACTATCACGAAGGTATTGCCGCGTGGCTGAGTGATTCAAATACGCGGAATGTGAAACCTCCCATAGCATTTACCGTTGGGCAAGATGACTTTCCCAACCTCGACATAGACGGGATTTTTACGGCAAACACCGCGCATATCATGCAAAAAGAAGAGGCGAAGCTACTAATGGAATCAGTAGCGTTGCACTTACCCAAAGGGGGCGTATTCTGTCAGTATGGCCCTTTTACACATAGTGGTAAGTTTACTTCTGAAAGTAACCAAGCCTTCCATACTTCGCTTTTAGCGCGTGGTTATGGTGGCTACCGCGATATCAATGAGCTTACTGCTTGGGCAGGCGAGTTAAGCTTGCAAGAAATAATCGACATGCCCGCCAATAACCATATGCTTATTTGGCAAAAACGCTAAAGAAGTATCAAGGCTGCAGCACTTTGCTTTAAAAACAGTTAAAGCAAAGAAAGTCAGCACTCACATCAAAGGAGTAACTATGAGCTTTAAAGTAAACCATTATTTCGACAATAAAGTGAGCTCGATTGGGTTTGAATCTGCAAACGGCCCCTGCACCTCGGGCGTGATGTCGCCGGGTGAATATACATTTTCTACATCACAAAAAGAGCTAATGAAAGTGGTTGAAGGTGAGCTAGTTGTGAAGCTTCCGGGAAGTGACGAATGGCAATCATTTGCTACAGGCACCAGCTTTAATGTACCCGCCGATGCTTCTTTTGACGTAAAAGTGTCTACGCCTACCGCTTATCTTTGCTTTTACAGCTAATTCTTAAAAGCGTTTAATTCACTCTGTATTTAAACTTTCGTAGAATTGACTTTCAGAGGTTGTAAAATTTCTCCGTATATCTCAAAGTATTAGAAGTGCAAGCGAGCTTGGCTCACTTGCGCTTTTATACTAATAAAACTAAACCTGAAATGTGTGCGAATTATCAGGGCCTGTTGACCTTTGATGTACGAATTTTGGTCTAAATGGAAGCCTTTTAATCGCGAAACAGTCCTGCAAGCCTAGTGGGCTAAGTTAAAGGGCTGTGACAAAGAGTAAAAGGCTTCCATAACGACCCCTTCGGGCAGCGCCTTTGTGCCATCTATACTGCGTTGAATGTTTTCGACTTAGAACCACTAAACCGTCAAACATCCGCCTTGTCTAGATGGCACAAAGACCGCTGTAACAATGTACAACAAAGGTCAACAGGCCCTAGTGCTGGAATACACTTTTCACACGTTGTGGCGTTTAGTAAACAATGAGAAGTACAAATGAAATCCATATCACTCCAAAAAAAGTTCATGCTTATCGTTGGCGGTAGCATAGCTTTGATGTTACTCATTACGGCGTTTTTCTTAGTCAATACCGTTGCAGATAACACCCGCAGTCGCGTAGAAAAAGAGCTTAAATCCTTAGTTGCACGTGAGGCTAATGACGTTGAAGGATTCTTCGCAACCTATGGCGGCGTTGCTAGAGCATTCCTAAGTAGTCCTTTTCTACAAGATTTTTTTACGCGCCATAACACGCGAGGGGCGCCCGAAAGCCAACTGACTCAATCCAAAGATATCTATGCCACATTTGAGGGCATCAGCAGTCAAGATCCCATTATTAAATCGGCGTTCTTTGGATCTGCTAAGACGGGTGAATACTTCTATGAAGAGGGCCGAGTCGGCGTCGACACTTCGGGTCCTGATGCTGGCAATCCTAACGCCGGTTACTTTGCAACTAAGCGTCCGTGGTTTACTACTGCCGTTGAAAAAGGGAAGCTATATGTAACGCCTCCTGCTGTCGATTCCCAAGATGGAAGCGTATCTGCAGTAGTACAAACCCCGATATACAAAAATGGAGCGTTACTAGGCGTTGGCGGTGTCGATATTCTTATTAGCACGGTGGGTAAGGTCATAGACGCCATTCGTTATGAAGAACAAGGCACGGCGTTTTTACTCGATGAAAACCAAAACATTGTTTACTTTCCAAAACAGAGCAAAGCTTTGCCACTAAGCTCCTCTATTCGCAACTTTGACAGCGTGTTTGATAGCACTGAGGGGTTTGGCAAGTTGGCAAGTAATATAGCGGCTAATGAATCTGGTATTGTGCACGTAACCTGGAAGGGGGAAGACTATGTTGCGGTTTTTGAGCACGCTCAGTTAACTAACCCACAAATGAATTGGTCGCTGGGCATTCTTATCCCTGCAAGCATCATTGATAGCCCTATAAATAATGCAATTACTACGGCAATTATCGTCGCCTTTGTGATTATTGGATTAATAGCGCTTATTACTTATTTTGCGAGTGCTAAAGTCACTCAGCCTTTGGTCGAAATGCGCAACGCTATGGCGGAAATAGCGCATGGCGACGGCGACTTAACCAAGCGTCTGGAAGTTAAGAGTAACGACGAAATCGGTGCGCTTGCTATAGAGTTTAATACCTTCACCGATAAACTAAGATCATTGCTAAAAGATACTGCCGCTAACACTAAGGCTGTTTCTGATGCAGCGGATCACCTTCGAGATGTGAGTCACGCCACTAGCAAGGAAATTAACCAAGAGCGTAGTCAGGTGGACAATGTGTCTACGGCAGTGACGCAGATGGCTGCTACCGTCGTTGAAATTTCAAAAAATGCGGCACAGTCCAGTGACGCTGCGACTAAAGCAGATGAATTGGTACAAGCCGGCAGTGAGCAAGTGCAAGATGCCATGAGGGAAATTCGCGCGCTGGCTGACGCCATCAGTCAGGGTGTTGAAGTTGTAGGCGGATTGAGCAAAGAGTCAGATAGCATCGGTGCTGTAGTCGATGTAATTAACAGCATAGCTGAACAAACTAATTTGCTGGCATTAAACGCTGCCATTGAAGCGGCGAGAGCCGGTGAACAGGGGCGCGGCTTTGCCGTTGTTGCAGATGAAGTTCGCTCATTAGCAAGTCGTACACAAGAATCGACGACTGATATACGAAAAATGGTAGAGCGATTGCAGGCGATGTCTGAGCAGACCAACAATGTTATGCAGGAAGGACAAACCCGTTCTCAATCTGGTGTCGATAAGACAGAGAAAGTGGTCGAAACGCTTAAAGACATTACCCAGTCTATAGGTTTGGTTCACGAGCAAAGTACTCACATAGCACTGGCGACCGAGCAGCAAACGGAGGTGGCGCAAGATATTAATAAGTCGCTCGTAGCTATCACTGGTTTAAGTGATAAAACTAGTCAGCATGCAGAAGAGTTAGCTGTGGAAGCTACGCAGCTAAGTGCCGTCTCTGGTGACTTAAAAGAATTGGTGGGGCAGTTTAAAATTTAGCGCCATTCATACCGTTAACCGCGCATAATGCGCGACAGTCTTTAATTAGAGCGTTGTCGCTTGCCAACATTGTTGGCAAGCGAATTATTTTATTCCCTAGTTTGACATAAGTTTTCCGAAATACAGTTTGGAACACCTATGGCTTGTGCGTTTGCGAAAGGGCAATGAAATCATCTACAAACCCCAATACGTCCTGCGCTTTTCTATGACCCAAGTACAGCGTTTTTGATACGCCTTGTTCACCAAGCGACCGACAAGTCAGGAGATCGCTTTCTTTTGATTCATCAATTAACCATTTAGGTAGCGCAGTAACACCACGTCCCGCTGCTACCATTTGTAAGATGATCTCTGTGGTTTCAATCGTTTTATGTTGCCTCACTGTGCAATTGGCAGGAGTAAGAAAATGCGTGAATACGTCCAGTCGACTGAGTTCTACGGGGTAGGTGATAAGGGTCTCATTGCTTAAGTCGTTCGGTGTAACAAATGGTTTCTCTGCCAAAGGGTGGTGCTTATCCATTACCAACACTTGTTCATATTCGAACACTGGCGTGTAGGTAATGGTTTCAAGTGAAAGAGGGTCTGGCGTGAGCAATATATCAATATCGTACCCGTGAAGCGCTTGTAAACCGCCAAAAGAGAACGCTCGGCGTACATCTACATCAACATCTGGAAAGGCTTTCAAAAAAGGCGCCACTACCTTGAGCAACCATTCAAAACACGGGTAGCACTCCATCCCAATACGTAATATGCCCTGTTTACCATCGGCGAATCTGCGTAATTGGGCTTCAGTATGCTCAAACTGGGGTAAAACTCGGTGAGCTAAGCCCAATACACTCTGACCCGCCTGAGTCAGCGTGAGTCTTCTGCCGTCTTTTTTCCAAAGCGGTACGTCAAAATGGGCTTCCAACTTTTTCATTGCGTGGCTTAACGCTGACTGGGTTAGAAAAAGCGATTTTGCCGCTTCTGTCATCGTGCCTTCAGCATCTATCGCTCTTACTATTCGTAAATGTTGTCTATCAATCATAATAAATTACAACCAGTTTAACGTTTTTGAAGAGGGCTTGGGGCAGCACTGACTATAGTCACGGCGTCCGACAGGCGAGTTTCAATTATCTCTTTTATGATAATTGATATTTCTCTAAAGGTCTTTCGTCCAGGCGCAGTGTTTCTCCACGCTAATGAGTGCTGACGCTCAATAGGCATATCGGCAATCTCACACACGTGTAACGCTTCAGGCTTGTGCAACTCAGAATGAATATAAAGCCCTGGTAGGAATGCTACACCCATGCCCATTACCACCATTTGACGCAAAGTATCGAGGCTGGTGCCCTCATAATCACGCTGTAAATCTGCCCCAATCTCATCGCAAATGCGCTGCACTTGATGATGAAAGTGATGTCGGTCTTCGAGTGTTAACACTTTCTCGCCGCTTATTTCTTCTGGCTTGACATAGGCTTTTCCTGACAATTTGTGATCAGAAGGCGTGACGAATTTTAAAGGCTCTTTGAAGAGTGGTTGCGTGATCAATTGAGAGTTTTCGCCCGAAAGTGGGGAAAGTATTAGGTCATATTCACCACGCAGTAGACCGTGTTGCAATGCGTTAGGGGCGCCTTCTCGAACATAGAAGCGCAAGCCGGGCTTCCGTTTGTGCAGATCTGGTAGCACAAACGGAAGTAAATAAGGCCCTAGTGTTGGCGGTATCCCTAACCGGTAGGTTACAACTTCACCCTCGGACAAGTCTCGTGCAATTTCGCTGAACCGTTGAGAGGCCTGCAGCACCTCTTCCGCTGCATCAAGCAAGGCTTTACCTTGGGGAGATAACAGCGTTCCCGTGCGTGATCGTTCAAAAAGCGTTAGCCCTAAGAGGTTTTCTAGCGCACTGATCTGACTGGTCAGAGTAGGCTGACTAATTCCCAGTATTCCCGCTGCTTGCCTGAAGCTTAGGTATTTAGCCACTGCAACAAAATAGCGGATTTGGTTAATTGACGGGGTCTTTCCGTTGAATTGCATGGTGAAAATGGCTCTCTCTTACTATGCTTATGGGTAGTGTTACGTAAGTAGTGATAGTATTTAGCTATCGCGAGTTAGTATATTAAACTATTAATCTATCAGGTGAAACTGGCGTAATTACATAATCATTACAATTATTAAAAAATTGGGAGTTATATATGGATCACGTTATCTCAGGTGTTGCCAAATTCCAGAAAGAAGTTTACCCAAACAAAAAAGCTACGTTTCAAAAACTAGCTACTGGGCAGAACCCTGAAGTGCTTTTCATTACGTGCTCTGATTCACGTATCGACCCGAACTTAGTAACACAAACTGATCCGGGTGAGCTATTTATCTGCCGTAATGCGGGCAACATCGTACCTCCTCACAGCAACCAAACTGGTGGCATGACAGCGTCTATTGAGTTTGCAGTTGCTGCACTGGGCGTTTCTCACATTGTTATTTGTGGCCATACTGACTGTGGTGCGATGAAAGGCGCCATCAACCCTGAAGGCTTAAGTGCGCTTCCGCATGTAAAAGAGTGGCTAGGTCATTGCCGTGTTGCAACTGAAGTTGTTAAAGAGCGCTGTGGCCATTCAGACCTTTCTATTGACGACCTAGAAGCGGTAACGAAAGAGAACGTTGTTCAGCAAATTCAGCACCTTCGCACTCACCCTGCTGTTGCTGCAAAAATTGCAACAGGTCAGGTTAAACTTCACGGATGGGTTTATAACATTGGTTCAGGTGAAGTGCTTTACTACAACACTGAGTCTGGTGAATTCGATGTAATGGACGAGTCTACTGCCGAAGCACAACTTGCTCGCGGTGAATAAGGTCTATAACTATGGTAAAAATTAACCTTTCAAACCTACGAGGCGATTTTACCGGCGGTTTAACAGCCGGTATCGTTGCTTTACCACTGGCGCTTGCACTTGGTGTAGCGTCAGGCTTAGGCCCAATGGCGGGTCTGTACGGTGCTATTGCGGTTGGCTTCTTTGCCGCACTTTTCGGTGGTACACCAGCACAGATTTCTGGTCCAACGGGGCCTATGGTTGTTGTTCTTGCAGGCTTGTTCGCAAGTCTGTCAGGCGACGCCAGCCTTATATTCACAGCTGTGATATTGGCCGGTATATTCCAGATTGTTTTTGGTGTCCTTGGTGTTGGCCAATACATTCGCCTGGTGCCTTACCCGGTAATATCGGGCTTTATGTCGGGCATCGGTGCAATCATCATCATTCTTCAAATCGGCCGCTTACTGGGCCATGAGCCGCCAGGCGGAACAATCGGCGCATTGACATACTTGCCAACCGCGCTTGCCGATATTGATTTTGCAACCTTAGCGTTAGGCCTTGGTACCTTGGTTATTGCCTACAAATGGCCACCGCAATTAGGCAAGTATGTGCCTGGAGCACTGGCTGCACTTATCATTGGCACGCTTGTAAGTTTAGCGTTGTCTGTGCCAATTCTTGGTGATATCCCGACGGGTTTACCTAGCCTTCACCTTCCAGTATTTGACCAAAGCAAAGCACTGCTTATTCTTGAAGCTGCGTTTATTCTAGCTGTGCTGGGAGCCATCGATAGTCTACTTACATCTCTTGTTGCTGATAACATGACGCGTACCCGTCACGATAGTAACAAAGAGCTAATCGGCCAAGGTATTGGTAACACATTTGCTGGTCTTATCGGCGGTATCGCAGGTGCAGGCGCAACGATGCGTACTGTTGTAAATATCCGTAGCGGTGGTAAGTACAACATTTCAGGTATGGTACACGCGCTAGTTCTTCTAGCAATTGTGTTAGGTCTTAGCCCGCTAGCGGCGCAAATTCCTCACGCTGTTCTTGCTGGTATCTTGGTTAAAGTTGGCTTAGATATCATCGACTGGAGTTACTTGAAGCGCGCTCACAAAGGCCCACGTTGGGACTTCGGCCTCATGATTATGGTGCTTGCGTTAACGGTATTTGTAGATCTGATTACAGCAGTTGGTGTTGGCGTGGTATTCGCAGCATTAGCTTACGTTAAGCAAATCGCACAGCTGCAAATTGAAGAGCTTAAGAAAATCCCTGAGTCGTTAAACGACCCTAAAGAAAATGAGCTATTGGAATCTCTTAAAGACAAAGTATCAATCTTTAGTTTTGGCGGACCACTAAGCTTTGGTGCGGCTGCCGATTTGGGCCACCACGTTCGTGAGCGTGTGAAACCGGGTTCTAAAGTCACCATTTTAGATTTCTCGCGCGTTCCACTTATGGATGTTTCTGCTGCGATGGCAGTTGATACAGTTACCTCAGATGCACTAGCGGCAGGTCGACAGCTGGTTATTTGTGGTGCTAATGCAGAAGTCAATAAGGTGCTTGAGGGCGTAAACGAAGCGCACCCAGGTATCCCCAACTTTGACACGCTACACGACGCCTTGCTTTACGCAGAAAAGCAAGTAGCCGGGACTGAAAGCAAAAACACCCGTTTTCAAGCCGCAACGCAGTCGTAAAGTAATATCAAGGTAAGATAAACCTTTCCCTTTTGGCCCTCCTTAGTGAGGGCTTTTTTGTGTCTGTTAGGCAAAGATTTCTTTGCTAAATTTCTGGGGCCGTTTATAGCTGATGCGTGTTTACTTGGATGTCATTGAATAAACAAACATGGAAAATGTTTTATTAATTGATTGTTCAATTAAACTTAACGCTACTGTAACAATTCCTCCCTAGAGTAGTGAGTAAACATTACACAACTACTTTGGGAAACACATGAAAACACACAATAAACTCTCGTTAGCTGTACTTGCAGCACTTTCGTCTATGACTACACCTACAGTGGCGTGGGCAGAGGAAGCAGAGCGTGCTGACGAAGAGCGCATAGAAGAAATTACCGTTGTTGGGCGAAGCGTTTCTTACGCGAATAACGCGACGAGCGACGATATGTTTAAACAACAGGCTAATCTTAGCAGTGTGTTAGCCGCGGTTGATAACCTGCCGGGTGTGCTTATTAACGAAGGAGATACCTTTGGGGCTGATGACTGGTCAACGTCTATTGTTATTCGTGGCTTTCAAGTAAACCTAAACGAGCAGCAAATTGGCATGACGGTAGATGGCATTGCCAACGGTAACTCGAATTACGGTGGTGGCGCGAAAGCGAATCGCTATATCGATACCGAAAACGTAAAAGGCGTTGAAGTTTCTCAGGGTACGGCGGATATCGCTTCCCGTTCACACGAAGCCTTGGGCGGCACACTGAATTTCACCACCATTAACCCGTCTGCGGAGCAGGGCTTAATAACCAGTGTAACTGCGGGTTCATTTGATGCGTCAAAATACTATGTACGCTACGAAACAGGCGAAATCTTTAAAGATACTTACGCGTGGATAAGCCTTTCAAGTCAAGAAAGTTCTGACTTTATGCAGCAGGCAGCAGAGAACACCCGTGATCATTTAGCCATGAAGTTTATCTCTACCGTTAACGACGTGTCTCTTACAGGTTACCTGTCTTACGACGATACCCACGAAGATAACTACCAGCGCATATACGGACTGGCGCAATATGAGCAAAATCCAGATTGGGACCAGTTAACTGACGAGTGGACAGGCGTGCCTTATCAAGATCAGGCGTATCGTCGAGGTTGGTCTACCCTACGCGAAAACCTTTTCGCTTATTTACAGGCTGACTTTACTATTGGCCAGGTCGATTTTATGACTAACGTGTATTATCACGACAATGAAGGACGCGGCGAATGGGTTCCACCCTATATTGTTGATATCACTGATGACGGAGCAGAAGGGCACTCAGAGCTTATTGTTGGAAATACGGTATTCGGTGGAGAAGAGCTGGGACAAATCTACTTTGTTGATAGACAAGGCAACCAGCTAAGCCCTATTGAGGGTTGTCAAAGCTCACTGACCTTCCCTTATGGTGGTGCAGGTGCAGAATATGACCCAGGCTGTCATGCGCAAGGCGCTATTCCCGTGGGCTCATATCGTCACACCCATTATGATAAAGAGCGTTTTGGCATTAATGCTGATGCTGTGTGGTACACCAAAATTGGTGATTTTGATAATACCGTACGTTTTGGTATTTGGTGGGAAGACTATGAGCGTGGCGAGTCTCGCGATTGGCATAAAATTACCAACTCGTCTATTAGCGTCGATTATGACAACGTGCCTTACTGGGTGCAGTACGACAGAACCTTCCCAGTTGATACCTTGATGTACTATGTGGAAGATGAGCTTGATCTAGGCTTTGCCCGCATTCGCGCTGGTGCCAAGAAGTTTAACGTAGATATCGAGAAAACGGACAACTTTGATTCAGCCAACAACTTAGCGGTGAATACTGACTCAGATACCTTATTCTCAGCCGGTATCGTTGCACCTTTACCCATTGAAGGAGTGGAAGTTTTCGCAGGTTACGGTGAGAACTTTGCGGCAATCAAAGATGCACAACTAGAGCGCAACGATACTGACCTTCGCTTTATAAAGCCAGAAACCGCTGACAACATTGACGTAGGTTTCCGCTACTCTTCACCTGGTTTCAATGCCAGCGTGACCTACTACAATATTGAGTTTAACGACCGTATTCAATTTACCAGTAACGAAACCTCAGAGGGGATAGACTTTCTTGAAGCGGCTGCGGGTGGATACAAAAACGTGGGCGGTATTGAGTCTAGCGGTTTTGAAATTTCAGCAGACATTATGCTAACCGAAGAGTTCTCGTTGTTCACTTCTATTACCTTAAGCGAGTCAGAATATGTTGCGACGGTAGGTAGTTCAGGTACGCAATACGATACACTTGACGATGCGCTGGCAGCCATCGCTGATCCTGAAAACCCTGAAGTGTCACTGGTAGCTATTGAAGGTAATACGGTTATCGGTACGCCTGACACTATGGCGGTAATTAGCCTTGATTGGGCACGCGATAACTACTTTGCAGGCCTGTCTACCAAGTACGTTGATAGCCGCTACCTGGATATTGATAATGCAGCACAAGTTGATGACTATATCGTTAGCGACTTCTATATTGGCGGCTTTATCGAAAACATTGGTTCAGGTGCTGAAGAGCTAGAAGTGCGTTTAACAGTAAACAACCTGTTTGATGAAGACTATGCGTCTACCATTGCACCAGGTGCATTTTGGATTGGCGCACCTCGCGCTGTTGCAGTCAACGCACGCTTAACCTTTTAATCGTGATATCATGCCTGCGGCGGCATTGTGCTGTCGCAGGTTATTTTTTAGATTTAAGGTTTGGAGTTGTAGCATGCCCAAGGTGGGAATGGAGCCAGTTCGCAAGAAGCAATTAATAGAAGCAACGCTAGAAGTGATGGCAGAAGTTGGCTATCACGGTACAACGATTAGCTTAATTAGCAAAAGAGCAGGGCTTTCTTCAGGGATAATCAGTCACTATTTTGGTGACAAGCAAGGTTTAATTGAAGCAACGATGCGCCACCTTCTCGATGCGCTAAAAATCACGCAGCGTATTGACGATCCCCTAGAGCGGATTGATTTCATTATTGAAAATAACTTTTCACAAACGCAAGGGGCGAGTTCCGCCACCAATACTTGGTTCAACTTCTGGGCGTTGTCACTTCACAACGAAGGCTTGCATCGTTTGCAGTGTATTAACCACAAACGCTTAGAGCGTAATTTAGCGTTTAGTTACCGCAAGCTACTTAAACCTGAGCAGGTCAAAAACGCCGCTGCGTCTACCGCTGCATTAATTGATGGGTATTGGCTTCGTTATTCCATGGGCAGTGTGGGTAACGGTGATTTTTCAGAGGCTGTAGCCCGTTGTAAACAATACGTTCGCGATTTAGTTGCCCAATACGGAAGATAAATAAGCAAACGGAAGTTAAACAAGTACTCGGGGCTGGCGTATAAGTACCACCGAGCGAATACTGATTAGAAAAATAAAAAGGGCGGTTCGAGATAAGTCGAGCCGCCCTTTTTAATTATCTACACTTTCTAAATGAGCTATGCGGACTAGTATTAGCTGGCGCCAGATACAAATCTCTATCCGGCGCGAGAAGCTAGCATGTGCTCACTAAGTGCTTAACTCAATGAGTTACCAAATTCTTACGCGCTCTTCTGGCGCAAGATAAAGTGCATCACCTGGTTTCACATCAAACGCTTCATACCATGCATCATGGTTTCTTGGTGCTTGTGCACGATAACGACCAGGCGCGTGTGTACCTGCGCGAAGTTGATTCAGCATGCTTTCTTCAGTGCGTTTTTCTTTCCACACTTGTGCCCATGCAAGGAAGAAACGCTGATCGCCTGTTAGGCCGTCAATTACCGGTGCTTCTTTGCCGTTAAGGCTAAGTTTGTAGGCGTGGTAAGCCATGGCTAGACCACCCACGTCACCAATGTTTTCACCCAAGCTGTTGCGACCATTTACGAAGTTACCTTCGATAGGCTCGTACTGGCTGTATTGCTCGGCTAGCATATCTGCTTTTTCTTCAAACGCTGCGCGGTCGGCATCGGTCCACCAGTTACGCTGAATACCGTTTGCATCTGATTTCGAGCCTTGATCGTCAAAACCATGTCCCATTTCGTGACCAATTACCGCACCGATTGCACCGTAGTTAACTGCTGCGTCGGCGTTTGGATCAAAAAATGGTGGTTGCAAAATAGCCGCTGGGAATACAATTTCATTGAACGAGCTATTGTAGTAGGCATTAACGCGCTGCGGTGTCATACCCCAGCGATTGCGATCCGTTTTCTCTAGCTCACGTTCTACCGATTGGTCTTGGAAGAATGTGCGTAGGTTTCGAACATTGCCTACTAAGTCTTTGTCGCTGATGGTTACGCCGTCGAAAGACTGCCATTCGTCTGGGTAGCCAATTTTAGGGTTAAATGCCATTAGCTTTTCTTTGGCATTTACCTTGGTTTCTTCGCTCATCCAGTCTAGGTTTTCAATACGCTCACCTAGTGCTGTACGCAAGTTTTCAACCAGCTCTGCCATCTGCTCTTTTGAGCTTTCTGGGAAGTATTCGTTTACGTAGATCTTGCCGATAGCAAAACCAAGTGACTCAGTACCAGACATTTGGCTCACTGCGCGTTTCCAACGAGGACGAGGCTCTTGCTGACCGCTTAGTGTACGACCAAAGAAGTCAAAGTTGGCTAGGTAGATATCTTCAGAAAGGAAATCCGCATTGTTTGAAATAGTGTGATATTTCAAATACGATTTCCAATCAGCTAGATCAGCTTCGTTAATAATTTTAATAACGTCTTTTACTGGCTCAGGCTGTGTAATATTTAGCTCAGGTACCTTATAACCGGTTTGAGCAAAATACGTATCCCAATCAAAGCCAGGGTACTCGTCAGACAGCTTGCTACGTTCAATCTGGTTGAGAGTAAGATCGCGGTCACGGCGTTTTTCGCGAGGCCACTGAATTTCTGCAATTTGTGTTTCAAGGGCAAGAATGTTAGCCGCTTTTTCAGCTGCGTTTTCTTCGCCTGCAAAATTTAGCATCTGCTCGATGTGCGCTACATAAGCTTCACGAATTTTAACAAAACGTTCGCTATCGCTCAGGTAGTAGTCGCGATCAGGAAGGCCTAAACCACCAACACCAACACTTAATTGGTATTCATTTGGGTCAAGGCGGTTGTACCACATACCGCCGCCAATTGGCGTGGTTGAGCCTACTAACCAGCTGTTACCAAATGCTTTGGTTAGGTCAGTTTTGTTTTCAATGCTATCGATAGACGTGAGTACGTCTTTAATTGGCTCAATACCTTTTTCGTTGATGGTATCTGTATCCATATAAGCAACGAAAAAGTCGTGAACAAGCTTTTCCTCTGCATTTAGTGAAGACTTTTCCATTAGCCCATCAATGATGTTTTTAACTTGCTCTTCACTACGCTCTGCAAGACCCGTAAACGCGCCGTAGCGAGTTTTGTCAGCGGGCAGCTCGTAGTTGTCGTACCATGTACCGCTCGCGTACATGAAGAAGTCATCACCAGGTTTTACCGCTTCATTGCGAGCGGTTAAGTCTACGCCAAAAGAGCCTAATTCCGCTTCGCCCTTCATTTCTGGCGCTTCAACATTGCTAGTTTGTTCTTGGGCTTTTTCAGGCTGACCGCAACCAGCAAGTCCCAAAGATGCCGCAATCGCTACGGCAAGAAGTTTATATTTCATCGTTTTTCTCGTTGTGATTATAAGTGTCGTCGTTAGGTGCAGTGACACTCGTTGTTTTTAAAGTAGGCACAAATTCCTTGTTAAACGGTAAAGCATTCCGTGCCTGATTAAAATAGCTTGCGATATGTGGCGTTTCTCGCTGTAAAAAGTCTGCTACAGCAGTGTGAAACGACGGATGTTGTAATTTGTGATGAGAACGGCAATAAATGGGCTCGAAGCCTCGAAGTATTTTATGTTCACCTTGGGTGCCGGGATTAAAAAGCGATAGTTTTTTCTCAATGGCGAATTCAATGCCTTCAAAATAACAGCAGGCAAAATGTAACCCGTCTATTTCTTTCAGCGCTCCCCAGTATCTGCCATACAGTCCTGTATCATCGTAGAAAAAGAGGGCGCTGGCTACTGCTACCTCATTCTCTATTGCCGTCACTATAAGCATGTTATCGCTCATGCTCTCGACAAGCTGCTCAAAGAACGTATCATTCAAATATCCCACGTGACCGCTTCGTTTTAAATAGGTTGCTTTGTAACACTTTGTGAAAAACTGCAGTGTCTCTGGACTAATCTCATTGCCGGTATGATGGGTAAAGCGGACGCCTTGCTCGTTCAGTTTACGTCGACTTTTCTTGATATCTTTTCTTTTGCGGGAGGTAAGCGCGTTAAGAAAATCGTCGAAATCACCATAACCGTAGTTATGCCACTGAAACTGAACTGCGTATCGGGTCAGGTAGTGGTTGGGAATACTGGGTTGAACTTTGAATTGGTCATTAGGTAAATCATCGGCTAATGCACTGGCCTCAGGCTCGCTTTTACCAATAAGTTGAGCCGAGGTGCTTTCATTGGGAAATAGCCAATGAAAAGAAGATAAAGCCTCACCAAATACGGACTCTACATACGCTGTCAATGTATTTTCTAGTTCACTTAAAAGCGACGGAGTAAGCGCAATGTGTCCATCAGAAAGTAGTCTAGAGCCTGTTACGGGGGTAAAGGGGATGGCCGATATCCATTTAGGATAATAGTCGAGGCCGTGCTGTGCATAAGCATTAGCCCATGCGTGGTCAAACACGTATTCACCGTAGCTGTGAGTTTTCAGGTAGCCGGGAATAACAAGATTTGCAGCCTCATGCTGACCTTTCGCTATAGCAATATGGCAAGGCTGCCACCCAGATTCATTGCTGCACGAGCCGCTGCGTTCTAGCGCATGTAAAAATTCATAAGAAACGAAAGGACCCGATTCTTTTGCGAGGTATTGCCAGCGCTCTTTAGAGATCTGTTCAATCGAATCTATTATTGTTATGCGATAGTTGGATGCTGTCATGCAGTTTACATCATGTAGAGGTTAAGTGCGCAAAACGCTAGATAGTCGCAATGTACGAGTAATTAACGCTAAAATAACGCGGTTTCTACGTTTAATACAGAAGAGTAAGTTTACAAAAATGTCAGAGTTCGACCGAAAAATCATTACCGACGCGATTACTCGCATGCTGGCACGACGAGAGCATAGCTTTAACGAGATTATGCGAAAGTTGCAGCAGAAGGGAATAGCGAGTGATGCTTTCATGCCTATTCTGGAGGAATTCAAGGATGCTGATATCCAAAGCGATGCTAGATTTGCAGAAAGCCGAGCTCGCGCATTGTATTTAAAAGGGAAGGGACCCCGCGCAATTAAATTAGACTTACAGCAATACGGTGTAGATGAAAGTACTGCAGAACACGCAATGAGAGAGATTGACGCTGACTGGTTTGAAAGTGCTAAAAAAGTAAAAGAGAAAAAGTTTGGCGAGTTTTATGAAAACGAATTCGCGCTGAGACAAAAGCAGAAACAATTTCTTCAATATCGTGGCTTTTACCAAGATCACATTGAATATGCGGTAAGCGCAAACGAATCTAGCTAAAACGGCTGGTTTATGCTCATGTTTACCGACAAATAGATGCTGTTGGCGATTCGTTTTATGAATACTGGCTATTTTCGTCTACTTAAAGTGAAATTTGAGCCTATCTTCTCCCCGTTACACTTAACAAAATTGCGTTATCCATGGTATTGTTGCGCAAATTTGTGTGCATTTTAATTATCCAGAGAATTATAGCGAGGATAAGCGTATTGCGTATTCGCAAACTGCCCCGATTATAAAGCTCATTAGAACAGGCAAATCGCACGTTTCAAAAATAGAATAAAGGAAGTTAGGTTTTCAATGACATTATCAACTGCTGACTTACGTAACAAGTTTATCGATTATTTTAAAAGCCATGGCCACCAAGCGGTGGCGAGCTCGTCACTGGTTCCGGCAGATGATCCCACACTTCTTTTTACTAACGCGGGCATGAACCAGTTTAAAGACTGTTTTTTAGGTGCGGAAAAACGCAGCTATACCCGTGCGGTATCGTCACAGCGCTGCGTTCGCGCAGGTGGTAAGCATAACGACCTTGAGAACGTGGGTTACACTGCGCGTCACCATACCTTTTTTGAAATGCTGGGTAACTTCAGCTTTGGCGATTATTTCAAAAAAGAAGCGATAGAGTTTGCGTGGAATTTCCTTACCAAAGAAATTGGTTTGCCAAAAGAAAAGCTCTTAGTCACCGTTTATTCTGAAGATGACGAAGCGTTCGACATCTGGGAAAACCATATTGGTGTTCCAAAAGAAAAGATTATTCGCATTAGCACGTCAGATAACTTCTGGTCTATGGGCGATACCGGTCCATGTGGTCCTTGTTCTGAAATCTTTTACGATCACGGTGCGCACATTTGGGGAGGTCCTCCGGGAACACCAGAAGAAGACGGCGACCGCTTTATCGAAATTTGGAACCTGGTATTTATGCAGTTTAACAAACAAGCTGACGGTACCATGGAGCCACTCCCTAAGCCTTCAATCGATACCGGTATGGGCCTAGAGCGTATTTCCGCTATCTTGCAGAACGTGCACAGCAACTACGAGATCGACCTTTTCCAAAACTTGATCAAATCAGCAGCATCAATTGTTGGAAGCGAAGATTTAGAAAATAAATCGCTACGGGTTATCGCCGATCACATTCGTTCGTGCAGCTTCTTAATTTGCGATGGCGTTATGCCATCAAATGAAGGGCGCGGATACGTATTACGTCGCATTATTCGTCGCGCTGTTCGCCACGGCTATCAGCTTGGCGCAAACGATATCTTCTTCTATAAACTTGTGGCATCACTTGCCAAAGAAATGGGTGAAGCGTATCCAGAACTTGTAGACCAGCTACCGGTTATTGAAAAAGTACTACGTGTTGAAGAAGAGCAGTTTAGCAAAACGTTAGCCCGTGGTATGGCTATCCTAAACGATACATTAGAAACTCTAGAAGGCGACACAGTCCCGGGTGACGTAGTGTTCAAGCTTTACGACACCTATGGTTTCCCTACTGATTTAACCAATGATGTAGCACGAGAGCACGACCTTAAGATTGACGAAGAAGGTTTTGAAGCTGCTATGCAAGCACAGCGTGCCCGTGCACAGCAGGCTAGCAACTTTGGTGCAGACTACAATAGTAAACTCGCCATTGACCACACAACCTCATTTACTGGGTACACCGATGTAGAAGGCCAGGTGAATGTGGTTGAACTTATTGCCGACAATGCGTTTGTTGAGAAGCTTGAAGACGGTCAAGAAGGCGTTGTGGTATTAGACAGCACACCATTCTACGCTGAAAGTGGTGGTCAGGCTGGAGATAAAGGTGTGCTTCGCGTGGCAAACGGTGAATTCATCGTTACCGACACCCAAAAAATGGGTAATGCGTTTGCACACAAAGGTATTGCTAAAGGTTCGGTATCTAAAGGTGATACGGCAACCGCAGCGATTGATGCAGCAAATCGTGAAGCCATTAAAAAGAACCACAGCGCAACGCATTTACTTCATGCAGCACTGCGTGAAATTTTAGGTGAGCACGTAACTCAGAAAGGTTCATTGGTTGAAGCGCCGCGCATGCGTTTTGACTTCTCGCATTTTGAGGCAGTAACGGCTGAGCAACTTGCTGAGATTGAAAGACGAGTTAACCAAGAAATACGTGCAAACCACACGTTAGCAACTGAACTAATGGATTTGGATGAAGCCAAAGCATCAGGCGCAATGGCGTTATTTGGTGAAAAGTACGACGAAAAAGTTCGCGTGGTAACCATGGGGCCATTCTCTGTTGAGCTATGTGGTGGTACTCACGTTACACGTACTGGTGATATTGGCTTGTTTAAAATTACCAGTGAAGCGGGTATTGCATCGGGCGTTCGACGTATCGAAGCAGTTACTGGCGAGCATGCACTTGAAGTCGTGCAAACCCAACAAGTGACACTGTCTTCATTGTCTGCGTTATTGAAAACAGACAGCCAAAATGTACTTGATCGCGTAGTTTCTCTACAAAATCAGACTAAAGAACTAGAAAAAGCGCTCAATTCTGCGAAACAAAAACTGGCGAGTCAGCAAGGTGCTGATATGCTTAGTAATGCAGTAGAGATAAATGGCGTTAAAGTTCTTATTGCGAATTTGGAAGGTGTTGAAGCAAAGTCATTGCGTTCAATGATGGATGACATTAAAAACCGAATTGGTGAGGGGATCGTAGTATTAGGTGTGGCTAATGACGCGAAAGTGAATCTTATTGCTGGCGTTACTAAAAACCTCACTAGTAAAGTTAAAGCGGGCGAGCTAGTTAACTTTGTCGCATCACAAGTAGGTGGCAAAGGGGGCGGTCGTCCAGATATGGCACAGGCAGGCGGTGACCAGCCTGAAAACTTGGGCCAGGCGCTAGATTCGGTTAACGCTTGGTTACAAGATAAGCTATAATTATTTTTGTGTATAACAGTGAGTTTCTGAAGTGACGCAGAAACATGGAATCACTGTCGCTTCCATCGGGTCGTGCCGATGGGTTGGCAAATCTTAATGGATGATGTTCAGTATTAAGGAACAGGAGCAAGAGAATGCTTATTTTGACTCGTCGAGTTGGTGAAACGCTTATGGTAGGTGACGATGTGACCGTTACCGTACTAGGCGTAAAAGGGAATCAGGTACGTATCGGTGTGAATGCACCAAAAGAAGTTTCTGTGCACCGTGAAGAGATATACATGCGCATTCAAGCAGAAAAAGGCGGTCAGCCAGGCTCTGCAGAATAATTGCATAATACGCTTCATAGGAAAAGGTCAGCTTACGCTGGCCTTTTTTGTTTTAAGTGAGTAAATCTTATCGGGCTTTAGCGCAAGTCTATTGTTTCTGGTCTATTTCGACAGAAATGACGCTGTGATGTCTTGCGCTAACGAGCTAGTTAATTTTCTGGGTCGTGCACAGCTTTTTTCTTGTACTATGCCTTCTGGTTGGACGGTTTTTACATCGAGATATTTAGCGCTTTATTCGAGGTTTTGGAGCGTTTTTAAATAACTTAAGTAAGTAATACGAATCAGCGTACTTGGTTTTGAACAAATAAATTCAAAACTTTTTGATATTATTTTTGAAAAATTGACTAAATTATTAAGGCGGGTCAGTTAAAACTGCAATGAAGCTGCGCATATTCAAATGCAAATTAACGAGCATCGTTAAATAAAATTCGGTTTAATTGCTTGTATTGCGAACAAATTACTGGTTTTTTGCTCGAATCGTTTAAAATGGCAGCGGGTGAACAATTTCTTTATAAAAAAGGTTTGACTCAGGCCAATGAATCCGTAAAATGCACCCCGCAGTCAAGGAGAGGTGGGTGAGTGGCTGAAACCAGTTCCCTGCTAAGGAACCATACGCATATACGCGTATCGAGGGTTCGAATCCCTCCCTCTCCGCCATTATTCGTTGGCAGTGACGGCCAACAACAAGTTTTGCGCGTGTGTAGCTCAGCTGGATAGAGTACCTGGCTACGAACCAGGCGGTCGGAGGTTCGAATCCTTCCACACGCGCCACTTATTTTAAAGCGCCACCTTTTGAGGTAGAATTCAAAAGTACACAAGTTTACGCGTGTGTAGCTCAGCTGGATAGAGTACCTGGCTACGAACCAGGCGGTCGGAGGTTCGAATCCTTCCACACGCGCC